>JBBSJP010000017.1:0-88550 GCA_038257155.1 Lysobacterales bacterium | reverse complement strand
GGTACTGCCAAGGCCTGGCCTGGCTAAAGGACCCGCATCGCTACCTAACCTGCAACCGACTCACGCTCAGACAAATCATCCTCACCGAGGTGGACCAAATCCGAAAGCTGGCCGCGTGATCTTTGTGGGGAGACCTCAGGCTTCGGCGCACCCATGCTACGAGCTGCGGGGTGACGGTGGGCCAAGGCCCACCCTACAGCAGCGGCGACATCAGCCGTGCCGTGGCTTCGGCCAGGCGCATGTGCGGCGCGAGATCGCGCGCACCCAGAACCTCGCGCGACTGCGCCATGTCGCCAGCCAGGATCAGCTCCAGATTGTCGGCAACGGCACGGTCGTGCAGCAGCAGGTTCAGCTCGAAATTAAGACGAAAGCTGCGATGGTCGAAGTTGGCACTGCCGATGATGACGACCTCATCGTCGACCAGCAGCGCCTTGCTGTGCAGCATGCGCGGCAGGTACTCGAAGATGCGCACGCCGGCTGCGGTGAGTTCGTCGAAATAGGAGCGCGCCGCCCAGGTGACGATGCGCGAGTCGGCCTGCTCCGGCACCAGCAGGCGTACGTCGAGGCCGCGAAGCGCCGCGGACGTGAGCGCCATGCGACCGGCTTCGCTGGGCACGAAGTACGGTGTTGCCATCCACACCCGGCGGTCGGCGCGCTCCACCGCGGTAACCATGACGCGGTGGATCGGTTCGAGCGGCATATCCGGACCGGACGGCAATACCTGGGCCATGATTGGTCCGGGCAGCTGGCTGGGCCAGAGCTGCTGATCGCGCAGCGCCACGCCGCTGGCGTAGTGCCAGTCCTCCACGAACATCAGCTGCAGCCAGTGCAGGATGCGTCCTTCCACGCGCAGGTGCAGGTCGTGATAGGCGCCGGCGCTGAGTCGCTCGTTGCCTTCGTCGCATATGTTCACCCCGCCCACGAAGCCGACCCGGCCGTCGATCACCACCAGCTTGCGGTGCGTGCGCAGGTTCACCAGTGGTCGCCAGAGGCGACGCAGACGCAGCGGATGGAACCAGGCAACTTCGGCGCCGGCTTCAAGCAGCGGCGCCAGGAAGCTTCGGCTGAGGCGACCCGAACCCATCGCATCGACCAGCAAGCGCACCCGCACACCGGCGCGCGCCCGGGCAATCAGGGCATCGCGCACCAGGGTGCCGGTCTGGTCCGGTTCGAAGATGTAGTACTCGAGGTGGATGTGATTCCGGGCCCGGGCGATGCCGGCAATCAGGGCGTCGATGGTGTCCGAGCCGCCGGGAAACAGGCGCAGTGCGGTGCAGGTAGTGGGCGGCATTTCGCCGGTGGCCTGGGCCAGGTGCTGCAGGTCGGCACCGATCGGTTGCGGGCAGTTGCGCCAGGTTTCGTCCAGCGATCGCCGGGCGCGCAGTCGCCGTAGCCGGTGGCGCTTCACCCGCCGCGGTCCAAAGAAGAAATACAGCGCGAAACCCAGCACCGGCAGCAGCGCCAGCGACAGCAGCCAGCCCAGTGTGGCGGCTGGCTCCTGCTTCTGCAGGAGGATCCAGAACGCCAGAGCGACGATGTAGGCGCCCCAGGCGAGCGAGAGCAGCAGACGCAGGTCAGGTAGTTGGGCTGGCCACTCGGTCATGGCGTGAGCCTAAACTGCCGCCACGCTGGTCGGCCACGGTGATCAAGACAGTCACAACGCAGCTGCATGGGTGTTGCCTGCGATAGAGTCGATCAGGCGGGAGGAAAACCAAGTCGTTCTGCAATAGCGTGCAGTGGAGCAAAGCCTTCAGCCAGGGGTTCCACGTACGCCTTCCAGCGTCCGGCGGGGAAGCTCAATGGCAGGTCGCCGAGACCGCGTCCATTCTGCTCCAGGCGAGCGGGGTCGAGCCTCCCCTCCAGACCGCAGAACCGGGCGATGGCCTGAACGCAGTTGGCGGGATCGGACTGGATCGCTTCGAGCTGAATGACGAGGTCGCCAGGCCGCGCCGACTCAAGTCGCTGGGCGAGCGGCTCGAGTGCCTGCGCCAGCCACTCGCCGGCCTCAGCCTGGCTCGGGAAGAAGTAGTCCTGCGGGCTGCCATAAGCCAGCCAGTTGAGCAGCAGGTCGCGTGGATCCGCCAAGACGGCCAGCAGTCGCGCGTCCGGCAAATGGCTGGCGTGCCGCGCATCGAAATGCAGCAACCAGTCGAGCGCGCGGGACACATCGACGTTGCTGTTCTCGGCCACCAGTCGCCAACCCTTCTGGGTCGCAATGGCGCCATCAGCGCGATCCGGACCAAGACCGTCCTGGCGTGAATGCAGGCCGAAGCGGTCGTCCAGCATGGCGAAGCCTTCCACCGGCTGCAGCAGTTCGACGACCTGTCGCACCGGACTTCCCGGCGGGCCCCAGAGCAGGCGCGGTGCGATGCCGTCATCGCTCGGCTGCGGCGAGAGCGCGGCAGGGGCCGGGTTGGGCAGAGGGCGGGCAACCTGCGACAGATTGCGACCCTCGGTCCAGGACTGCGTCGCTGCGCTGGCCTGACCCAGCGCGTCCTGAACCAGGCCACGCCACGCCAGACACGCGCGTCTTGCAGTCACGTTGCGAGCCGCGGCCAACAGCTTTTCGACGCGAAGCAGGGCGGCTTCCGGCTGCTTGCGCAGTTCGGCCCGCAACTTGATGAAGTGGGCGACCGAGTTGCCCGGGTCGATCTCCAGCAAAACGTCGGCGGCCTCTTCGGCGGCCCCCAGATCACCGACGATTTCGCTCGCCTCGGCACGCGCCTGCAGCGCATGCCGACTGTCCGGCAGCTGTGCCAGCCAGCGTCCCGAATACTGCAGAGTCGAAGCGGCCTGGTCCGATTGCAGCATCAGCCCGGCTCGCCATACGCCGTCCTCGAGCGGCCGCGCTGCTACCACCTCCGCGAACAGTTCGCGGGCCGCGCCCTCCGCGCCGGCGCGCAGCAACATGGCGATTATCAAGCCCAAAGGGACGCCGGCACTGTTGGATGCGCGCAGCATGCGCCGGTAGGATTCCATGGCGGCATCCAGATCGCCCAGCGCCAACTGCAAATCGCCTTGCAGGGTTTGCGCGGCGGTGTCGTCCGGATGCGATACGAGCAGGACCTTGACTTCGGCCAGCGCTTCGCGAAATTGATCCTGGCGGCGCAAGGCCTCGATCAGGGCCCAGCGAATGCGTCGCGCTGCCGGCTGCTTGTCCAGCGCACGGCGCAGGGATTGCTCAGCGAATGCGGAGTTTCCCGTGGCAAGGAAGGCCAGGCCGAGGCAGGTCAATGAGAAGGCATCGTCGGGGGCTGATTGCACCGCCTGGGTGAGCGGCGGCAGAGCATCCTTGGGTTCCCCGAAGGTCAGGGCGATATTGCCGGCCAGCGCCAATACATGCGGATGGTGGGCGTTGACCCGTCGGGCGAGGCGCAGCTGGGATTCGGCCGTGGCGCGGTCGCCCTCCGCGATGGCGGCGTGGCCGCGCAGCACGTAAGCAGCCAGCGCATTCGGGTCTTGCGCCAGGGTCTTGTCGAGCGCTGCAGCGGCCGCCTCGCTGTCATCGCTCGAAAGCGCCAACATGGCTCGCGCGAAGTGCAGCTGGGCGTCTTCCGGGGCCAGTTCGATGGCGCGATCGAGGCTGCGTGCGGCAGCCTGAGGATCGCCGGAAAGACGCTCAGCCAGGCCCAGCAGGTGCAGGGCACGCGCATCATTGGGCTGCTGCGCCACGACCTCGCGTGCACCAGCGATGGCTGCTGCCGCATCGCCACGCGCCAACGCGGCTTCAATGGATTCAAACATCACAGGGTGTATCCGGGAAAACCCCATATTCTACCTGCCAGGCCTGGCTTGCGCCGCGACCTGCAGGTCCTTGTGCAGCGGGTTAGCTGCTGCGCAGAAAAGCCTCGGTGACAAAGTCCTCGGCAAATCCGCGCATGCGCAGATCACGCAGGAAGCCGCAGTGGCCACCATTTTCAGCGATGCGCAGCTCGGTTCGGGGAGCCAGGCGCAGTTCCCTAAAATCCTGCACTGGAATGACCGGGTCATCGGCCGCGGTCAGGATGGTCGTGGGAATCTGCAGTTCGGCCAGTCGATCGCCAGCCACCGAGTAGCCGTCCAGATACGCGTCCAGGGTGCCAAAGTCGGTGTGGCGCTCCACCAGCAAGCGGGTGAGATTACGTATCGAACCGGTCAGTTCAGGGCGCGAGAAGTGATAAAGCTCGGGAAACAGGCCTTGCTTGCGCAGCAGTGAAGCGCGCCACTTGCGCATGAAATACGCACGGTAGAACCACGGCGCCTGCTCCAGAGCCAACATGCCCCGATGCGGGCTGATGACCGGGCAGACCGCCACCACATGGCTCAATGGAATGCCTTCCGCCGGTGCCTGCAGCGCAACGCGCAGGGCAAAGTTTCCACCCAGCGAGTAGCCCGCCAGCAGCAGCGGCCGGTCTGGAAAACGGCTGGCAATAGCCTGCATGGCACCCAGCACCTCGCTCAGCCGGCAGGAATGGAACATGCCGTCGTTGAGTTGGTGGGTGTCGCCGTGATCGCGGAAGTTCAGCCGGAACAGGTCGAAGCCCTCGCTCAGCAGGCGCGCGCCCGTGTTCAGCATGTAGCTCGAACGCACACTGCCTTCCCACCCATGCAGCAGAACCGCAAGGCCACGCGCCTGGGCAAGCTGCTGCTGGGGTGTATGGAAACCCTGCAGGCGAACCCCGTCGCCGCAGTCGAGAAGATGGGCCGTCTGACCCGCGTTGACGCGTGCCAGTTGTACCCCAAGACGGCGCAGGCGACTGGAAGCCAACACCGACTGCAGATGCGGATTGCGCAGCAGCCTGGACGGTCGAAAATCAGTCCGGTGCATGCGGCGGCAGGGACATGGCGTGACTGATGCTGGCGCGACAGGCTTCGGCCAGGCGTCGCCGTCCGTCGTCCTGCGGCAGCTGTGGCGCAAGGAAGTGCACTTCCAGTGCCTGCGCGGGCTCGCCCAGCAGGCGCAGGAAATTGGCGAAGAAGCTCTCACCGCGCTGAAATGCGACGCGCGTCTGCGCAGCGCCGCCGCCACCGTAGCGCAGTGCCACCGGTTGCACCGCCACAGCGGCCACCACTGCGGGTTGAAAAATGCGCGCGTGGAAGGTCTCGATGCGTTCGCCGGCCGTGGTGCGGCCCTCGGGAAACACCCCGACCGCCCGCCCGACCTCGAGCCGTTGCAGCATCTGGTGCATCACGCCGTGCAGCGACTCGTTGTTGCCGCGATGGTGATAGATGGTGCCCGCGAGGCCTGCCATCCAGCCGACCAGCGGCCAGCGGCTGATCTCCCGCTTGGCCACGAAGGCCATCATGCGCTGGCTGTGCAGGACCAGGATGTCCAGCCAGCTGACGTGGTTGGCGACGAACATCACCGGACCGGGCAGCGGTATTCCGACCCGTATCACGCGGAAACCGAAGATGCGCACCAGGCGCCCCGACCACCAGCGGACGGTGCGGTGTTCCAGACTCTCGCCCCTGATCATCAGGCGCGCGCTCCAGCGATTCATCATGAGCACGGTGAGCGGAAGCGCCACCAGCAGGTGTACCAGCAGCAGCGGCGTGCGCCACAGATAGCGCAACGGACGCAGCAGGTCGCGAGGTGGGGATGTGCTTGCAGCGCTGTCCATTCGGCGCGAACTCTACCCAAGTCTGGCGCGCAACGCCCGCACGCTGCAGTACGGTTGGGGGTTGACGCTGGCCCACATGCTACGTCGAGTCAGCTGAGCTATTGCTCGTGGCGGCCGGGGAAAACCCGGAACTTGCCACGAATCGACGGCATTTCGGACGCCGGCCGCGCTCCTGCCGGGTGATTTCAGCCGCGCGCCGGCACAACAGCCATGGTCAATCGCGAAATGCAACTGAGCCGCCCCGGTTGATCCTCGATGCGGATCTCCCACACCTGTGACGTTCGACCAAGGTGCAGTGGGCGCGCCGTCCCTTCGACCCAGCCCTGCGTCACTGCGCGCAGGTGATTGGCGTTGATTTCCTGGCCGACCGCTACACCCGCGCCAGGCGTGACGCACAGATTGGCCCCGATGCTGCCCAGGGTCTCGGCCAGGGCCACCGAGGCGCCGCCGTGCAGCAGGCCAAACGGCTGCTGCGTTCGGCCATCAACCGGCATTCTCCCGCGCACGAAGCCGTCTCCCACTTCGAGAATCTCGATGCCGAGGGATTCGGCCAGGGTCCCGGCCGCCGAGGCGTTGATCTGCTCGGCGCTGGTGGTTTTCTTAAAAACCGGAATGACGAAGCTCTCAGCGCATCGAGAACATCGACGGCCGCCAGGCCTGGGTGTAGGACTTGCGCCCGTAACCGCTGCTGCGACCGTAGCCCGTGCCAAAGCCCTCGTCGCCCTGGCGCCGCTTGTGCATGCGGTCGAGCAGTTCCTCGCGGCGCTCGGAGAGCCACTCGGCATGCCCGACCTCGGCTGGCGCCAGTCCACGACGATCTGCCTCACGCTGACGGAATTCGCAGAAGTCGTCGTAAGCCTCCAGCTCGTGACGCAGTTCGCGCACGCACAGCTCGATCATGATCGCGTCGTCGAGGAAGCCCAGCACCGGCACGTCGTCGGGAATGATGTCGCTCGGGTCGGCGAAATAGACCAGCGCGGAGAGCACGTGCTGGCGGTCTTCCTCAGGCATCGACCAGCCTTCGTCGCGCAACATGGCGATCAAGGCATCCAGACGGTCGAGGCGCACGGCAATGAAGTCCGGCACCTGGGTGGTCTGGGCGACTTCAAGCAGCTTGGAGGTGGCAGTGAGCACCTCTTCCACCGACTTGGTCTCGGCGCGCTGCTCAGCGGTCTTCTGGGCCGAGCGAAAGTGCTCCAGGTCCTTGTCGCTGAGCTCGATCGTGATGGTGAGGGACATGAATGCACCCGCTTGATGGAGGGGAAAGCCGCCAGCCTAGCCAGCGCGCCTTGGGGCGTCAATGCAAAGCTTCAGTTCGGTACATCGCTGGCGCGGTAACCGAGCGCCTCGGCCAGATGCGCGCTGGCGACGCTCGAGGCGCCGGCAAGGTCAGCGATGCTGCGCGCCACGCGCAGGCTGCGGTGAGCTGCTCGGGCGGAGAGCTGCAGTCGATCGATGGCGCGGTCGAGGAGGCCTTGCTCCGCGGCTCCAAGTCGGCAGTCGCGCGCCAGTTCATCCGGTCCGAGGCGGGAATTTGGCTTGCCGGCGCGCTGCAGCTGGCGGTCGCGCGCCGCCAGCACGCGTTCTCGCACCGCCGCGCTGGACTCGCCGGCTGCGGCATCGTGGCGCAGTTCAGCGGCTGCCGGGCGCGGCACATGCACCTGCAGGTCGATACGGTCGAGCAACGGTCCGGAGATACGTGCCCGGTAGCGCGCCACGCTCTCTGCACTGCAGCGGCAGCGACCGGAAACATCGCCCGCATAACCGCAAGGACAGGGATTCATGGCCGCTACCAGCAAGAAGCGGGCCGGAAACTCGGCCTGGCGCGCAGCGCGCGAAATGGTGATGCGGCCCGACTCCAGCGGCTCGCGCAGCACCTCCAGCACCCGCCGATCCCACTCGGGCAGTTCGTCGAGGAACAGCACGCCGTTGTGCGCCAGGCTGATTTCACCCGGTCGTGGCTGCGAACCACCACCGACCAGGGCGACGCCGCTGGCCGTATGGTGCGGGGCGCGAAACGGGGGATCACGCCAGCGCGCCAGGTCGATACCGCGGCCGCTGGCCGATGCAACGGCCGCGCTGTCGAGGGCTTCGGTCTCGTTCAGTGGCGGCAGGATTCCCGGCAAGCGCGTAGCGAGCAGGGTCTTGCCGCTGCCCGGCGGACCGCTGAACAACAGGTTGTGACCGCCGGCAGCGGCGATTTCCAGAGCGCGCCGCGCCTGCAGCTGGCCGCGCACTTCGCGCAGGTCGAGCGTCTCGCTGTGACCGCTGTCGATCGGTTGCGCGACGGCCTCTGGCAGATCGGACTCGCCGCGCAGGAAGGCAAAGACTTCCAGCAGGCTGCGCGCCGTACGCGCGTTGGCCCCGCTGCCCAGCGCTGCCTCGCCACCATTGCCAAACGGCAGCACCACCCCGCGTCCCTCACGATTGGCCGCCAGTACCGCGGGCAGCGCGCCGTCAATTTCACGCAGTTCACCGGTCAGGCCAAGTTCGCCGAGGAACTCCAGATTGGCCATCGATTCGCGCGGCAGCTGGCCGGAGGCAGCCAGGATTCCCAGCGCGATTGGCAAGTCGAAGCGTCCACCGTCTTTCGGCAGGTCGGCAGGCGCCAGATTGATGGTGATGCGACGCTGCGGGAAATCCAGCTGGGCGCACTGGATCGCGGCTCGCACCCGGTCACGGCTTTCCTTGACCGCGGTTTCCGGCAGGCCGACGATCGACATGGAGGGCAGTCCGCCAGCCAGATGCACCTCGACCCGCACCGGCGGAGCGGCCACGCCGACCCGCGCCCGGCTGTGCACCAGGGCCAGACCCACGGCGGCAGCGCCGGATCAGTTGCGGGTACGCGGGGCGAGCTGGTCGAGGCGCGCTTCGAGCTCCTCCACCATGCGCTCCATCGTGTCGAGCTTTTCGCGGGTGCGGAGCAGCACCGCGCGCTGCACGTCAAACTCCTCGCGCGTCACCAGATCCAGGCGGCCGAGGCCGGACTGCAGGGCGGCGCGGAAGTTGTTGGTGAGGTCGGCACGCGCCGCGTCCATGCCCGGCGGAACCATGTCATTGAGGCGGCGGGCGAGCTCGTCGATGGATTTGAAATCGATCATGGCGGCATTTTCCTGAAGGGAGATGATAGTCCAGCACGTCCGGCATTGCCGGTCTGTCATCCATTTGCCCGCCAGCGTGTAGGAAATTTCTTACAGGCCGGAGACGCCGGCAGGTATGCTCTGGCCGCAGATCAGCAAGGAGACCAACCCCATGAAGATGGTCATGGCCATCATCAAGCCGTTCAAGCTTGACGACGTGCGCGAGGCGCTGTCCGAGGCCGGCGTCAACGGCATCACCGTGTCCGAGGTCAAGGGCTTCGGCCGCCAGAAAGGCCACGCCGAGCTGTATCGCGGTGCCGAATACGTGGTCGACTTCCTTCCCAAGATCAAGCTGGAAGTGGCGGTGGCGGATGATCAGGTCGAGCGCGTGGTCGAGGCCATCATGCAGGCCGCCAACACCGGCAAGATCGGTGACGGCAAGATCTTTGTCTCGAATCTGGAACAGGTGATCCGCATCCGCACCGGCGAACTGGACGGCGACGCACTGTAAGTCGGTCGCTGCGGGATCAGGAATGCTGATCCACCGAGTCGCGCTCCGCGAGTTGGCGATCCAGGCCCTCCAACTCCAGGCTGCTGTCGGCAACCCCGTTGCCAGGCGATGGTCCCTGCAGCCGCACGCGCAGGGCCAGATCAGTGCGTGAGTCGGCGTTCTCTATGGCCGTGGCGTAGCTGATCTTGCCGGCCGCGTAGAGCCGGTACAGCGATTCATCGAAGGTCTGCATGCCGTGTTCTGTGCCGGCCTTCATGGCGTCCTTGATCAGTGCCACCTCGCCTTTTTCGATCAGGTCGGCGACATAGGGCGTGGAGAGCAGCAGCTCGACAGCGGGAATCCGTTGACCATCGATGCCGCGCAGCAGGCGTTGCGATATCACCGCGCGCAGGTTCAGCGACAGGTCGATCAGCAGCTGGATGCGGGCGCCCTCGGGGAAGAAGTTGATGATCCGGTCGAGCGCCTGATTGGAATTGTTGGCATGCAGGGTCGAGAGACAGAGGTGACCGGTCTCGGCGTAGGAAACGGCCGCCTGCATGGTTTCCCGATCACGGATCTCGCCGATCATGATCACGTCGGGCGCTTCGCGCATGGCGTTCTTCAGCGCGTTGGCGTAGCTCAAGGTATCCAATCCCACTTCGCGTTGGTCGACCACGCTCTGTTTGTGCAGGTGCAGGTACTCGATCGGTTCCTCCACCGTCAGGATATGGCCGGTGCGGTGGCGGTTGCGGTGATCGATCATCGAGGCCAGGGTGGTGGACTTGCCCGAACCGGTCGAGCCCACAGCCAGCACCAGGCCGCGCGGCAGCATCATCAGGTCCTTCAGGATCACCGGCAGGTTGAGCTGCTCGATGCTGGGAATGTCGCTGGTGATGTAGCGCAACGCCATTGCCACCTGGCCGCGCTGGCGATACACATTGATCCGGAAACGGCCAACCTCACCAAAGGCCAGCGCAAGGTTCATTTCGAGGGTGGATTCGAACTCCTTCTGCTGGCGCTCGCTCATCACCGAATAGGCCATGTCGTGCACCTGCTCGGGCGCCAACGGCTTTTCACCGAGATGAAAGGTTTCGCCCTGGATCTTGATGCTGGGCGGCGCCCCCGGGCTGAGAAAGACATCCGAGGCCTTCTTGTTGGCCATCAGATTGAGGAACTCGCTCAACTCCACGCCCAACTCCCGTCAATGAAGGAAACCTGCATGCTAGCAGTGTGCGCCGTGCTGGCCGTCAACGCCGGAAGGAACCCGGGGCTGTACGGTCGCCCTGCCACCCCGGTATAGACTGCCGGGCATGAACGCGAATCAGGAGCTCGCCTTCCGCGCCGCCCGTTACTGCATAGCGGACCTGCAGGGTGAATGGCTGCTTCAGCCCGACTGCCACAGCCCGCATCTGTCGCGGTTGCTGGCGCGCTCCGGGCAGCACTGCGCCAGTCTGATCACGGCCTTCAACCCATCGGCACTGCCCTGCACGGATGAGGAAAACGAGCAGCGTCAGGCATACCTGCGGCGACGCGTCGAGTCTCTCGGTCTCGCCTTCGTGGAAGGCGAAAGCACTGCGGCGGATGGAAGCTGGCGCGAATCGACCCTGCTCTGCACCGGGATGACGTTGCACATCGCGCTGGATCTCGGCCGCGAGTTTGGCCAAGTCGCCATATTGCACTCCGGCTCGGACGCGGTACCGCATCTGTGCGCTTGCTGGAGCCCAGGATGAGTGCCGCGCCCAGCGCATACCCTGCCCGCCTTGAGGCATAGTTCCAGGCAGCTTTGAGCATCGTACTGGCAGGGGAGTCTGAGTGGATCTGGGACGCTGGAAGCAAATTCGCGCGTTGAGCGAGGCGGCGGCTGAGCAAGCGCCGGAGCGGCGCCATGCCTGGCTGCTGACCGCTTGCGACGACGAGGATCTGCGCAATGGCGTGCTGTCGCTGCTGGCCGACCGGGAAGGTGAGACCCTGGTCACGGCCTTGCCTTCCGGCGCCGGCCTGCTTTCGGACCAACTGCTGCAGCAAACCAGTCCGGTGTCGCGACTCGGGCAGCGCTTCGGCGTATGGCGGCTGGCCGAGCCCTTGGGCGAGGGCGGTATGGGCGAGGTTTACCTTGCCACGCGTGAGGAAGGCGGCTTCACCCAGCGCGTCGCCCTGAAGCTGATGCGAGCGGGCCTGGGCGCGGCTGATGTACTGGAGCGCTTTCGCTTCGAGCGCCAGATCCTCGCCGGACTCGAGCACCCGAACATCGCCCGACTGGTGGATGGTGGCGCGGGTCCTGGAGGCGAGCCCTATCTCGCCCTGGAGTTCGTCGAAGGCAAGCCCCTGCGTGAGTACTGCGACACGGCCTGCCTCGACCTGCCGACGCGGCTGCGCATGTTCCTGACGGTCTGCCAGGCGGTCGCCTACGCGCATGAGCGACTGGTGGTACATCGCGACCTGAAGCCCTCCAACATCCTGGTAACGGCGCGCGGCGAAGTGAAGCTGCTCGACTTTGGCATCGCCAAGCTGCTCGACAGCGAGCGAGCCAGCGAAACGACCATGCAGGGCCAACGCCTGTTCACGCCAGAGTACGCCGCGCCCGAACAGATCCTTGGCGAGCCGGTCGGTGTCACCGCCGACGTCTACGCGCTCGGCGTGGTGCTGTTCGAACTGCTCACCGGGCAACGTCCACATCGCGGCAGTGGCGCCAGCGCGGCGGGTATCGAGCAGGCGGTGCTGAATGACACCCTGCGCCGGCCTAGCAGCGTGGTGACGGAACGCGCTGCGCAGGCGGGCGATGATCCGCACGCTGTGGCGCGGGCCCGCGCGACCGAACCACGCACCTTGCGCCGTTTGCTGCGTGGTGACCTCGATGCCATCGTGCTCAAGGCCTTGCGTCGCCAGCCCGGCGACCGCTACCCCACGGTTCGCGCCCTGGCAGAAGACGTGCTGGGCTACCTAGAGCGCCGACCGGTCGCGGCGCGGCGCGGCGATCGCCGTTATCGCACGCTGCGTTTCCTGCAGCGTCACGCCCTGGCGGTCGGACTGGTGGGCCTGGCAGGGCTGTCACTGGTGTTGGGCCTGGGCGTGGCCCTGTGGCAGGCGCACGAGGCGCGCAGCGAACGCGCGCTCGCGCAGCTGGAACGCGATGCTGCGCGGCGCCAGGCATTGACCGCCGAGAAGACCCTCGATTTCATGAAGTCGGTGTTCCAGCTGGCCGATCCAGGCGAGAATCTCGGACAGAGCATCACGGCGCTCGACCTGTTGGCGAAGGGCTCACGCGACATCGAGCAACAGCTGTTCGACGAGCCCCAGGTACGCATCGGCCTGGTCCTGGCACTGGCCGAGGCCTATCTGGGCCTGGCCCAGCCGGAGGAAGCCCGCGATTTGCTGGATTCGGCATTGCAGCAGGCGCGAGCCGCGGGTGATCCGGTCCTGGAAGGCGAAGTCATGTTCCTGCTGGGCGCGGCCAGGGGCAGGCTTGGCGACGTGGCCGAGGCGGAATCCATCACCCGCCAAGCCCTGCAGTTGCCGCTGGGGCCTGATGCGCGCGGCGAGTCGTTGCGCGCCAGGCTCGAACTTCGCCTTGCGGTGCGTCTTGCTGACCGGTCTGCCTACGACGAGGCCGAATCGCTTTACGCCACCGGTTTCGATCGCTTCCAGCGGGCCACCGGGCACATCGCGCAGGATTACGTGATTCCCTACTCTTCGCTCCTCAATGCCACGGGCAAGCGGCAGCAGGCCGAGACGCTGTTGCGCGACGCCCTGGCAGAAGCGCGCGAGCGACTGCCGCCGGTTCATCCTTCGCGCGCTGCGCTAAGCGCGCAGCTCGCCAACAATCTAAGCCGACAAGGCCGGCGGGACGAAGCCGAGCCGCTGATGCGCGAGGCGCTCGGGATCAAGCTGGCGATCTATGGCGAGGACCACCCTTCACCTGACCTCACCGCGCACAATCTGGCCTCGTTGCTGGGCGACATGGGCCGGTTCGAAGAGGCCGAGACCATCGCACGTGGTGTTCTGGAGCGTGCGCTGCGGCGTTTTGGGGCGGACCACGACCGCACTGCCGCTACCCAGAATGCCCTTGCCAAGGCATTGCTCAATCAGGGCCGCCACGCCGAGGCCGAACCGATCTGGCGTGCCGCCCACACCACCGCCGTGCTGCGCTTCGGCGCCAGCGACAACGCCAGCGCGTCGACAGCGCTTGGCCTTGGACGCAGCCTGATGGCGTTGCAGCGTTGGGACGAAGCGCAAGACGCCCTGGCGACCGCCGAGCGCATCTATCTGGGCTTGCTGCCGCACGCTGCCGGCGGCCTGGCGCGCAGCCGTCTGGAACTGCTGCGCCTGAGCATGTCGCGCAGCGAAGCCAGGCCGGACTGCGCGCCCGCGCGCGAAGCCTGGGCACTTTTCAGCGAACAGGCCCAACCCATGGGCGAAGGCTATGCGCAGGCGGTGCTGGCTGAATGCCTGCAGCGCAGCGATGGCGCTCCCGACGAGCTGCGGTCACTGCTGCAAACGGCCGCTGCCGCGCTGCGCGCGGCGCCAGGGCCGGGCTGGCCGGAAACCGCCTATGCCGAAGCGCTGCTGAAACAAGCGCGCTGAAACTCAGCCGCCGCGTGGCCAGCCGGCACGGAACGCGCCGAGCGCGCCGAGTCCGGCAATCCACACCGCGGCTGGAACGTCCAGTACCCGTGGGCCGCCGGCTTCCAGCGAATAGATCACCGCTGCCACGATCATCAGTCCGGCGCCAAGGATGGCGAACACGGTCTTGCGCTGGCCCTCGCGGGTCAGGCGGGCAAGTTCGGCCAGGTCGGTAGAGCGCATCTGCAGTTCTTGCTTGCCGTCGACCTGCTGCTTCAGCCAGGCATGCAGCAGGCGCGGCATGTCGGGTGCGCGGGTGATCAGTTCGGGCAGGCGCTTGCGGAACTCGCGGCCCAGCTGCGCCGGGCTGTAACGCTCGCGCAGGATGTTTTCCAGCACCGGCTTGGCCACGGCCCAGATGTCCAGCTTTGGATCGAGCAGGCGACCGACACCCTCGATGCTGAGCAGGGTCTTCTGCAGCAGGATCAGTTGCGGCTGCAGGGTGAGTTCGTACTGCTGCGCGGTGCGGAACAGCTTGCCGAGCACTTCAGCCAGGGATATCTCCGACAGCGGGCGGGTGAAATAGGGCTCGCAGACCGAGCGCGCCGCCGCTTCCAGTTCGTCGATGCGGATCGTGTCGGGCATCCAGCCCGCCTCGACATGCAGCTCGGCGATGCGCCGGTAATCGCGCTGGAAGATCGCCATGAAGTTCTCCGCCAGATAATACTGGTCGGTAGACGAGAGCTGCCCCATGATGCCGAAATCCAACGCGATGAAGCGCGGGCTCTCGCGCAGCAAAGGGTCGGTATCGACCCAGATGTTGCCGGCGTGAGCGTCGGCATGGAAGAAGTTGTCGCGAAACACCTGGGTGTAGAAAACCCGCACCCCGTTCGCCGCCAGCTTAGAGCGGTTGATGCCGGCTGCGTCCAGCGCCTTGACGTCGTCGGAGGGAATGCCACGTACGCGTTCCAGGGTCAGTACGCGCTCACTGGTGTGGCTCCAGACCACTTCCGGCACATAAAGGTCAGGCGAATCCAGCCAGTTGCGGCGCAGCAGCGAGGCATTGGCACCTTCGCGCTGCAGGTCGAGCTCGCCGCGCAGGGTGTGTTCGATCTCGGCCACGACCTCCAGAGGGCGGATCTTGTCGGCGCGCGGATGGGTGCGTGCAACGATCTGCGCCAGCAGGGTCAGCAGGGCAATGTCGCCAGCAATCTGACGGCGAATGCCAGGACGCAGCACCTTCACCACCACTTCGCGACCATCCGCAAGGCGCGCGGGGTGTACCTGGGCGATGGAGGCAGAGGCCAAAGGCGTTTCGTCGAACTCGGCGAACACGTCGCCGATCGGGCCAGCCAGTGCTTCCTCGATCTGCACGCGGGCCTGGACGCCCGGGAACGGCGCCACCTGGTCCTGAAGCAAGGCCAGTTCACCCGCAATGTCGGCAGGCAGCAGGTCGCGGCGGGTGGAAAGGATCTGCCCGAACTTGACGAAGATCGGACCTAGATCCTGCAGCACCAGGCGTAGCCGGGCACCGCGCGACAGCGTGGCGATGTCCTGTGCCGGACGCGGAACGAAGGGGCGGATCAAGGCAACCCAGGGTTTCAGCGGCGTGTCGTCGAGCAGCGCATCGAGGCGATAGCGCGCCAGCACGCGCAGGATGCGCAGGATGCGCAGCAGGGATTTCATGCGGCGTCGCCCGGCACGCGCGCGAGCAAACGCTGCAGCTTGGCAGCCAGTCGTTCAGCGCGGTCGCGCTCGTGATCGACTTCGTCATTGAAGGCCTCAAGCTCGGCCTTCGCCACCAGGTCGCGGCTTTCCTCGGTGAGAAACTCGGCCGTGTCGCGGGCCAGCTTGCCGGCGCCACTACGCGCCTGCAGCATGGCCTGATGCAGGGTCTTGGCAATCTGATGCCCGGCAATCTCGCCGAAGGCCTGTACGAAGGGTGCTTCGAAGTCGGGCGAAAATTCGCGCAGCAGGCGCTGCACCCGCTGCGCCAGCTCGGCATCGCCCGACAGGGTGAGCTTGCCTACTGGCGCCGCGTCGCTGTCGCGGAACAGCGGCAGTTGTCGCAACAGCCCGCCCAGCGTGGCGCCGATGCTCAGATCCGCTGGCGACTCGCTGTCGGTCGGGCCGACGCCCAGGCGATCACCCCGCACGCTGATCGCCAGCGCCAGTGGCGGTGCCGCAAGCTGCAGTTCAATGCGGCGGCCGTCGAGGCGCAGCAACTGCGCGCGAGCCTCCGGATCGAGGGCCAGCAGGCGGTTCAACGCGGCCTCCAGCACACGGCCGGCAAGCGGCTTGAAGGCATCGAACGGCGAGGTGCTGGATTTGTTCATTGACCGATTGTAGCCGGCCGGCGCGAGTCGTCCGTGCGCTGTGCATAATTGCGCCCGTGGGGGCGCTTCTTTATGCCCGCTGGAGAGCCACAGATGCACATCTTGGGAATCGGGCTGCACCTGCTGATCGCGATCTGCTGCGCGGTCCATGCGATTCGCAGCGGACAGGACCGCTACTGGCTGTTCATTCTCTTCATGTTTCCGCTGCTCGGCAGTCTGGTGTACGCGATAGCCATCCTGCTACCAGAGTTCAGCCAGAGCCGTGGCGCGCGCCGCGCGGTGCGAGGCCTGCGTCAGGCGATCGACCCGACGCGCGAACTGCGCACCGCGCAGGGAGCCTACTCCGACAGCCCGACAGTGGAGAACATCCTGCGTCTGGCCGACGCCTTGACCGAGTCAGGCCAGGCCCGACAGGCCGTGCCGTTCTATCAATCGGCACTGACCGGAATTTATGCGCAGGATCCAAAAATCGAAGTACGTCTGCGCGGGCCCTGCTTGAGTCCGGCCATCCACAGCCCGCTCGTGAACTGCTGGAGGCGCTGATCGCGCGGGCCCCCGAGTTCCGTTCGCCCGAGGGCCATCTGACCTATGCGCGATCATTGGCCGCCATGGGAGAGCGCGAACTCGCGCGGCAGGAGTTCAACACCCTGGTCGGCTATTTTGCCGGTCTGCAGGCGCGTGCGGTGTACGCCGAGCAGCTGCGCGACTGGGGCGAAAAGCTTGCTGCCAGGGAGGTGCGGGAAGAGGGCCTGCGCCTGGCGCAACGCATGCCGCGCCATGCGCGTGACATGAACAAACCGTGGATTGATCGACTGCAGGGCCTGGCGATCTAAGCCATCCGTGTAGCAGCGCACCCTGTGCGCGACCGCGGTATCAGAGGCTGGACAGCTGCATCGGCGACTTCGCATCCGGGCCGCCAATATGGTTGGCCACCCTGCGTCGAATGCCGGGCCCGTAGGGTGGGCCTTGGCCCACCGGTAAAGGGCTGACCCTGAGGCAGGGTGTGACGGAGGAACGTCGTGGTGTCCCGCGTGATGAAGCGGTTAGCCCGTAGTTAAGCACCGCAGCTCCGAGACGACGGTGGGCCAAGGCCCACCCTACAAGTTGGCGAACCACGCCAGCTCAGCCCTGTTTGCTAACAAACTCACTTACTGACTCACTCACTCTTTCTTTCTTTCTCACTCGCCTTCCTGCGTCCGCGCCGGGAAATCCAGTACAGCGGCATCAGCGCGCCCAGTAGCACCAGCGCAATCACCCCCAACAGTGTCCACAGCGTTCCCATCGCGAGTCAGCCCGAAGCGCCGCAGCACTTCTTGAACTTTCGCCCGCTGCCGCATGAGCAGGGATCGTTACGCCCCGGCGCGGCCACCACCCGCAGAGGCTCACGCGGAGTGAGCGCGTCGATCCGATATTGCTGCAGGTCATTCAGCATGTCAGGCAGGCTGGCATACAGCGCGAGCCGTTCCTGGTAGGGAATGGGCTGTTCAGGTGCGTCTTCGGTTTCGCCAGGGAAACTGCCGACGGCGATGGATTCGATGATCGCTTCGGCTTCCTCGATCCACTCGGCATTGGCTATCCAGGCGTCCCAGGTCTCGCGGTAGCGATCCATGCCCTCCAGGAAGCCGGCGGCCCAGGTGGTGCCGATCGCGGTGTCGTCGGGGTGCTCAGCCAGCGGGTCGTCGGGCAGCCACCAGATCGGCATCAGTTCGTTGGGCAGCTGATCGGCGTCGAAACAGATCCGGCGCTGCACAGTAGCCCACAGTGCTTCGACCAGGGCGAGGGCCTCGTCGCGCTCGGCGGCGTTCTCCCAGCGCGGCTCGGTCTTGCCCCAGATCTCGCTGAACCAGGTTTCCGGGGGAGGTGCTTCGGGGCCCAGCACCAGGGCGGTGGCGAAGCCGTCGAGCATCTCCACGTCCATGCCATCGAAGGGCACGGCGCGCATATTCAGCAGGCGATCCAGCTCGGTGATGCGCGGGTCGTGCAACAGGAATGGCTGGACTTGTTCTGGCGCGCGCATGTCAGTAAGCAAATTCGTGAAATACCGGGTCGACCGATCCACCCCACGCGCCATGATAGAGCGCGAGCTTGCGTTCCGCCGGGCTTTCGTTGGCCAGTGCAAACTCGATCAGCGGTTCGAGGAATACGGATTCGTCCGCACCATTCGGGTTGCGGCGCGCGCGGCGCTGCAGGCCGGCCTGCGAGATCTTCAAGGCTTCGAGCGCCAGCTCGCGCAAGGTCCGGTCGCGGAATGGCAGCTTGAAGCCATGCCGCGGCACGCCGTCGCGCAGCGCATGGCGCTCGACCGTGGTGAAATCCTTGACCAGGTCCCAGGCCGCACCCAGCGCCGTGTCGTCATACAGCAGCCCAACCCAGAAGGCCGGCAGAGCGCAGAGCCGGTTCCAGGGGCCGCCGTCGGCGCCGCGCATTTCCAGGTAACGCTTCAGGCGCACCTCCGGGAAGGCCGTTGTCAGGTGATCGCCGAAGTCCTTGAGCGAAGGCAGTTCGCCGGGCAGGGCCGGCAGTTTGCCTTGCATGAAATCGCGAAAGCTTTGCCCGGCCGCATCGATGTACAGGCCGGCGCGATAGACGAAGTACATCGGCACGTCGAGCAGGTAGTCGACGTAGCGCTCGAAGCTGAAGCCGGGCTCAAACACGAAGTCGAGCATGCCGGTGCGGTCCGCATCGGTATCGGTCCAGATGTGCGAGCGGTAGGAGAGGAAGCCGTTCGGCTTGCCGTCGGTGAAGGGCGAATCGGCGAACAGTGCGGTGGCAATCGGCTGCAGTGCCAGGGAGACGCGGAATTTCTTCACCATGTCGGCTTCGGAGGCGAAGTCGAGGTTGACCTGCACGGTGCAGGTGCGGGTCATCATGTCGAGGCCGAGGCCACCGACCTTGGGCATGTAGTCGCGCATGATCTTGTAGCGCCCCTTGGGCATCCAGGGCATTTCCTCGCGCCGCCATTTGGGCTGGAAGCCCATGCCGAGAAAACCCAGGCCGAGACGATCAGCCACCGCCTTGACCTCCTTGAGGTGGCAGGTGACTTCGCAGCAGGTGTCGTGGATGGTTTCGACCTGCGCGCCGGAAAGCTCCAGCTGGCCAGCGGGCTCCAGGGTGATCGAGGCGCCGTCGTCGCGGATCAGCGCGATGACGCGGCCGTTCTCTTCGACCGGGTTCCAGGCTGATTCCTGCGCCAGGCCGCGCAACATCGCCTCGATGCCCTGCGGGCCTTCGTAGGTGGGCGGGCGCAGGTCGTCGAGGCGGAAGCCAAATTTCTCGTGCTCGGTGCCGATGCGCCACTCCGACGCCGGTTTGCCACCGCCGGCCAGGTGCTCGATCAACTCGGCCTTGCCGGTCAGTGGAGGTGGGGCGTCGTAGCCGGGCATCGAGGGTCCTGATCGTTCGGCGAAAGCGAGTCTGGCATATGACGGCGTCAGGCCGACGATGCAAGGGGCGAAGCAAGAAAGTCGAGGATGACCTGCGCCACCGGCTGCGGAGTCTCCATGTGCAGATGGTGATGACCGGCCAGGTGCAGCACGCGACCGTCGCGCAGCAGGCCGAAGCGCGCACGCAATTGCTCGTGCTGCAACACGGCGCTGGGCGGGTCGGCGGCGATGACCAGGGTGGGCGCCTCGATGCCCTGCACCCACTCGCGCACCTGGTCCTCGTGTGCACGCTGCGGCGTGGTGAGGGTGAGGCGCGCATCGGAGCGCCACACGAAGCCTCCCTCGACCGGCGCCAGGGCGCGCTCCACCAGCAATCGTGCGGCGGCTTCCGAAAGGTCGTTGGCCTGCATGCGCGCGGCGATTGCCTGGGCCGGGTCGCCGAACACACGCAGGCGCTTGTCACCGATGCGGCGGCGTTCCTGCAGGGCGCCGCGCAGCGCTGCGACGGCATTGCCGGGCACTGCCGGCAGCGGCCCAAGCGCCTCGATCAACACCAGACGATCGATGCGCTCGGGCGCGGCCGCGGCAAACGCGCTGGCTACTGCCCCGCCGAGCGAATGCCCAAGCAAGTGACAGCGAGACCAGCCGAGTGCCTCGAGCGTGGCCAGCACATCATCCAGCCAGTCGACGAAGTGATACCAACTGCCCTCGGGACGATGCGGGGAATAGCCGTGCCCGGGAAAATCCAGTGCCACCACATCGAACTGCGGCGTCAGCCAGGGCGCCATCGGCAGGAAGCTGGCGGCATTGTCGAGCCAGCCATGCAGCGCCAACATCGGCGTGGCACCAGGCCTTCCGCCACGCAGCGCGGCGAAGCGGCCGCGGCGCGTCTCAAGCCGGACGTCGTGCATCAATGAATTCCTGATGGTGCTGCTGCTCGGCCTGCTGCGATGCCTTCGCAGCCGCGCCGTCCCAGGTGGTCTCGAACTCTGGCCATCCCGCGGTCTGGCGGCGCACCACACCTGCCAGCGCGGTGATGTGTGCCGGCGCGGCGTTCAGTGCCGGCAGGTAGCGCAGGCGCTCGCCGCCGGCCTTGACGAAGGCTTCGGCGTTCTGCATGGCGATTTCTTCGAGTGTTTCCAGGCAGTCGACCGCGAAGCCCGGGCACACCACATCCAGGCGTTTGACGCCCTGCCTGGCCAGCGCAATAACGGTTTCGTCGGTGTAGGGTCGCAGCCACTCCTCGCGCCCGACGCGCGACTGGAACGCCAGTTGCCACTGCGTTGGCGCAAGGCCCAGTCGCTCGGCAATCACGCGTGCTGAACCCTGGCACTGACAGTGGTAGGGGTCGCCGGCGGTCAGATAGCGTTGCGGCAGGCCATGGAACGAGAACAACAGGCGTTCGCCGCGTGGCTCCACATTCCAGGCGCTGCGGATCGAATCGGCGACGGCATCCTGCCAGGCCGGTTCGCGCCAGTAATCGACCACCCAGCGCAGATCCGGCATCCAGCGCCAGCGCGCCAGCGCCGCCATCACCGCATCGAACACGCTGGCAGTGGTGGAGGCCGAGTACTGCGGGTAAAGCGGCAACACGACCAGGCGTCGCACCCCTTGTCGATGCAGATCGGCGAGCACCGATTGCACCGAAGGATTGCCATAACGCATCGCCAGGCGCACCTCCAGCGGCCGGTCCTGGCCAACAAGTTCTTCGCGCAGGCCATGCGCGACATCCTGCGACAGTGCCATCAGCGGCGATCCGCGCTCGGTCCAGACCTGGGCATAGGCGTGCGCGGAGCGACGGCTGCGCAGCGGCAGAATGACGCTGTGCAGCAGCGGCAGCCAGAGCCAGCGCGGCAATTCAATCACGCGTGGATCGGCCAGGAACTCAGCCAGATAGCGTCGCACCGCCCCAGGGGTGGGTTCGTCTGGCGTGCCCAGATTGACCACCACGACAGCGGCGCGGGCTGGGCTGCCGTGGCGGTAGTCGGGACGCCCGAGAAAGGCTCCGGAGCTATTGATGGGCTTCTCCTGGGGGAAAACCACAAGATGTTGTGGCGAGGGTCAGTAGCCGTGGCCGGCAATTCGAGCTGGAGGCGCTAAGCGATTGAATTTGCGACGTGCGAGCCGTATGCTGAACGAAGCGTCGGTAACGGCGCTGTGACGATTGCCCATTATTACAAGAAGCTTGAGAGATGCGTCCCTTTGCGCTGCTACTGCTGGCGGTGCTGCTCTGTCTGCCTGCGCTGACGGAAGCGCAGCCGTTTGGCTATTCGGTTGATTCCGACGGACAAACCACGGCGGACGACCTTTATCGCGTTGATCTCGCCACTGGCGCGGTTACCCTGATCGGCGCGGTACGCCCGACGGTAGGACCCAAGTATCAGGATGTCGAAGGCCTGGCGATGAACGCCGAGGGCCAACTGTTCGGCACCGACGATGCGCTCGACGCATTGATCCGCATTGATCCCCAGACCGGCTTGGCTACCCTGGTTGGTGCCTTGGGCACCGCTGGGCAGGGCCCCGGCGGAAATCTCGACTATGGACTGGCCTTCACCTGTGACGGTCGCCTCTGGCTGTCTTCGGATACGGCTGACACCCTCTGGCAGGTTGACCCCGGCAGCGGGCTTGCCA
The DNA here is from genome assembly GCA_038257155.1 of Lysobacterales bacterium. GTDB lineage: Bacteria > Pseudomonadota > Gammaproteobacteria > Xanthomonadales > Xanthomonadaceae > JANJTY01. The sequence continues at coordinate 66,470 of JBBSJP010000017.1, read as the reverse complement.
GTGCGCCGCGAGATCTGCCGGCGGGCTTGACCGGGCTTGCCGCTCGCGGCAACACCCTTTACGGCGTGGCGCTTGACGGCAATCTCTACCGCTATTCGGTGGAGCTTGGCATCGCTACCCTGGTTGGCCCGCTCGGCATCCCGGCCTTCGACGATGGCGGCCTGGACTTTGACGCTGACGGCAACCTGTGGGCGATTGCCGAGTACACGCCGAGCGATCCCAACCTGCCCAGCAGGATCTACCGCGTGGATATCGGCAGCGGTGCCGCTACCTTTGTAGCCGACACCCGGGCTGGTTTTGAAGGCCTGGCAATCACGGCGCCGTCCTGCGTGGGCGTTGAAGATGCGCAGTCGGTTCCAGGTCCGGCGGCCCCGATGCTGCTGCTGATGGTTGGGCTGCTCGCAGGCTTTGGCATGCGCCGCGTGGTGCGAGCCTGATCTCGCGGGCTTCAATGCTGATTCATCCGGCGCTGTCGATACTGCAGGCTCTGTCCACCGCCAAAGACTCCCCGCTCATGATCAAGCTGCTGCAGATTGCCCTGCTTGCGGTTTCACTCTCCGTCGCTCCGCTTGCACAAGCCCAGTCCGACGAACTGGCGCGGGCAGAATCCGCAGTTCGGGTGCTGCAGGAAATCATGCAAGCACCGGATCGCGCCATCCCCCGCAGGATGATGCAGGAAGCCCACGCCATCGCCGTGATTCCCAGCGTGGTGAAGGCTGGACTGGTGATTGGTGGACGCCATGGGCGCGGGCTGGTCTCGGTTCGCAGCAGCGATGGAACCTGGAGCGCGCCGAGCTTTCTGACCCTGACCGGCGGCAGCTTCGGATTTCAGGCCGGGGTGCAGGCCACGGATGTGGTGCTGGTATTCCGCACCGCGCGCGGACTGGATTCGCTGATGCACGGCAAGTTCACCCTGGGCGCCGATGCGGCGGTTGCGGCCGGGCCGGTCGGGCGCACCGCCGAGGCCAAGACGGACTCGCAGTTCCGCGCCGAAATCTATTCCTACTCGCGCTCGCGCGGCCTGTTTGCCGGTGTCGCACTGGATGGTTCAGCGCTGAATGTCGACCACCGTGCCAATGAGCTGGTCTATGGTGCGGGTACCACGCCGCGCATGGCATTCGAGGGTCGTGTCACCGATGTTCCGGCGCAGATCGTGGATTTCCGCGACGGGCTCGAAGAGATAACGGCGCAGTAGCACCGGCCGCGCTATGCTGGCGCGTCACTCCACGCAAGAACCATAGAGGTTGCCGTCATGATGCCGAGCGTTTGGCAGATTCTTATCGTGCTGCTCATCGTGTTGCTGGTTTTTGGCACCAAGAAGCTGCGCAACGTCGGCTCCGATCTGGGTTCGGCGATCCGTGGTTTTCGCAAGGGCATGTCGGAAGACGAATCGCCCAAGCAACTCGATGCCGATAGTGAGGAATCCAAGGCCGCTGCGGCCGACAAACAGACAAGCAAGACCAGCTGAGGCTGTCCGCCCGGTTGAGGACCCATGTTTGGCCTGAGCTTTCCGGAACTGGCGATGATCGCCCTGGTGGCGCTGCTGGTGCTCGGACCCGAGCGCCTGCCCGGCGCTGCGCGAACCGCCGGCGCCCTGCTGCGCAAGGCGCGCACCAGCTGGAATTCCGTCAAGACCGACATCGAGCGTGAGCTTGCGGCGGACGAAATCAGGCAAAGCCTGAAAGTCGCCAGCGAAGCCGGCAACACGTTGGTGCGCGAAGTCGACAGCGGTATCCGCAGCGTTTCGGAAGAGGTTGCCACGACCGCCACCGCGGCCGGCAGGATCTTCCAGGACGTGCCATCAGAGGAGCAGGCGGCGGATTCCCCACCGAAGGCAGCGCCGCCTGCCGAACCGAATCAATGAGCGCTTCGGCCGACAGCGACCAGGAACAGACCTTCGTCGCGCACCTGATTGAACTGCGCGCGCGGCTGCTGCGCGCCACGGCCGGCGTGATGCTGGTGTTCCTGTGCCTGCTGCCGTTTGCAAACCGGCTCTATGCACTGCTGGCCGAGCCGCTGATCACCAAGTTGCCGGCCGGCTCGCAAATGGTCGCGATCGACGTGGCCTCGCCCTTCTTTGCGCCACTCAAGCTGACGTTCTTCCTGGCCTTGATCATCGCCGTACCCTACGTGCTCTACCAGATCTGGGCCTTCGTCGCGCCGGGGCTTTATCGCCACGAACAGCGCCTGGCGCGACCGCTGCTGGTCTCGGCAACCCTGCTGTTCTACATCGGCTGCGCGTTCGCGTATTTCGTGGTGTTGCCGCTGGTGTTCGGCTTCCTGACCAGCGTCACGCCCGAGGGCGTGACGATGATGACCGACATCAGCCGCTATCTGGATTTCGTTCTGGTGCTGTTCCTGGCCTTCGGCATCAGCTTTGAAGTGCCGGTGGCCGTGGTGATCCTGGTGGCGCTGGGCTGGGTCAGTCCGGCGCAGCTGCGCCACGCACGTGGTTACGTCATCATCGGCGCCTTCGTGGTCGCGGCTTTCATCACGCCGCCAGATGTCTTCTCGCAGCTGCTGCTGGCGATTCCGATGTGCCTGCTTTACGAAGTCGGCATCGTGGCGGCGCAGCGGCTGGTTCGCCGCGACGCCGCCGACACGCCACATCAGGCCGAATAGTCAGCCGTTTCGTCAGAGTTCGGCGCTCATGCTGCCAGCGCTGTCCTTGCCCGATTCGCTTTCCAGTTCCGCAGCGCTACCGTAGAGATCACGAAACGCCTTGTAGCCGGTGGTTGCCAACAGCGGCTCAACCACCACGCCCATGACCAGCGCCCCCAGCACGCCGGACACGCTGCCAATCAGCATCATGATCAGCAGGCGCAGCACGCCGAGACTGATCACGGCGATCAGAAAGGCGCCGAAATTGTCCAGGCAGGCCTTGAAGCTTTGCTTCATCGCGGCAATTGGTTCGACGTCCTGCAGCATCACGCGCGAGACCGACAGGAAAAGCAGCGCCGCGACGGCCAGCGCCAGCGGAATCAGGATCAGGGCAAACATCATCAGTCCGCCGACCCCGACCGAGCCAAGCAGCGCCTGCATGGAGGGAACCTCACCGCTGTTTGCCGCCGTCGCGACCGCGGCGGCCAGTCCAAAGCCAACCAGGGCCACTACGGCCAGCACCACCACGATCAGCAGCAGGGCAACATTGGGCAGGCAGAGCATCACCATGCGTCCGACCTTGCCTTCCTGGCGGAAGGCCTCGAACAGGTTACCCACCTCGATCGGTTCACCGCGCTCCTGACGCGCCGCCGCAAACACCAGACCGCCGTAGAGGGTCGGGCCAAGCACCAGAAGTACCAGGCCGCCGAGCAAGGGTACATAGCCGATCACCGCCAGGATCAGCCCCATCATCGCGAAAGGTGCGGGGTTCTTGAGCAGCAGTTCGGCGGCGCTGCGAATCCATTCGATGCCGCGCGATGCTTCAACCTTGCGATGGCTCATAAAATGTCTTCCGAAGTAGGTGTCGAGGGCGAAGGATACCGGCTGCCGCCAACCGGCGTATGTGGCAAACGCTTGGTGCCCTTTGGGTGGGTGTGCCGGTCACGAACCGAGCCGACAATCGTGTCCTGAACCTTTCGAAAGGTGCTGGATGATCTTGTTCAGACTCTCAATCGACCGTACCTGCCAGACGCACGAAGCGTCGCAGCAGCTGACGCGCGAACGGCGCCGCCGCCACGCCGCGGCTAAGGGCGCGAGGATCACCACCTTCGGCGCGCAGCGCCGGGGCGCGCGCCTGTACGTAAGCACGCATGTGGGCGGCGGAAAACTCCGGGTGGAACTGCACGCTCCAGCTCCGCTCGGCCAGCCGCATGGCCTGGCAGCGGTCCAACGCCGAACTGGCCAGCACCGTGGCGCCAGGAGGCGGACGCAGCACGGTCTGCAGGTGGGTGGATTGGGCGCGGAAGCGCTCCGGAAGACGGCCGAACAGGGCATCGTCATGCGCGTCGTCATGACGTTCGACGTCCACCGTGCCCATCTCGCGTCCAGCCGGATTGTTGCCGACTTCGCCGCCCAGCGCATGCGCCAACAACTGGTGGCCATAGCAGATGCCGAAGGCTGGCAGACCAGCCTGTACCGCATCGCATAGCCATTCGGCACTTCGCTCGCTCCAGCCGAGGCGCTCGGTCACCATCGCGCCCGAGCCGGTTATCAGCACGCCGGAGAAGCCGTGCCGCCGCGGCAGGGCCTCATCGGCCGACACGCGACAGACCACCGCGGCATCGCGAGGCAGGCCGGCGGCGACGCGGATCCAGTGCGGAAAATCACCCAGTCTGCGCAGCGTGGGCAGCGGTCGGCCGGTTTCAAGAATCAGGAAGGGGCGCTGCATGGGCGGGGCGGGCTGACGGCGGGGCGCGGCTATACTATCCGGCTTCACGTCCAGGTTTCGCCGCATGGCCGCACCCACCTTCCAGCAGTTGATCCAGACCCTCAATACTTACTGGGCCGAGCATGGCTGCGTGCTGATCCAGCCGCTCGATCTCGAAGTCGGGGCCGGCACCTTCCACCCGGCCACCTTCCTGCGTGCACTTGGCCCCGAGCCCTGGAATGCCGCCTATGTGCAGCCATCGCGCCGCCCTACCGACGGCCGCTATGGCGAGAACCCCAACCGGCTGCAGCATTACTACCAGTACCAGGTGGTGATGAAGCCGAATCCCGACAACATCGTCGAGCTGTACTTCGGCTCGTTGCGCGCGCTCGGTATCGATCCGCTCGAGCACGATCTGCGCCTGGTCGAGGACAACTGGGAGTCGCCTACTCTCGGCGCCTGGGGGCTGGGCTGGGAGGTCTGGTTGAACGGCATGGAAGTCACCCAGTTCACCTACTTCCAGCAGGCCGGCGGCATCGAATGCCGCCCGGTGCTGGGCGAGATCACTTACGGCCTGGAGCGGCTCTGCATGTACCTGCAGGACTGCGACAACGTCTACGATCTGGTCTGGACGGTCGGCCCGCAGGGCCCGGTGAGCTATGGCGACGTGTTCCTGCAGAACGAGCGCGAGCAGAGCGCCTACAACTTCGAACATGCCGATGTGGCGGAACTCTTCCACCGTTTTGACGCCTGCGAAGCCGAGGCCCTCAAGCTGGTCGAGCTGGGCTTGCCATTGCCTGCTTACGACCAGGTCTGCAAGGCCAGCCACAGTTTCAATCTGCTTGATGCGCGGCGCGCCATTTCGGTAACCGAACGGCAGCGCTTCATCCTGCGGGTGCGCAACCTGGCACGCGGCGTGGCCGAGTCCTATTTCGCGCAGCGCGAGAAGCTGGGCTTCCCGGGCTTGCGCCAGCAGGCAGCGTAAGGCCAACTCCATACCAAGTCTCGCGCGAAGATAATTTTCCTCCGTTCGTCCTGAGAAGCAGGGATCGAGACCCTGAGACCGCGCGAAGCGCGGATCGAAGGGTCGAGGCCCGGCGTCTCGAAGGACTGGTGATGATGGTTCGAGACGGATCTCACCACGAACGGGATAGCTGGCCTGATGGGCCCAAACGAAGAGCAAGCACCGTGTCCGAATCCAAACCCCTGCTGATCGAAATCGGCACCGAAGAGCTCCCCGTCAAGGCGCTGCCGGAACTGGCGCGCAGCTTCGCAGACGGCATCATTGCCGGCCTCGATAAACGCGGCGTGACGCATGGCGCGGCGCGCAGCCTCTACACGCCACGCCGCCTGGCGGTTCTGGTCGAGGCCGTGGGCGATTCGCAGCCCGAACAGCGCAGTGAAGTGCTCGGTCCGTACCTCAACATCGCGCTCGATGCCGACGGCCTGCCGACGCCCGCACTGCTCGGCTTCGCGCAGAAGACCGGGGCCAACTGGACCGCGCTGGAAAAGATCAGCGATGCCAAGGGCGAACGCTTCGTGCATCGCGCAGTGCGACCCGGTTCCGCCACCGGCGAGCTGCTGCCGCAGATCCTGGCCGAGGCCGTCGCCGCCATGCCGATTCCCAAGCCGATGCGCTGGGGCGCCCACGCGCATGCCTTCGCGCGGCCGGTGCACTGGTTGCTGATGCTGCACGGCGGCCAGGTGGTCGATACCAGCCTGTTCGGCTGCAAGGCCGACCTGATGAGCCGCGGACACCGTTTCCATCACGACAAGCCGGTGTGGGTCAGCGATCCCGGCCAGTACATCGATCAGCTGCGTGCGGCCAAGGTGCTGGTCGACCCGGACGAGCGCCGCGCGCAGGTGCGCAGCGAAGTCGAGGCCGCAGCAACGGCCGCCGGCGGCACGGCCCGCATCACCGAGGACAACCTGGAACAGGTCAACTGCCTGGTGGAATGGCCCAAGGCGGTGTCCTGCAGTTTTGAAGAGAGCTTCCTGCGCGTGCCGCAGGAGGCCCTGATCGGCACCATGGAGGCGAACCAGAAGTTCTTTCCGGTACTCGATGCCGAAGGCCGACTGACCCCGAACTTCATCGGCATCGCCAATATCGAATCGAGCAATGAGGCGGCCGTGCGCACCGGCTACGAGCGGGTCATCCGGCCGCGCTTCGCCGATGCGCAGTTTTTCTTCGACGAGGATCTCAAGCAGGGTCTGTCCGGGATGAATGCCGGTTTGGCCACGGTCACCTACCAGCAGAAACTCGGCAGCGTCGCCGACAAGGTGGCGCGCGTCGCGGCCCTGGCCGAGACCATTGCAGGCAAGGTTGGCGTGGACCCCGCGCTGGCACGGCGCGCCGCCGAGCTGGCCAAGGCCGATCTGCAGTCGCGCATGGTCAACGAGTTCCCCGAGCTGCAGGGCATCGCCGGGCGCTACTACGCTGCCGCGGGCGGCGAGAGCATCGAGCTTGCCGCAGCCATCGACGAAGCCTACATGCCGCGTTTTGCCGGTGACGCGATCGCGCCATCCGGGCTGGGCCGCGTACTGGCGGTGGCCGAACGCGTCGACACCTTGGTGGGCGGATTTGCCGCCGGGCTGAAGCCGACCGGCAACAAGGATCCCTTCGCCCTGCGTCGCAGCGCCCTGGGTCTGGCGCGCACCCTGATCGAAGGCGAGATGGAACTGGACTTGTCTGCCCTGTTGCTCGACGCGCTCGATCGCCTGCGTGAGCGACTGCCGGCGATCACCGGCGAAGTGCACGGTCAGCACCTGGATGGCGAGCTGGTCGACTTCATTCTCGACCGTCTGCGCGCCTATTACGCCGAGCGCGGCACGCCCGGCACGCATTTCGACGCGGTAGCTGCCGCCATGCGTCCCGATCTCGGTGCCACAAGCAGTCGCCGCATCGGCTCGCTGCTCGATTTCGATCGCCGCCTGAAGGCCATCGCCGAATTCGCCTCGCTGCCCGAGTCCGAAGCTTTGGCCGCAGCCAACAAGCGCATTCGCAACATCCTGCGCAAGACTGACGAGTCGATTCCGGATCAGGTACACCGGTCGCTGTTGACTGAACCCGCGGAGATCGCCCTGGCCGAATCACTGGATGCGGCGATCCGTGAAACCGCCCACGCGCTGGCCGCGCGCGACTACGTCGGCGTACTGCGTCGCCTGGCCTGGCTGCGTGAACCGGTCGATACCTTCTTCGAAACGGTGATGGTGATGGACGAGGATGAGGCCCTGCGGCGCAACCGCCTGGCCCTGCTCAAGCGCCTTTCCGACCGCTTCCTGGCGGTAGCCGACGTCTCGGTGCTGTCGCAGGCTTAGCTGAGCTTCACCGCAACGGGGGCTGTGCGGGCTAAGCTCCAATGAGAATGCAGGATGCTGGCCCCTCTCATCGACGCTTCCCCGGGATACTCCTGGTAGCAATGCTGTGCTTTTCGCCGCTGCTGCAGGCAGCGGGACTGGCGCGGGTGCAGGTTGAGGGCGTGGAGGGCGACGCGCTGGCCAACCTGCGCAATCTGGTGGGTGTGGCGCGGCTGAGCGAGACCGAGCGGCTGGCGATCACGCCGGCGCGGCTGGATTACCTGATTTCGCTGGCGCCCGACGAGGCGCGTCGCGCGTTGCAGCCCTACGGCTTCTTCTCGCCGCAGATCGACGTTCAGAGCCGCGAAGTGAGCGGTTCCACCGTGGTCACGATCCGCGTCGAGACCGGGCCTGTGGTGCGCGTATCCGAGCGCAAGGTGGCGATCGAGGGTGAGGCCGCCGATGATCCGGACCTGGCCGCGGCCGCCGAGGATTTCAGTCCGCGCATGGAGCAAGTCTTCGACAGCCGCGTTTACGAGGCCTCCAAGTCCGTCCTGCAACGGTTGCTGGCCGAACGCGGCTACTTCGAGGCGCGCGCGACGCGCGCCGAAGTGCAGGTGACTCGCGCCACCTCCAGTGCCGCCATCGATCTGCTCTGGGAGAGCGGGCCGCGCTTTCGCTACGGTGCCACGCGTTTCACCGGCAATCATCTGAGCGAACGCCTGGTGGAAGCGGCGGTGACCTATCAGCAGGGCGAGTTTTTTGAACAGAGCAATCTGCTGGACTTGCACGCACGTCTTTCCGACCTCGATTACTTCGGACTGATCGATGTGCGGCCCGAGACCGAGGCGGCGGAGGATGGCGAGGTGCCGATCGTGGTCAGTCTGTCGCCTGGCAAGCGGACGGTGTACACCGCCGGACTCAGTCTCGGGACCGACAGCGGTTTCGGCGTAAAGGCCGGGCTGGAACGCCGTTGGGTCAATGAGCGCGGCCACAAGTTCGACGCCTTTGTCGACTACGCCCAGCGCCGTCGCGTGCTGGCACTGCAGTACCGCATACCGGGATTCGCCTGGGCTCAGGGCTGGTATGCCATCAACGTCAATCGGCGCGAGCAGGACACCAGCGTGGCGCAATCCCTGATCAGCGAAGTGGTGGGGAGCCGCTCGGGCGTATGGCGCGACTGGAATCTGTCGGTCGCCGGGCATGTGGTTCAGGAGGACTTCCGTTTCACCGACGAGCCGCCCGACGTGCAGCGCAGCAGCACCCTGGTGTATCCGGCGCTGCGCGCCTTGCGCAGCCGTGGCGACGACCCGCTCTATCCGACCCGCGGATACGGCCTGCTCGGTGAACTGCGGGTCGGCAGCAAGGCGCTTGGCTCGGAGGTCGATTTTGCCCAGTTGATGATCGAAGGGCGCTGGATCCGCAGCTTTGGCGAACACAATCGACTGCTGCTGCGCGGCCAGTTGGGCCGCACCAGCACCGATGAGTTCGAGCGCCTGCCGCCCTCGTTGCGCTTTTTTGCCGGTGGCGACCGCAGCGTGCGCGGCTATGGCTATCTTGAGATCGGGCCGCGTGATGAGGGCCGCATCGTTGGCGGCCCCAATCTGGCCGTTGCCAGCATCGAGTTCGAGCGAATGTTCAGCGCGCGCTGGGGCGGCGCGGTATTTGTCGATAGTGGTGACGCCTTCAATCATCGCTTCGAAGCACGCACCGGGGTGGGAATCGGGCTGCGCTGGCGTTCCCCGGTTGGCCCTGTGCGGCTGGACCTGGCGCGTGGGCTGGATCTGCCCGACAAGGACTTGCGCCTGCACCTCAGCATCGGGCCCGACCTGTGAGAGGGCTTGCTGCGCAACGCGGCGCGGCGCGACGGCGTTTGCTGGCCTGGCTTGTCGGCGTGCCGTTGGTCCTGGTGTTGCTCGCGGCACTGTTCTTTGCCTGGCTGCTGCGTAGTGAGTCGGGCCTGCAGTTCACCCTGCAACGCGCCCTGTCCGCCCTGCCACCGGGTGCGTTCAGCATCGCGTCGAGCAGCGGCAGCGTGTCCGACACGATAACTCTCAAGGGCCTGCGCTATCGCGATGCCAACCTGCAAATCGACATAGCGCAACTTGAAACCCGCATGCTGCTCGCGGGGCTATGGACGCGCCGACTCGACATCGAGTTTCTGCACCTCGACGGGGTGCGCATCGAACGCCTGCAGGCTGAGGCGCCGGCGACCGAGGCCGAGCCCTGGCCAGAAACCCTGCCGGCGCTGCAGCTGCCGGTCGACATTGCGCTGCATGCGCTGCGCGTGCGCGACATCGCGCTGCATTCGCCGCAGTCCGAGCCGTTGCGCTTCTCCGAGCTCCTGGCGGCGGGGCAGGTCGAGCGAGGCAGCATCCTGCTGCGCGACCTGCAGCTGAGCGGTGACCCCGGCGAGCTGCGCCTGCAAGGTGAGTTGCACACCACACGGCGCTATCAGCACAGCTTGCGCGGCAGCTGGCAGGGGCCGCCACGCGTGGACGACATTCAAGTACCCGAATTGATCATCAATGCGGCGGGCGATTGGGACGCCCTGAAGCTCACGGTCGAGGGCTCGGCTCCCCAGGAATTGCGCATCGAATTCGATCTGCAGCAGGCGCTGCGCGCTCCGCACTGGCAGCTGAACCTGACGACCGACGGTTTTGATCCGGGGCTGTTGTCCGGTGCCGGTGTCGGCCCACTGCTGGACATCGAGCTGCGTGCCGAGGGCGACGCCGCAGGCGCGCGCCTGCAAGGCAGGCTGGGACGCGAAAACCTGATCGTGGACATCGCGCCCTCCGAGCTGCGTCTGAGCGACGGCCGCCTGGAACTGGTGCCGCTCGCACTGGGCCTGCGACAGGGCGAGATCGAGCTGTCTGGCCACCTCGGCTTGAGCCAGGCGCCAATGGATTTCGCCCTGCAGGCCGAATGGCGTGGCATCGCGCTGGAAGATCACCCGGCCAGCGCCGTCACATCGGGCAGCGCGCAGCTGAGCGGGAATCTGGAAGCGTTCCTGCTGCAGCTGGACGGCGTGGTGCAGCGCGACGATCGCAGCGTGAAACTGCTGGCGCGGGCGCAGGGCGACACGCAGGAGTTGCGCTTCGAATCACTGAGCGCTGAATCGGAGTCCGGTCGGCTCGAACTCGATGGCCGAATTGGCTGGCAGCCGGGGCCGAACTGGCAGCTGCAGGGCCGCTTGGCGGGTTTTGATCCGGGCGACTTTCTGGTCGAGTGGCCGGGCGCGATCAATGCGCGCATCGAAACTTCGGGCCAGCAGGCCGATGCCGGTCTGACAGCACGCCTGCAGCTCGATGAGCTGGGTGGTGCGCTGCGCGGGCGGGCGCTGCAGGGAAGCCTGGCGCTGGATCTGGCACCTGATGACCAGGGCGAACTGCAGCTCGACCTCGGCATTGGCGACAGCCGGGTACGTGGCGCAGGCCGTATCGGGCAACGTATCGACCTGCAGCTGACGTTGGACCCACTGCAACTGGCCGACGTGCTGCCCGATGCCGGCGGTCGCGTCGAAGCCCGCCTGCGCCTGCACGGACCACTCAGCCTGCCGGGTATCAGTGGCAGCCTGACGGGTTCGAGATTGCGTTACCGCGACGTGGCCATCGGGCGCGTCGAAGCCGACTTCGATCTGCCCGCCGATCCGCAGGCCAGCGGCGCGGCCAGCGTCATTGCCACTGATGTGCTGCGCGGTAGCTCGCGGGTCGATCAGGTGAACCTGAGCCTGGCCGGCAGTCAGCGCGAACATCGCATCGAGCTGGAGGCGCAGGCGCCCGATCTGGCGCTTCAGGTAGCGCTGCAGGGCGGCCTGCATACGGATGCCCCAGAGCAGGGATGGCGTGGTCGCCTGGCCGATCTGCAGCTGCAGCTCGGCGAACTGCCGGCACTGGTGCTGCAGCAGCCAGCGGCGCTTAGCCTGGGTGCGCAGGGCATCTTGCTGGAACAGGCCTGTGTGTCCGAACCCGAAACGCCCGCACGACTTTGCGTGGCACTGCAAAGCGACGTGGAAACCGTCGCACAGATCAGCCTTGAAAAGGTTCCGCTGGGCCTGCTTGAACCCTGGCTGGTGGTGGAGGGCGAGCAGGACATCAGCCTGCATGGCAGCGTCGACGGCGAGGGCGAACTGCGGCTTTCCGCGACGGGTGAGCAGCGAGGTCAACTGAGCCTGCACTCGGCGAGCGGCGGCTTGCTACGGAAAGGCCGCAGCGACGGCGACCTGCTGGGCTATCGCGAACTGCGCGTCCTTGCGCGACTGGACGACGACGGCCTGCAGCTGGACTTGCAGAGCGATCTCGCTGCCGGTGGCCGGGTCGAGGCCAATATCCGTGCATCGGGACTGCAGTCCGATGCCAGCCTCAGCGGTCGGGCAAACCTGCGCTTCGAGGCACTGGCCTGGGTCGAGTTGCTGGCGCCAGAACTGGCGGCAGTGAAGGGTCGCAGCGAGGCGACCCTGGACCTTGCCGGCACCTTGGGAGATCCCGATGTGCGCCTGCTGGTGCTGGCCGAGAACTTCGCCGCCGAAGTTCCGGCCCTCGGACTATCCCTGGATCAGGGCCGCATTGGCGTGCGCTCGATCGATGCCGGACGATTGGGTATCGACGCCAACCTGCGCAGCGGTCCTGGCAGTCTGCGACTGGACGGCGAGTTTCTGCTGGATGCGCAGGCAGAGGAGCGTCTGGTGCTGCGTCTTGCGGGCGAGAATTTCGAAGTCTCCAACACCCTGGATGTGAAGGCACGCATTTCGCCCGATCTGGAAGGACGCCTGTCAGACGGCCGCTTCCGCATAACCGGCAAGCTCGGGCTGCCTTGGGCGCGCATCGATCTGGAGCGCTTTGAATCCACCACCGCGCTGTCGCCCGATGTTCGCGTGCTGGATCCCGAGCAGCCGGAAGACCCGGCCTTCCGATTGCCGCTGCAGGCCGATGTCGAGCTCAGCGTCGGTGACGATGTGCAGCTCAAGGGCTTCGGCCTGGATGGCAAGTTGCGTGGCGCCCTGCGCATCAGCGAACGTCCCGGTCGGCCGACCAGCGGGCGCGGTTCGCTCGACGTGACCGGGCGATTCCGCGGCTACGGACAGGATCTGGACATCGTGCGCGGCAGCATGAGCTACAGCGCCAGCCCGCTCGACAACCCGGCCTTGAACGTGCGCGCACAACGTGTTGTCGGAAGCAACACGGTGGGCATCCAGGTGCGCGGCACGGCGCTGCGCCCGGAACTGAGCCTGTGGTCGGATCCCGGCATGGATCAGGCCGAAACACTGAGCTACCTGGTGCTGGGAAGGCCGCTGCGCACCGCTGGCGGTGCCGATGGCCAAACGCTCAGCGCCGCCTCGCTGGCGCTGGGCGCAGGCGGCAACCTGCTGGGCAAGCAACTGGGTCAGCGCCTCGGGGTCGATGAGCTGGGCGTGTCGCAATCCGCTGCGCTGGGCGGCAGCGCGTTCACCGTTGGCAAGTACCTGTCGCCGCGTCTGTATGTGAGCTACGGCGTAGCCTTGCTGGGCACCGGCCAGGTGCTGAGCTTCAAGTACATCATCACCCGCAGCCTTGATGTGCAGATCGATTCGGGGGTCGAAAATCGCGCCTCATTCAATTACCGGCTCGAGCGCTGATATCCTTGGCCCAACCGATCCGCGTCAACGCGGACTCCCTTCCTTCCTTTGCGGAGCCGATCTCATGCGAGTTTCTGCCGTCCTCGGGCTAACCCTTGCCCTTACCCTTGTTGCTTGCGGCCAAGGCGCCGGCCCCGGAAATCGCGCGCCGCAGGAAGCTGCTGGGCCGGTGGGACCGCCCCCTGTGACTGGTCCTGCGATCAGTGGCGAACTCAAGGTTTCCGGCCTGAATACGCTGCCCCCGGGCCTCAGCCTCAACATGAAACTGATGGACGTGACCGATCCGGAAGCCGTTCCGGCAATCGTATCCGAGCGCAAAGAGCCCGCACCAAAGCAGTTGCCATCCACCTACGCGATCGGCTACCAGCCCACCTGGATACGCCCCGAGCGCATCTACGTGCTGGAGGTGACGCTGAATGCCGAAACGCTGGCGCTTTATGGAACCAGCGAACCCATTCCCGTGCTGACCCAGGGCGGAGCCAGCGAAATCAACATCGAACTGGTCCGGGGCGCGGTGCCGCGTGCCGGCATTCCGCCGGCCGAGCTGCTGCGGCGTGAGTTCCAGCGCGTCGAAGGCACGCTGGGCGGCATGCGCCGTATTGCTGGCGACCGCACCGAAGGGGATGTGGTGATCGGCTGGGATGCATTCGTCGACAACGACGGCGACCTGCGCATGGCGCGCGAAATCTTCGATTACGGCGAAGGCAAGGGCGGCGCCAATTTCCAGTATGCCTACGATGCGGCAGGCAAGCCCTTCGTCATCGTGCGCGAACGTGATGGGGCCAAGACCTGGCTGGGCTGGGACCGCCACGGTTCGGTGCGCCTCAATCTGGTTGAGGGCAATGGCGAACTGAGCGAGGCCGAGATCGCCACGCTCAGCCAGCAGGCCGAGGACATGTACGCGCTGGCTGCCCGCAAGAAAGGCTGATCACTTCCCCGCGCGCGCCCGACTGTCAGGCGCGCGCGGGGTCAACGGGTAAGGAAGGCCACCAGTCGATCCGCGAGCCCGCGATACGGTGGCTTGAACAGATCGAAGCTGCCCAGACGTGCCTGGTAGAACACCGGCATCGCCTTGCTGAAGGTCATGAAGCCTTCGCGGCCGTGGTAATGACCCATGCCGCTGGGGCCAACGCCGCCGAAGGGCAGGTTGGATACCGCGTTGTGCATCAGGGTATCGTTGATCGTCACGCCGCCGGCTACGCAGCGGTGCAGCAATTGCTCGATTTTTCCCCGCTCGGTTTCGAAGTGGTACAGCGCCAGCGGCCGGTCGCGTGCATCGATGAAGGCGATCGCCTCGTCCAGGCTGTCGACGCTGATGATCGGCAGGATCGGTCCGAAGATTTCCTCCTGCATCAGTGGGCTGTCTGCATCCGGCTCCAGCACCACGGTGGGTGGCAGCAGGCGCAGTGATCGAGCCTGTTCGGCATCCATATCGATCAGCGCCTCGACCACGTTGCCGCGCGCGCGCGCCTCATCCAGATAGCCGCTCAGGCGTTCGAACTGGGCCGTGTTGATGACGCGCGTGTAATCGGGATTGCTGGCCAGGTCCGGATAGCGCTTGTGCACTTCCTCGCGCAGCGCCTGCAGCAGCGCATCGCGGCGCGCACGCGGCACCAGTACGTAGTCGGGCGCAATGCAGGTCTGGCCGGCATTCAGCCACTTGCCGGTCGCCAGGCGCGCAGCAAGCTTGGCCAGCGGATAGCTTTCGCCGACCACGGCCGGCGACTTGCCGCCCAGTTCCAGGGTTACCGGAGTGAGATTGGGCGCGGCGGCCGCCATCACCTTGCGTCCCACCGCGGTGGAACCGGTAAACAGCAGGTGGTCGAAGGGCAGGCCAGCAAAGGCCGCTGCAACATCGGGTCCACCGGTCGCCACGGCGACGCGATCGGCAGGAAAGGCTTCAGCCAGCAGCGCGCGCAACGCCTCGCTGGTTTGGGCGGTGATTTCGGAGGGTTTCAAATAAACATGGTTGCCGGCGGCGATTGCCGTGGCGAGCGGAATCAGTGCCAGATTGACCGGGTAGTTCCAGGGCGCGATCACCCCGACCACGCCGAGCGGCTGGAAGCGGATCTCGGCCCGCCCCGGCCAGAACAGATGCCCCACTGCGCGCCGCTCGGGGCGCATCCAGCCGCGCAGGCGGCGACGCATGAAGTCAATCTCGTGCAGCACGGTCATGCCGTCGGCAATCGCGCACTCGTGCCGGCTGCGCTGGCCGAAGTCGGCCTGCATCGCGGCGCTGAGTCGCGGTAGCCAGGCCTTCACCACGTCGCGCAGTCGGGCCAGGTCGTCCATGCGCTGGCGATAGTCGGGAATGTGCTCACGCTGCGCGGCGCGTAGCCGGGCAAGCGTCGGCGCCAGGTCGGCGATCGGCGAGTCGGTGGAAGCGGGTGAGTCGGCCATGCACGTGCAACCGGAGGAATGCCAGTCCTGATCATGCCAGAGCCGATTCGAGCTGGGCGTCGAAAGGTGAAGCCGGCATCACCTTTGTGGTTCGCGTGCCGTCTAGACTCGCAGTCCGCCCGCGCCGTACCGGCCCGGCAACGCTGTTGCCATAGAGATTGCCAACGATGCCGAAGTCCGCCCTGTCCGCGGTTTTGATTGCTGCCGCGCTGCTGTCCGCCTGCGCCGAGGCGCCGGACGCGCCTAAGCCACAGGCTGGCACGACGCTGGTTGCCGCACCGCCGGGCGCGGCGGATCGCATCTCGGCCGACGTCGGTTTTCTTGCCGATGATCTGCTGGAAGGGCGTTCGGCGGGCACGCGCGGATTCGATCTGGCGGCTCGCTACGTCGCGGCCCGCTTCCAGGCGCTGGGTCTGCAGCCAGGCGGCAGCGATGGTTGGTTCCAGCCGGTGCCCCTGCTGCTTGGACAACGCATTCCCGATGGCGCCGCCTTCGAACTGCTGCGCGACGGCGTCGAAGAACGTTTCAGATTCCAGCAAGAGTTCGTGCCAGGCATTGATTACCACCGACCGCAGGCCGAGGCGCGCGCCGGCATGGTATTTGTCGGGCAGGCGATCGTCGCGCCGGAATTCGGCGTTGACGACTTCGCCGGAGTGGACCTGCACGGCAAGATCGCGGTCTACCTGAATGGCGCGCCGGAGCGTTTTCCCAACGACCAGCGCGCCTTCTACTCTTCGGGGCGCGAAAAGGCCGCCAATCTGGTGTCGCGGGGCGCCATCGGCGCCATCGCGGTGTCCGACCCCGAGCGCGAGAAGCGCTCCTCATGGGAGCGCGGTGCAGCCAACTGGGTGATGCCCGGCATGCGCCTGCGCGCCGCTGACGGCACGGCAATCGACACCAACCCGGAGCTGATCGTCACCGCGTCGCTCAGTGCCGTGGCCGCCGAACGGCTGTTTGCCGGATCGCCGCAATCGGCGGAAGAAGTGTTCCGGCGCCAGAAGGCCGGCGAACTGCAGGCCTTCGAACTGCCTGGCGAAGCGCGCCTGACCAGCCGCAGCCACACCGAAGCGGTGGAAAGCCGCAACGTGGTTGCGCTGCTGCCAGGCAGCGACCCTGCCCTGGCCGCGGAGCATGTCGTGCTCACGGCACATCTGGATCATGTCGGCTTGGGTGCGCCCGTTGCCGGCGACCGGCTCTACAACGGTGCACTCGACAATGCCTTGGGCACGGCGATCATGCTGGAGGCGGCGCAGCAAGCCGTGTCGATGCCAAAGGCGCCGCGCCGCTCGCTGCTGTTCGTCGCGCTGACGGCCGAGGAACGCGGCCTGCTGGGCGCCGAGCATTTCGCCGCCAATCCCGGTGTCGCAGGCGAAATCGTTGCCAATCTCAACATGGACATGCCGGTGATCCTGTTTCCGCAGGACGACGCGGTGCCGATCGGCATTGAACACTCTGATCTCAAGGCGGTTGTCGAGGCCAGCGTGGCCGAGCTGGGCATGCGGCTGACGCCAGATCCGTTTCCCGAGGAGGTGGTTTTCATCCGCAGCGACCAGTACGCCTTTGTGCGGCGCGGTGTGCCCGCCATCTATCTGGACGGCGGGGTGAACTCGCTGGATCCCGCGATCGACGGCCGCACCGTGCTGGAGAATTTCCTGCGTCAGCACTATCATCAGCCGTCTGACGATGCCTCCTTGCCGATCCACTACGAGAGCGCCGCGCGCCTGGCCCTGCTCAACCAGCGCATCGCATTTCGGGTCGCCAACGGCGATGCTCGGCCGCGCTGGAATGAAGGCAACTTCTTCGGCGACAGGTTCGCTCCACCCGCGGATTTGACTTCGCCTTAGCCTTGGCCCGGCGCAACCGGCAGCCCCTGCGCCTGCTTTACCGTGCGCAGCACGAAGCTGGTGCTGACGTCGTCCACATCGCCACTGCGCAGCAGTTGATCAAGCAGGAAGCGCGAAAAATGCTCGAGGTCGCGCACGATGACGTGCAGCAGATAGTCCATGTCGCCGGTCAGGGCGAAGCAGGTGTGTACCTCGTCCCAGTCCTGCAGGCGGGCGACGAAGCGCGCGATGGTGGCGGCATCGTGCTGGCGTAACTGCAGGCGCACGAAGGCCTGCAGCCCCAGACCCAGACGCTGCGGATCGAGGCGCGCCGCATAGCCGCTGATGAAGCCCTCGGTTTCCAGGCGCTGCACGCGGCGCAGGCAGGCGGAAGGCGAAAGGCGTACGCGTTCGGCCAGTTCGGTATTGCTGATACGGCCCTCGCGCTGCAGGTGGGCGAGGATCAGGCTGTCGCTGCGATCGAGGGATTGCGGTGGGTTCATGCGCAGATTTGACCATTGACGCAATAATCCAGCGTATTTGGCGCCTTGCGCCGCAGCATTTCAAGCAGGGCCGGTCAATCGAGGCTACAGTGGCGGATCAACCCAGATTCAAGCTCAGGAATCCCGATGGCCGAAGCGCGCCGCGTCGAGCACCAGATGACCGACAAGGGCTATGTGCCCGTCTACACCACGGCCGTGGTCGAGCAGCCCTGGGACGAGTACAGCGCCACCGATCACCAGGTCTGGGCCGATCTGTTTCGTCGTCAGCGCGAACTGCTCACCGGCCGTGCCTGCGACGAGTTCCTGCAGGCGCAGGACGCCATGGGCATGGGTGCCGAGCAGATTCCGAAGTTCAGCGAGCTCAACGACGTGCTGCGCGAGAGCACCGGCTGGCAGATCATCGGTGTGGAAGGCCTGCTGCCCGAGCTCACCTTTTTCGAACACCTTGCGGCGCGACGCTTCCCGGTCACCTGGTGGATCCGCAAGCCCGAGCAGCTCGACTACATCGCCGAGCCCGACCTGTTCCACGACCTGTTCGGCCACGTGCCGCTGCTGATGAATCCGGTGTTTGCCGACTACATGGCCGCCTACGGCCGCGGAGGCGTGAAAGCGCATGGCTGTGGGCCGGAAGCGCTGGCCGCCCTGACCCGGCTCTACTGGTACACGGTCGAGTTCGGTTTGATCGACACGCCCGATGGCCTGCGCATCTACGGCGCCGGTATCGTCAGCTCCAAGGGCGAGAGCCTCTACAGCCTGGAATCGGCCCCGCCGAACCGCATCGGCTTCGATCTGGAACGCGTCATGCGTACCCGCTACCGCATCGATACTTTCCAGAAGACCTACTTTGTTATCAGTGGCTTCGAGCAGTTGTTCGAAGCGACCCGCCCGGACTTCCGGCCGATCTATGCGCGGCTTGCCGAACACTCCCTGATTCCGGCCGGCGAAGTGCTCGACGGCGATCGCGTCTTCCAGCGTGGCAGCGGCGAAGGCTGGGCGACCGGCGGCGACGTTTAGCCCCCGTTCCCGGTCGCGCGGCTTGGCGACGCCAGGTTGGGGTTAAGCTGAAGCAGTACCGGCTTCGCGCGGAAACCCGAGGAGAAAGCGAGATGCGTAGTGTCCTGCTGTTTGGCCTGCTTGCCCCGGGTCTGGCAATGGCCTCCGATTCACTGGTCGGCGAATGGTCGACCGACGCCGCCGGCTGCGCCACGGCACGCGTGACCTACACGGCCGATGGACGTCATGAAGGCCTGGTCTTCGAAGACGGCCAATGGCGGACCCTGGCCACCGGAAGCTACCGGTTGGAGGGCGAGCGTCTGGTGGTCCGGGCCGGTGATGTGGAAGACCGTCTGGTCATACTCGAAGCTGACGCCGAGCGTCTGGTTCTGCGCAATGCAGACGCCGCACGGATGCGCGCGCTGGGCGTCGACGCGGTCAATTTTGTTCGCTGTGCGGCGCGCTGAGGCGATCTGCCCGCGGCACTGATCTGAATCGCAACCGAAATCCGGCACGGCGTTGCGACGATCTGGCCCGCGCCAGCGTCCCTCTAGGCATGGAGACCATTCTTCCAATGTGGGGCGGCGCTGCTGAGGCGGTCGAAGCTGAAGAAGCCGGCCTGCTGGCTGCGGCACGGCGCGGCGAAATCCAGGCCCTCGATCGCCTTTACCGGGACCATTCGCGCGCCGCCTATTCGCTGGCCCTGCGTATCACCGGGCAGGTCGATCAGGCCGAAGACGTGGTGCAGGACGCCTTCTTGAAGGCATTCGAGAAACTCAGCGCTTTTCGCGGCGATGCGCCGTTTCGCGCCTGGTTGAAGCGCCTGGTGGTCAACGCGTCCATCGATCGGCTGCGGGCACAGCGCCGCATCCAGATCGACGAGATCGATGTTGATGCCCTGATCGGGACGTCGCAAGGCCTGGAACGCCCTTTGGACGCGTTGGGATTGCTGCAGCGCCTGTCGGTGGCAGCGCGAAGTGTGGTCGTGCTGCATGACCTGGAGGGCTATTCCCATGCCGAGATTGCCGCCAGTTTCGGACGCTCCGAAAGCTGGTCGAAGTCACTGCTGTCGCGCGCCCGCGCCCGTCTGCAGCTGTGGTTGAACGAGGAGCCAAACGCATGAACACATCCGACGACCTGCAGCTGAAACGTTATCTGCATGGTCTGCCGCTCGCCGAGCCGCCCGACCAGTTGGGCGCGCGCATCCTCGCCCGCCACACCCAGCGGCGCTGGCTGCGGCGCTGGGTGGCGCCGCTGGCGATCGCCGCCAGCCTGACCCTGGCGGCGCTGCTGCCGATTGCCTTGCAGCAACCACTCGCGCCCGAAGTGCCAGTTTCGAGCGTCTCGGTAGATCCGCTGGTCCTGGCGGAAATACGAGCCCTGGATCGACGTCTGCAGTCGAGCTACCTGGTCGCGGGCGACAGCTCGCAGCGCGAAGCCCTTTGGCAGGCACGACAGCAGACCGAGGCGCGGCTCAAGTCCGGCGCACCGGCGCCTCAGCTGGTTCAACTTTAGTCATCGGAGAAATTCCATGTTGCGCAAGACTGTCATTCACCAGAAGGGTTTCTTCGCCGCAGGCGTGCTGAGCGCACTGCTGACGGTTCCTTTGGCGCAAGCAAGCGCAGCCGACCCGCGGGTTGCGGCCGAAGTTGAAGCGGCGCTGGTGCGGCTCTACGAGGTCGGCGCGCTGGAGGGTACCGATCCGGAGACTCCGCTGCTGCTGGAAAGCCAGCCGCGCACTCGCTACGAACTGGGCGCGGTTGTGGATGTGGCGGACTCAGCGAACGGCCTGCCGGTCATGGCCATTACCCCGGGCAGCGCTGCCGAACGCATAGGCTTGATGACTGGCGATCGCCTGCTGCGCCTCAACCAGGTTGCCCTGGCCGGCGCACCGGACCCGGCAGGAAGTTTCCTTGCCGCGGTGGAGGCCAGTGCGGGCTCGTTCGATCTGGCGGTTGCGCGCAATGGTCGCGAGATCCAGCTGAGCGGCACGGCCGAGCCTACCGAAGTGCCCGGCTACCGCTTGCAGGTGATAGCGCCGCGTGCGGGCTGCGGGCGCATCGATACCAGTCTCCTGCCGCCCGTTACGCAGGACATCCACCCGGTGGTCGTACACGAGATCGATGGCCGGCTGGGCGGACCACTCGAGTCAGAGACATTCCGCCTCAGGGCTGGCCTGCATGTGCTGAAGCTCAGCGAGGCGATCGATTCGCGCCACTTCGTCGCCAACCAGAATCGCAAACGCGCCTCCCTGTTTCGTCACGAGCGCTTCAAGGACTTCGAGATAGAGATCGAAGACGATGGACTGTACCGGATCGGCGCAAAACTGATTCGGGAGGCCCGCAATGAGATTCGTTCGGGTGCCTATTGGGAACCCGTGGTCTGGTCGGTTTCTTCCTTCCCCTGCCCCTGATACCGCACGCGATGGCGTCGTCCTGGCGCCAGCGTTGCCCGTCGATTGCGGTCTGATCAGATCGGCTGGCGATCATCGACCCTCCAACCGATTCGGTCAGTCGCCGACCTGGGCGATCCAGTCGGCCAGGTTGTAGTAATTGGTGACGCGCGCAATGCGTCCTTCTCGAAGTTCAAAGAAGGCACCGCCGGAAAGCGCATAGCGCTGGCCGCGCGCCGGCGGCATGTCGATATCGTCCTTGAGATACTCGCCCTGCACCAGGTACTCGGCTGCCGCCCGGGTTCCGTCCTGGGTTGCGGTGACGACGATATCGCCGATCTGTTCGCGGTAGCTGCCCGCCATGCGCTTCAGAAATGTCCGAAACGCGTCAACGCCGATCTCGCGCTGACCCTGGTTCGGGTCATGGACGACGTCCGCGGCAAGCAAGCCAAGCATGGTCTCGGATTCGCCGCGGTTGAACGCCGCGTAATAACGCAGCACCAACTCGATGGCGCGGTCGGAGGCGCGCTTTCCGTCGATCAGCATGGCTGAAGGGATCCCCAAGGCAGACCGTCCAAGTCTACATTGCCGCCCGACAGGATGATGCCGATCCGGCGGCCGGAAAATCGTTCAGGATGCTTGAGCACCGCCGCCAGCGGAACCGCACCCGAGGGTTCGACCACGATCTTCAGGCGCTCCCAGATCAGCCGCATCGCAGCAACGGTTTCTTCGTCGCCGACCAGGAGGATGTCTGAGAGGTGCTGGCGCAGGATACGGAAGGTCAGCGGGCCCAGTTCGGCACGCAGCCCGTCGCAGATCGTGTTGGCAATGCGTCCGACGATCCGTTCGCCCGATTTCAAGCCATCGTGCGCATCACGCGCGCCTTCCGGCTCAGTGCCGATCGCTTCGATGCGTGGATCGAGATAGTGTGCGGCCAGCGCCGTACCGGACATCAGTCCGCCACCACTGACCGGTGCCAGCACCACATCCAGCCCGGCGACACTGTGCAGCAGCTCCAGTGTCGCGGTCGCCTGACCGGCGATAACGCGTGAGTCGTTGTACGGATGCACCAGGTTGGCACCGGTTTGGTCCAGCACCTGGGCGGTGACCCGATCGCGGTCAGCCTGGTGGGTTTCGCAGGGCACGATGCGCGCGCCAAAGTCGCGGATCGCTGCCAGCTTGATGCGCGGCGCCGAGCGCGGAACCACCACCGTGGCGGGGACGCCGCGCAGACGACAAGCCAACGCAATGGCGGCCCCGTGATTGCCCGAACTCTGGGTCACCACGCCCCGTGCTGCCTCGGACTCGCTCAGCGAAAATACGGCGTTGCATGCGCCGCGGAACTTGAAGGCGCCGGCGCGCTGAAAGTTCTCGCACTTGAAGTGCAGTTCGCAGCCAGCCAGGGCATCGATCGACCGCGAGCGCAGCACGGGCGTCAACGCCGCGTGCGGTGCGATGCGAGCGGCGGCGCTGCGGATGTCGTCGAGACTCGGAACGCTTTCAGTCGGGTGCATGGAAACGGATGGCCCTTGCGTGGAGGCGGAATGATGCCACGCGTCAGGCCATCGTCAGCCTGCCCACGCCAGCCGGTCCTGCGTCTATGCTGCGCGCATGCGTCTGCGCAACAAGCTCCTGCTGGTCGCCCTCAGCTTGCTGGCCCTGCCCTGGGCCGGTTGGCGTTTCGTGCTGGAGCTTGAGAGCCTGATCCGGCAGGGTCAGGAGCAGGCCTTGCTGGCGGCTGCAGAGGCAATGGCGCGCGGCGTTGCACAGCAACCCGAAGGCCTGCCCGGCGCGTCAGCGGCGCTGTTCGTGCGTGAACTGCAGCGCAGCCCGGTGCTGGACGGCGATGCGAATGACTGGGATCAAGCGGCAGTCCCGACCCGGCGTTTCGCCGCGGCCGACGGCAAGCCGTCGGTGGAGATCCTGCTTGGGCGTCGCGCGGAGCGGGTCTATCTGTTCGCGAGCGTGCCAGACACCACCCTCGAGCGAGCGGAAGCGCATTGGCCAAACGTCTCCCGGCGGGATCATGTCCTGCTCTCGGTCGAGGGACCGCATGGCAAGGTCCTGTTGCGCCTCGCCAATGCCGAGAGCGGGCCTCTGCGCCAGGCGGGTGTGGACGGTCAGGCACCACTGCTGCGGGTCGAAGGCTACTGGCGTGAACAGCTCGACGGCTACGCGCTCGAGCTGGCACTTCCGCACGGCTATCGAGCGACACGCCTGGGGCTTCAGGTATTCGATTCCGACAGCCAGGGCGGATTGCGCGAGTCGGGAACCGATGGCTTCGGGGAGTCCTCCATGCCCCTGCTCCACAGCAGCGAGGTGCTGGCATCCAGCCTTGCCGGGCTGCTGCCGCCGCATGTCCGCGCACGAATCCATGAGCGCGACGGCTGGCGCATTGCCCAGGCCGGAGAACTCGAGCCGCAACTGGATGATGCGCGGGTTCCGGCCTGGCGCCGTCTGTTGTATCGCTGGCTGCTGATGCAGGAGGACCCGCTGCGCACCGCTGCGCTGGACGAGGCACGCAGCGAGGCGCCAGAGCTCTGGCAAGCCCTGTCCGGAAAGCCTGCGACCACCTGGCGGCGTGATGACTTTGGACAGCGCCAGTGGCTGACGGCCGCCGTGCCGCTGCATGTCGCAGGCGAGCTGCGTGCTGCCCTGTTGCTGGAACGGGAAAACGATGCCGCGCTGCAGCTTGCTGATCGTGCACTCACGGGATTGCTGTGGAGCACCGCGCTGGCCCTGCTCGGCGCGGGCGGTGTGGTGTTCGCCTTCGCCACGCGCCTGAGTTGGCGCATTCGCCGGCTGCGCGATGCGACCGAGGCGGCGCTCGACCGCGAGGGTCGTCTGCGCAGTTTTCCACGTTCGCGCGACGCCGACGAGATCGGCGACCTGAGCCGTAGTTTTGCCCGACTGATCGACGAAGTCGCCTCCCAGACAGAGTACCTGCGCAGTCTGGCAGGGACCCTCTCGCACGAGCTCAATACGCCGTTGGCGATCGTGCGCAGCTCGCTCGACAATCTCGACGAAAGTGTGGTGCCGGCAGTTGCGCGGCGCTACCTCGAGCGCGCTCGCAGCGGTGCCGAGCGGCTCGATGGCCTGGTACGTGCGATGAGCGAGTCGAGCCGCATCGAGCGCGCTATCGAATCTGCCGAACCGGAAGAGTTTGATCTGCGTGCACTGCTCGAATCCAGCGCCGAAGCCTATCGTCCCCTGCTGCTGCCGCGTCGCCTGGATGTGCACCTGCCTTCCAGGTCAGTGTTGCTGCACGGTGCTCCTGATCTGGTCAGTCAGTCGCTCGACAAGCTGATCGACAATGCGCGCAGCTTCTGCCCGGAGAATGGCTGGCTGCGCATGGAACTGGAACAACTGCCCGATGGCTGCCTGCTGCGCGTCGCCAACAGCGGCCCGACCCTGCCATCTGGTTCTTCAGCCCGGCTATTCGAGTCGCTGGTCAGTCTGCGCCCCGGGCGCGGCAGTGGTGCCCTGCATCTGGGTTTTGGTCTGGTGGTGGTGCGTCTGGTGGCGCAGCTGCATCAGGGACACGCCAGCGCGAGCGATCTGCCCGATGGCGACGGCGTCGAGTTCAGCCTGCTGCTGCGTGGCATGCCGAGGCGACGGTGATCTGTCCGGTTGGCAGCAACAGCGCTTAAGCTCTTCGAAACACACTGCGGAGTTGCCCGATGCACCGTATTGCGATCTTGCTGGGTTTGCTGGGTTCGCCCGCCTGGGCATCGATCGAACCGGCGCCGCAGCGTGCCGAAGGTGAGGGGCCATACAGTCAGTTGATCCTGCGCGGGGTCACCGTGGTCAACGGGACTGGCGCGCCGGCGTTTGGCCCGGCCGACATCGTGATCGAGGGAAATCGCATCATCGAAGTCAGGGTGGTCGGTAGTCCTGGTCTGCCGATCGATAGCGACAAACGTCCTGAGCTCGGCGAGGGTGGCCGCGAGATGGACTTGGCGGGCCATACCGTGTTGCCCGGACTGATCGACCTGCACGGCCACGTCGGCGGCGACGAGCAGGGCGTGTCGGCCGAATACGTCTACAAACTGTGGCTGGCGCACGGCATCACTACGGTGCGCGATCCGGGCTGCGGCAACGGCATCGACTGGTGTGTTTCAGAGAGCCGCCGCAGCGAATCCAATGCCATCACGGCGCCACGGATCGTGCCCTATGCCTTCTTCGGCATGGGCCGAACCTCACCCATGCTGAAACCCGAACACGCGCGCGACTGGGTGCGCGAAATGAAGAAGAAGGGCGCGGCCGGTATGAAGTGTTTCGGCTACCGCCCGGATATTCTCGAAGCGGCTTTCGACGAGCTGAAGAAGCAGGGCATGGGCAGCGCCTGCCACCACGCCCAACTGGATGTATCGCGGGTCAATGTGCTGACCACGGCGCGCTGGGGCCTGACCACGATGGAACACTGGTACGGATTGCCGGAGGCATTGTTCGCCGGCCGCACCGTGCAGGACTATCCGGCCGACTACAACTATCACGATGAACAGCGACGCTTTCTGGAGGCCGGAAAGCTCTGGGCGCAGGCCGCTGAACCCGGCAGCGCTCACTATGAGGCGGTAATCGGCGAGCTGCTCGGGCTTGGCCTGGTCATCGACCCGACCTTCAACATCTACGCTGCGGCGCGCGACGTGATGCGCGCACGCACTGCCGACTGGATGGCTGACTACGCCCATCCAAACCTGCTGGCCTTCTTCGAGCCGGGCCGCGCACGCCACGGCAGCTTCTTCTTCGACTGGGGCACGGAAGAGGAACTGGTTTGGCGCGCCAATTACCGGCGCTGGATGGCCTTCGTCAACGACTACAAGAATCGCGGCGGGCGTGTCGTGGTCGGATCGGATTCGGGCTACATCTACAAGCTCTACGGTTTCGGCACGATCGAGGAAATGGAAATGCTGCGCGAGGCCGGCTTCCATCCGCTCGAAGTGATTCGCGCCGCCACCCTCCACGGCGCCGAGGCCCTGGGCATGGCTGACCGCATCGGTTCGATCGAGCCGGGCAAGCTGGCCGATCTGCTGGTCGTCGACGGCAATCCGCTGGCCAACCTGAAGCTTCTGTATGGTACCGGTCATAGAAGGCTGGACCGGGACGACCGCATGCAGTCAGTCGGCGGGGTCAGGCTGACCATCAAGGATGGCATCGTGTTTGATGCAGCGCAGTTGCGCGGGGACGTGCGCAGAATGGTGAGCAGCAGCAAGGTATTCTCACCTTGAAATCCGGAATCCGGCAGCGTGTTCACATGTGTGACATGAACTTCAGGCACACTGGACGCAAGGTTTTGCTCCTTGCTTCTGCCGCCCCTGCTGCGACGGTGCTTGCGTCGTTTCATGGAAGGCCGAGCGAAGCGCAAGACCTGAAAAGCGTGACTTCCATCACGGTTTGGGATTAGCCTAGGTCACGCAGCGGCTGGGGTGATTGGTTGCTGCGGGTGGCCGCAAGGCATCGCCACCTGGCGTCAAAAGACGGGGAAATGGCTGGGGAGCCAGTGAGATAGAACGGCCCTAGTGCGGGACCCATCGGTGGGTCCGTGGGCGGTATTCACGCTGGGAAATCTGGCGTGCGGGGAGCGCAGGGTCGGTGGGTCGACTGGGGAGTCGCCATCGGATGGGTATCAGCTGACAAGGCAGAGCGCTTTCCATCGGAAGCGCCGCAAAGCCGCCAACAGCGGCAGGGGACTACAAATGGGCAAGCGCGTGATCGCGGGCAGCAAGGGCTGGCTTCTGGCAGTCCTGGCGCTGGTTATGGCAACCGGCGCAATGCCGGCGATGGCCCAGACGTTGACCTTGGACTTCACTGGCCCAGCGAACTACACACCCGGCGTGGACTATGCGGCCGGAGTCAGCGGCGATTACAGCCTGACGATCACCAACAGCGGTGCCACGACATGGAGTGGCCGTTCGCTGACCACGAATTTTCCCGCTGCCGTCACCGTGCAGTGGAGTTGCAGCGCGGCCGGTGGTGCGACCTGTGCCGCTGCCTCAGACAGCGGCAACTTGAATCAGACCACCAACAGCATCCCGCAGAACGGCAGCATCACGTTTGCTTTTGAGGCCGATTATGGCGCGGCGATGACCCAGGCGCCGCTGGTCATCACGGCCACGGCGCGCGAGAGCACGGGCCCCAATGTCGACAAGTCAGACACCGCTTCCAGCATACGTGCGCCGGTCAGCGATGTGAGCGTCGCCAAAACCTCACTGGCCACCACCTATACACCGGGTTCGAGCGGCAGCTTCACCGTCACCCTGGCCAACACCGGCCCCACCAATGCCACCGGCGTGGGCTTGGTCGATAACGCGCCAGCCGGCATGACGATCGGCAACTGGTCGTGTTTGGCCAGTGGCGCCGGCAGCACCTGCCCCGCAGGTTCGGGCAATGGCAATCTCAACATCAGCGGTATCGGCGTCGGTGCGGGCGGCAATGTCACCTATACGTTGCCAGCGACTTTCGCTGCGTCGCTCACCACGGCATCCCTCACCAATACCGCGACCATCACGGTCCCGGCAGTGAATGGCGACAGTACGCCCGGTAACCACAGCGATGGTCACTCGCTGACGCGCGATGCGCAGGTCAATCTGGCCTTGGCGCTGACGCCAAACTCGCCGACGGGCGCACCCACGGCCACCTACATTCCCGGCAGCACCGGCAACAGTCTGGTGGTGCGGATCAGCAACACCGGCCCGAGCAATAGCCAGGCGCCGATCCTGAGCCTTGTCCTGCCGCCTCAGGTCGGTAGTGCATCGTGGTCCTGTGCGCCCGCCAACTGCACGGCCGGCAGCGGCACCGGAACGGTGAATGTGAATCTCACCACCGTAGAGGTTGGGACCCCGGTCGACGTCACCTTCCTGCTTGGCTATGAGAGCAATGCCACAGCCGCCACCATCGACATCGCCGCCAGCGTGGTCAAGGGCGCCAGCGAGAGCGAGGCGGTCACCAGCAACAACAGTGCCACCAACCGCTACACCATCCAGCGTCGTACTGACCTGGGACTAAGCTTTACCCCGTCCTCACCCACGACGGCACCCACAGAAACGTACGTGCCGGGAACGGTCGACAATGCCCTGACCCTGACCGTGACCAACAGCGGCCCTTCGGATGCGACGGGAGCGGCGCTTGCCCTGGCCTTGCCAGTGGAGGTTGAAGCCGCCAGTTGGACCTGTGCCGCGTGCACACCCAATGTCGGTACCGGCAATCTCAGTGCGACGGTGAGCCTGGCGAGCGGAGCCTCGGCCAATGTGGTCTTTGAACTCGATTACGCCAGCGACGCGTTGACGGCAAATCTGGATCTGCAAGCCAGCGTGACGGCCGGGGCGTCGCAAACCGACCCTGTGGCCGGAAACAACACCCGCACCAACCGCTACGAGATCGATCGGCGGGCCGATATCCGCGTACTCAAGGTGCGCAATCCGAATGTGTCACCGATAAATCCCGGGACGGCGTTCCAGTACTGGATCACCGTGACCAACCTCGGTCCCAGCGACATCGGAATAGCGCCGGGTGAAGTGGGTGCACTGCTCACCGACGATTTCAGCGCCCAGCTGCGCGGTGACCCGGCACCCGCGCGCTGCGGAGCCAATCCGGAATCCCCTTGCTGGGCCTATTGTCCAAGCGATACCGGTACGGTTGGCAACTACACACCACTTACCTGTCTCGCGCCCGAGGTGGTGCAGGGCGCGGGCGACATTGCCGACCTTCCGTTCCGGCTGGCAGCGGGCAGCAGCAGCCGCCTTGAGGCCTACGTTTCGATCGGTGGCGCCGCGTCCGGATCCCTGGCCAATACGGCGACCATCGCGCTCACCGATGCGGGGGTGAGCGTACTGAATCCGGCGACCGGCAAGTCCAGCACCGATACGGTCAGCATCGAGCTCAGCACCGACATACGGGTGATCAAGACCGACGGCGTGACGAGTGCGATTCCGGGCACACCACACAGCTACACGATCACGGTGAGCAATGACGGCTTCACCACGGCCAACAACGTTCGGGTAGAAGACACGCTTCCGCTCTTCGGAACAGTCGCTGCGGGTTTCGTGCCGGGCTCGATCAGCTGGCAGTGTCTCGCCTCTGACGGCGCGTGTTGCAACAGCAACAGCACCAACTGCGGCGTCGGCACACCGACCTCGCCGGTCACGAGCAATATCCTCGACAATCTGGCCGATCTGCCTGGCCAGACCACTGTGATGTTCACGGTCTCAGGCCAACTGCATCCGGAGGCGACGGGGACGCTGAGCAACACGGCCACGATCACCCTGCCGCCGGACGTCGTTGACGGAAATCCGGCCAACAACACCAGCACCGACAGCAACACGGTGCTGAATCCCAGCGCCACTCTCACACTGCAGAAGAGCGCCGAGTCGGTCGAGCCAGTGACACCGGGTTCCACCCAGGCCCCCTTCCGCCTGGTCTACGAAATCCTGGTCGGCAACGACGGCCCCAGTTTCGTGCCCGATGCCAGCGTTACCGACCTGCTGAACACGCCGGGTCTGGAGCCGACCAGCGCAAGCTGGGAATGCGTCGTGCAGGCAAACCCTTCCGGCTCGACCGCCTGCGATCAGCTTTCGGGTGGCGGGGCCGGGCTGGCC
Organism: Lysobacterales bacterium; assembly: GCA_038257155.1. Classification (GTDB taxonomy): domain Bacteria; phylum Pseudomonadota; class Gammaproteobacteria; order Xanthomonadales; family Xanthomonadaceae; genus JANJTY01. The sequence goes on along the minus strand of JBBSJP010000017.1, from coordinate 36,545 downwards.
ACCACGGTGGATCTGGATCCGGGTGGCTTGATCCTGTTTACCGTTACCGTTGACACCGACTCTTCGCCACCGGGCGTGGTCAGCAACACGGCGACGATTTCGGCGACGTCGATCGGCTCAGCGAGTGACACCATCGAAACCGGCCTGATTGCCGAAGCCGACCTGACTGTCGTGAAGGACGACTTCCGTGCCACGGCGGTCCCTGGAACCGACAACGAATACACCATCACCATCAACAACCTGGGTCCCGACGATGTATTCGGCGCCTCGGTGACCGACCTGGTCCCGGCCGAGCTGGACAATGTCAGCTGGACCTGTGAAGCAACAACGCCCGTTCCGGGCGACTTGGAGTTCCGTGCCCAGGCAGGGCCGCCGGACACCCAGGGCAGTGCGTTGGCGATGAGCGCTGATGGACGGCATGCCTATGTGGCCTCGCGCACCGCATCGAGCATCATCGTGTTGCAGCGAGAAAACGTGCCAGGCGCAGGCTTTGGCGACATGGCCGTGATCGAGACCGAGCTCGACGGCGTCAACGACCCCTCGGATTCGGGTGGCGTCGTGAGCGGCATGCTTGATCCGCTGGATCTCGTGCTCAGCACCGATGGCACGATGCTTCATGTCATTTCCTCGGCGACCAGCGGCAGTGGCCCGGGCAATATCGTCAGCTTCTCGCGCGCCACCAATGCCGCCAATCCCGATCATGGCCGCCTGAGCTTTGCCGGCAGCCTCTCGCAGGGCATGCCGGAAGTGCCCGAGCGGATTGTTGTGACCGGTCAGAACATCTATGTCAGCGGCGATGGCGTGGTCGCCATCTATCGCATCGACCAGACCAGTCGCCTGCCAATTTTTCTCGCCACGCATAGCACTGGCGTACCGACAGACCCTGCAGCAATGGCCTTGTCGCTTGGCGACTCCATCCTGTTCGTCGGTTCGGCTAGCGCAGGCTCGGTCGCGTCATTCGCGATCAACACACTGGGTGGCACGGATCCGGTAGGAAGCCTGAGCCTGCTCGATCAGCTGCCGGTCGACGCCGACCTCGCCGGCGTGCGTGATCTGCTGATCGAGCCCGCCAGCAGGCACCTTTACATCGCTGCCGGCGGCGCTGCCAGGATTGTCCTGGCCGATTACAGCGAGGACGGCGAGTTGCAGAAGCGCCTGGTCTACGCCTACGCGACCCTGACCCAGCTTCCCGAACCGCCGCTGCCGCTGCCCGATGCGCTGGCTGGCACAACCCGCCTTGCCATCTCGCCCGACGGTGAGCACGTCTTCAGTCTCAATCGCTTCGATGCCAGCCTGCTGCAGTTCCGCCGCGACACCCAGAACGGCGGGCTGCGCTACGAAGCCTTGCTGCGGGGTGCCGAGCATCCGGCGCTGGCGCTGGCTGCAGGGGCAAGCGTCACGAGCGATGGCCGACACCTGGTGATCCCATCCGCCAGTCTGCTGACCCGCGCTCTGGCGGTCTATTCGCGCCGCGCGCCGGACCCGCTGTTCGCCTTCCTCGAGCGCGACCGACGCGGCGATCCGCTATTGCCCAACCCACCCGGTGGAATCCTGCCCGGGCTCCTGGCTCCCGCTGATGTGGCGATCAGCCCGCTGGATCGCAGGCACGTCTATGCAGTGAACCTGGGGGACAACTCGCTGACCGTGTTCGAGCGCAATGAGACGCTGGGACAGAGCGATGACTCGGCCGGCGAGCACCTGGTGTTCCTCGATTCCTACAGTCAAGGCCAGGGTGGTTTTGACGGGCTGTTCGCGGCGCGCCACGTACAGGTCAGTGCCGACGGACAGCTGGTCTACGTCTCCAGCGAGGATGGCAACTCGCTTGCCGTGCTCACGCGTGAGGACGATGAGCTACATCCGGATTACGGGCGCCTGTCACCCCTGCAGGTGCTGCGCGACAATCAGGCCGGCTTCGATGGTCTGGCGGGTGCCCGCGGCATCGCTCTGGACAACCAGAACCGCCATGTCTATGTGGCCGCATCCTTCGAAGCCGCGATTGGCATCTTCAGGCGAGAGACGAACGGCAGCCTCAGCCAGGTCGGCGTGGTGCGCGACGGCCAGGCGGGCGTGAGCGGCCTGTTGGGCGTGCGGGATCTGGTGGTGTCGCGCGACGGGCAACAGCTGTTCGCAGTCGGCTTCGAGTCGAACATCGTGACGGTGTTCAGCCGTAACCCGGTTTCTGGCGCCCTGACCTTCCTGCAGGCCTTGCCACTGGGCACCAATGATGGGCTGGCCAGCATCAGCTTGCCGACGGGGCCGGTCGAAGCCAACAACGCCCATGTCTACGTGGTTGCCCAAAACAGCAGCCGGCTGTACTTGCTGCGTCGGGTGATCGATCCGGGCAATCCGGCTGCCGGCACCCTGGTGCCGCAGTTCCAGTACAGCAACAACCAGGGCGGCGTCGTGCGCATGAGTGGGCCGCGCGACGTGCAAGTGAGCCCGGATGGGCGGCGGGTCTACGTGGCCGCCCAGTTTGGCCACAGCGTGCTGGCGTTTGACCGAGACACCAATGCCAGCAGTCAGGCATTCGGCTCGCTGCTACCGCTGGAAGTCCGCACCAACGGCATCGAGGGCGTGGACGGAATCAACAGCGTCTATGCGATCGCCGTCAGCCCGGACTCCAACAACATTTACGCCGCCGGATTCGGCAGCAACGCCATCGCCTCCTTCGCGGTGGGAACCGGATCGAGCTGCAGCTCGGGTGGTGGTGGCTCCATCAATGACAGTGTCGATATCGGTGCCGGCGGAACCCTGGTCTATCGGATATCGGGCACGATCCGCCCGGATGCCACCGGCATCCTGACGAACACTGCGACGGTGACACCGCCGCCGCGCGTGACCGATCCTGTCAGCAGCAACAACAGCTCGACCGACTTCACCGACTTGACCCCGCGCGGCGACCTGACGGTCACCAAGACCAACGATCGTGTCTCCGTGGTGGCGGGCGAAACGGTGACTTACGAAATCGAAGTGCGCAATCAGGGTCCCAGCAATCTGGTGCACGATGCGTCGAATCCGATAACCCTGACGGACCTGCTCAGCGGACAACCCGGTTTCGATGCCGCCAGCGCCAGCTGGACTTGTCTTGCTGCGGGTTCCGGTGCGCTCGAATTCAACCAGGCCTATACCAGCGGAAGCGCCAGCCTGCCGCCGCGACTGGGGGGAGTCAGTGGACTGTCGCTGATCACCGGAGGAAGCTCGGGTACGTATCTGGCGGCGGCCAGCGTGCTGGACAACAGCCTTAATCTGTTCCTGCGCAATCCGCTTGACGGCAGCCTTGCGCTGGCTGCGGCGATCGCCCAGGGCGATACCCTGCAGGGCGAGTTGATCAATGTGCTTGAAGGTGCGCGCTCGGTCGTGGCCAGCAGCAATGGCCGTTTCGTCTATGTCGCCAGTCGTATCTCCGATGCAGTGGCGGTGTTCGAGCTTGGCGACAATGGTTCGGGCGGATTGAGCGTGCAACTGGTGCAGCGCGTGCAAGGCGTGGTCGGGCTCGATCAGGCCCTGCATCTGGTGCTGAGTCCGGACGGCGCCTACCTCTATGTTGCTGGCGCCAACGACAACGCCATCGCGGTGTTTTCCCGCAATGCCAGCACCGGTCAGTTGAGCTGGATCGAGACCGAGCAGAACGGTGTCAATGACCCCGACGATGCGGGCGGCGTCGTGGCGGGTCTTGCCAGCGTCGAATTCCTCGCCATCAGTCCGGATGGTGCCCACCTCTATGCGGTGTCGGGAGCTGACGGCAGCGTCGCCTTGTTCAACCGCTCGGCCACCACCGGGCGGCTGTGGTTCCGCAATGTCCGCGGCGCGGCCGAGTTCGGCACATCGGCTGCAGGAGCGGCATCGCTGGTGTTCGATCCCGAGGGCAAGCATGCCTATCTCAGCGCCGCGCTTGACAATCGCGTGTTGGTGCTGAGGCGCGAAACCAACAACACCTTGCCTGCTTTCGGCAACCTGACTTTCGCCAGCAGCGTCGACGAGGGCGTGGCGGGCACGCAGGGACTGCTGGCGCCCCGGCGAGCCGCCATGACCGCCGATGGCGTGCACCTGTATGTCACCGCGCAGACCGGCAGTTCGGTCGCCTGGTTCGTGCGTGATTCCGAGAGTGGCGCCTTGAATTTCCTTGGCCTGCGCAGCAACGAGAGCGCCGACGTCGAGGGCTTGAGCGGCGCCACCGGCCTGCTGATCGACGAGGAGAGCAACCACGTCTACGTGGCCGGCACGCTGGACGCATCGATCAGCCAGTTCGCCCGCCAGGTGGATACCTTCTGCCCCCCCGGCGGCACCGGCGATCTGGTGAACGTGCCGATCACCATTGCTGCCGGCGGCAGCGTGCTGATTACCCTGACCGTCGCCTTGCAGGACGGCCACACCGGCACCCTCAGCAATACCGTCTCCCTGAGCGTTCCGCCAGGAATTGACCCGGTGCCCGGAAACAATTCCGCCAACGATACCGATCAGGTTTCCCTGATCGCCGATCTGGCGATCACCAAGGACGACGGGCTTGCCGAATACGACGGACTGGCCGGCGCCAGTGTCATCGTCGGCGACGCCGACAACGTCTATGTCGCGGGCACCAACGACAACGCAATCGGAGTGTTCCGCATCCTGCGCGATCCCCAGCCATCAGCCTTCAACGGCGAGGCCCGTTTCGATTCCGTGCTGCGCAGCGGCCAGGGCGGTGTCACCGGACTGGCGGCAGTTGCGGATCTGATGCTCAGTGCGGATGGCGATCATGTGTATGCCGCCAGCCCATCGGACAACAGCGTGGCCACCTTTGCGCGCAACCGTTCCACCGGGCGTCTGGCGTTCCTCGAAATCGAACAGAACGGCATCCTTGGTGTGACCGGTCTGTCTGGCGCACGCGCTCTGGCGATGAGTCCGGATGGCAGCCACGTCTACGTGGCTGGAGAGTTCTCGAATGCCATCGCGATCTTCACCCGCGACAGCGCATCCGCATCGGCGAATTATGGTCGTCTCACTTTCAAGGGCATGGTGCAGGATGCCGTGGGCGGCGTTGACGGCCTTGGCGCGCCGATTGCCCTGGCGGTTTCACCGGATGGCCGCCACCTGTACGCGCTCGGCGCGGCGGCTGACAGCGTCGCTGTGTTCCTGCGCAACACCACACCGGCCAGTTCAAGCTTTGGCCTGCTGACCTACCAGACCCGCTACCTCAACAACCAGGGCGGCTTCACCGGACTGGGCGGCATCCGTTCACTGCTGATCAACAACGCGGGCGATCAGCTTTACGTGCTGGGTGGCGGGGATGCCAGCGTCGTGAGGCTGTCGCGAGCCGCCGACACTGGTCAGCTGACTCCGTTGCCGGGCCTGCAGGATGGAGTCGATGGCACCACAGGGCTGGCGGGGGCCAACCGCCTGCGCTGGACGCCCGGTGCTGGGCAGATCTTGGTCGCCGCGAGCGCTTCCAATGCCCTGCTGCGGCTGGATGTGGCGCTCGACGGGTCGCTCTCGTTTGGCGGCTCGATTGCCAACGGTGACCCTGCACCCGCGATCGGCGGGAATGTGCTCGGGCTTGCCGGAGTCGCGGATGTCCTGGTCGCACCGGATGGGTTGAATGCCTATGCTGCGGCACGCAGCGATGCCGCGCTTTCGATGTTCGATCGTGGGCTCGGTGATGGCGAACTGGACTTCCTGGCGGCGCTGTTCGACGGGCTTGGCGGTGTGGCGCCTGGCGATCCGGTGACCTACATCATCAGCGCGGTCAACAATGGGCCCAGTGATGTGCTCTCGGCCGTCATCACCGACATCTTCCCGGACGCGTTCACTGCAGTCAGCTGGACCTGCACCAGCAGCTTCGGAGCGGGCTGCACCCCGTCGGGCAATGGCAATCTTCAGTCCACGGTCAGTCTGCCGGTTGGTGGCCAGGTGGTGTTCGAAGCCACGGGGCAAGTGGCCGAAGGGGCCAGTGGTCGGCTGATCAACACCGCCACGATCCAGGCAAGCGGCGTGTTCGATCCCAACGAGTCGAACAACTCGGCAACCGACGGAGACACGGTGCTGTCGCCAGCCATGAATCTGGTCATCTCGATCGATGATGGCCTGGCCGAGGCGGTGCCCGGCGGTCCGATCGACTACGCCGTCACGGTCAGCAATCTCGGCCCGTCGTACGCCGGCAATGCCCTGGTCCAGGACCTGATTCCTTCGGCCCTGTTCAACGTTGACTGGAGTTGCGAAGCAACGCCGATTGCAGGTTCGCTGAGCGTGACCCAGCAGATCGCCGCAGCCAGTGACGCACACCGTGTCCTGGTGGCAGACTCGCTTGGCAATCACGTCTACGTGGCGGGACAACGCGGCGCCCTGGGCATCGTGACGGCCTACCGACGCAATCCGCTCGACGGCTCACTCACCTCGATCGCGACCTACCAGAACGGGACAGCCGGAGTGGCCGGCATCAATGGCGCTGCCGACATCGTGCTGTCGGGTGACCAACGATTCCTCTATGTCGCCGGCTCCGATTCCGACGCGCTCGCGGTGTTCTCCCGCGATACGACAAGCGGTCTGCTGAGCTTCGTCGCGCAGTATCAGGATGGCGAACTGGGTATCGACGGCCTGGGTGGCGTCCGCAGCCTGCTGTTCGCCCCGGGCGGAGCGCGCCTCTATGCCGCAGGCGCGTTGGACAACGCGATCGCCCTGTTCTCGGTCAATGCCAGCACGGGTCTGCTCACCCAGACCGGCATCATTCGCCAGACCGACCCTGGCGTTGATGGTCTTGGTGGTGTCACCGACATGGCCTGGAGCGACGGTGCCACGCATTTGCTCGCCGTCGCCAGAAGCAATCTGTCCCTGGCCGCGTTTGCACGTAATGCATCGACCGGCCAACTCAGTTTTGCGGCGATCGAACAGGAGTTCGAGTTGCTGTCCGGCGCACTGGCCGATCCGGTCGCGATGACGGTCAGTCAGAACGACGTGTTCGTTGCCTCCGAGGCGAGCAGCAGGGTCAGTCGCTTCAACTTCACCGAGGGTGAAGAGCCGGGCTTCGAGCTGGACTTCGTGATCGCCAACGGTGCGGACGGAATCAGTGGCATGAGCTTGCCACGCGCCCTGCTGTTCGAGGCGGATCAGGCACGACTCTACGTTGCGGCAGCGGGCAGTGGCAGCATCAGCCTGTTCAGCCTGCTGGGCGACGCGCCCCTGCTGTTGCAGCAGATCAGCCAGATCGATGCGGCGCAGCTTGCCGGGGTGGCCGCGATGGCTGTCTCGCACAATGGCCAACAGCTTTACAGCGCCGCGGATGACACCGCGGGTGGCGTTGCGGTTCTGGCGCTTGCACGCGGTTCGCGTTGCGCCATCGCCGGTGACCAGCAGATCGGCACCCAGATGGTTGACATCGCACCGAACGGCAGCCTCACCTACCACGTGCATGGCGAGATATTTGCCAATGCCCTGGGCGAATTGCGCTACGAGGCCAGTGTGATGCCGCAGGTCGCCGCCCAGGAGCTCGATGCGTCCGACAACGTTGCAGTCAACATCAATCAACTGCAGCCGGCACCGGATCTGTCAATCAGCAAGACCGACGGGCTCACCCAGGTGGTTGCCGGTTTGCCACTGAGCTACCGCATCGATGTTGCCAACGCCGGTGTCTCCGATGCCTTGCTGGCACGAGTTACCGACTTGCCGCCCCTGTTCCCGGCAGTCACTGCGGGCGTGCGGCCGGGCGAGGGCGCCTGGCGCTGCGAGGCAAACTTGCCGCTGGCACTCGCCAATACCACGACATCGATACAGCTGCCGCAACTGGCCGGCGTCACCGCCATGGCGCTATCGTCCGACGCGCAGACCCTGTTTGCCGTCAGTCCCGCACAGAACGCCCTGCTGGTCATTCCGCGCCTGCCGGATGGCAGCTTCGGCACGCTGCAACTCATTCAGGACGGCACAGCGCTTGGCGACACCACGGTTGCCGGAATGGCAGGCGCGTCGTACGTCGCGCTCACGGATGATGGCCGCCACGTGTTCGTCACCTCGGCGGTCGCCAACAGTCTGCTGGTGTTCGAGCGCATCGAGAACGGCGAACTGCGCTTCGCGCAGCAGCTGGCCTCGGGCAGCAATGGCGTGGCCGGCCTGCTTGGTGCTGCGCATGTCGTGGTGTCGAAGGACGGCAGCATGGTGTTCGTCGCAGCACCGCTCTCGAATGCGATTGCTGCCTTCCGGCGCGACACGGTCAGCGGTGTCATCAGCTTCGTCGAGCGTGTCGCCGATGGCCTGGGAACGATCGTCCCGGACAGCAACGTGATTCGCGGAGTGCGCCGTCTGCACCTCAGCGAAGGCGGTGAGCAGCTCTACGCAGCAGCGACGACATCCGCAGCGCTCAGCCACTTTTCGGTCAATGCGGCAACCGGCGGGCTGATCTATCGCGGCGTCAGGCGTGCCGGGGAAGCCGGACTCGCCGTGATGGCAAATGCGCGCGATCTGCTTGCTGCACCTGGCGACACTGAGATCTACGTGCTGGGCTCGGGTGGTATCGCACTGTTTGATCGCGCTGCCGACGGTACCCTCACGCATCAAACAAGTTATGACCAGATTCCCGGACTCGAGCAGCCCGGCGCATTGAGTCGCGACACATTCGGTTCACGGCTCTACCTGTCCGATGCGGCGGGGGTGGTGCACGTGTTCGCACGTGACTGGAGCGGTGGCGCACTGGATCATCGTTTCCGCCTGGATCAGCCGGTCGAACAGCTGGCCGGCGCCAATGAGCTGATCCATCTCGACGGACTTTCGTCGCTTTATCTGAGCTCGCCGCAACCCGGCGCCATCGTGCAGCTCGACGAGCTCGCTCTTTCGCGCTGCCTTGTTGCCGCAGGCGAGGAAGCAGCCATCGAGCGGGACGTCGACCTTGGGGTTGGAGGATGGGCCGAGTTCGAGTTGGATCTTGTCGTCCATCCGAGTGCGCGTGGCGTGCTGGAGAACGAGGCCACAGTTCTGCCCGCCGCAGGCACCGACCCGGCACCAGCCGACAATAGTGGCATCGACCAGACCACCATCACCGTGGTGTCGGACATCAGCGTGAGCAAGTCAGGTCCGGCCAACGGCATTGCCGGCGAGTCGATCAGCTACCAGATTGAGGTGAGCAATGCTGGCCCGAGCGACGCACTCGGCCTGCAGGTCGTAGACACCCTGCACCCGGCCGTGGTCAATGCCAGCTGGAGCTGCGTTGCCAGTGGCGGATCGCAGTGCCCGGCCAGCGGTAGCGGCAGCTTGGCGTTCGCAGCCAATGTGCTGGTGGGAGACACACTGACCATCAGCATCAACGCGACGATTGCTTCCTCCTTCGTCGGTACCCTGCCGAATCGCGTCGAGCTGATTCCGGAGTCCGGTGCCAGTGACCCAACGCCCGGCGACCAGTCGGACGAAGTCACGACCGAAGTCATCGCCTTGGTTGATGTGGCGGTCGACAAGACCAATGGGGTTGATGCGGTGGTGGCGGGAGATGTGCTGGTCTACACCATCACTTTGACGAACAGCGGGCCCAGCGATGCACCCCAGGTCAGGGTATGGGACTTGCTGCCCGACACCCTGATCACGGCCACCTGGACCTGTGCTGGCACCGGTGGTGCCAGTTGCCCAGCGACGGGCGCGGGCAGCCCCGACTTCATTGCCTCGCTGCCGGCCTCCTCGCAGGCGATCCTGTTGATCGAAGCCCAGCTGCAGCCATCGGCCATCGGCCAGCTGGTCAATACCGCCAACGCCCAGGTACAAGGTGATGCCTTTGACACCAATCTCGGAAACGACAGCGACAGCGACAGCGATCCGATCCTGGTCCAGCCCGACGTGCTGCTGACCCTGGTGGATCCGCTGGATCCATTCGATCCGGCCGGTTCAATTCCCCTGCCGTACCGTGTGGTGGTCCGCAACAATGGGCCTTCCAATGCCCTCAATGTGGTGATCGATCTCGACCTGTCGGCCCCGGTGACGCAGACCTTGCCGGGCAACATTTGCGCACTGGTCAGCCCGCAGACGCTGCGCTGCGCGATGGGCGAGGTGGTCAGCGGTCGCGAGGCAGTCATCGAACTGGCCTTCAGCGGCCTGCCGCCGGCACCTGGCCAGTTCATTGTCGACGGCATCGTGAGCACCAGCGGCGACGACCCCCAGCTCGCCAACAACAGTGCGAGCCAGACAACCACCCTGGTGTCCGGCGGTGACGTCATGGTCAGCCTGGACAACGGTCGCAACGGACTGGAGACCGATGAAGTGACCACGTACGAACTGCGCGTGGTCAACATCGGCTCGCAGGCGGTCGCGGATATCAACGTGGAGGCGCTGATCGCGACGGAATTGATTGATGCCAGCTGGACCTGCAGTGGCCTGCAAGGCGCGAGCTGTGCCGCCGGTGGCAGCGGCAACGTGACCGACAGCATCAGTCTGGCAGCCGGACAGCAAGCGGTCTATCTGATCACCGCGCGAGTCGATCCTGCACTCGATCAGAGCACCCCGCAGACCGTCGTGCAAAGCGCCAGCGCCAGCGTGCCGCCCGGCAGCGACATCAACCTGCTGAACAACACGGCAGTCGACACCGATGACGTGGTGTTCGTCATCTTCAGGGACGGCTTCGAGACTTCCAGTGCCCTGCGCTGGGGTCTGGAGTGGCTGGATGTTGCGGTCGATGCACAGGCCTGCAGTGAACTGCGACTGTCGGGAGAGCGGCGACCACATATCGCTGGAATGCTGCCGGTGCGCCTGGCCGAGGGCGTGTCATCGAGTGGAACCGTGGTGCTCATGCTCGATGCGCAGCGTCGCCACGATGGCGACTGGTTGCGCCTCAGTCAGCGACTTGGTCGTGGCGCCGAGGGCAGTGCCTGGATGCCCTGGCGCGGCCTGGCACTTGACGTTGTAATACGCCTGGAAGCAGCGGGGCTGGGTCTGGTGATCGCGGGAGAAACCGTCTGGCACGCACCCCTGACGGTTGATCTTCGCCCGGCGCGCTGGCGGGTGCTGCCCGGGGTGCAGGTTGAGCGGGGCTCGCAGGCATCTGCCAGGTCCACCGTGTGTGGCGAAGCTGCGATCAGCGGGGTGCCGCAATGAAGCACTGGCTGGCCCCGGCTGCGCTGATTGTCGGTGTCGGACTCGGCTGGCTGGCTGCGGGCCACTGGTCCAAGTCCAACCCGCTCGAGCCACCGGACGACTGGGTGGCGCGGTTCGGTGACGAGTACGTCACGGTGGATCAGTTCACCGAGGAAATGCGCCGCCGAGGCGGTCATATGCCCGGCCAGTACCAGCAGCTTGAACAGCGCCGTGCCCTGCTTGATGAGCTGCTGTATCGACGTGCCCTGGTCAAGGCCGCCCGCGACGAGGGACTGGACCGCCGTCCTGAGGTGCGGCGCGCGTTGGATCAGGTGCTGGCCGGACAGTATGTCGAGCAGACCCTGCGCCAGGCCCAACGCGACATCAAGGTCACCGATCAGGAGGTCCTGCGACACTATCAGGCCAACGCCAGTGAGTTCACCGTTCCGCCGCGTCGCCGCGTCGCGATGCTGCGCATTTCGGTGCCCCCGGGCAGCCCAGATGCCGCATGGGACGCCGCGACGCAGCGGGCCGAAGAGGCGCTGGCCAAGGCCAGGGCGCTGCCGGCGGAAGTGCCGCATTTCGGCCAACTGGCGCAGGAATTCTCCGATGATCAGGCCACCCGCTATCGCGGTGGCGTGATTGGTTGGATCGCCGAGGGACAGGCCGAGCGCTACCGCTACGACCCGGTGGTGCTCGAAGCCGCTGAGAACCTGCCGCAGTCAGGCGATGTTTCGCGCGTGCTGCGTGGCGCCGACGCGGTGTATCTGGTGCGTCTTGTGGAGATCGACGAGGCGCGAGAACGCGGCCTCGAGCAACTCTCGGCCGGCATCCAACAGCGCCTGATGCGCGACCGACTCGATCGCGCGGAAGCAGAGTTCCGCAGTGAGCTGCTGGCGCGCCATGCCAGTCAGGTGCGCGAATCGCGCCTGCTGGAAATTGACCCGCTGTCTGCTCCCGCCAGCAACAAACCGTTGCAGCCGCCGGCCATGCCGGCCGACTAGGATGATCCGTATGAAACTCAGCCTCCGTATCGTCAGTCGCAGTGCCCTGGTCGGCCTGCTGTTGTGCTTTGCCGCCTTCGTGAATGCGGCAAGTGTCCAGCAGACCATCACCCTGCAGCCGGGTTGGAATGCCATTTACGTCGAACTGGAGCCGGAGGAAAAGGACATCGCGGCCTTGTTCGCCGGGCTGCCGATCGCCAGCGTCTGGCGCTGGTTGCCGGACAGCGGTGGTGCTCAGTTCATTCGCGATCCGTCCGAGGGGCTGGAAAACGTCGATGGCTGGTTCGCCTGGTTTCCCGAGCCCCGGCCGGAGGCCTTTCTCACCAACCTGTTCCGCATCAGTGGCCAGACCGCGTATCTGGTGAAGCTGGAAGGCGGCACCTCACGCCAGATCACCATCGTTGGCAAGCCACGCGTGCTGCCGATCGCATGGCAATCGAATGCCTTCACCCTGACTGGATTGCCAGTGTCACCGGACAACCCGCCGAGCTTCGGCGAGTTCTTCTCTGCCTCGGCCGCCCACCAGGCACAGCCGATCTATCGGCTCAACACGAATGGCCAGTGGCAGCTGATCGATTCCGGCAGCTCCGCCGCCATCGAACCCGGTGTCGCCTATTGGGTCTACACCGCCGGCAATTCGCGCTACCAGGGTCGCATGAATGTGGTGCTCGATCGTGGCGAATCGGTCGAGTTCGGTGGCGCACTGGACGAGATCCAGCTGGTACTGCGCAATCGCAGTGGCGTGAACAGCAGCTTTCAGGTAGAACGCCTCACCGACGGTGCGCTGCCGATGCTGTTCAAGGTCGAAGACGCTGAAACCGGAGAGATCGGTTGGCCGCGCTTCCAGAAAACACTGGTGCTCGATGCGCCCGACGGTGCCGATGTGTTTCTCGATCTCGGCATCGAACGCAGCCAGCTGAGCGCCGACCGCATGGAAGAAATCTTCGCCATCACCGACGAATTCGGCCAGCGCGTCCTGGTGCATGCGGGTGGCGATAGCGTGCAGCCCGGCGTCGCCGCCTTCGCAGCAAACAATGGCGAAGGTGCAGCAAAAGCCGGTACGGGCTCATTTGCCGGTTTGTGGGTTGGTGAGGTGGCGATCAACGGCGTGAGCCAGGCGCAGCAGGCAGGCACTACGCCGACGCCGACCTATCGACCGTTCTCGCAGCGTTTCATGATCCACGTCAACGGCGTTGGCCAGGCCCGTCTGCTCAAGGACGTCATCCAGATGTGGGAAGAGGGCACCTATGTGCCCAGCAGCATCGATCCGACCCTGAACGAGGTGGATCAGCCCGGGCGTTACGTGCTGCTCACTGACAAGAGCCTGATCGGGCTGTACGAAGGTGCTGCCAACCGCGACGGTGCCTCGGTCGGTATCCGCTACAGCACCATCGCCTACGACTTCGAAGGCGACACGCTGGACTTCAACGGCAGCTTCGGACCTGGCGGAGAACTGTCGGTCAGCATCGTGGTGGGCACCGAGTTGCCGACCAACCCTTTCCTGCATCGCTACCACCCCGACCACGACAACAAGGACCCGGAGTTTCTCAACTTCCGTGCCGAGGCCTATCAGGTGGTGCGCAGCGTGCAGTTGGTGTTCGCCAGCGAGGATCCATTGGGACGCGATCCACCCGGCTGGGGCGACTCGATCGTGGGGGGCACCTTTGCGGAGGCCATCACGGGACTGCACAAGAACGCCATCTTCACGTCCGGCAATTTCCGCCTGCGGCGCGTTTCCGCCGTCGCAACGTTGAATCAGTAGCAGGGGACCGACGCATGAATGCCATCACTCGCTTCCCCGTGCTTCTCGGCCTGGTCCTGGCTGCGGTCCTTTCGCTCGCCGCGCCGCCGGCTGCCGCTACCTGGCCTCAGTCATTCGGCGGCACCGGCAACGATGAAGTCGTTGTGGTGAAGACGACCTCGACCGGCGATGTCTACGTAGCAGGCAATTTCCATGGCACCTTCGACGCCGGCAGCGACACCCTGATCGCGCAGGGCCTGCAGGACATCTACATAATCCGCCTGGGCCCCGCCGGCAACGTGATTTGGGCGCGCAGCGCGGGTGGTGTTTCCACCGATTCACTGCGCGACATCGTGCTGGACAGCGCCAACAACATCTATCTTGTGGGTGAGTTTTTCGGCAATGCCAGTTTTGGTGGCAGCTCGATTTCAGCCACTGGCATGGATGACGGTTTCATCGCCAAAATCAACACCAGCGGCGCCTGGCAGTGGGCCCGACGCCTCGGCGGCAGTGGCCGCGATCGCGCCACCGGCGTGGTCGCCTTGCCGGGCGACCTCAGCCAGATTCCGCCGGTGAGCGAATCGGTGGTGGTGGTCGGGTCCTATGAATGCAACGCGAGTTTCGGTAGCCAGAACCTCAGCAAGTCAAGCTGCTTTGTCGGAGCCAGTGATCTGTATGCGGCGCGCATCGACTCCACCGGCAGCGTGCTCTGGGCGCGCGACCGCGGTGGCAATGCAACCCGCTACGACAGTGCCGAGCAGATCGCAATCAGGCAGGACAACAAGGTTTACATCGCAGCACTCGAGTCCACCGGCTCGGGTGTGCTGCTCACCGACGCCTTCAATAATCTGGCCAACTGGTCCAGCAGCAATGCTGGCTTTGGCGCGATCGATTCCGGCAACAAGGCCGGTGCCTGTGGTACAGGCTGCACTTACACGGCGAGTTACTTCACCGCCAATAATCATCTGGTACTGCGGGGCAGTTCCGTCACCGTCGACTCGGTTGCACTCAACGCTGCGGGCGCGCAGAGCCTGCGTGTGTCACTCAGCGCCATGCGCGGCATCAACTGGTACGCGTTCACCCAGCAGCTTGCGCCGTATATCAGCGGTCTGGGCTCGGAGTATCCGGATGGTGGCGAGAACATGGTGGTTCAGTTCTTCGGCAACGACGGCAACTGGCATACGCTGGAAACCTTCTTCGGCGGCGGAGTGAATGCCGAGCTCTTCGACCGGCAGGGTGCTGCCTCCTATGTGATAAACGACGCGCGCGCCTTCCATGCCGGCTTCAGGCTGCGTTTCGGGCTGAGTTTTGGCAGCGGATTCTACGAGGACGGCGGCACCCGTTATTTCGACTGGTGGCATGTGGACGACGTGCGCATCGAAAAAGTCGGTGCCGCAGTGCCGATCCTGGTCACCATGACCAACGTATTGAGCAATGACCCCACCTTCGGCGGCGCCGCTGCGCTGCCGGGCACTTTGCGGGTCAAGGACATGGTGGTCGACAATGCCCGCAACCGCCTGCTGCTGCACGGCACGCGCAGCGACGCGGCAACCTTCGCGCCCTGCGGTACGGCTGCGGGCAGTGGTGCCTATGTGGCCAGTCTGGACATCGCCACCGATGCCAATGCCTGCGCCTGGGCCAGGGGCGTGGACGGCGGCGATGGCCGAGGCGTGGCGGTCGACGGCGAGGGCAATGTGCATATCACCGGCGGATTTGTCGGCAGCGCGGCATTCTTCGCCGGCGATTCCGGAACCCTGGTGGCCAACAGCGCGACCGACACCGACGTCTACATTGCCTCGCTGAACACCAGTGGTGGCTGGCGCTGGGCGACTGGCGGCGGCGATCTGGATGAGGCAACCCGGATTCCGGCCTACGCGGGCGGCGTCGGCACGGACCGCGGCCTGGCGATTGCGACGGATGGCGTCGGCACGCTGTACTTGGGCGGTAGTTTCCAGGGTGTGGCCCGCTTCGGGCCCAATGACAGCCTGGTTTCGGCTGGAGGCGACGACGGCTTCCTGGTCAACCTGGGCACCGATGGCCGGTTCTTCCAGGAGGAGTCATGGGTCGCCGGCGTTCCGCTGGTACCGCCAGCCAACGCGATGGTCGACAACGTCGCCTTTGCGCCCGACTTCGCGATCAATGGCCAGCCCTATGACGCAATCGGCGAGAAGATCTTCTCCTGGAGCAAGGCGAGCAACCAGAACGCCCGCCTGATCCCGCTGCAACCCTTCGGCAGCCTCGAAGTTCGCTGGCGGGTGCAGGGTGAGCCGGCCCAGTCCAGCGCGCGCATCAGCAGTCTTGGCAGGATCATCTGGCCCAACGAGCCCTGCGGGCTGAACGAGGCCGAAGGCTGCTATCAGGTTCACGTGATCGGCGCGCCGGTGGAAGCCGAGCCGGCCACCGGCGCCTTCAAGGTACTGGAGCTGATCAACCCGCAGTCCGGCGCCAGCGACGCAACCTACAGCGCAGGCTCATTTGCCGCATCACGCAGCGGCACCGCGGTGTTGCTCTATCTTGCCGGGCCGACCCTGGATCCGTTGCAGTATCCCACCGTGGTGGAGATCGTTCGCACCCTGCCCTACAACGCCGTGCCGAACTTTGCCGACAATGTGGAAGTCGAGATCGGCCAGCGCATCACCGATCCTTTCCACAACGAACCCAATCGCACCGGCTTCGTGGTGAACGAACTGGCCTATTACGACGGCCTCGGCGGTGATGCGGCCTACAACCGTGCTGCGCGCAGCGGCGCGATCGTTCCGGTCAACCGCTACAGCAGTTCGCGCCCGCAAGAGCAGGGACGCGAACTGGCGGTCGCCTGGTACAGGGAAAAAGCCCGCGGCGTCTACTGGCCCGAGCGCGCGGTTCGCTATCGTCCCTACTGGCCGATCGATCCGGACCGCATCATCATCGCCAGTCAGCAGGGTGCTGAAGTACTCGGTCAGGCGCCGCTCAATCCGCTGCAGTTTCCCTCGGCGCGCATCTACATCCAGAACGAAATCAACCAGCCGGGTTACAACCCGAATGACGAGCACGCCATCATGGCGCCCTCGTCCACCGGCACCGGCTATGAGGCCGCTTTTGCGCTGCGCTCGGACTTCGGCAGCGGCTTTGCCAACGACCAGGCATCTGCGTCGGATCCCTATGTGCTGGTCAAGTATTTCGACAATGCCCAGCTGCTGTGGCGGTTCCGCGTGTTCCGCGTGCAGGCGACCGGCGCCGGTTTCAACAGTTTCCGCTTCAATGGCACCGCCGGCACCACAGTTTCACCACCCTATCCGGTGCGCCTGCTGCCCGGCTGCGCGCAGACCTTCGTGCTCGGCCAGGCCGTGGGTGAACAGCCGCCGCCGCCGTTCTTCCAGGATTACAAGAACCAGCTCTGGGCGAAGTCCGAGGGAAGCGGCTCGGTGCATTATTTCTATCCCGCGCAGCCGGGCTTCTGGCAGGACAACAACAACAACGACGCCAACGACATCACCGCGGGCACCTGCGTGCCCTGGCTGGCACGCTTGCCGGCTGATCAGGGCGGGTCGGTTTCGCCGCTCGACCCGATCCGGGTCGACTACGACATCGTCTGGCCGGCGCAAACGCCCCTGCTGATCAGTGGCGAAACCCTGCTCAAGCCCAAGCGCGGCCTGCCCGACATCTACAACCAGGCCGCCATCCAGGTGGTCTATGACGCGATCCAGGAAACCCAAACCAATCCGCTGCCGAGCGACACACTTGCCCAGCTGATCGATCCGCTGAATCCGCGCTTCGTGATGCTGAACGAGGTGCCTGCCTCGGTCGGCAAGGAATTCCAGACTGACGGCACCGAGCTGATCCTCGGTTCTGCCGATGGCGTCATCAAGTTGCCGGCTTCGGTGCGTCAGCGACTTCGCTACGAACCGCTCAACCGTCGCCTTGTCTTGACTGGTGAGTTCGACGACACCGGCGTGGGCGAACCCTTCCTGTTGCTCAATGTGCTGTCGAAGCGCGACCGCATCTCGCTCAAACGCCTCGATGGCGGGGACGGCAGCGAGGTGGGCGACTTCAGTGGCGCATGCGCCACGGTCGGCGATGGCTGCAGCTGGGACCAGGCAGTGGAAGCGCTGTTCCGCAAGTCGCGCAATCCGCAAGGCGTACAGAAGATCTGCACCCAGTCGCGCATCGACGAGAATCGCGTGCGGGTCTGCGACCTGAGCCGCCTGCCGACCCCGGACGATGTACTGATCGGCTATCAGGACCTCAACAATGACGGCATCCTGGAACCGTTCCGCGCCACTGGCGTGAACGCAGCGCTGACCGCAGGCCTGTCGCAGGGCGACGGCTACATGACCATCGCGTTCAACAATGATCCCTCGCTCAACCCGCTGCCGATCAGTCTGGAAATCATCCGGGTGGGCTGCCTGGTATCGCCACCGCCACCGGCCACGGCGACCCTGATCAAGCCCTATCAGGGCCAGATCAATGTGATCGAGCCGGACAACATCTTCGACGAACAGCTGGTGCTCCGTCATGGCGGCGATTTTGGCGGCAACCCGGATGTGTTGGATTTCGAGTGGTTCTTCAAGCCCGACCTGGACGGCATCCCGCCAACCACCTTGCCGAACCCGTCCACCGGCCAACTGAACGGCTGGATCCAGTTCCCGGTCGCCGACAGCCAGGGTGCCAACGAGATCAGCATCGAAGGCGCCAACATCCAGACCCTCTCGGACAACTACTATCTGGCGCGCTATCGCGGCCTTCCGACCTGCCAGAACGACTCGGAATGGAGCCTGTGGGCCGGCCGAGCCGGTTCCACGCCGCTGGATCAGCGCGGCCAGCTGGCCGAGGGCTGGGTCAAGCGTGTGCTGAAACGCCTCAATCCGTTCGAGCAGCGTGTGCAGAACTTCGCCCAGGCCGCCACCAACAACTACGCCAGCATGCTGATCCAGCTGGGCGAACGTTACGAGGGTCCGGTCGCGCTCAACAATGATCCGGACAACCTCAACAGCATGGGCCTGATCGAGGCCTATGCGACAGTCATGCGCCGCGCCATGCAGCTGTCGGTGGATTCGACGCCTCCGGTCGACTATGGCCCGGCCAACAAGGCCATCCTGCTGGTCGCCTCGCGCCTGGTGGATTTCTACACCCTGCTCGGTAACGAGGCCTATGCCGATGCCCAGGATCCGACCATCGGCATCACCACCAGCGACGGCTCCTTTTCGCTCGCACCCAGCATCTTCAACTTCCAGAATCAGCTGTCTTCGCTGCTGGAAGAGGAGCTGGTGCTGCTGCGTGGTCGCGACGACCGCTTCGGCGCCGTGGCACTGCAGCCAACCTATAACCGCCTGCTGTGGAACTTCACCACCGGCGACGGCGAAGTCGCCTACGCTCTCAGCTACAACGTGTCGGACCAGAACGCCAGCGGCGTGATCGATGAGTTCGATGCGCGCATCATGTTCCCGCAGGGGCATGGCGATGCCTGGGGTCACTACCTGACGGCGACCAAGACCTACTACGAGCTCTTGCGGCATCCGTTCTACTCATGGGCCACCGAGGCCGAGAACATTCTGGTCGCAGGCGCCTCGGTGACGGTCGACTTCCTTGACGAGCGGCAGTTCGCCGAAACCGCGGCGGCCAAAGCCAGGGCCGGCGCGGAGATCGTTGATCTGACCTACCGATCGGCCTTCGTTGAAGATCCCAACGGCCAATGGCAGGGTTACGAGGACACCATTCCGCAGCGCGCCTGGGGCCTGGCCGAATGGGGTCGCCGTTCCGGTATGGCCGCCTACTTCGACTGGGCAACCACCAATGCGATCCTCCCCGATGTCGACCCGGATCCGGAGCGCGTTGGCATCCAGAAGATCGACCGGACCACGGTCAGCGAGATCAGCGAGATCGCCGGGCATTACGATGCCATCCAGGGACAGGTCGACAAGGCCGATTCCGGCGTCAATCCGCTGGGCCTGGCGCGCGGCGTGATCAGTTTCGATATCGATCCCACCTTCCTCGATGTCGGCTCGGGTACCCAGGGACTGACCCACTTCGAGCAGATCTACGAGCGCGCGCTCGGAGCACTGAACAACGCCGTGCAGGTCTGGGATTTTGCCAACCAGCTCAACAACCAGATGCGCCGCAACCAGAACGAAGTCGACGACCTGACCGTCGCCGCTGCCGGCCAGGAGACTGACTTCGCCAATCAGCTGATCGAGATCTTCGGCTACCCCTATGCCGACGACATCGGTCCGGGCGGCACCTATCCGGCCGGCTACAACGGCCCGGACATGTACCACTACATGGTGATGGACGTGCCAGCGCTGGCCGGAACCGCCTTCGACTTCGATGGTGGGCTGGACGATCTGACGATCACCCGGGTGAACTCCTTCCAGGCCGAATACACGCCGGCGCGCAACGGTCTCAACTTCTTCAATCTCGAGCCGGCCGATGGCACGACGGTCGCGACCGGCTCCAACGGACAGTCCTGCGAACTGTTCCCGCAAAGCACGGGCTGTGCGCTCGGCGATCTCGATATCGACGACAGTATCGACGTCGACTACGTCACCATCGAGTCGCCCGACATCGGCCTGTGGTTCACCAAGCCGGACAGCTGGTCTGGCGAACGCAGGGCTCCGGGGCGATTGCAGCAAATCCTGCAGCAGATGCTGCAGGCGCGCATTTCACTCAAACAGGGCATGCTGGAGTACGACGCCATGCGCCTTGAGCTGGAGGCCGAAGTCGATACCCTCGGGGCGATCTTCGACCTGCAGGAAGACGATATCAATATCGCCATCCGCCAGCGTGAAACCCTGCTTGGCTTGACCATCGCCACCCAGACGATGAACGCCGTGGCCACCGTCGCCAATCGTGTCGCTGGCTTCTTCAACCGCTTCATGTCCAACACCGCCGAGTGCATTCCCAAGTCGTTCATTGCAGGCTTGGCTGTGGGCGGTGATGTCGCTGCCCCGGCGCGCTGCGCAGTGAAAATGGGTGGTGACGTGGCCGCCTTCACCCTGGAATCGGTGGCAGATGGCCTGAACATCGCCGCCAGTGCGACCGATGCGGCCAAGGAAGATGTCACCGAGCTGGCCGGCATCCAGACCTCGATCAATGCGGCCAACCTGGAATTCTTCAATCAGGTCGGCACCATCGACGTGGTTCTGCGACGCGAGCCGATACTTCGCGCCGAGATCTTCGCGCGGGCCGAGACACTCAAGTCTCTCGTGGGTGAGTACCGCGCCGCCCTGGCCGAGGGTCTGCGCGCGCACGACCGCCTGCTGACCTTCCGTCGCACTGGCGCGGCGGCGGTGCAGGAGTACCGTTACCAGGACATGGCCTTCCGCATCTTCCGCAACGACGCGCTGCAGAAGTATCGCGCCGCTTTTGACCTGGCCGCACGCTATGTCTATCTGGCGGCCTCGGCCTACGATTACGAGACCAACCTGTTGGGCAGCGACAGCGCCGCCGGGCAGGGCTTCCTGACCGACATCGTGAAACACCGCAGTCTGGGGCAGATGCTCGATGGCACGCCGGTGCCAGGCACGCCGGGTCTGGCCGATACGATGGCCCAGTTGAGCCTGAACTTCGCCGTGCTGAAGGGCCAGATGGGCTTCAACAATCCGCAGATCGAGACCAATCGCTTCTCGCTGCGGCGCGAGCTGTTCCGCATTCCCGAGGGCGAGGAGGGCGACGAGGCCTGGCGAGCGAAGTTGTCTGAGATGCGCGTAGCCGACCTGTGGAGCGTTCCGGAGTTCCGCCGCTACGCACGGCCGTTTGCGCCTGCGTCGGCCGGGCCGCAGCCGGGCCTGGTGATCGAGTTCACCACCAATGTCAGCTTCGGACTGAACTTCTTCGGCTGGGATCTGGGTCCGAACGACAGTTCCTACGACTCCAGCCAGTTCGCCACCCGCATCCGCTCGGTGGGAACCTGGTTCGCGAACTACGCCAGTCTGCCGCTGGCTGACGACCCGCGTGTGTACCTGTTCCCGGTTGGCGCCGACGTGCTGCGCGCCGCTTCGGCGAACGACTTCTCCACGCGCGAATGGCAGATTGTCGATCAGGCGATCCCGATCCCCTTCCCGATCGGGGCGCAGGATCTCGGCCGCTTCGACTGGAACCCGGTGGCCGACAGCCTCAACGGATCGACCACCGAGTTGCGGCGCTATCCGCGCTTCCGTGCCTATCACTTGACCGAGCCTTTCGACGACAGCGAAGTGATCTTCGACAGCCGTTTGGTGGGACGTTCGGTGTGGAACCGTCGCTGGATGATCATCATTCCTGGCGGAACCTTCCTCAACGACCCGGTGGACGGGCTGGATACCTTCATCGACGGCGCACCGGTTCCTGGCGGAGGCGGCGTACGTGACGGGGAGGGTGTCAAGGACATCCAGGTGTTCTTCTCCACCTACGCCTATTCGGGACAATGATCATGAAAAGCGCATTCATCCGCTTTCTGGGGGTCCTGCTGGTCCTGCTTCCCGGGTCAGTGATGGCCACGATCGAGGCACCGGATCACGTGATCTACGGCAATGCCACCCTGTTCGGCTCGGCGGCGGAGTTCGGCACGGTGATCGAGGCCCGCACCACGTCCGACAACACGGTGGTGGCCAGCTATCGCATCGGACGCTTGCCCGAGTTGGGCAACCAGTTCGCCCTGCGCATTCCGATGGACGCGGTCGATCCGCGCCTGCCCGGACGGGCCCGGCCGGGTGATCCGATCCGGCTTTTCGTTGGGATCCGCCTGGCGGCCGAAACCAGCGTCGGCGCGGAAGGTGTTGCTGTGCGGCTCGATCTGGATCCCCAGAACATGGGCACAGGACCTGCGGTATCGATCGCCGACGTCGAGTTGCTTGAGGGCAATTCGGGAACCACTCCCGCACTGTTTGGCATCAGCTTGAATACGTCTTCAGCCGATTCCGTCACCCTGACCTGGCGCGCCCTGGACGGTAGCGCGACTGGCGGCGCCAGCTGCGGCGCAGATGGTGTCGACTACGTTGCCGAAGACGCGCAGTCCACGGTGCTCGCCGCCGGTGCGCTGCAAGGCCAGTTGACGGTGCAGGTATGTGGCGAT
This sequence comes from Lysobacterales bacterium, assembly GCA_038257155.1. Lineage (GTDB taxonomy): Bacteria > Pseudomonadota > Gammaproteobacteria > Xanthomonadales > Xanthomonadaceae > JANJTY01. The sequence goes on along the minus strand of JBBSJP010000017.1, from coordinate 13,759 downwards.
ACCGCCGTGGAGCCGAATGAGAGCTTCAGCGTGGAGGTCACGGCGATCGACGGGGGCGTGCTGGTCGACAACACGGCCTCGGCCTCCATCCTGGACGACGATAATGTTCCGGCGCTGCAGGTGCCGGACGCACGTGCGCTGGAACCGGCAGCGGGCAGCGTCGATCTGGTGTTTCGCCCGCGCCTGTCGCGTTCTTCTGACGTGCCTGCGACCTTTACCTATGCCACTTCGAGCATCACTGCAACCGCGGGCTTGGACTTCACGTCGGCGAGCGGCACGCTAACCATTCCGGCTGGCCAATTGGAAGCAGAGATTCGCATCCCTGTGCTGGCCGACGCGGTGGTGGAGCCGGACGAATACGTGCGCCTCCTGTTGAGTGCGCCGATCGCCGTGGTGCTTCAGCAGAGCCAAGCGAGTGGCGTCATTGTAGATCCCGCCTTCGATCCGGCAGTGACACCCGGGCCCGATACCGGCAACGTCCCCGAGCTAGCCAACCCGGGCCGTCTGGCGCTCTCTCCGGATGGCGCGCATGCCTATGCGGTCAGCGACCCGCTCGACTCGATTCTGCTTTTCGCACGCAATCCGGTTGGGGGTGCACTGGCCTTCACCACTCGCTACTCCGTCGCCAGTACCGGCTTCAGTGCGGCGCTCCTGGATGGCGCAAGTGACGTGACCATGAGCCCTGACGGACTGCATGTGTATGTGGCAGCGCGCAACAGCGGGGCGGTCGTGGTGCTGGAACGCGACCCGAGCGACGGGACCCTGAGTTTCGTGCAGAACCAGCAGGACTCTTCACTGCAGGGTGTCAATGCGGTGAGGGTGAGCGCTGACGGACGTCATCTCTATGCCTCGGGTGGGGTAGCCAATGCGATCGCGGTCTACGGCAGGGATGCACTCACGGGTGCTTTGGGTATGCTCGAGGCCGAGCGCAGCGGCGTTGATGACGCCAGCGACAGCGGTGGGGTGGTCCTGGGCCTGGATCGCCCGAGCGGCCTGGCGCTGTCGGCTGACGGCGGACAGCTGTACGTGGCGGCCCGATTCGGCAACGCCGTGCTGGCTTTCGAGCGTGTCAGCAATCCGGAAAGCGCGGACTTTGGCAAGCTGAGCTTTACCGGCAGCCAGCGTAACGGCCTGGGCGGCGTGCAGGGACTGGCCGGCGCCTTCGATCTGGTGCTCAGTCCGGATGGCCGCCACCTTTACGTCATTGGCGAGTCCAGCAACAGCGTGGTGCTGTTCGATCGCAGCGAAACCGGTGCGTTGAGCTGGCGGCGCATGTGGCGTAAGAGCGATCCGGGCATCTTCGGCCTCGGTGGACCCCAGGGCATCGCCATGGCCCCGAACGGCAGGGAAGTGTTTGTGGTCGGCTTCGCCGACAGCAGCCTGACCGTGTTCCGACGTGCGCTGAGCGACGGCACCACGACACAATCCGGCGACCTCACGGTTCGTCAGACCGTGTTCGATGGTGAGGGCCAGGTAGACAACATGCAGGGCCCCGCCGCAGTCGTGGCGAGCCACGACAATCAGTACATCTACGTCTCTGCGACGGTCGACAACGCCATCGTCCAGTTCCGCCGCGTGTCCTATGACGCCATCTTCGGCTCTGACGACGGCGGTGGATTCGAATAGGCATGCTTGCTAGGGCTCACAGCGCGCGGATCACAACAGGCCGCGCGCTGCGAAGGATAGCGGCGCGCCGTCACCGATCACGAGGTGGTCGAGTACCCGCACATCGATCATGGCGAGGGCTTCGCGCAGCCGCTGGGTGATGGCGCGATCCGCGGCGGACGGCTCGGCTACCCCGCTGGGGTGGTTGTGGGCCAGGATCACGGCGGCGGCATTGTGTGCCAGACAGCGCCGCAGTACTTCGCGCGGGTGCACCTGGGCACCGTCAATGGTTCCCTGGAACAGTTCCTCGAAGGCCAGAACCCGATGACGGGTATCGAGGAACAGGCAGGCAAACACCTCATGCGGCAGGTGGCGCAGTTTCAAGGCCAGGAAGCGACCCGCGGCCTCGGGATCGGTCAGCGAGTCGCCGCGTTGCAGTTCCGCTGCCAGATGCCGACTGCCGAGTTCCAGCGCCGCAGCAAGGCGGCTGGCACGCGCTGGTCCAAGTCCGTTCAGGCTTGCCAGCTCGCGTGGCGTCTTTTCCATCAGGCCACGCAAGCCTCCGGCGGTGTGGATCAACTCGCGTCCCAGGTCCACTGCATTGCGGCCGGGTTGGCCGGATCCGATGAACACCGCCAGCAATTCGGCATCGGACAGGCACTGTGGTCCGCCTGCCAGCAGTTTTTCCCGCGGGCGTTCGTTGCTTGGCCAGTCGCGTATTGTCATGTGGCCAGTCTGCAACGCCGGTAGCGCAGCGTACATCGGAGGAATCCTGCTTTCCGGTAAGCTAATCGCCCTGCCTGTTGTAGGAAAAAGCTTACCCGTGCCTTCCCGATCGACCGTCGTCGCGGCGCCGCGCGCCTCGCGCCTGCTGCTAGGCGTCAGTGGCGGCATTGCCGCCTACAAGGCTGCCGAGATCGTGCGTCGCTGGCGGGATGCCGGCGGCGAGGTCCGCGTGGTATTGACCGAGGCCGCCGAGCGTTTTGTATCGGCCACCACGTTCCAGGCGCTGTCCGGCAATCCAGTGCGGCGCGCGCTGTGGGACGAGGCCGCCGAAGCCGCCATGGGGCATATCGAGCTCGCGCGCTGGGCCGACCTCGTGTTGATCGCGCCCGCATCGGCCGACATCATTGCGCGGCTCGCGCACGGACTTGCCAACGATCTGCTGACCACGCTCTGCCTGGCCAGCGAGGCGCCGCTTTGCATCGCGCCGGCGATGAATCGGGTGATGTGGTCGCATCCTGCCACGCAAGCCAATGTCGGCGTGTTGATGCAGCGTGGTGTTCGGGTGTTGGGCCCGGAGTCTGGCGCGCAGGCTTGCGGCGAGACCGGCGCCGGGCGAATGCAGGAGCCCGGAGACATCGTTGCGACGCTCACGGATCGGCGCCTTGCGGGGCGGCGGGTGCTGATCACCGCCGGCCCAACATTCGAAGATCTCGATCCGGTCCGCTTTCTCGGCAATCGCAGCTCCGGCCGGATGGGATTCGCGGTGGCTGCGGCAGCGGCCTCGATGGGTGCGGATGTCACCCTGGTTGCCGGTCCGGTGCGCCTTGGCACGCCGCCCGGCGTGCGACGCCTGGATGTTCGTTCAGCTGAGCAGATGCGCAGCGCAGTCTTCGAGCAGCTGCCTGGGCAGGATGTCTTCATCGCTTCGGCGGCGGTGGCCGATTACCGTCCCTTTGCTGTGGCAGATCAGAAAATCAAGAAATCCGAGGGTGACCTCAGCCTGACGCTGGTGCGCACCGCCGACATCCTGGCCGAAGTGGCGGCGCTGCAGCCGCGGCCCTTCGTGGTTGGTTTCGCTGCTGAAACCGACAATGTCGAGGGCTATGCGCGGGGCAAGCTGGAGCGCAAGCGGCTCGACATGATCGCGGCCAATCGGGTTGGAGCGGATGGTTGCGGCTTCGATGCGGAAGACAATGCCTTGAGCGTGTACTGGCCCGGCGGCGGTGCGGAGATCGCGCGTGCTCCCAAGGCGCGGGTTGCCGAGCAGCTGCTGGCGCTGGTCACCGCGCGAATGGAGGCGCAATGAGCGAGGCCTTGCGAATCGACCTGAAGGTCCTCGATGCGCGTCTCGAATCCCTGTTCGAGCTACCCGCCTATGCCACCGCGCAGTCGGCCGGCATGGACCTGCGCGCCATGCCGGAATTCCCGATCGAGCTGCAGCCAGGCGATACGGCCCTGGTTCCTTCCGGCATTGCCATTCACATTGCTGATCCGGGCTGGTGCGCGGTGATCCTGCCGCGGTCTGGAATGGGCCATCGCCATGGTTTGGTGTTGGGAAACCTCGTTGGCCTCATTGATGCCGACTATCAGGGGCCACTCATGATCAGCCTGTGGAACCGCAGCCGAGCTGCCATTACCATCAGCCCGGGGGATCGGGTCGCGCAGCTGGTACTTTTGCCGGTGGCTCGGGCCGCGTTCGAGCGTGTCGAGGAATTCGGTGCCAGCGCCAGGGGCGCTGGCGGCTTCGGCCACACAGGTACGCGCTGAGCGCGCGGAATGAACTCAGGGACCGCTTAACGAATGGCCAAGCGCAAGCCGGCTGAACCCATGGATCTGCAAAGCCGACGCCGCCTGGCAGTCGCACGGCGATTCGTGTTGCTCGGCTTGGCCGCGGTGGCTGTGCTGGTTGGACTCAGCTCGCTGTGGCAGAGTTTTTCGACCTGGCGCCAGGTCGGTGCGGACACCGAGATCGCGGTTCAGCGCGACCGCATCGCCGACGACCTTGCGGCGCAGCTTGGCGGCCTGCGCGCCAGAACCCTTAGCGTGCTGGGTGATGATTCGTTGATCGGGGTGCTGCGTGATGGCCAGTCGGCCGAGGCCTTGACAAAGCTTCGCCAGCTGGCGCCTGACGCCGAATCCGATTTGTTCAGCGCCGGGCTGGGAGAGGCCTTTTCCGGCGATCTGGCGGCCTTCGGGTTTGGTCGTCTGGAGCTGCTGCATGCCGTGCAGGCCCAGGGCACCGTGGTGTTGCGGGTTCTGCCGCAAGGCGACGAAAGGGTTCTGGCCTTTGCCGGGCCGGTCAAGGACGGCGAGGCCGTGATCGCCACCGCCATGCTGCGCTTTCCAATGACGTCCTTGATGGCGCCTCTCGAACAGGCACAGATCGGCAACGGATACATTGAATTGCGGCTGGATGACGAGCTCGGTGGCAGCGCGGCCCTGTACCAGCGTGGCGACGAGTCGCTGGCTCGTGATTCGCGTGACAACGCCGCGCGCATCGGTGAGAGCAACCTGCATGTTTCAGTCTCGGTACCGCAGGCCATGCAGGTGCTGGACTATGGCAGGGGTACGGTCCTGGGCCTGGGGTTCGGCAGCCTGCTGCTCGGCCTGCTACTGCTCTGGTTGGGGCGCAAGTCGCCGCGGCCGGAAGACTACGCCGAACCGGACGTGTCGTTTGCCGAGGTCCTGGAGCGGGTGGAGGTTGAACGATCGAGCAAGCCGCTGCGCGCATCGAAGACTGAAAAGAATGATGTTCTCCCGGATGCGCGATTGGTCGACCGCAGCATTTTCCGTGCTTACGACATTCGCGGCGTAGTAGGTGAAACGCTGACCAGTCCGATCGTCGAATTGATCGGCCAGGCGATCGGTTCAGCGATGCAAGAGCAAGGCCTGCGCGAGATCGTCGTGGGTCGTGATGGTCGCCTGTCCAGCCCTGAGCTGACCGAAGCCCTCAGCAGCGGCCTGCGTCAAGCGGGCTGTGATGTCATCGATATCGGCCTGGTGCCGACACCGCTGGTGTACTTCGGGACCTTCCACCTGGGGACAGGCTGCGGCGTTGCGGTGACCGGCAGCCACAATCCGCCTGAATACAATGGGTTCAAGATCGTCATCGGTGGCACCACATTGTCCGGCGATGGCATTGCGGCGCTGTATGCCCGCATCGCCGAAGACCGGCTGCTGATCTCCGATTCCCTCGGCGGACTCCAGCAAATCGACCTGACCCGCGACTACATTGAGCGGGTGTCGGGCGATATTCAGCTTGAACGCCGCATGAGGGTGGTGATTGACGCCGGTAACGGTGCCGCGAGTGATCTTGCCGCACCCTTCCTAGAGTCGATTGGTTGCGAGCCGATACCGTTGCATTGTGAAGTCGACGGAACCTTCCCGAACCACCATCCGGACCCCAGCGACCCGCGCAACCTCTCCGACCTGATCACGACGGTCAAGCGCATGGACGCAGAACTTGGTATTGCCCTGGATGGCGACGGCGACCGCATCGGCGTGGTGACCCGGCAAGGAGAGATCATCTACCCGGACCGTCTGCTGATGCTGTTCGCGCAGGACGTGCTGGGCCGAAATCCAGGTGCCAGCATCATCTACGACGTGAAGTGCACCGGGCACCTTGCCAACCATATCCTCCGCAACGGCGGCAGCCCGGTGATGTGGAAGACCGGTCACTCCCTGATCAAGGCCAAGATGAGGGAGGTCGATTCCGAGCTGGGCGGCGAGATGAGCGGGCACTTCTTCTTCCGCGAGCGCTGGTTCGGGTTCGACGACGGTCTCTACGCTGCTGCCCGGTTGCTCGAGATTCTCGCCTCGGATGGACGGGAACCCGAGGAAATCTTTGACGAATTGCCCAAGGGTGTGAGCACGCCAGAGCTGAAGCTCGCGATGGCAGAGGGCGAGCACTACGCCTTCGTCGAGCGCTTCCGCGACAAGGCCTTGTTCGAAGGGGCAAAGATCTCCACGATCGATGGGGTACGCGCCGACTGGCCCGACGGCTGGGGTCTGGTGCGTGCATCGAACACGACCCCGGCGCTGGTGATGCGATTCGATGCTGATTCAAACGACGCGCTGAATCGAATTCAAGACGTATTCCGTCAGCAGCTTCTGGCGCAGGACGCCGCGCTGGTCCTGCCATTCTGAGATCTGCGCTGGCCGAAGGCCGAGACGGGCGAACGCGTCAAACACGCAAGCCTGGAGCCGCGAACCAGTGAGCTGAGTCGCAGACGCGCTCCCAGGATTTGCCTCAGGGATTCTGCTTGGCTGCGGTGGCTTTCTCGACCAGTGCCCGGTAACGCTGCAGGACGTCGTTGAACTCGCTGTGCAGGGATGTTTGCTCGTCTTCACGTCGCTTCAGGAAGCTGCGCTGTTCCTCTGTCTGACGCCGGGCAGTTTCAATGGAAGCCTGCTGTATGGGCGGTACCGCCTTGCCTGACTGCTCCAGTTGCGCGGCATGCGCGAGCAGTTCGGAGAGGCTTTTCTCCTGGCTTGCCAGACTCATTCGCGCACCCTCGATGGCCTGCGTGACCAGGTCGAATCGTTCCTTGTATGCCCGCTCCAGATCGGCCTCGCTCGGATAGGATCCCAGCAGGACATGGTCACGCCTCGATTGCTCCTCGTTCTGGCGATCCGTGACGGCCTGGGCAGCAAGTTGGGCATCCCGTTCAGCGCGTTCCTCAGCCGTCATGGCGCGCTCGACGCGTTTCACTGCGAGGCCCTGCTTGTTCAGCTCTTCGCGCGCGAGGTCCGATTCACTTGGCGGCACCTGGTCGCTGTAGGTGACGTTGCCATTCTCATCAACCCACTTGTAAAGGCGCTGAGCATCGGCCGGCATGGGCAAAAGGGCGAGCCCGAGTAGGCTGGACAAAGCGATGTGCATTCTCATCTCAAAGCCTCCGCTGCGCTCAGACGGCGCAACCATACGTTTCACGATACGACAAAAGCCGGGGCTGGTGCTGAACCAAGGCCTCACTTTCAGCGGTGAAATCGAGCAAGTCCTGAAGTTTCACCAACGCTATCACCGGAATGCCGAAATCGGACTGAACTTCCTGCACCGCGGAGCGCTCGCCGTTGCCGCGCTCCTGGCGGTCGAGGGCCAGCAGCACGCCACAGGGCTCGGCGCCGGCGGTCCTTATCAGTTCAATGGCGTGGCGAATGGCGGTGCCCGCGGTAATCACGTCGTCGACGATCAGCACCCGTCCTGCCAGCGGGGCGCCCATCAGGCTGCCACCTTCGCCGTGCGTCTTGGCTTCCTTGCGATCGAAGGCCAGGGGCACGTCATGTCCGCGCCTCGCCAGCGAAACCGCCAGCGTCGATGCCAGCGGGATGCCCTTGTAGGCGGGGCCGAACAACATGTCGAACTGCAACCCCGAGCTCAGCAGGCTCTCGGCATAACAGTCGCCCAGGGTCGCCAGGGCGGCGCCCGAGTCAAAGCGCCCCGCATTGAAGAAATACGGACTCTGGCGGCCTGACTTGAGGGTGAACTCGCCAAACCTCAAGGCCTGCCTCGCGATGGCCAGACGTAGGAAGTCGCGTTGATGGGTTTGCATGGTCAGCTGAGATCCGGGAGGAACGGAATGCCAGCGCGCTGCCTGACGCGACTGGACTGCACAATCATACGTTGGCAATCGCGCTGCGCAGGGGCCGCGGCCGAATGCGGGTCGCTATGCGAGGCCGCATTCGGTAGGCTGCGCGATGGCTCGCGAGGCACAGGCACGTGCTGCGGATGCTCCTCCCGCGGGCCCAACACCCAGCACACGCCCCCACTCATTTCTGCCGACGCGATGCGAATCATCTCCTTCAATGCCAACGGCCTGCGCTCTGCAGCCAGCAAGGGTTTCTTCGACTGGTTCGCGCAGCAGGATGCTGATGTGCTCTGTGTGCAGGAAACCAAGGCTCAGGAACACCAGCTCAGTGAGGCCCACTACCGTCCCGCGGGCTACAGCGTCGCGTTTCGCGACGCCAGTACCAGGAAGGGCTATAGCGGTGTTGCCATCTATAGCCGGTGTCCGCCAGACCAGATCATTACGGGCCTTGGCTGGCCGGACTTCGATGAGGAAGGTCGTTACATCGAAGCGCGCTTCGGCGAACTCAGCGTGGTGTCGATGTACTTCCCCTCGGGGTCATCGGCTGAGGAGCGCCAGCAGTTCAAGTTTCGCTGCATGGAGTGGATCACCCCGATCCTTGACGGATTCCTGGCAAGTGGGCGGCAGTACGTGATCTGCGGCGACTGGAACATCGTGCACACCCGGCGCGACATCCGTAACTGGACCTCGAACCAGAAGAACTCCGGCTGTCTGCCTGCGGAGCGTGCCTGGCTGGACCTGCTCTTTGCACGACGCGGCTGGATCGACAGTTATCGACATCTTCGTCCGGAGGGTGAGGACTACACCTGGTGGAGTCAGCGCGGCGCGGCACGCGCAAACAACGTTGGCTGGCGGATCGACTATCAGGTGGTCAGCCCTGGCCTGCGCAATCACTTGCTGGACTGCGCGATCCACCCCGAACCACGGTTCTCCGACCACGCACCCTATCGAGTGGATTATTCATGCGAGTTGTAGCGCTGCGTTCGCGCTTGCCCGCAGGACTGCGGCCCTATTTTGACAAGGAACCGATGGCGGCGCTGATGCTCGGCATCTCGTCCGGATTTCCGTTCGCGATGATTGGCGCCACCCTGACTACGCGACTTGCGCAGGACGGGATCGACAAGAAGAGCGTCACCATGTTCTCGCTGGCGTTCCTGGTCTACAACATCAAGTTCCTCTGGGCGCCACTGGTAGATGGGATGCGCCTGCCCCTGCTCGGGCGCTTGGGCCAACGAGTCTCCTGGCTGCTTCTCTCCGGCGGCCTGGTGATGTTGACCGTGGCCGGGCTTGGCATGCTGGACCCCAAGTCCGGCCTGATTGCAGTAGCCGCGGCAGCGGTGGCGGTCGGAGTTGCCGGCGCGACATTCGACATCGTGATTGATGCCTATCGCATCGAGATCCTCCATCCACACCAGCTGGGAGTCGGCTCGGGCATGTCGCAATACGGCTGGCGCATAGGCTCGGTCACTGCGGCGTCACTCTCGCTCTACGTTGCGACACGTGGCGACTGGGCACTCGCCTACCTGATGTGTACCGCGCTCGCCTTCCCCGCGATGGCGGCTGGTCTGCTGCTGGGCGAACCGGCACGCCGTGTCGTGATCGTCTCAGCCAAGGGCTTCGGCCAGGCGTGGAGCGCTGCCATCGGGCCGTTGCTGGAGTTCACCCGTCGGCGCGGTGCCTTGCTCGTCCTGCTCTTTGTCTTGTTGCACAAGATTGGCGACACCCTGGCCAACCTTACCGTGCGACTGCTACTGAACGATCTGGGATTCAGCAACGACGAGATTGCCACCTGGGATGTAGGCGTTGGATTTGTCGCGTACCTTGTCGGCATCTTTCTCGGCGGGGTGCTGTATTCCCAGCTCGGCATGAAGCGCTCGGTTCTGATCGCACTGGTGTTGATGGCGGTCTCCAACCTGAGCTTTGCCTGGCTCGCAGCGGTGGGTTACTCCAATTCCCTGCTCGCGTTCACGATCGGTTTCGAAAACCTGGCCAGCGGCATCGGCGGTGTGGTGGTGGTCGCCTACCTCTCGGCCCTTTGCAATCTGGCCTACACCGCCACCCAGTACGCGCTGCTGTCGGCGGCGGCGAGCGTGATTGGTCGCCTGGTGACAGGAACCACGGCTGGCGGCTTGATCGAGTCGCTGGGCTACATCCAGTTCTACTTGATGACCACATTGGTGGCACTTCCCGGCGTATTGCTCTACGTATTCATGTTGCGAACCGGATTGATCGAGCGCTCGCTCGGCAATGCCGGGCGCGGTGACGAGACGCCAGCGCCATGATAAGCCCCCGGAAAGTCGTCGCAGCCGACCGGGATCGGCCTCTGCGTTGCGTTACGGGCAGTCGTAGACGTCCCGTTGCTGCTGCCGTTCTCACCCTTGCTCGCGGCGGTGGCTGTTCATGCTTTAGCAAGCGCCATGCAGCGTGATAATGTGGGGTGCCGCACTATCGCCGCAAGGCGTGGCGCAGGCCGGATTCACTTCATGAAGCCCAGGACGTGCCTGATTTCCTGATTCGCGACATCGACGCCAAGCTCGCCGAGCGCATCAAGACGATGGCGCGGGACCGCGGCTGGCCGATCAATGACGTCATCCTGCATCTGCTCAAGCAGGCGCTTGGACTGGTCGAGCCTGAGCCCCCCAAGGAACCGGGCGACATAGCTCGCTTGACGGGTGCCTACCAGGCACCCGAGTCCGACGCATTCCTGGAAGCCCTCAAGGCACTTGAGTCGCTGCCCGACGACGCGCCTTCCTACATGCTCAATCCGCGCCGGGACAGCTGACTCTGCTCAGGCAGGGATGATTGCCCCGAGCACGCGAGGCCCGGCGGCGCCAGTGGCGCTGGCGACATTTCCGGCACGCCCGGCAAGGGTCTCGCGGGCCAACCAGGCAAACGCCGCAGCCTCCACGAAGTCAGGATCCAGACCATGCGAGGCGGTGGTCTCGAGTCGGCAAGCGGGTCCGAGTCGCTCGGTTAGCGCCTCCATCAGCGCGGGGTTATGGACCCCGCCGCCACAGGCCAGAACGCGCGCCGTCGCAGGTTGGGCGCCGCGTAGCGCGTCCGCGATGCTGCGCGCCGACAGGGCGACCAGCGTTGCCTGCACATCCGCATCGCTTGCCGGGAAGCGAAGGAGTCGTTCCTGCAGCCATGCGAGGTGGAAATGGTCGCGCCCGGTACTCTTCGGCGGCGGCTGCGCGAAGTAGGAATCATCCAGCAGCGCATCCAGCAACTCAGGACAGATGCTGCCTTCGCGTGCGAAGGCGCCATGCTGATCGAATCCAAGTCCACGGCAACGCAGCGCCCAGGCGTCCAGCAATCCGTTGGCCGGACCGGTATCGAAACCCTGCACATCGCCGCTGCGCGGCAGCAGGCTGAGATTTCCGATGCCACCCAGGTTCAGTACCGCCCGATCCTCGTCAGGGCTGGAGAACAGCGCCGCGTGCAGCCCTGGCACGAGGGGCGCGCCCTGGCCACCGGCCGCGACATCCCGTCGTCTGAAGTCCGCCACCGTGGTCACGCCGCAACGCTCCGCAATGCGGTGCGGATCGCCCACCTGCAGGGTAAAGGGCAACGCAGCGCGCGGGCGATGGCGCAGGGTTTGTCCGTGCGACCCGATGGCGGCAACCCAGTGCGCAGGAATGGCCGCTGAATCCAGCAGGGCCAGGGCGGCCTCGGCAAACGCTTCACCGATTGCAGCATCCAGTTCCCCCAGCATATCCAGAGTGGTGGAATCGCAGGACTGTGAGATGCCCAGAATGGCTGCGCGGAGGTCTTCCGGATAGGGAAATGTGCGACCCGCAACCTGCTCAAGGCAGGGATCGAAGCGCATCAGGACAGCATCGATTCCATCTGCGCTGGTACCGGAGATCAGACCCAGGAACAGGTCGGCTGTCACCGCGTCAGCGTGCCGCGAGCGACTTGCCTTCGAGCAGTTCCAGCCGTGCCAGCCAGGGCTGGGTCTGCATCTGGAAGCGCGCCAGCTCTGTTCTTGGCAGCGGCTCGGGCTTCGGGAAGGTCACCTTTAGCGGGTCGCGATGCACGCCCTTGACGCGGAACTCATAGTGCAGGTGGGGACCAGTGGCCAGCCCGGTGGCTCCGACGAAACCAATTACTTCGCCTTGGCGTACGCGCTGGCCGGTGCGGAAGCGTCCAAACCGCGACATATGGGCGTACAGGGTGGTGATGCCATTGCCATGGTCGAGGATAACGGTGCGGCCGTAGCCACCCTGGGTGCCAGCAAAACTGATTCGCGCGTCGCCAGCCGCCTTGATCGGTGTGCCAGTGCCAGCTGCGTAGTCAACGCCCCGATGTGCACGGACCGTACCCAGCACCGGATGTCGGCGGTTGGGATTGAAGCGCGAACTGAGCCGGGCGAAATCGATCGGCATGCGCAGGAAGCCCTTCTTGAGGGGACGCCCATCCGCATCGAAGTACTCGGCACGCCCGTCGGGAAAGACGTAGCGGAAGGCGGTGAAACGCCGCCCCTGGTTGACAAAGCTTGCCACCAGGATGTCGCCGGCGCGCAGGCGCTCGCCTTCCCGATAGACCTCTTCGAACACCACCGAGAACTCGTCGCCGACGCGCAGGTCCTGACCGAAGTCAATGTCGTAGCCAAACACCTTGGCCAGTTCGAGGATCAGTGGCGAGGACAGGCCGGCGGCCTCGCCATCCGCGAACAGCGAGCGCGTGATGCGGCCGGAACCGCTCAGCACCCGACGGTGCATCTCCCGTTCCATCACGTCGCGTTCGAGGCTGCCGTCTTCATTCAGCGCCAGGCGCACACGACTCGCCTCATCCTGCTCGTACTGCAGTGCCCGCAGTACCCCATCCTCGGGTATGTCGAACGCGAACTGTTCGCCGGCCCTGATGCGAGTCAGGCGCTGCTTCAGCTCGCGGTCCTGCAGCAGGGTGTGCAGTACCTGGGTGGGAAGTCCAAGGTCGGAGAACACCTCGCCCATCGTCTGACCCGGCTCGATCGTGATCGTGGTCCAGTCGGGATCCTGCGGCGAGCGATCCACGGACGACGCGGCGATTGGCGCCGGCGGCAACTCGAGAGTGACCACCTGCGTTTCCACCTGCGGGGCAGAATCCAGATTCGCTTCGGCAAAACCGGGCAGAAAGAGGAACGCACACAGTGCAAGTGAACCGGCACAGCCTGCCGCCATCACGTGATGCTTGCGGATTGGCAAAGCGCCCGATCGTTGCGACGCGGAAGCAGCATCGGCGCGGTTGGTCAGACGGTCACGCGCGAGCGGCGGAGATGCGCAGGCCTGTGGGCTGCTGTTGTGCTGATTCACCGGGTACTCCATCACCTACAGGCAAGATCGCGACACCATACAGAACGTTAAAAGCATGCGTCAAACCCTTGTTCAGAAAGGCTTTTTGCACCGCAGGTTTTAACGATCAATTAACGTTTCGACCGCATTTTCCGGGCTCCACCGGTCTCTGAGTGCGCGGCAAACTAGGCGGTGCGCAGGCTCGGTCGGACGTGGTCGACGAGAGGTTGGCCATCCAGGACAGCTGCAGGTGAGTCATCAATACGAAGCCGATGCAAGGTCGTCAAAGCACGAAGTGCGTTCCCGGGCCAGGTCGAGGCAAACCGAAAGCGGGCATGGTCGGCCTGCAAACGGCTGCTTTCGGTTGGAGCTAGGACTGCTGCATGCGCGCGCTTCGGGTGCTGACCAACAGCCTTCCTTGGAGGGCTTCCATTCCCCCGACATCCTGTGCACAATGCGCGCCCCTTGAGACGAGGCGTCGGCGACGGCGTCGAAGTTGAGAGGCGAGAAAAGTCGGATTTGGGGTGTTGACGATCTTCAAATCCCGTGTATGATGTGCGGCTC
>JBBSJP010000016.1:0-94985 GCA_038257155.1 Lysobacterales bacterium | reverse complement strand
GCCCGCCGCAAGGTCTTCCGCGTTGCCAAGCAGGCCGTCACGCGCGCCCTGCAGTACGCCTACATCGGCCGCAAGCAGCGCAAGCGCCAGTTCCGTTCGCTGTGGATCGTCCGCATCAATGCGGCGGCCCGCATGCACGGCTTGTCCTACAGCCGTTTCATGAATGGCCTGAAGAAGGCCAATATCGAGCTCGACCGCAAGGTGCTGGCCGATATCGCGGTGCACGACCTGCCGGCCTTTGGCCAGCTCGCCGAGAAGGCCAAGGGCGCGCTCGCCGCGTAATGCGTCAACCGGAGCGGCGCCGGCGCCTTGACGCGCCGGCGTGAGCCCGCAAGCTGCGATACGTGGGGAAGGGCGAAAGTCCTTCCCCTTTTCGTTTCCGGGGATCCATCACTTGCAGCAAGGGCGACCCCGGCCGCTGTGACGAGGACAGGCATGAGTGATCTTGAAACCCTCACCCGCGATGCGCTGACTGGCATTGCCAGTGCCGACACGCTGGCTGCGCTGGATGAACTGCGCGTGCGCCTGCTGGGCAAGTCCGGCGCCATCACCGAGCAGCTGAAATCGCTTGGCAAGCTCGAGCCCGAGGCGCGCAAGGCGCATGGTGAACTGGTCAATCGTGCCAAGCAATCACTGACCGACGCCATTGCGGCACGCAAGGAGTCGCTGGAACAGGCTGCGCTGGACGCTCGCCTGGCCTCCGAGCGGATCGATGTGAGCCTGCCCGGCCGACGCGCCGCGCGCGGCGGCCTGCATCCGGTTACCCGCACCATCGAGCGCATCGCCGACATCTTCGGCCGCATGGGCTACGAGCTGGCCGAAGGCCCGGAAGTCGAGGACGACTGGCACAATTTCGAGGCACTGAACTTTCCGCCGCACCATCCGGCGCGCGCCATGCACGACACCTTCTATTTCCCGGACGGGCGCCTGTTGCGCACCCACACCTCGCCGGTACAGATCCGCTACATGCACGAGCATGCCGCGCCGCTGCGCATGATCGCGATCGGCAAGGTTTACCGCAGCGATTCCGACCAGACCCATTCGCCGATGTTCCACCAGATGGAAGGCCTGCTGGTCGACGAGACCTCCAGCTTCGCCGACCTCAAGGGCACGCTGAAGCAGTTCGTCGATGCCTTCTTTGAGCGTGATTTCGCGATGCGCTTCCGGCCCAGCTATTTCCCCTTCACCGAGCCCTCGGCCGAAGTCGACATCGGCTGGGAACAGCCGGACGGCAGCCAGCGCTGGCTGGAAGTGCTGGGTGCCGGCATGGTGCACCCGAACGTATTGCGCGCCGGTGGCATCGATCCGGAACGCTACACCGGCTTCGCCTTCGGCATCGGCATCGAGCGCTTTGCGATGCTGCGTTACGGCGTCAATGACCTGCGCGCGTTCTTTGAAAACGACGTGCGGTTTTTGCGGCAGTTTGCGTAGGGTGGGCCTTGGCCCACCGCTGCGTCACGATTCGACTTTGCGGCAACGGTGGGCCAAGGCCCACCCTACGAGTTGATAGCAATGCGATCGCGGAACAACCGGGACATTTAGCTCTATGAAATTCGCTGAAAGCTGGCTGCGCGAACATGTAACGACCACGGCATCGCGCGAGGAATTGGCCGCGAGCCTTACCGCCATCGGCCTCGAAGTCGAGGAGCTGACCGTGCTCGGCGCCGCGCTGGATGGCGTGGTGGTGGCGCAGATCGAATCCTGCGAGAAGCACCCGGAAGCCGACCGTCTGCAGGTCTGCCAGGTACGCGCCGGACTTGAAGTGGTGCAGATTGTCTGCGGCGCGCCGAATGCGCGCCCCGGCCTGAAGGCACCGCTCGCCATGGTCGGCGCCACCCTGCCGGGCGGCATGTCGATCAAGGCGGCCACGCTGCGTGGCGTGGAGTCGTCCGGCATGCTGTGCTCGGCCAAGGAGCTGGGCATCGATGCCGATGCCTCCGGTCTGCTGGAACTGCCAGTCGATGCGCCAGTGGGCGAATCGCTGGCGACCTATCTGGGCCTGCCCGACGCCAGTTTCGAACTGAAGCTCACCCCCAACCGTGCCGACTGCTTCTCGGTACGCGGCATCGCCTTCGACGTGGCGGCTGCGATGGGCGTGCGGGCCAATGCCTTTCCGATCGAAGCGGCCGAGCCCCAGGGCAGTGCCGAGCTGGCAATTGAGTTGAACGCCGCAGCCGACTGTCCGCGCTACTGCGGTCGGGTGATCGAGGGTGTGGATGCCAGCATCGCCACGCCATTGTGGATGGCAGAGCGTCTGCGCCGCAGCGGCATCCGTCCGATCAGCCTCTTGGTCGATGTCACCCAGTACGTGATGCTGGAGCTGGGCCAGCCGATGCATGCCTTCGACCGCGACCTGCTGCAGGGACCGATCGGGGTGCGTCGCGCCCGCGCCGGAGAATCCCTGCAGCTGCTCGATGAGCGCGAGGTCGCGCTGGACGGCGAGTTCCTGCTGATCACCGATGCCGACCGGCCGGTCGCGCTGGCCGGCGTGATGGGTGGCTTCGATACCCGTGTTACCTCGTCGACCCGCAACGTATTCCTGGAGAGCGCGCATTTCGCGCCCGACGCCATCGTAGGTCGCGCGCGGCGTCTTGGCATGCACACCGATGCCTCGCACCGCTTCGAGCGCGGCGTCGATCCTGAATTGCCACGACAAGCGCTGGAACGCGCCACAGCCCTGATCCAGCAGATTGCCGGCGGCAGTGCCTGCCCGGTCAGCGAGGCGGCGCTTGACGAGCACCTGCCACAGCCGCAGCCAGTCACGCTACGTCGCGCGCGCCTGCGCCGCGTGCTGGGCATGCAGATCGATGATGCCGAGGTGGTGCGGATCCTGGGGGCGCTCGACATGCAGGTTGAATCGACCGAGTCAGGCTGGCAGGTGCGCGCACCGAGCCGACGTTTCGACATCGCCATCGAGGAAGACTTGATTGAAGAACTGGTGCGCATCCGCGGCTACGATGCCGTTCCGACCAGTCTGCCCACTGGTGAGATCCGCGTCGCGGTGCCGAGCGAAACCCGCGTTGCCGAATCCGACCTGCGCCGCCAGCTGGTGGCGAGGGACTTTCTGGAAGCGATCAATTTTGCCTTCCTCGATGCGGCCACACTGGCGACCTGGGGCCTGTCCGACGACAACCTGGCGCTGGCCAATCCGCTCAGCGCCGAGATCGCGGTAATGCGACCCGCCCTGTTGCCGGGTCTGGTGACCACCCTGCAGCGTGGTCTCGATCGCCAGCAGAACCGTCTACGCCTGTTCGAGCTGGGGCGAGTGTTTTCCAGTGGCAGCGAAGAGCGCCGCCGCATCGCGGCCGTTGCCTGCGGCCGCGCTGGATCCGAGCAGTGGGGCGAGGCTGCCCGTGCGCTCGACTTCTTTGACCTGAAGGGTGATCTGGAATCGCTCCTGGCGATCTCAGGCGACCTACGCGCTGTGACCTTCGAGCCTGGCACCCCCGATTGGCTGCACCCGGGCCGCTCGGCCGTTGTTCGGCGCGGAACGGCGCTGCTAGGCTGGATAGGACACCTGCATCCGCGTTTGCTGCATGCGCTGGACATCGAACAGGACGTGGTCGCGTTCGAACTCGACCTGGATCTGCTGCAGGCACGTGAGCTGCCGCGCGCCGCTGCCCTGTCGCGTTTTCCCTCGGTACGGCGCGATATCGCCGTGCTGGTGCCGGAGGAGACAGCGTGGGCCAGCCTTGAAGCCAGCCTGCGCACCAGCCTGGGCGAGCGACTGCACGACTGGGTGCTGTTTGATCGCTACACCGGTGCTGGCCTCGAATCGGGCTACAAGAGTTTGGCTATAGGCTTGATTTTGCAGGACGTTTCGCGCACGCTTACCGACAGCGACGCCGATCTGGCCGTCGCTGAAGGGGTGGCCGCGCTGCAGCGCGACTGCGGCGCGCGTTTAAGGGGATGAGATGGCACTGACCAAGGCCGACATGGCTGAGCGATTGTTCGAAGACGTGGGTCTGAACAAGCGCGAGGCCAAGGAGTTCGTTGACGCATTCTTCGACACCTTGCGTGACGGCCTGGCGCGTGGCCAGCAGGTCAAGCTGTCGGGATTCGGTAATTTCGACCTGCGTCAGAAGAACCAGCGTCCCGGCCGCAACCCGAAGACCGGCATGGAGATTCCCATTTCCGCCCGTACCGTGGTCACTTTCCGTCCGGGTCAGAAACTCAAGGAGCGCGTGGAGGCCTATGCTGGATCCGGGCAGTAATCGCGAGCTTCCGCCGATCCCGGCCAAGCGCTACTTCACCATCGGTGAGGTCAGCGAGCTGTGCCAGGTCAAGCCGCATGTGCTGCGCTACTGGGAAACCGAGTTTCCCAGCCTCACACCGGTAAAGCGGCGTGGCAACCGGCGCTACTACCAGCGCCACGATGTGCTGATGATCCGTCAGATCCGCTCCCTGCTGTACGAAGAGGGCTTCACCATTACCGGCGCCAGGCAGCGTATCGAAGGTGAACAGGGAAAGGCTGAAGCCACCATCTCCAACCAGATCGTGCGGCAGGTGCGCATGGAGCTGGAAGAGGTGCTGAACATCCTGCGGCGCTGAGCTTTTGCCGTTCTGTCTCACTGGCAACGGCGGTTGACCACATCCGCCAGCGCGTTTCAGCAACGGCAGCCTGTTGGCATCGGACCCGGCTCCAGCCAGCGCGTTTTGCTCGCAATCCCACTCGTCCAGCCTTATACTTGCGCGCTTGTCAGCGTTCACGCGGCAAGACCGGCGGCGCAGCCAATGCCCGCCAAATCGCAAATGTCGGGGCGTAGCGCAGCCTGGTAGCGCACTACAATGGGGTTGTAGGGGTCGCGAGTTCGAATCTCGCCGCCCCGACCATCTTGCGATTTGTCTGTTTTATCTTCCCTGATCACTGCGGCTGTGCGGCACGCAAACGCGTGTCGCGACACGCGCCGCTTCCCAGATCCGTCCGTCAGCTGCTGCAGGAGCGCACCTGTGCGCGACCGCGGGCTTCGCATCGTGAAAGGTCTGTTGCAGTGGCAGGCATGCCGGTCGCCAACAGGTTGGCTCCTACGAACCGCAGCCGCATGCACTGCGCCACTTCGCCGCGTTTCAGGTAGGGTGGGCCTTGGCCCACCGAAACCTCAAACAGCCGGCAATGGTGGGCCAAGGCCCACCCTACAACAGCGCAATGATCCCTCAATGCACTTTGTAGGAAGCGCACCAGTGCGCGACCGCCGGCAACAGTACGGACTTCAGCTTGAGCAATCGGGCGCTCCGTTGTTGGAGGGCGGATCGTGATCCGCCATCACGGCTGCGCTCGGCGCGAAGCCGGGAAGTTCCAGCCATTGCGCAGCGGCGCATCAAGATGCGCCCTCCAGTAGCGTGTAGGCCTTGGTGAATCGCCGAACCCAGCGGCTGCGCCGACACAGTCTCGGCGCATGGGCCTCAACCGCCGGTATACCGCCCGTAAGCCCGCAGACGGGCGTAGCGCGTGTCCAGCAGTCCAGCGGGATCCAAGCGTCCCAGCGCATCAAGCTGCGACACCAGCGCGGTCTTCAGCTGCTCGGCCATCGCGGCCGGGTCGCGGTGCGCTCCGCCCAACGGTTCCTTGACGATCTGATCGATCAGGCCGAGCTCGAGCAGCTTGGGCGCGGTCAGGCCCATGGCTTCGGCCGCATCGCGGGCCTTTTCCGACGATTTCCAGAGGATCGAGGCGCAGCCCTCCGGGGAAATGACCGAATAGGTGCTGTATTGCAGCATCAGGGTCCGGTCACCCACGCCGATCGCCAAGGCGCCGCCCGAGCCGCCCTCGCCGATCACGGTGCAGATGATCGGCACGCGCAGGCGCGACATCTCCAGCAGGTTGCGCGCGATGGCCTCGGACTGGCCGCGCTCTTCGGCGCCAACGCCTGGATACGCGCCCGGCGTATCGATGAAGGTGAGAATTGGCAGGCGGAAACGCTCGGCGGTCTGCATCAGGCGCAGCGCCTTGCGGTAGCCCTCGGGGCGCGGCATGCCGAAGTTGCGGCGGATCTTGCTCTTGGTATCGCGACCTTTCTGGTGGCCGATCACCATCACCGAGCGGCCATCGATACGCGCCAGGCCAGCAACGATGGCGGCGTCATCGGCATAGGTGCGGTCGCCGGCCAACTCGTGGAACTCGTCGCACATCGCGCCGAGGTAGTCGAGCGTGTAGGGGCGCTGCGGATGCCGCGCCAGCTGCGCGATCTGCCAGGAGCTCAGGTCACGGAAGATCTCCGCCGTACGCGACTTGAGCTTGTCGCGCAGCTTGCCGATCTCGTCCTCGATGTTGAAGGCGCTGCCGTGCGAGGCGTGGCGCAGCTCCGTGATCTTGGCTTCAAGCTCGGCAATGGGTTGTTCGAAATCGAGGAAGTTCGGATTCATAGGCTGATTCTAACGTTTGCGAGGCCGCTCAGTTCGCCCAGGGCTTTGCCAGACTCAGCGAAACCTCCTGCACGCCCGGCAGTGCGCGCAGTGCGCCGAGCAGTTCCGGCTCAGCGCGAACCGAGTGACTGCCGTTGAGTTCGACCACGCCGCTGGCGCTCGGGGTGGTCAGCGACAAGCGCAACGGCGTATTGCCGGGGCGAAAGCCCGCCAGGCATTCCTGCAATGCCGCAAAGCTGTCCGGCTCGCGCAGGTCGGCGCGGACCTGCAGCTTGCGCGCCTGTGCGGCGCAGAGGCTCTGCCAGTCCCAGCAGCGCTTGACCTTCAGCGCGTAGCCGCCGGTGAAGCGGTCATCGATCAGGCCGCCCTCCAGCAGCAGGATGCGGTCGCGGCTGATCAGTGCGCCGTACTCGGTGTACTCGGTCGGATAGAAGGTGCACTCCAGGCGCCCGGCGCCATCCTCGATCAACACCGTCGACATGGTGTCGCCGCGCTGCTTGCGTTGCGTCACCACCATGCCGGCCAGCACCACCTGGGCCTCGCCGCGACGGTCCTTTCGTTCGCCGTGGATGCGCTCCACCTGGCCCAGATCGAAGCCGACCAGGGAGTTGATCTCGGCGCGATGTGGATCCATCGGATGGCCCGACAGGTAGCATCCGAGCGTCTCGCGCTCGCCAGCCAGGCGGCGCTCCAGCGGCCACTCGGCGGCTTGTTCCAGATGGATCTGGATGCTGGGCTCGGGCCCGCCGCCGAACAGCGATACCTGCCCTGCATCGCGCTCGCGCGCCAGTTGATCGGTGGCCTTCAGAACCTCGGGCAGCTGCAGCATCAGCGAGGCGCGATTGCTGCCCAGCGAGTCGAGCGCGCCGGCCAGGATCATCGCCTCCAGCGCGCGTCGGTTGAGCCCCTTGCCATTGACCCGGCTGCAGAAGTCGAGCAGGTCGCGGAACGCGCCGCGCTCGCTGCGCGTGCGGGTGATGTCGTCGCACACACCCTGGCCGACACCCTTCACCGCGCCGAGGCCATAGCGCACGGTGCGCGCGTCATTCGCGATGAAGGTGTACTCGCTGGCGTTGGCGTCCGGCGGCAGCACGTCGATGCCCAGGGCGCGGGTTTCGTTGAGGAAACCCACCACCTTGTCGGTGTTGTCCATGTCCGAGGTGCAGGTCGCGGCCATGAACTCGGCCGGGTAGTGCCGCTTCAGCCAGGCCGTCTGATAGGCGACCAGAGCATAGGCCGCGGCGTGCGACTTGTTGAATCCGTAGCCGGCGAACTTCTCCATCTGGTCGAACACCGCGTCGGCAATACGCTGCTCGATGCCATTGCCCTCGGCGCCGGCACGGAAGATCTCGCGCTGCTTGGCCATTTCCTCGGGCTTCTTCTTGCCCATCGCACGGCGCAGCAGGTCGGCGCCGCCGAGCGAGTAGCCGCCCAGGTCCTGGGCGATCTGCATCACCTGTTCCTGGTAGACCATGATGCCGTAAGTCGGCCCGAGGATCGGCTTGAGGCGCGGGTCGAGGTATTCGACCGTCTGACGGCCGTGCTTGCGCTCGACGAAGTCCGGGATCAGGTCCATCGGCCCGGGGCGGAACAGCGAGACCAGGGCGATCAGGTCCTCGAAGCGGTCCGGCATCGCCTGCTTGAGCAGCTTGCGCATGCCCGGCGATTCGAACTGGAACACCGCCACCGTGTCGCCACGCGCGAACAGGCGATAGGTCTCGGCGTCATCCAGCGGCAGCGCGGCAAGATCCAGCGGTGTCTCGCCGGCACTCTGGCGGCGACGATTGATGGCCTTGACTGCCCAGTCGATGATGGTGAGGGTGCGCAGGCCGAGGAAGTCGAACTTCACCAGGCCAATGGCTTCGACGTCATCCTTGTCGAACTGGGTGACCGGATTCTTGCCGCGCGCGCCTTCGTCGTGTTCGGCGAACAGCGGGCAGAAGTCCGACAGAGGATCGGGCGCGATCACCACGCCGCCGGCATGCTTGCCGGCATTGCGGGTCAGGTCTTCGAGCTTCAGCGCCAGGTCGATCAGCTCGCGTACCTCGCTTTCCGACTGGTAACGCTGCACCAGTTCGACCGAGATCAGGTCGTTGTTCTTGCCCGACGCCTCCGAACGCCCCAGCGCGTCTTCCAGGCTGATTCCCAAGGTGTTGGGAATCAGCTTGGCAATGCCGTCGACCACCGGGAAGGGCAGGCTCAGCACGCGGCCGCAGTCGCGCAGCACGGCCTTGGCGGCCATGGTGCCGTAGGTGATGATCTGGCTGACCCGGTCGTGCCCGTACTTGTCGGACACGTAGCGGATCACCTCGTCGCGCCGGTCCATGCAGAAGTCGATGTCGAAGTCGGGCATCGACACGCGTTCGGGATTCAGGAAGCGCTCGAACAGCAGGTCGTAGCGCAGCGGGTCGAGATCGGTGATGCCAAGCGACCAGGCCACCAGCGAGCCGGCGCCCGAGCCGCGTCCCGGACCCACCGGAATGCCGTTGGCCTTGGCGTAGCCGATGAAGTCGGCGACGATCAGGAAGTAGCCCGGGAAGCCCATCGAGATGATCACGTCGAGCTCGCGGGTCAGGCGCTGCTCGTAGACTTCGCGCGTCTTGCCCGGCGCCAGCGGGTGCTTGGCCAGGCGCTGCTGCAGGCCCTCGCTGGCGGTGCTGCGTATCCAGCTTTCCAGGGTGTGCTCGGCCGGCACCGGGAACGCCGGCAGGAAGTAGGTGCCGAGGCGCAGTTCCAGATTGCAGCGCTTGGCCAGTTCCACGCTGTTGGCCAGCGCCACCGGCAGGTCGGCAAACAGCGTTTGCATCGCCTCGGGCGATTTCAGGTATTGCTGCGCACTGTAGAGTTTGGGACGGCGCGGGTCGGCCAGCACGCGTCCGCCGGCAATGCAGACGCGCGCCTCATGCGCTTCGAAATCACTCTCGTCGAGAAAGCGCACGTCATTGCTGGCCAGCACCGCCAGATCACATTGGCCGGCCAGCTCCAGCGCGGCCTCCAGATAGCGATCCTCGTCGGCGCGACCGCAGCGCGTCAGCTCGATATAGACCTCGTCGCCGAAGCTGCGGCGCAGCGCGTCCAACGCCTCGCGGGCCAGATCGGGGCGGCCTTCCAGCAGGCGCTGGCCGACTTCGCTGTCGTAGCCGGCGATCAGGCTGAGACCGTCGACCGCAGTGGCAAGCCAGTCCGGCCGCAGCGCGACGTGATCGCTGCAATGTCCTTCGAGATACGCGCGGCTGAGCAGCCGCGACAGGCTGAGGAAACCGGTCCGGTCGCGGCACAGCAGAGTCAGCTGGTGCCGACCACGTTCGGCCGATTCCACCCAGACATCGCTGCCCGCAATGGGTTTCACACCGGCTTTTTGCGCGGCGCTGAAAAACTTGACCAGGGCAAACAGGTTGTTCTGGTCGGTCACCGCCACCGCAGGCAGGCCCAACTCCACGCAGCGCTCCACCAATGCGGGAATGCGCACGGTGGAGTCGACCAGCGAGTACTCGCTGTGCAGGTGCAGATGGGCGAAGGAAGGCTGCATGGGGATGACGCGAATGGGAGCGGGCAGGGTAGTGCCCTGGGGCGCCCCTCACAAGCGCCGTTCAGTCAGCCCCGCAAGGTCCGGCGCCGGGCTGCGGCGCCGGGTAGTGCAGCGGTGTTAGCTAGCCGCCACGGGGCGGCTGCAGTCTTCCTTCAGGAACTGCTCGATCAGGTTCAACGAGGTCTGATGATGGCGCGAGTACCAGGGCAGGCTGTGCGGCATGTCCGGAATCAGTTCGAACTTCGCCGGCACCTTGCCCTTCACTGCGTCGTAGAAATCCTTCGCGTGGAAGGCTGGTGTGCGCACATCGCGATCTCCCACGTACAGCAGGACCGGGATATTGGCATTGGCGGTGTTGCGCATCGGATCCATGCCGGTGACAGTGCGCCCCTGCAAGATGCGCTGGATGCGGCTCTCGCTCCAACTGGTTCCCAGCTTCGCCAGGTTGGTGACGGGTGCACCGGAAATGGCGCAGGCGTATGGACTGTTCGGACGCACAGTGGCTGCGGCCGCGGCAAAGCCACCATAGGAGTAACCAAATATCGCGATGCGCTTGGCATCTGCTATGCCCTGTGCGACCAGCCAGGCGGCGCCATCGTCCTTGTCATCCTGCATCGACTGGCCCCACTGCGCGTCGCCAGCCAGCCACAGCTTGCGGCCGAGTCCGGACGATCCACGGTACTGCGGGCGCAGCACGGCGTAGCCGCGCGAGGTCAGGAAAGGTACCCAGCCGACCGTGTCCCAGCCGCCGAAATCCCGCGCCCAGGGGCCGCCATGCGGATGGATCACGGTAGGCAACGGGGCGTCCCCGGTCTTCCAGCCGGCCGGCAGGTCGAGGATGGCCGGGATGCTCATGCCATCGCGCGCCTTGTAGGTAACCCAGCGCTG
Organism: Lysobacterales bacterium; assembly: GCA_038257155.1. Classification (GTDB taxonomy): domain Bacteria; phylum Pseudomonadota; class Gammaproteobacteria; order Xanthomonadales; family Xanthomonadaceae; genus JANJTY01. The sequence continues at coordinate 84,205 of JBBSJP010000016.1, read as the reverse complement.
CTCGCCAATATTGGCGGGGTCGATCTGCGGCCGCTGGCGTCCCAGGGTGGTCACGCGGGCGCGATCGGACAGCAGGTGGTAGGCCGGTGCATGGCGCGGGCTGCGGGTGGAGAACAACACCCGGCTGCGGTCGTCGTTGTAGCCGTCGATCGAGACGCTCTGACCCGGGTAGGCCTTCTTCAGACCGGCCTGTATGCCCTTCATGTCCGGATCGACATACACCGCCTCGCGCTCCAACCCGTCGACAACGAAGCCCAGTACCTGGTTGAAGTCGCTCGGTCGCGAGCCGAGGATCAGGCCGCCGATCGAGAACTCCGCGTGGGCTACCAGGGCTTCGGAGTCGAACTTGCGGGTGGCTGGATCGTACATCCATGCCTGTACCAGATCCGAGAACAGATCGGTCAGCACATAGAACTTTCCACTGCCTTCGTCGACCCCGACGATGTTGACCGAGTAGCGGTCTGTCAGCTTCGTGGTGAGGTTTTCGTGTACCTCGAACTCGCCGCTCGACGCATTGCGGAACAGGATGCGCTGTTCATACTCGCTACCGCCAACGGGCTCAAGCTCCACGCGGGTCATCAGTTCGCCGTTGCGCGGATTGAACAGGCCGGGCGAGCTGTCGCCACCGGCGCGCAGCAGCAGCTTGGTCTCGTCGGTGCGCAGGTTGTAGAGATAGTAATTGGCTTGCAGGGTCAGCTGGTTGCGCTGCGAGACGATTACATTGTCCGGGTCGAGCGGCAGGGTGCTGACCAGGCTGGCAGTGCCGGCAATCTCGAGGCAGCGCTGGGTCTCCTCGCTGACGCCGAGGCGACGCGTGTTGTCGGCAAATGCCTCGCGGAATTCCTTGTGCGCAGTATCGGTGAGATAGGCCTTCATGACGAAAGTCTTGGTCGCACCGGTGGATTTTCCTTCGCCGCAGCCGGCCAGGCGGCCGGTCCATTCCTGCCGCGCGAACACCAGCACCCGGTCAGCCTTCATCGCGCTGGCCGCGACAAACTTCATGCGGTCACCCGAGGGCGTGATCGTCGGCCCGGCCTCAAGGTTTTCCAGATTCCAGGTGGCCAGCGCGGTCTCGCTGTGGCTCGAATCGGGAGCAGCCACCAGGGCGACCAGATTCTTGCCGTCCGCACTCATCGAGACGGACTGGATATCAGGCACGCGCGCCAGCGATTCGATCGTGATCGGTTCGCGCGATGTGGCGGAGGTTGCGGCGATCGACAAGCACAATGTCATCAACCGCAGGGAGTGATTCTTGAAGGACATGGGGCACCTACGTGAGTGGCTTCATGGGCATTGGCAACGGCAGCCGAAGGGCGCGTGCCGCAGAGGGGGAATGATACACGGCGATCGGCCCGGGGTTGGCCGCTACTTCGTGAGTGGCTGATTCAGCGCCGCGGATTGCTGATCGAGCCCCGCCACCGGATGAACATCAACGACACAAAAGAAAACGGCCGAGGTTTCCCCCGGCCGTCTTCATTTCCCCACTAACTCGGATCAGAAGCGATAACCGAAGCGCAGGTAAGCGGAACGGCCGTACCAGTCGTACTGGGTGGCAAAGGCCGGGATAGTGCCGTAGCGCGTGTCAACACCGCTCGAGATGCGCGGCGGCTCCTGGTCAAACAGGTTGCGGATACCGAACAGCAGGTCCCAGCTGCCCTGGGTGTAGCGTACCGAGGCACCGTGGTACATGCGGCTCTCGGCGCGGACGTCAAACACGCCCGGGGTGCCGAAGTAGGCCGCATTCGGATTGGTGAACAGCGCACGCGTGCCATGCACGTAGTCGGTGAACCAGGTGTAGGAGAAGTCGCCACGCTGCAACGAGGTGCGCAGGTTGCCGGTCAGCTTCGGACGGCTGATGGAACCATTGCGGTCGTCGGTATCAAAGCCGTCTTCCTGCTCGGAGTCGAACAGCAGGCCAATGTCTTCCGTGACATAGGTCGCTTGGCCTTCGATCTGCAGCTTGCCGATGCTCAGCTCGGTGTCGTAACGGCTGATCAGATCCAGGCCGCGGACCTTCTGCTTGTTGATGTTGAGGTAGGAGTCACGCACCGTGGTGATGGCGAAGGGCGCGGTTGGGTGGTCGCCCGGGTTGCGGTCGAACAGGGTGCAGAAGGTGTTCGGGAACACCGGGGCGCCGTAGCAGCCGCCCAGGATGGATCCGCCGCCAAGCTGGCCGATCTCGTCGCGCACTTCATACTCGAAGTAGTCCAGCGCCACGCTGAAGTCGGCAAAGCTCGGGGTGAAGACCAGACCACCGGTGAACGCGGTGGAACGCTCGGAATTCAGCACGCCTGCGCCACCGCCAGTGATGACCGTGGCGGAGCTGGTACCGCCGGCGAAGTCTTCCGGAATGCCCTCTGCGGCGCAGTTGGCCCGGATGAACTGATTGGTGCTTTCGCCCCACTGGATGCAGGGGTCGATGGCCAGCTGTCCCACGAAGGCGGTCTGATTGCCCAGATACAGCTCGTACAGGCCAGGTGCGCGGTAAGAGGTGCCGCGGGTGGCGCGCATGCGGAACGCCGGGGTGATCTGCCAGCTCAGGCCGGCCTTCCATACCGAGTCGGTGCCGTCCACCGAGTCGTAATCGAAGGCGCGCGCCGAAGCGTTGAACGAGAGCATCTCGAAGCCAGGCTTGCCGGCGATCAGCGGAATTTCGATTTCGCCGAAGACTTCGGAGACGCTGTCGCTGCCCTTGGTGACCTGGGCCGAGCTCTGGCCCCAGAGATTGCCGTCCTGCGACAGCTGGCTGGGCTGGTCGTCGATGCTGAAATCGCGATACTCGACGCCGATTGCCGCGCCCAGGGAACCTGCAGGCAAATCCCACACATCGCCACTCAGCACGCCGGTGACCACGAACTGGTCATAAATCGTATTGCCGCCATTCCATTCGCCGATCTGCGCCTGCAGCTCGTCCATGTTTTCGCCACTGAGGATGCCCGGGCTGAAGTAGTCCAGCACCGGTGCATCGTCGTCGAAGCGCACGTCGCCGGAGCGGTTGGCTACGATACCGAGCGAATCGTAGTTGCCGTCCGAGTAGGAGTAAGAGGCATCCGCGCGCCAGCTCCAATCGCGGCTGGTGGGCAACATGCCTTCCAGGCCGGTTGCCACGTAAAAGTAGTCGATGTCGACGCGCTGGTTGGAGCGGAACGGCATGACCGGCTGGGCCACGCCCGATGGAACGGGGGTCGCGAAGTCCGGGCTGTTGGGGTACTGGAAGCTTGGCGAGGCCGCGGTATTGCCACCGGTAAGCGGGAAGAACTGACGGAAACGCCGCGCGTCGGTCTGGCGATTGTTGTAGAGGAACTTGGCGTACCAGTTGAAGCTGTCGAAGGTGAAGTCGGTCGCGGCATAGACGCTGCCACGGCGCTGCTTGTCGATCACCTGCTGCTGGCCGTAGAAATCGAAGTTCAGCACATCTTCGTAGGCCGCCTGCGGCGAGTTGGCATAGGTCGGATTGACGCGCGGGCGATAGCCCGGAATCAGGCCGATGGTCACGCCATCCGGCGCCGGGATGTAACGCAAGCCGGTGAGGGCGTCGATGACGGTATTGGCGTAGAGGTTGTTGCATCCGCCCAGCGAGGTGCCGGCCAGGATGGAGCGATCCTCGCGGTCAATGAAGGCGCCTGATTCGTCGCGCACCAGATCCCGCGGGCAGCTGAAGAAGTCGCGGTCGCTGACCAGCAGCGGGCGGTGCTCATAGAACTCGGCCGCCACCACCATGTCGCCGCGGTCGAAACTCCAGCCGGTTGCACCGGAGACCGAGAACACTTCGCCGCCGCCATCCAGGGGCACGCGCATGTCCACATTGAACATCGGGCTGTCGATGCTCTTGCGGGTGATGAGGTTGACCACGCCAGCGACGGCGTCAGAACCATAGATGGACGAGGAACCGTCCTTCAGGATTTCGGCACGCTGCAGGATGATCTGGGGGATGACGTTCAGGTCGAATGCACCGACCTGGCCACGGGTACCGGAAGGACCCGGACGGCGACCGTCAAGCAGGACCAGGGTGCGGTTGGCACCCAGGCCGCGCAGCGAAAGGGTCTGCACGCCGGTACCGCCTTCAACAACGAAACCGGAAAATTGGTGGTTGATCTGGGTGGAGCCCGCGGCAACGCTGGAGCTCTGCAGCATCTGGGCGGTGTCGAGCTGGCCCATGTCCAGGCTGACATCGGCCGAAATGACCTGGATCGGGGAGGCCGAATCGTACTCCGCGCGGCGCAGCAGGGAGCCGGTAACCGTGACGCGTTCCATTTCGGCCACTTCGGTCGAAGCTTCAGCTTCTTCCTCGTCGTCGGTTTCGGCCTCGCTCTGGGCAAACGCTGCCGGACCATACAGGCAGGCCATCAAAGCCAGCGTCAGAGGCAGCTTGTTGAAGGAGTGTGGTTTAGCTTTCAAGGTCCGCATGGAGCCCCCGTCCAATGTTATGAAGCAGTTAAGGAACGCAATTTTTACCATGCATTCAGGCGTCTCTGCAAACGGATTGGACAGGACATTGCAGTCGCCGGCGACAGCGCGGGCACGAAATACCCCGATATTCGGGCTTTCTGCGGACGGCGAGCGCCTGGGAGGCTCAGAACAAGTCCCGCTCCAGCAGGCGGCGCACCGGCGCGAAGCTGCGCCGGTGCGCCGGGCTGGGGCCAAGCAGCTCCAGCGCGGCGAGGTGCTCGGGCGTGGCGTAGCCCTTGTGACGGGCGAATCCGTAGCCCGGATGCAGCGCATCCAGCGCCACCAGCATCCGGTCGCGGGTGACCTTGGCGAGAATCGACGCCGCCATGATGGCGGGTTCGATGGCGTCACCGTCGACCACGGTTGTGATCGGACAGGGCGGTGCAATTGGCCCACGGTTGCCGTCGATCAGGGCATGCATGGGCCACGGGTTCAGCGCGCGCAGCGCCCGCTCCATACCGACCAGGGTGGCCTGCAGGATGTTGCGCTGTTCGATCTCTGCGACTTCCACCGCGACGATGCTGTAGGCCAGCACCTGGCTCTGGATCAGGTCAAAAAGCAGTTCACGATGTCGCTCGCTCAGCACTTTCGAATCGTTCAGGCCGTCGATCGGCCGCTTCGGGTCGAGGATAACCGCGGCCACTACCACCGGCCCCGCGAGTGGGCCTCGGCCGGCTTCATCGACACCGGCGACGAGTTCAGGAGATTCCCAGAGCATGCTCATGCTGACTCCCGCAGCAGCTCGGCAACCACGTCGGCGGCTCGCTCCGAGGCATTGCCACGCAGCTGCTCGTGCAGTTCGGCAAAGCGCTGCAGCAAGGGGGTGTCAACCGGCGCGTCCGCGCCCAGCCAGGGCAGCAGGGGCTCAGCCAACCGGGCGGCAGTACAATTCTCCTGCATGCGCTCGGGCACCAGTTCGCCGCCATGCAGGGCATTGGGAAGGCTGTAGAGTCGGGTGCGCATCAGGCCCAGGGCGCGAACCAGGAAATGCGTCAGCGCCGCAATCCGATAGCCCACCACCATCGGACGCTTCGCCAGCATGGCTTCCAGGGCGGCCGTCCCCGAGGCAAGCAGCACGGCGTCGCTGGCAATCAGGGCATCCTGGGCCTGTCCATCCAGCAGCAGGGCTGGCGGACTCAGCACCCTTTCGGCCAGCAGCCTTTCAAGCACTACCCGACAGGCGGGTGTCGCGGCCGGAATCACCACCTGCAGCCCCCCCACGGCATGCTGCAACTGGCGAGCCGCATCAATAAAGATTCCGCCGAGGCGCTGGATTTCTCCGAGTCGCGAACCGGGCAGTACCGCCAGGACCCGCGCCGTGTCCGGAAGCGCCAGCCGCGCACGCGCCGCAGCGCGGTCCGGTGCCAGCGGCAGGGCGTCCGCCAGCGGGTGGCCAACGAAGTGCGCCTGGATGCCGTGCGCGGCGTATATCGGCGGCTCCATCGGGAACAGACAGAGCACGCGGTCGGCGCTGCGGCCGATCCTCGCGGCGCGTCCGGCGCGCCAGGCCCAGACCGAGGGGCTGACGTAGTGCACGGTGCGGACGCCTGCCGACTTCAGGGCGCGCTCCAGGCCCAGATTGAAGTCAGGTGCGTCAATGCCGATGAACACGTCCGGACGCCAGTCCAGCAGACGCCGACGCAATCCGCGACGCAGACGCAGCAGGCGTGGCAGATGGCGCAATACCTCGGCCAGTCCCATCACCGCCAGTTCGCTGCAGTCGTGCCAGGAATCCAGGCCCGCTGCGCGCATGCGTTCGCCTCCGATGCCGGCAAACTGCGCATCAGGAAAGCGCTTGCGTAGCGCATCGATGAGTCCGGCGCCAAGCTGGTCGCCCGAGGTTTCTCCCGCGACCAGGGCGATACGCAGGGATGACCGGCGTTCCACGAAACGTGTTCCGCCGTCAACGAACCAGCGAGCGCTGCGAGCGCTCGATGAACTCCAGCATCAGTTTCACGTCCGGCGCGTCCTTGGCGGCTTCGGCGAGCTGCACTCGCGCGTCGGCAAGGCTCAGGCCCGACTTGTAGACGGTCTTGTAGGCGCGCTTGATCGCCATCACCCGGTCCGAGGTGAATCCTCGACGGCGAAGCCCTTCCGAGTTGATGCCGTGCGGCTCCGCATAGCTGCCGGCGACCGTCACGTAGGGAGGCACGTCGCGGTTGATCACGCTGCCCATGGCAGTGAAGGCGTGCGCGCCGATCTTGCAGAACTGGTGCACCAGGGTGAATCCACCCAGGATCACGTGGTCCTCGACGATCACGTGGCCGGCCAGCGACGCGGCGTTGGCGAATGTCGTGCTGTTGCCTACCACGCAATCGTGCGCGATGTGCACGTAGGCCATCAGCCAGTTGTCGTCACCGATGCGGGTGATGCCGGCATCGTCGGCGGTGCCGCGATTGAAGGTGCAGAACTCGCGGATGGTATTGCGGTCGCCAATGATCAGCTCAGCACGCTCACCGTGGTACTTCTTGTCCTGCGGCTGGCCACCCAGGGCGCAGAAGGCATGGATGCGATTGTCCTTGCCGATTCGGGTCGGCCCATCGATCACGACATGCGGACCGATCTGCGTGCCCGGGCCGACCTCCACGTCGGCGCCGATGACGCAGAAGGGCCCTACGCTGACGTCATCGGCGAGGCGCGCCGACGGATCGATGCAGGCGCTGGGGTGGATCATGGGCTGCGCTCCGCGCAGAGGATCTCCGCGCTGGCTGCCTCCTTGCCGTCGACCAGTGCCCGACACACGTAAAGCCCCATGCGTTTCAGCATGCGCTTCTGCTCGACCTCCAGCATCAACTGGTCGCCAGGCTCGACGATGCGCGAGAAACGCGCCTTGTCGACCTTGACCAGGTAGTAGAGCGGCTGGTCCTCGCGCTTCAGCCCGCCCTCCGAGAGCTGGGTCAGCAGCCCCGCAGCCTGCGCCATGGCTTCGATCACCAGTACGCCCGGCATCACGGGATGGCCGGGAAAGTGTCCGAGGAAAAACGGTTCGTTGATGGTGACGTTCTTGATCGCAGTGAGCCGTTTGTGCGGCTCGAGTGAGATCACCCGGTCAACCAGCAGAAATGGATAGCGATGCGGCAGCATTCCCATGATGCGGATGACATCGACCGGCATGCTGGGCGGAGTGGTACTCATGATTCTGATTTCCTTTCTAGAGCTTTCAGTCGCCTGGCAAGCAGATCAAGCTGCCCGAAACGGGCTGCATTGCGTCGCCAGGAACGGTGATCCTGCAAGGGAGTGCCGGAAGCATAGCCCCCTGGCTCGCGAATCGAGTGGGTCACCAGGCTCATCGCGTTGATGGTGACCCGATCGCATATTTCCAGATGCCCGGCAATTCCAGCGCCGCCGCCGATCAGGCAGTGGCTGCCGATGCGCGCCGATCCGGCGACCGCGGTACACCCCGCCATCGCGGTATGCGCCCCGATGTGGACGCCGTGTCCGATCTGGATCTGGTTATCGAGCCGCACATCGGCTTGCAGCTCGGTGTCTTCCAGCGCACCTCGATCGATCGTGGTATTGGCGCCAATCTCGCAATCGTCGCCGATCAACACGCCGCCCAGTTGCGGCACTTTGATCCAGTGACCGTGATCCATGGCCAGGCCAAACCCGTCGGCGCCCAGCACCGCACCCGGATGGATCAGCACTCGACGGCCAAGGCGAACCCGCACCACCAGGGTGACGCGCGCGACCAGCCTTGAGGCCTCGCCGACCACACAGTCTTCGCCCACCACGCAGCCGGGGCCAAGCACCGCACCAGCTTCGATACGGCTGCGCGCCCCAACCACGCAGTGCGGACCGACATGGGCGCTGGCTGCAATGCTCGCCGATGGGTCGACCACTGCGCTGGGGTCAATCCCCGCGGGATGCTGGGATGCAGGTTCAAACAGCGCCGCAATTCGCGCAAAATCAGCGTAGGGATTGGTGCTGACCAGGGCCGTGGTCGTGCAGTCCTGCAAATCATTTTCGCCCAGCACGACGGCGCCGGCGCCGGTGCCAGCCAGTTGGCCGCGATAGGTGCTATTGGCCAGAAAACTCACCTGGGTCAGCCTGGCGCTGTGCAGGGCTGCAACGCCGGTGATATTGCGCGACCCGTCGCCGACCAGGCGCAGGCTGAAACGCTGCGCCAGTTCGGACAGCAGATGGCCACTGATCACTGGCCGCGTTCCTGCGCCAGCGAGTGGTCGGCGCGCAGTCTGGCCAGCACGGCTTCGGTCAGATCGATTCGCGCACTGGCGTAGATCACCGGGCTTGGCAGAACCAGATCGAAGCCGGCGTCGCGGGCGTGCACGATGACCGCCTCGTTGATCTCCTGCCAGGCACGCTCGGTTTCCTGCTCAGTTCTGCTCTGCAGTTCCCCGCGCAGCTGCTGTCGGGTGCGTTCGATGGCACGCTCGAGCGAGTCCAGCTCGTCTTCGCGCCGCAACAAATCCTCGGTTTCCAGTGTGCCGCGTTCGCGCTCCAGCCGCTGACGCTGAGCGGCAAGACGCGTTTCGTCTTGCGCCAGCATGGCGTCGCGCGCAGCAAACTCTTGCGCCAGTCTCGATCGCGCAGCGATGACCTGCGGGGCATTGTCGAGCAAGCGCTTCATGTCGACGTAGCCAATGCGCGTCGCTGCGTCCTGCGCAGCGATGTTGATCGGCAGGCACGCGACGACCGTCAACACCGCCGCCATGCCCAAGGGCAGGAGCAGATTCGGTCGGAGCGTTCTCATGCAGGTTGTCCGGATTTTCTGCCGGACTTCCGGTCAGAACTGGGTGCCGAACGAGAACTGCAGTCGTTCGATCCGATCGTCATCCTCCGAGCGCAGCGGCACGCCGAGGTTGAGGATGATCGGGCCGACCGGCGCCTGCCAGCGCACCGCGACTCCGGCCGAGGCGCGGAACTCGTTCACATCGAAGGAGTCGGCATCAGCAAACACGTTGCCAAAGTCGAAAAAGGCAGAAAGGCGGACGGTGTCGGTATTCTCGAACAGGGTCGGGAAGATCAGTTCGACCGATCCGGTGGTCTTCACGGTGCCACCCAAGGGCTGCGGGTTGGCCAACTGGGTGTCGATTGAGCCGTAGCCGATCGGGCCAAGCGTGTTGTCTTCGAAGGTGCGGATCGAGTTCACGCCGCCGGCGTAGAAGTTCTCGAAAAACGGCATGCCCAGTTCGCGGCTCTTGCCGTAGCCGGCACCGTATCCGAGTTCCGCCGAAGTGAGCAGTATCAGTGCCCGGTTGATCGGCCAGTAGCGGGCGAACTGGTAATTGAGCTTGTAGTACTCGACGGTTGAGCCGGGCAGGGTGATCTCGGCTCCGAGACGCTGGTAAGTGCCGCGGGTCGGATTGAAGAACGCATTGCGACTGTCACGTGCCCAGGCAAACTCGGTCCGCCAGGCGTTGAAGGTTCGCTGGCCCAATGCATCGATGTAGTCAACGATGGGCTGCGCGGTGGAGCCGCGGATCTCGAAGATCTGGTTGCGATCCAGGCTGAACGTGGTGGTGAAGCCGTCGGTTTCGCTCAGCGGAATGCCGAACACCGCCTGGATGGCGCCGGAATCGGACGTGAACCTGGCGACGTTGAAGTTCTGCTGGTCCAGTTCCCGATAGTAGATGTTGTATCCCACCGAAACGCCATCCTGGGTGAAATACGGATCCGAGTAGGAGAAGTCGAGGCGCTTGGAGAAGCTGTTGTTCTGCACCGTTACGCCCACCCGGTTGCCGGTGCCGAAGAAGTTGTTCTGCACGACCGACACCGACGTGATGACGCCGGCCAGCTGAGAATAGCCAAGTCCGAAAATGAAGCTGCCTGACGAGCGCTCTCCCACCGAAATTTCCACATCCACCTGGTCCGGCGAGCCGGCAACCTCGATCGTTTCGAAGTTGATGTCCTCGAAGAAGCCGAGCCGATCAAGGCGGATCTTGGAGCGGTCCAGCGCTGCCTGCGAGTACCACATGCCTTCGTACTGGCGCAGCTCGCGGCGCAGGACCTCATCGGAGGTGCGGGTGTTGCCCTTGAACTGAATGCGCCGCACGTAGACGCGCGGTCCGGGCTCGACGAAGAAATTGATCGCCACGGTGCGGCCTTCACGGTCAACCGTGGGAATCGGGGTCACCTCGGCGAAGGCGTGGCCGATATTTCCAAGCACCGACGTCATCGAGTCGGAGGTCAGCTCCAGCAGGCGACGCGAGAAGGTTTGCTCGGAACGCACCAGCAACATCTTCTCCATCTCTTCGCGTGGAATGACGGTGTCGCCGGTGACCTGCACTGAGGAAACGCTGTAAATCTCTCCCTCGACCATGCCAGCCACGACATAGACGTCGCGCTTGTCGGGGCTGATCGCGACCTGGGTGGACTCGATGTTGAAGTCGACGTAGCCACGATCGAGATAGTAGGAATTGAGTCGCTCAAGGTCGCCGGTCAGCTTCTCGCGCGAGTACTGGTCATTTCGGCTGTACCAGCTTTTCCAGTTCGTGGTGCCGGATTCCCATTCCTTCAGCAGGTCCTTGTCGGGAAATGTCTCGTTGCCGACCAGGTTGATATGGCGAATGCGGGAAGCCTTGCCCTCGGCAATGGTGATGGTGACGTCGACGCGGTTGCGGTCGAGGTCGGAGACTGTCGGACTGATGCGGACGTTGTACTTGCCGCGGTTGTTGTACTGGCGGGTCAGTTCCTGGGTGATGCGATCGAGCTGCAGACGGTTGAAGGTCTCACCTTCGGCCAGGCCGATTTCCTTCAGGCCCTTCATCAGGTCCTCGGTTTTCAGGTCCTTGTTGCCCACCAGGGTGATGCTGTTCACCGCAGGACGTTCCTGCACGGTGATCACCAGGATGTCGCCTTGACGCGTCATCGTGACATCCGTGAAGAAGCCGGTGGCGAACAGGGCGCGGATGGATTCTGCCAGACGGTCGCGGTCGATTCTGTCGCCGCGTTCGATTGGCAGGTAAGTGAACACCGTGCCCGACGTGATCCGCTGCAGGCCATCGACGCGAATGTCCGATGCGACGAAGGGCTCGAAGCTCTGGGCGCGGGCGGGCATCGACAGCACGAAGGCCAGCGCGAGCAGGAAGGTTGCAACAGCGAAACGCGTCATCGTCACGTCCAATGGCAAAACACAGATAAGGAAACGCGAACACGCCTCCGCAGGTGCGGATGGCTGGTTCACGGGCAGCACTTCGGTCAGTTCGACACCAGGCGCAAGATGTCGTTGTAGAACGCCAGTCCCATGAGACTGGCGAGCATCGCCAGCCCTGCATATTGACCGGCGATCAGGAATCTTTCGCTGACCGGGCTGCCTTTTATAAGCTCGATAAGGTAATACAGCAGGTGTCCGCCGTCCAAGATTGGTATCGGCAGCAGGTTCATGATGCACAGGCTGAGCGAGAGAACGGCGAGGAAAAACAGGAACCAGTCAGGTCCGATGTTGGCCGATGCATTGGCGAACTGGGCGATGGTGATGGGTCCGGAGATGTTCTGCAACGAGGCCTTGCCGCTGACCATGCGCCACAGCATGCCAAGGGTGGCGCTGGTCAGATGCCAGGTTTCACCGAGCGCCTGACCGACCGCATCGATCGGCCCATAGCGCCTGAGAGCGTCAAATTCGACCTTTTTCGACCGTGGCTTGACGCCAATGATCCAGCGATCGCCAGTGTCCTCGCTGACCCGTTCAGGCGTCACTTCCAGCGCCAGGCGGTCGCCTTGACGCTCGATCAGCAGGCTCAAGGTGCGCGATTCACGCCCGGCGAGCTGCGCATGATCGCCAATCTGGTCGAAGCTGAAGATAGGCTGTCCATCGATGCGTACGATCAGGTCGTCAGCGCGGATTCCAGCCGTGGCGGCTGGGGAATTCTCGGTTGTGCCGGCGACCCGCGCATCCAGTAGACGCTGCCTGGCGACCAGGCCGATGGCCTCGAGGCTGCGGTTTTCGTCGAAATCGGAGGGCAGGCTGGAGAGGTCGAGCTGCAGGCTGCGCTCCGTGCCATTGGCGCGCGCCACGTCCAGCCCAACACTGCGGCGGTCCAGGGCGGCCGCAGTCAGGGCCATGCCGGCATGGGTCCAGGTTGGAATCTCCTCGCCGTCGATACGCAGGATTCGGTCGTCACGCTCCAGGCCAGCGGCGGCGGCAACGCCGTCGGCACGTCCCACGATGGGCTGCAGGTCGCCCTTGCCGATCAAGAACATGGCCCACAGCAAGGCGATGGCAAGCAGCAGGTTGGCCGCCGGCCCCGCCGCCACAATGGCGATGCGCTGTCCGATCGGTTTGCGGTTGAATGCCTGCCCGAGTTCCTCGGCCGGCACGTCGGACTCGCGCTCGTCAAGCATTCGCACGTAACCACCGAGAGGAATCGCGGCGATCACGTATTCGGTGCCGTCCTTGCCCCGACGGGTCCACAGTGGTCGGCCGAAGCCCACGGAAAAGCGCAGCACCTTGACCCCACAGCGCCGGGCGACCCAGTAGTGGCCGAACTCGTGGAATGTGACCAGCAGTCCAAGGCTGACCAGCAGCCACCAAACCGAGCCAAAGAATTCAGTCATCGAAGATCCAGTCCCAAAGTCTTCAGGCGCTCGCTCGCGAACTGACGGGTGCGGGCGTCAGTGTCCAGTATCCCCTCCAGACTGCCGTCGCAGGTGGCGCTCACGCCATCCAGAGCGGCCGCGATCAGATCGGGAATGCCAAGGAAACCCAGTTGGCCCTGAAGAAAGGCTGAAACGGCGACTTCGTTGGCCGCGTTGAGCACTGCCGGCGCGGCATTTCCGGCGCGCATTGCGGCGTAGGCCAGCCCCAGACAGGGAAATGCCTCGTGATCGGGCGCCTCGAACTCGAGCCGACCGAGTTCGGTGAAATCGAGGCCAGGAACGCCCGCCTCAATGCGTTCAGGCCAGGCCAGAGCGTGCGCGAGGGCGGTGCGCATGTCGGGGCGACCCAGCTGGGCCAGGGTTGAGCCGTCGGCATACTCGACCAGCGAGTGGATGATGCTTTGCGGGTGCACTACCACCTCGATGCGCTCGGCCGGCGCCGCAAAAAGCAGGTGTGCTTCAATAACCTCCAGGCCCTTGTTCATCAGGCTGGCAGAGTCGACCGAAATCTTGCGGCCCATGCTCCAGTTGGGGTGGGCGCAGGCTTGATCGGGAGTAACCGAGGCAAGACGTTCGCGCGTCCAGCCGCGAAACGGACCGCCCGACGCGGTCAGCAGCAGACGCCGGATGCCCGGGCCAGCGGCGCTGCCCAGAGCCGGCGCAGGCAGACATTGAAAGATGGCGTTGTGCTCACTGTCGACCGGGATCAGTTCGCCGCCGCCATCGGCCAGCGACTGGCGCAACAGGTCGCCGGACATCACCACCGCTTCCTTGTTGGCAAGCAGCAGGCGCTTGCCGGCGCGAGCTGCGGCAAGGGTCGAACCCAAGCCTGCGGCTCCGACAATCGCGGCCAGTACCGTATCGCAAAGCGATGAGGCAGCGGCTTCTGCCAGGGCATCCGGGCCGGCTGCCGCTTCGGTATCGAGGCCTGCTTCGCGCAATTGCGCAGCCAGGTCATCCAGCGCGGTGGCCTCGGCAACAATGGCAAGGCGCGGACGAAAGCGCCGGCACAGCGCAACCAGTTCGGAAACCCGGGTGTTCGCACTCAACACGCTGACCCGGAAACGGTCCGGGTGGCGGGCCATCACATCCAGCGCGGAAGCGCCAATGGAACCCGTCGCGCCGAGTACCGCAACCTGTCTCACAGGCCCAGCCACAACTTGCCACAGACAAACACGGGCAGCGCGGCAATCAAGCTGTCGAGACGGTCCAGCGCACCGCCATGGCCCGGGACGATGCGCCCGGAGTCCTTCGCGCCGGAGTGCCGCTTGATCAGGCTCTCGAACAAGTCACCCACAACCGAGGCCAGGCAAACCACGATGGCTACAGCCATCAGCTGCAGGGCCGAGATCAGGGCAAGGCCGAACAAGACGGCGCCGACTGCGGCGACCAGCAGCGTGCCGACCATTCCGCCCCAGAATCCGGCCCAGGTCTTGTTCGGGCTGATGTTGGGTGCGAGCTTGGCGCCGCCGAATTGGCGGCCGGTGAAATAGGCAAAGGTGTCTGCTGCCCAGGCCAGCATCAATCCGAAAAGCGCCCAGGCCGGGCCACGATCAGGATCGGCATGCAGCAGCACCAGGGCGGCCCAGGCGGGAACAAACATCAGCAGACCGGCAAACAGCTTCAGCGCGCGATTGGCCGTGGTGTCGCTGGCCGCGAACTGTCGTTGCCACAGCCAGAGCAGGGCCAGCAGCCACCATGCAGCGCCCGTCCAGGCCGCGATCAGCAGGGCAGGCTGACCCAGCCACCACAGCGCTGCAAGGATGGCCACGTGGGGCAGCAACAGCAGGCTACGCGTGCCGCGCGGCTTGACGCCGGCAAGGCGCGACCATTCCCAGGCCCCGACCAGCACCAGCAGGCCGATCAGGACAGCGAACACGCTGGTCGGTAGCCACAGCACGGCGAGGATCGCCAGCGGCGCCAGAATGAGTGCGGTAATGACGCGCTGTTTCATGCCGTACCTGAGGGGGCGATCTGCTCGCCGGTCATGCCAAAGCGGCGCTGACGCCGGGCGAAGTCATCCAGAGCCGCGTTCAATACCGTGTCGCTCAAGTCGGGCCACAACACATCGGTGAAGTAGAGCTCGGTGTAGGCAAGCTGCCACAGCAGGAAGTTGCTGATGCGGTGCTCGCCGCCGGTGCGGATGAACAGGTCGGGATCGGGTTGGCCTTGCAAGCTCAGCTGGTTCGAGAGGCTTTCTTCGTCGATTGCGTCCGGATCCAGCTGGCCTGCGACTGCTGCGCGCGCAAGCGCTGCAGCAGCCTGTGCGATATCCCAGCGCCCGCCGTAGTTCGCGGCGATGTTCAGGCTAAGCCGCCTGTTTCCCGCAGTGATCGCTTCCGCCTGTTGCATGCGCTGCTGAAGTTCCGGGGAAAACGCCGCGCGAGCACCGATGAACTGCAGCCGCACTCCGCGCCGATCCAGTTCGGAAACCTCACGATCCAGGGCGCGCAGGAACAGTTGCATCAGCGCACCGACTTCATCCTTGGGGCGGCGCCAGTTCTCGCTGGAAAAGGCGAACAGGGTCAGTGACTCGATGCCTCGCGCGAGGCAGAAGTCGATGCACAGGTTCACTGCCCGGGCGCCAACCCGATGACCGAGGGTGCGGGGCCGGTGGCGAAGCTTCGCCCAGCGCCCGTTGCCGTCCATGATGACGGCAAGGTGCCGCGGTATGGCGGCAGGCGATGGGCTCGATTCGGCGAGCATGGGATCGGGGACGTGGCCCTGATCAGACCGCCATCAGCTCGTCTTCCTTGGCTTTCACCACGCCGTCCACATCCTTGACGTTGCGGTCGGTGAGCTTCTGGATCTCGTCCTCGGCGCGCCGCTCGTCATCTTCGGAAATCTGCTTGTCCTTGAGCAGTTCCTTGACCTGATGCAAGGCATCGCGACGGATATTGCGGATCGCCACCTTGGCGTTCTCGCCCTCGTGATGCACATGCTTGCTCAGCTCGCGGCGGCGCTCTTCGGTGAGCGGCGGCAGATTGATGCGGACCACCGTGCCAGCGGTGTTGGGGGTCAGGCCCAGGTCCGACGCCATGATGGCCTTCTCGATCGCCGCGACGACGGGTTTTTCCCACGCCGTGATGGTGATCGAGCGGGCGTCATTGACGGCCACGCTGGCAACCTGGGAAAGCGGCACGTCGGACCCGTAATAACTGACCCGCAAATGATCGACCAGCGCGGTCGAGGCGCGGCCGGTTCGCAGGCGGGTCAGGTCAAGGCGCAGCGACTCGACGCTCTTTGCCATGCGGGTTTCGGCGTCTTTCTTGATGGATGCGAGCATGGTCCAACTCCAGAATGAGGCGGCTAAACCGCCAAAGTATAGCGTCCCGAATAGGGCAGGGCAGCTTTGCGGGACGATTTCAGTCGCAGGCTGGGGCTCTGTCAGGGCCCTGCGCCAGGCTTGGCGCAAGCCTAGTGGGAAACACGCCGAGAGACGGGACTCAACTGCTCTTGCGGTTGTCCACCAGGGTACCGATGTTGTCGCCGCGCACGATACGCATCAGGTCGCCGGGGCGGGAGATGTCGTAGATTCGCATCGGCATGCCGTAGTCGCGGCACAGCGCTATGGCGGCGGTGTCCATCACCTTAAGGTCACGCTGGATCACTTCTTCGTAGCTGACGTGTTCGAAGCGCCGTGCGGACTTGTTCTTCTTCGGGTCGGCGTCGTAAACGCCATCGACCTTGGTGGCCTTGAGCAGCAGTTCGGCGCCGATCTCGACCGCGCGCAGCGCCGCCGCAGAGTCGGTGGTGAAAAAGGGATTGCCGGTACCGGCCGCGAAGATGACGATGCGGCCCTTCTCCAGATGCCGCACAGCGCGCCGGCGGATGTAGTCCTCGGCGACTTCGTTGATCTTCAGCGCGCTCATCACCCGCACGAATCCGCCGAGCTTCTCCAGCGAATCCTGCATCGCGAGCGCATTCATCACCGTCGCCAGCATGCCCATGTGGTCACCGGTTACGCGATCCATGCCGATCGAGGCCAGGCCCGCGCCGCGAAAGATGTTGCCGCCGCCGATCACCACACCCACCTGCACACCGGCGCGCGACAGCTCAAGAACTTCCTTGGCCAGACGCTGCAGAACCTCGGGATCAATGCCGTAGTCCTCACTGCCCATCAAGGCCTCGCCGCTGAGCTTGAGAAGGATGCGGTGGTACTTGGGCGGACGGGCTGGCGGCGTCATGCGGATCCTGGCGGGCGGCGGGCAAACCGGAGCATTGTAGCTGAGGAGTGGGGATCGGGGTTGCGGGGAGCGGGGAACGGAGAGGCTGCGGTCAGCACGTGAGTGAGTAAGAAAGTAAGAAAGTCAGTTGGTGTGAGGCTCCGATAGACAGTTTGGCAGTGGGTGAGAGCGCACCAGGCTCGCCGCTCTCAGCGGACCGCTCTCAACTGACTGCTCTTAACTGACCGCTCTTGACTGACCGCTCTTAACTGACCGCTCTTGACTGACCGCTCTTGACTGACCGCTCCTAGCTGACCGCTCCACCACTGACTTCCTCACTTGCTTCCTTACTGTCCGCCAAAGCAGAAGGGCCGCGGTTTCCCGCGGCCCTTCCGGTGTTCGACGCTGTTGCTGAGGATCAGGCCAGGCCGGCCTGCTTCATCACTTCGGCAGCGAAATCCTCTTCTTTCTTCTCGATGCCTTCGCCGACGGCCAGGCGCTGGAAGCCGATGACGTCGGCGCCGGCGGCCTTCAGGGCCTGCTCGACCGTCTGGTCGGTGTTCAGCACGTAGGGCTGGCCGTACAGGGTGACCTCGTTGACGATCTTGTTGATCTTGCCGCTGATGATCTTCTCGAGGATTTCGGCCGGCTTGGCGCGGTCCTTGTCAGTCATCTTGGCGAGCTCGATCTCCTTTTCCTTGGCGATGAACTCGGCCGGCACGTCGGCCGCCTTGTTGTAGGGCGGGTTCATGGCCGCGATGTGCATCGCGATGCTGCGCGCCAGTTCGACGTCGCCGCCCTTGAGTTCGACCAGTACGCCGATGCGGCCACCGTGCACGTAGGCGCCGACATTGTGGCTGGAGGTGATGCTGAGCATGCGGCGCACCTGCACATTCTCGCCAACCTTGGCGACCAGTGCCTGGCGCGCTTCGTCGACGCTGCCGCCGGACGGCAGCGCGGTTGCCTTGAGTGCTTCGACATCGCTCGCACCGGTGGCGAGCGCCACGTCGGCAACCGACTTGGTGAAGGCCAGGAAGCCCTCGTCCTTGGCGACAAAATCGGTCTCGGAGTTGATTTCGACCAGTGCGGCCTTGCCGCCATCAGCGGCCAGGGCCACGCGGCCTTCAGCGGCGATGCGGCCGGCCTTCTTGTCGGCCTTGGCAAGTCCGGACTTGCGCAGGTACTCCATGGCGGTGTCGAGATCGCCCTGGTTCTCGGCGAGTGCCTTCTTGCACTCCATCATGCCGGCGCCGGAGCGCTCGCGCAGTTCCTTGACCAGGCTGGCGGTGATTTCCATTGATGAATCCTCTTGAACGGGTGTGTGCGGGCTTGGAGCGCCGCGCGTGACGCAGATCCAGACTGCGGCGGGGCAGTGTCGCCCCGCCGCATGGCAGCGGTGTTGCGGTCTTACTCGGCGCGGCGCGGGGCCGGCTTCTTGGCGGCCGGGCGCTTGGCCGGCGCGCGGGGCTTGCGTGCTTCGCCATCATCGTTTGCAACCGGGTTGCCTTCGGCGTCGAGCTCGATGAACTCGTCGTCGCCGCGCGCGGTGATCGGCGCTGCGGCCTTGCCTTCCAGCACTGAATCAGCCACGGCGCGGGTGTAGAGCTGCACCGCACGGATGGCGTCGTCGTTGCCCGGAATGGCGTAGTCGACCAGGTTGGGGTCGTAGTTGGTGTCGACCACCGCGATCACCGGAATGCCCAGCTTCTTGGCTTCCAGCACGGCGATGTTCTCGTGGCCGATATCGATCACGAACAGCGCGTCCGGCAGGCGATCCATGTTCTTGATGCCGCCCAGCGAGGCTTCCAGCTTGTCGCGCTCGCGACGGCGCTGCAGCACTTCGTGCTTGACCAGCTTCTCGAAGGTGCCGTCAGTCTCGGCGGCTTCCAGTTCCTTGAGGCGCGCAACCGACTGCTTCACGGTACGGAAGTTGGTCAGGGTGCCGCCCAGCCAGCGCGGGCTGATCGAAGGCATGCCGCAGCGAACTGCCTCATCTTTCACGGCGTCGCGCGCCGAGCGCTTGGTGCCGACGAACAGGACGGTGCCGCGCTTCTGCGCGAGGCCCGACACGAAATTCATCGCGTCGACGAACAGCGGCAGGGTCTTTTCCAGGTTGATGATGTGGATCTTGCCGCGGGCGCCGAAGATATAGGGCGCCATCTTGGGATTCCAGTAGCGGGTCTGGTGGCCGAAATGCACGCCGGCTTCCAGCATCTGGCGCATGGTGACTTGGGGCATGGTGATTCCTTGGTGATAACAGGAGCCGGTCGCCTCTGGCGACATCGAAGCTCCGGGGTTGGGCCTCCCCGCATCCACCGTGGCCGAACCCGGGAGTCGAACTCCAGGGCACCCCGGCACGGGTGTCTGACGCGGGTGTGTATTCGCCGGTGACGCCCGGCGTGGGCGGTATTTGTGGCGATGAACAGCCGACAAAGCCTCGGAATTATAAGCTGCTGGCCGTCTCCGCCGCAACTGCGCAATAATCCTAGGTTCCGCAGTTGACGGCTCTACGGCTTTGCCCAAGGGTTTTATGTGTTTGGGACTTGCTTGACTTCACGACCTCCCCGAACAGTGAGGGCCGCTACGCACCCGATAGCACGCTCGGCCAGTCGCCTGACTGCGTCGTTCGGCCGCTTCGCGGCAACGGCTGCTGCGCAGCCTGCGCCCTCGGCCGCCAAGGCGGCTACGCGGGGCTTCGCCCCGACGCTGCGCTCGGTTCTCCTTGCAGGTGGCCAACCTGCGCGTCGTCGCGCCTTGCCAGTCAACCGGCCAGGCGCTGTCGGGCACGTCCAACTGCGGAATCTAGGATAATCCCCCCATGGCTATCACGATCAAGACACCCCAGGACATCGAGCGCATGCGCGTCGCCGGCCGGCTGGCCGCCGAGGTACTGCAGGTGGTCGCGCCTCACGTCAAGCCGGGAGTGACGACGGCGGAGCTCGACCGCGTCTGCCACGAGCACATCACCAAGGTGCAGGGCACGATTCCGGCCAATGTGGGCTACGGCGGTGGGCATGGCCGCATTCCCTTTCCGGCAACGATCTGCACTTCGGTCAACAACGTGATCTGCCACGGCATCCCCAGCGAGGGCAAGCTGCTGAAGGATGGCGACATCCTCAATATCGATGTCACCGTGATCAAGGATGGCTGGCACGGTGACACGTCGCGCATGTATTACGTCGGCGAGCCCTCGGTTCTGGCGCGGCGCCTGGTGGAAACCACACGCGCGGCGATGTTCCGCGGTATCCGCGCAGTGCGCCCCGGCGCCACCCTGGGCGATATTGGCCATGCCATCCAGAGCTTCGCCGAAGGCGAGCGCTTCTCGGTGGTGCGCGAGTACTGCGGACACGGCATCGGGCAGATCTATCACGAGGAACCGCAGGTGCTGCATTACGGGCGGCCGGGCGACGGCGTGAAACTCAAGCCCGGCATGACCTTCACCGTCGAGCCGATGATCAACGCTGGTGCGCGCCACACCCGCCTGCTGCCGGACGGCTGGACCGTGGTGACCAAGGATCGCTCGCTGTCGGCCCAGTGGGAACACACCGTGCTGGTCACCGAGGATGGCGTGGAGATCCTTACCCGCCTTCCCGGCGACGACAACGACCTGTGAGCAGTGTCGCGCCGGTGCCGGTTCAGGCGCTGCGTGATGCCGCTTCGGATGAGGAATGGCGCGATGCGGCCCGCGGTCGCCTGGTCGCACTCGATGCCGAGCTGGCCGCGCGTTTCGATGCCGGTGAGGACGCCGAGCGTCTGACCCGCGAGCGCGCGCGCGGCGCTGACGGACTGATCATTTCCGCCTGGGAGCGCTGCCTGGGTGCACGTGCACTGACCCTGCTCGCCACTGGCGGCTACGGCCGCGGCGAGCTGTTTCCGCAGTCCGATATCGACCTTCTGGTGCTGGGCGAGGAGCCCGAACAGGCTGCCTCGGCCGCTGAACTGTCACGTTTCTTTGCCTTGCTGTGGGATTCCGGCCTGCCGAGCTCGCAGGCGGTTCGCTCGCTGGCGCAGTGCCGCGAGGCGGCTGCCGACGACATCACCACGGCCACCTCCCTGCTCGAAGTGCGGGTGTTGAACGGCGATGCAGGCGCGCCGGGCGAGATCGCCGAAGCCGTTTCAAAGAACGTAGTGTGGCCGCCGGCCGAGTTCTTCGCTGCCAAGCGCGAAGAACAGCGCAAGCGCCATGCGCGTTTCAACGACACCGCCTACAACCTCGAGCCCAACCTGAAGGAAGGTCCGGGTGGAATGCGCGATCTGCATACCCTGGTGTGGCTGGCGCGTCGCCTTTACGGAGTGCCCGCGCTCGACGCACTGGTGCCGATCGGTGCCCTGGGTGAAGACGAGTGCGCCACTCTGGCACGTGAGAAGGCCGCACTGACCCGCCTGCGTTTCGGTCTGCACCTGGTTGCGGGGCGGCGCGAGGAGCGCCTGCTGTTCGACCACCAGAAGCCGCTTGCCGCGCGCCTTGGCTTGAAGGATGAGCACCGCGAGAACCTCGCGGTGGAGCAGTTGATGCAAGGCTTCTTCCGCAGCGCCGCCACCGTGCTGCGCATCAACGACCGTCTGCTGCAACGCTTCGAGGAACAGATTGAAGGCACGCCCGAGCCGATGGCACTGGAGGCAGGCTTCGTGTCTCGAAGAGGCTATCTGGCGATGCACGATGCCGAAGGGCTGGAAGGCCAGTTCGGTCGCGTGCTGCGATTGTTCGCGGTGTGGGCGGAACGCCCCGAACTGCGCGGCCTGCATTCCGAAACCGCACGGGCGCTGGCCGAGGCGCTGCCCAGCCTGCCCGACTATGGCAGCGCATCGCCCGCACATCGCGCCGCGTTTCTCGCCCTGCTGCGTGGGCCGAATGCGGTCGCCACGGTTGCGCGAATGGCGCGCCTCGGCGTGCTGGGCCGCTATCTGCCGGCGTTTGCACGGGTTTCGGGACGTATGCAGTACGACCTGTTCCACGTCTATACCGTGGACGAACACACGCTGGCGGTGCTGCGCAATATCGAAAGCCTGGCCACGCCGGAGAAGTGCGAGCGTTTCGCCCTCGGCCACGAGGTCTGGAACCGCCTGCGCCGACCGGAACTCCTGCTGCTGGCTGGCCTGTTCCACGACATCGCCAAGGGTCGCGGCGGCGATCACTCGGTGCTGGGCGAAGAAGATGCAATTGATTTCTGTCGTGCCCATGCCCTGGTCAGCGCGGACGGACAGCTGGTGGCCTGGCTGGTGCGACATCACCTGCTGATGAGCGTGACCGCGCAACGCCAGGACATCTCCGATCCCGAGGTCGTCAAGCGCTTCGCCACCACGGTGGGCGATCGTGAGCACCTCGATCTGCTCTATCTGCTGACAGTCTGCGATATCGCCGGCACCAGCCCCAAGCTGTGGAACGCCTGGAAGGACCGCCTGTTGGCCGACCTGTTTGCCGCTACGCGCTTTGCCCTGCGCCGCGGCCTGGAGCACCCGGTATTCGGTGCGGAACGAATCGCTGAAACGCGCGAAGTGGCGCGCACCCTGCTGCGCATGAAGGGCATGCGCGAAGCCCAGGTCGATGCCGTCTGGAGTGAATTTCCGGACGAAAGTTTCCTGCGCTATCGGCCCGAGCAGCTGGTCTGGCAGAGCGAAGGCATCGCGGCGCGGCGCAATGCGTCCGAGCCGCTGGTGCGGGTGCGTCCGCTGGGCGAAAGTGCCCGCTTCAAGGGCCGCGCGCTGGAAGTCTTCGTCTACTCACCGGATCGCGATGGACTGTTCGCCGCGGTAACCGCCAGTCTCGATCGCCTCGAGCTGGATGTGCTGGCGGCTCGCGTGGTGACGTCGACCAGCGGCATGAGTCTGGACACCTTCCAGGTGCTGGCGCCGGAACGCCTGCAGCTGGAACCCGAGGCGCTGGCCCGGTCGGTGGAAAGGCGCCTGTTCGAAGTGCTGTCACGCTCGCTGGATCGGGTGCGCCCGGCGCGCCGCACCCTGCCGCGACATTTCCGTCACTTCCGTGTGCCGGTACAGGTGGCATTTGCTGATTCGGGAGAGGATCGCACCCAGCTGACCCTGGTCTGCACCGATCGCCCCGGCCTGCTTGCCGATGTGGCGCAGGTGCTGCGCCTGAACAATGCCCGCGTGCACGATGCGCGCATTGCCACCTTCGGCGAGCGCGTCGAGGATTTCTTTCTGATCAGCGATGAGCACGACCACGCGCTGACCGATCCCGTTCGCCTGCAGAGCCTGCGAGAGGCGCTCGTCGCCTGCGTCGACGGGCAGGCCCCAGACCCAAGGAAGACCGAAAATGGATGACCTGCGCCACCGAATCGAAAACGCCTGGGAGAGCCGCGCCGAACTTGGCCCGGATCATCTGGTCCTGCTGAGGCCGACGGTCGAGAAGGTCATCGCCGCGCTGGAGAGCGGCAGCCTGCGCGTGGCCGAGCCGTCCGATGATGGCTGGCAGGTGCAGGAGTGGGTCAAGAAAGCCGTGCTGCTGTACTTCCGTGTCAACGAGATGCGCCTGATGGAAGGCCAGCCCGCGCCGTTCTGGGACAAGGTGCCGGCGCGCTTCGAGGGTGCCGGCGAGGCCGAGTTCCGCGCCACCGGCGCGCGTGTGGTGCCGGGAGCCATCGTCCGCCGCGGTGCGTATCTGGGGAACGAAGTCGTGCTGATGCCGAGCTTCGTCAACATCGGCGCCTATGTCGGTGCCGGCACAATGGTCGACACTTGGGCCACGGTCGGCTCCTGTGCCCAGATCGGGCGCAACTGCCACATCTCCGGCGGCGCCGGCATCGGCGGCGTGCTGGAGCCGCTGCAGGCTGCACCAACCATCATCGAAGACAACTGCTTCATCGGCGCTCGCTCGGAAGTGGTGGAGGGCGTGATCGTCGAACGCGGTAGCGTGATCGGCATGGGCGTGTTCCTTGGCCAGTCGACCCGGATCTACGATCGCGCAAGCGGCAAGATCAGTTACGGCCGCATTCCCGCCGGCAGCGTAGTGGTATCGGGCTCCTTGCCCGCTGCTGATGGCTCGCACTCGTTGTACTGTGCGGTGATAGTCAAGCAGGTGGATGAGAAGACGCGCTCGAAGACGTCGGTGAATGAGTTGCTCAGGAGTTAGGTGGAGCGGTCAGTGGCGGAGCGGTCAGTGGTGAAGCGGTCAGTGTGGAGCAGTCAGTTAAGAGCGGTCAGTTAAGAGCAGTCAGTAGGAGCGGTCAGTTAAGAGCAGTCAGCTTGGAGCGGTCAGTCAAGAGCGGTCAGTCAAGAGCAGTCAGTCAGGAGCAGTCAGTTGAGAGCGACCAGCCTGGCTTCCGTCAGTCGTATGTACGTTAACCTCTCAACTCTCACACCCGGCCGAACTGTCCATCGAAGCCGCAGACCAACTGACTTTCTCACTTTCTTACTTTCTTACTGCCCCAACCAATGCCCACCCTCTACGGCCTCACCACCTGCGATACCTGCAAGAAGGCCCGCAACTGGCTGACGCGCTTTGGTATCGAGCATGAGTTCATTGATTACCGCGCGCAGCGGGTTGCGCCGGAGGTGTTGACGGCCTGGGCCGAGCAGTTGGGAGGCTGGGACAAGTTGATCAATCGCGCGTCCACTACCTGGCGCAGCCTGCCGGAGTCGCGCAAACAGCCTGGCTCGGTGCCTGAATGGACCCTGCTGCTGAAGGAGCATCCGGCGCTGGTGAAGCGGCCGGTGCTGGTGACCGAGGATGGCACGGTGTCGGTGGGGTTTACCGACAAGTCGTGGAAGATGCGCTTTGGCCGATAGGCTGACCAATCCCATGTCCCAGGTCCTGCAGCTGGCAAGTGAATTGATCCGACGGCAATCGATCACGCCAGCTGATGGTGGCTGCCAGGAACTGATCGCGCACCAGCTCAAGCAGGCTGGCTTCCGCATCGAGCGGTTGCCCTTTGGTGAGGTGCTCAATTTTTGGGCTACGCACGGCGAGGGCGGTCCGCTGCTCTGCTTGCTTGGCCATACCGACGTGGTACCGACCGGTCCACGCGAGGCTTGGGAAAGCGAGCCTTTCGAGCCCACGGTGCGCGACGGATTTCTTTACGGACGAGGCGCCGCTGACATGAAGGCGAGCGTCGCGGCCTTCGTGCTGGCAGCGCAGCGTTTTGTCGCCGCGCTCCCTGATCACCGCGGCACGCTGGCCATTCTGCTGACCTCGGATGAGGAAGGCGATGCGATCGACGGGGTACGGCACGTAGCGCGGCATTTCCAGGAAAGCGGCCAGCGCATCGACTGGTGCCTGGTGGGTGAGCCGAGCTCGGCGCAGCGTCTGGGAGACGTGGTGCGCATTGGAAGGCGCGGTTCATTGACAGGCACCGCCACGGTGCGCGGGGTGCAGGGCCATGTCGCGTATCCCGACAAGGCCGACAACCCGATCCATCGCGCCTTGCCGGCCTTCGCAGAACTGGTGGCGCGGCAGTGGGATGACGAGCCCTGGCCGGATTTTCCCGAGACCAGTTTCCAGATTGCCAACTTCAATGCCGGCACCGGCGCCAGCAACGTGATTCCTGGCGCCGCGATGGTGCAGTTCAACCTGCGCTACTCACCCCGCTGGACTGCCGATGCATTGATCGCCGAGATCGAATCCAGCCTGCAGAGCCTGGGGGTGCAGGCCGACATCGCCTGGCATCGCTCCGGCGAGCCCTTCCACACTGCGGAGGGCCCACTGCGCGCCGCCGTGCGCGACGCGCTGCGCGACGAACTTGGCGTCGTGGCGGACGAAAACACCGGCGGCGGCACCTCGGACGGGCGCTTCATCGCGCCGCTGGGTGCCGAGGTCGTGGAGCTGGGGCCGATCAATGCCAGCATTCATCAGGTCAATGAGCGCATCGCGCTGGATGATCTGGAACGCCTGCCGGCGCTCTATCAGCGCGTGATCGCAAATCTCCTCGGCTGAAGAACCAGCCGCTGCGCGTTGCCGTGCGGCGGACCGAGGCTACGCCGATTCGGTTGGGTCGCGTCGTTTCAGGCCGCAGCTTCAGCGGCGCGCTGCGCGGCGGCTCGCGCGAAGGTGCCCTTGAGTTCACCCATGAAGCCAAGCACCTCGCGGTGGATGGACTGCAGGCCAGCATGGTTGGAGTTCTCGGTTTCATGGAACACCACCGCAATCCAGGTGGCGATGCCGCGCAGGCGCAGCTGGGCCAGATCCGAACGGGCGCGGCCGAGCGCGAGTTCAGCGGCATCGCCCCAGGGTGCGTAAAGGTCCACCCGCTGCGAGCCGTACAGATGCGGCTGCGGATGTTGCGCGGCATTCTGCATTTCGAGACTCACCAGCTCCCCCAGGGGGCGCCGAGCCGATCGGGGAAGTTCGTCGATAAGACGTCGAACTTCCTTGATCTGGCGGCTAAGCATCAGCAAACGGGTCAAGGCAAGAATCTTGGTGAGAAACGGCATGGGGGCAGTGTTCCTGGGTTTCGCTGGCACAAGATCGTCTGCGCCGCTTCCTGCCGCGTCATTCGTTCTTCGGGTGAAGGCCGCCACCCGGCGGCCCAATGTGACGTTTTGCGTCTGGTGCTGACGTACAACGTCGGGGCGCTAGTGTGCACGGGGTCACGTTTTGCGCGCAAGCCCTCTCGGCAACTTTTGCGCAAGAACGATCCGGCCTACGCGGGTACCGCGCAGCCAACACGTTCGAAATGACTGCCTGCGACGCCGCGGCGCAGGCTGGCCGCTGATCGGAACTGATGCCGCCGACTCTAGAGAGAGTCCCATCCCGCACGCGGTGCGAAGCGATCGCCATAACGTTGCGCGAGTTGCTCCAATCGGGCTTTCAATTTGGCGGGTCCTGCGGCGCGCGCGTGGCTGATCGGTCCGCCGCGGAATGGTGCAAAGCCGGTGCCGAAGATGATGCCCGCGTCGAGCAGGTCGGCATCGCCCACCACACCCTCGTGCAGGCAGGCAACAGCCTCATTGATGAAGGGCAGGATCAGGCGGTCCTCCAGATCGTCCGGTGCGCGATAGTCGGCCGGCACCTCGGGTTTCTTCGCCCGACCGTTCTCCCACACGTAGAAGCCCTCGCCGTCCTTGCGGCCGCGCTTGCCGGCTTCGATCTTGCTTTCCAGGCCATCGGGAATGCTGAGCCCAAGGAATGGAGTCAGGACCTTGGCGACCGAGGCGGCCACGTCCAGACCGACCGTGTCGGCCAGTTCGATCGGCCCCATCGGCATGCCGAATGCCAGCGCCGCCTTGTCGATCACCGGCCCCGGCACGCCTTCGCTGTAGCAGGTGATGGCTTCGAGCATGTAGGGAAACAGCACGCGGTTGACCAGGAAGCCCGGGCTGCCAGCGACCGGCACCGGCAGCTTGTCGATGGCGCGGCAAAACGCAGCCAGGCGACGCTCGGTTTCCGGGTCCAGGCCCTCGTGCCGGACGATCTCGACCAGCGGCATCATTGCGACTGGATTGAAGAAATGCAGGCCGGCGAAACGTTTTCCATCCTTCAGGCCCGCAGCCAGATCAGCCAGCGGAATCGAGCTGGTGTTGGAAGTCAGCAGACTACCGGCCGGCAGGGTTTCCTCGACCTTGGCGAACAGCCCCTGCTTGGCTTCCAGGTTCTCGAAGATCGCTTCGATCACCAGATCCGCCACAGCCACCTTGGCGCCCTCGATGTCGGCATTCAGGCGGGTGATGGCGGCGGCGCGCTTGTCCTCGCGCTTGAGCTTCTTCTCAAACAGCTTGCCGGCGCGGTCCAGGGCCGGTTGCACGTACTTCATTTCGCGGTCCTGCAAGGACACATCGAAGCCTTTGAGTGCGCTCCACGCAGCGATGTCGCCGCCCATCACGCCGGCGCCGATCACGTGTACCCGCTGGATTCCATGATCCTTGCCGCCCAGGCCCTTGAGGCGCTCCTGCAGGAAGAACACGCGGATCAGGTTGCGCGCGGTCGGGGTGGTAGCCAGTTTGGAAACCGCCTTGGCTTCGGCCAGCAGCCGGCCATGAATGCCCTGGCCGCCACTGCGCTTCCAGGCTTCGATCAGGGCAAACGGTGCGGGGTAATGCGCCTTGCGAGCCTTGCGGGACACCTGTTTGACCAGCATCGGAGCAAGAATCAGGCGTGACAGCCACCAATTGGTCGCCCACGCCGTGGCGCGCTGCTTGAGCGGCCGGGTGGTTCCGCGCTTGACCAGTTCGACTGCTGCATCGAGCAACAGGGCAGGCTCGGTCACCTTGTCGACCAGGCCGATGGCTCGCGCCGCCGACGCCGACAGGGTACGACCGGTCAGCATCATGTCCATCGCGGCCGGGGTTCCGACCAGCTGTGGCAGGCGCGCGCTGCCGCCCCATCCGGGATAGATGCCGAGCTTGATTTCCGGCAGGCCGATGCGGGTGGATTCATCGTTCGACGCGATGCGGAAGCGGCAGGCCAGGGCGATCTCGGTCCCGCCGCCCATGCAGTGGCCATGGATCGCGGCGATCGTGGGGCAGGGCAGTTCGGCCAGCTTCTGGAAAACCAGTTGGCCACGCCGAATGGCATCGAACACGGTGCCCTTGGCATCAAAGCTCTGGAATTCCTTGATGTCGGCCCCGGCGATGAAGCCAGCCGGCTTGGCCGAGCGAATCACCAGGCCCTTGGGTTTCTCGATCGCCACGCGCTCGATGATCTGCTCCAGTTCGTCCAGCACGACCTGGGCCAGGGTGTTCACCGGGCTCTCGGCGCGATCGAAGCTAAGAACCACCACACCATCGGGGCGCAGTTCGGGAGACCAGTGGTTGAAGCGCAGACCGTCGAACATGGGAATTCCAGATTGGGAGGCGTGGCAATGCCGCTATGATCGGTGCTGATCTTCGGCAGGGTCAATGCGCCAGCGTACGTGTCTGCTGCACGGGCGTGTGAACTTTCCGTTGCGAGGCCGGTCTAGTCGTGGTCCCTGAACCGTTACCAACGAACATGGAGAGCTGGCCCGGATGGGCGAAAACGAAACGGATCAGGCCCTTGTCCTGCGCGTCCAGGCCGGTGACAACCGTGCCTTCGACCTGCTGGTGCGCAAGTACCAGCACAAATTGGTGAGCGTGATCTCCCGCTACATCCACGACTGGAGCGAAGCCCAGGATGTGGCCCAGGACAGTTTCATCCGCGCGTACCGGGCGCTGGGGAACTTCCGCGGTGACAGTCAGTTCTACACCTGGCTGTACAAGATCGCGGTGAACACCGCAAAGAACCACTTGGTGGCACAGAAGCGCCGGCCACCAACCGATGACATCGACGCCGAGGATGCGGTGCATTTTGGTAGCGGCGTGCACCTGCGCGATGCCGGTACCCCGGAACATGAATTGATGCGCCAGGAAATTGAACAAACCGTGATGTTGACGGTCGAAGCATTGCCGGAAGAGCTGCGCACTGCGATCACCCTGCGGGAAGTCGACGGGCTCAGCTACGAGGAGATCGCCGAGGCCATGGAATGCCCGATCGGCACCGTGCGGTCGCGCATCTTCCGCGCCCGTGACGCGATCGACCAGAAACTGCGACCCATGTTGGACACCCAGCGAGCCAGACCATGAACCAGCCCCAGCAAGAGCAACTTTCTGCCTTCATCGACGGCGAGCTTGAGCGCGACGCCGCGCGATTCCTGATGAAGCGCCTTGATTCCGACGCCGAACTGCGCGAAGCCTGGCAGCGGTGGCAGCTGGTCGGCAGCTGCCTGCGCGGCCAGCCCGCCTATCAGCTGCCTGACAGCTTTGCCGAAGGCATCGCGGCGCGGCTCGCCAACGAAGCCACGCCGCGCGGCGCTTCGCCGATGGCTTCGGTTTTGCGCTGGACTGCCGGCCTGGCAGTAGCCGCCTCGGTGGCCATGCTGGCCCTTGTCGTGGTGCAGCCTGGCGACGGAAGTACCAATGCGCCGCCCATCGCCTCTCTGCCGCAGGCAGGCGAGGCGATCGTGGAGGCTTCGCCGCTGCGTGCCGAGGATCTGCGTCCGGATCTGGGTGCAGCCACCGAAACGGTCTCCCGTGTGCGCACCCAGCTGCTGGGGCCGGCACTGCCGGTTGATCCTCGCCTCGACAGCTATCTGGTGCGTCACGGTGCGGTGATCGGATCCAATGGCTCGATGCAGGTGGTGCCCTACGTGCATCTGTTGCAGGCCCAGGACTGGTCGCAGGTTCCGGCCCGCGCGACTGACAACGCGCCCAAGCGCTGACGCCCATGCATATCGCCATGCGGTGCCTGGCGTTGGCAGCGGGCCTGCTGGTCTGCGCCCCGAGCCTGGCGCAAGACGCCGAAGCCTGGCTGCAGCGCATGACCCAGGCATTGCAGCGGACCGATTACCGCGGCGTGCTGATTTACAGCCAGGGCGGGCAGATGCATGGCGTACAGGTGTATCGGTCTGCAAGTGGCGACGCGCCGCGTGAACGTCTGATCGCGCTTGATGGCGCCGAGCGAGAAGTGCTGCGCGAGGGTCGACGGGTCATCTGCCAGCGCGGCGGCAGCACGCCAGTGGCGGGATTGCCAGGCGGCCTGGACAGCGCAGCGGCAGATTCCGGCTCGCTCGAGAACTACCAGCTGAAGCTGGAGGGCGAGGACCGGGTGGCTGGTCTGGCCACACAGATCGTGACGATCGAGCCACGCGACGCCTTTCGCTACGGTCAACGAATCTGGCTGGAGCAGGAAACCGGCTTGCCGCTGCGCAGCGTCCTGTTCGGCAGCGACGCGCGTGTCGCTTCGCAGAGTCTCTTTGCGCAGATCGAGCTTGGCTATCGACCCAGTGCGGCTGAGCTGGGCGCTTGTGCCGATGGTTCAACACCCACTGCCACGCCGGGCGAGCAGGCAAGCGGAACCCCGCGCTGGACGGTCCGCGATCTCCCGCCCGGTTTCCGGCTGCTGCGCGCGATGCACGATGCGCAGCGCGCTGGCGCCGAGCATCAGGTCTACAGTGATGGGCTGGCGCTGGTTTCGATCTACATCGAGCCGCGCGCCGCTGCGATCGAGCCTCTGTCCGGCGGCGTGCAACGCGGTGCGTTGAGTCTGTTCGGGCGTGCGCTCGGCAATGTCCACATCACCGTGGTGGGCGAAGTGCCCGCCCTGACCGTCGAACGCATGGCGCAGGGCATGGTTGACCTGCGCGCACCGGGTGGTTGAACGCGACATCGAAGTCGTCGATATCGGGGCCGACTCGGTTGGAGTGCGTCTGATCGGCGACTGTCGCGGTTGCGGCGGCTGTGCTGGGCGCTGCGGATTGCTCGACGCGGTTGATGGGCAGCACGCATGCTTGCAACGGGAAGCCTTCCCCGACTTGCCTGCAACAGGGGAACGTTGGCGTTTGTCACTCGATGAATCCGCCCTGCGTAGCGCGGCTGTGTGGGGCTATGGCGTGCCCCTGGCCGGCATGCTGGCCGGAGGAGCGCTTGGCTGCCTGCTGGGTACGGTCTTCGAGTCCGGCATCAACGCCGCAACCTTGCTGGGCGCAGTTGCGGGAACTTCGTTGGCGTTCCGGTGGTCGAAACGCGCTGCACCGCAGGCTCTGCCCATTGCATCCAGATGGGAGGCTGCCGATGCGGTGCCGCCTGAAACCCTGTCGGCCGAATCCACGGCCGATCTCCATAATTCCTGAGGAGTTCTGATCCCGATGAATCGACTGGCACTGCTTGCCGTTTCCGGATTCCTTTCCGTCCTGCTGACCGTACTCAGTCCGGCGCAGGCGGCCCTGCCGGACTTTGCCGATCTGGTCGAGCGGACCAGCCCGGCGGTGGTCAATATCGAATCGATCCGCACCGCTGAAGCCGCCATGCGGCGCGGCCAGCCATCGATGGACGACGAGGAAATGCCCGAGTTTTTCCGGCGCTTCTTCGGCGAACCGGGGCAGCCCGGGCAATCACCGGTGCCCCGCGACCGGGTCTCGCAAGGCTCGGGCTTCCTGATTTCCGCCGATGGCTATGTTCTGACCAACCACCACGTGATTGATGGCGCGGATGAAGTCGTCGTGCGACTTTCCGACCGGCGCGAAATCAAGGCCGAGGTAGTTGGCAGCGATCCGCAATCCGATGTGGCCCTGCTAAAGCTCGAAGGCAGCGGTTTTCCCACGATGCGCCTGGGCAATTCGAACCAGCTGCGACCGGGTCAGTGGGTGGTGGCGATCGGATCGCCCTTTGGTTTTGATCGCTCGGTGACCGCCGGCATCGTCAGCGCCACCGGCCGCGCGAGTTACGACCGCAGTCAGCAGTACGTGCCCTTCATCCAGACCGATGTCGCGATCAACCGCGGCAATTCCGGCGGACCGCTGATGAACATTGATGGCGAGGTGGTGGGAATCAATTCGCAAATCTTCTCCAACACCGGCGGCTTCATGGGCGTCAGCTTCGCGATTCCCATCGAAGTGGCGATGAACGCAGTCGAGCAGCTCAAGAGCAAGGGGCGCGTCAGCCGTGGCCTACTGGGTGTCAATATCCAGGAAGTGACCCGTGATCTGGCGCAGACCCTGGGCCTGCCACGTCCGGGTGGCGCGCTGGTAAGCGGTTTCTCCGCCGACAGCGCGGCGCAGAAGGCTGGCATGCAGATCCGCGATGTGATCCTGGAATTCAATGGTGTCGAGATCGCCCGATCTGCAGACCTGCCGCCGCGGGTGGGCGCCACCACCCCGGGCAGCAAGGCGACGGTCAAGATCTTTCGCGATGGCAAGACGCGTGAACTGACCGTCACCGTGGGCGAACTGCCCGACGATGCGCTGGCCGCGGCCGGCGCGGCACCTTCCGGTCAGGCGGAAACCGGCACGGCACTGGGAATGACGGTCGAATCGCTCACCGCCGAGCAGCGCGAACAGATTGACCTCAAGCGCGACGAAGGCGTTGTGGTGAGTCGAGTCAGTGGCATGGCGGCGCGCCGCGCTGGCCTGCAGCCAGGCGACATCGTGCTGATGGTGGGGCGCAGTGCCGTGGGAACACCCGAAGCATTCAGGCAAGCGGTCGAGAGCGCGGGCGAAGGCAAGGCCGTGATGCTGCTGGTCCGCCGCGGCGAAGCAAGCCAGTTTGTCACCGTCACGCCGCGCGACGAGGAATAGACGCCGAATCCAGCGGTACTCCGGCGGGCGGCCTGACTCGGGTCGCCCGCCCGGCGTAGCGGCTCGCGTCCACGGGTTCAGCCGGCGACATGGCATAATGATGGGCTTTTGTGGCCCGATCCCCGGGACGCTATCGGAATTCCATGCAGCACATCCGCAACTTCTCCATCATTGCCCACGTCGATCACGGCAAGTCGACTCTGGCCGATCGCATCATCCAGATCTGCGGCGGACTGGCTGATCGCGAGATGGAAGCCCAGGTTCTCGACTCGAATCCGATCGAGCGCGAGCGCGGCATCACGATCAAGGCCCAGTCGGTGTCCTTGCCCTACACCGCGCGCGATGGTCAGACCTACCAGCTCAACTTCATCGATACCCCGGGCCACGTCGACTTCAGCTATGAAGTGAGCCGTTCGCTGGCCGCCTGCGAGGGCGCGTTGCTGGTGGTCGATGCCGCGCAGGGCGTGGAAGCCCAGTCGGTCGCCAATTGCTACACCGCAGTCGAGCAGGGCCTGGAAGTGGTGCCCGTGCTGAACAAGATCGATCTGCCCACGGCCGACATCGACAAGGTCAAGGAGGAGATCGAGGCGGTCATCGGCATTGATGCCACCGATGCCGTTGCGATCAGCGCCAAGACCGGTCTCAACGTGATCGAGGTGCTGGAAGCCATCGTGGCGCGGATTCCGCCGCCCAAGCCAGGCGATACCGATCGCCTGCAGGCGCTGATCATCGATTCCTGGTTCGACAACTACCTGGGCGTGGTATCGCTGGTTCGCGTCATGCAGGGCGAGATCCGCCCGGGCGACAAGATTCTGGTCATGTCCACGGGCCGCGTACACCAGGTCGACGGCGTGGGCGTGTTCACTCCCAAGCGCAAGCCGCTCGACAAGTTGGGCGCGGGCGAAGTGGGCTGGGTCAATGCGGCGATCAAGGAAGTGCACGGTGCGCCGGTCGGTGACACCCTGACCTCGGCCGCCAAGCCGGCCGCCAAGCCGCTGCCCGGTTTCCAGAAAATGCAGCCGAGAGTGTTCTCGGGCATGTTCCCGGTCGATGCCGATGACTACCCGGCGCTGCGCGAGGCACTGGAAAAGCTCCGTCTCAACGACGCTGCACTCAATTTCGAGCCGGAAAGCTCCGAGGCGATGGGCTTCGGCTTCCGCTGCGGCTTCCTCGGCATGCTGCACATGGAAATCGTGCAGGAGCGCCTGGAGCGCGAGTACGACCTCAACCTGATTTCCACCGCGCCCACCGTGGTCTACGAGCTGCTGCTGACCGACGGCAGCATCATGCCGCTCGACAACCCGGCCAAGCTGCCGGCCGCCAACAAGGTCGAGGAAATTCGCGAGCCGATAATCCTGGCCACCGTCCTTACGCCGCCCGATTACGTCGGCAATGTCATCAAGCTGTGCGAAGAGAAGCGCGGCGTGCAGAAGAGCATTTCCTACCTCGCCAGCCAGGTGCAGATCGTCTACGAGATGCCGATGGCCGAGGTGGTGATGGACTTCTTCGACAAGCTCAAGTCAGTGTCGCGTGGCTATGCCTCGCTCGATTACCACTTCCTGCGCTTCGATGCAGGCCCCTTCGTGCGGGTCGACACCCTGATCAACGGTGACCGGGTCGATGCGCTGAGTTCGATCGTGCACCGCAGCCAGGCCGACCGCCGTGGCCGGGATCTGTGCGAGAAGATGCGCGAGCTGATTCCAAGGCAGATGTTCGATGTCGCCATCCAGGCTGCGGTGGGCGCGCAGATCATTTCGCGCAGCACGGTCAAGGCAATGCGCAAGAACGTGCTGGCCAAGTGCTACGGTGGCGACGCCACGCGCAAGAAAAAACTGCTGGAGAAACAGAAGGAAGGCAAGAAGCGCATGAAGCAGGTCGGTCGCGTCGAGATCCCGCAGGAAGCCTTCCTGGCGGTGCTTTCGGTGGACCGATGAGTTCCTCGCTTGCGAGCAGAATTCCGGCAACGGCTGGCCTGATTGGCAGCGGGCCGGCAATGCCGCTTCCCTTCCTCTTTGTTGCTCCCGAAAATTTCGAATCCCGAATCTCACGTCCCGGCCGCCCATGAACTTCGACTTCGCCGCCATTCTTGTCAGCCTGACCGCCGCTTCAGGCTTCATCTGGCTGTTCGACCATCTGGTCTTCGCCAAGGCGCGTGCCGAGCGCGCCGCACAGGGGCGTGAGGCGACCGAGCCGACCATCGTCGAGTACGCCCGCTCGTTCTTTCCCGTGCTGTTCGTGATCCTGCTGCTGCGTTCGTTTCTGGCCGAGCCCTTCCGCATTCCGTCCAGCTCGATGATGCCGACCCTGCTGGTTGGCGACTTCATCCTGGTGAACAAGTTTGCCTACGGCTTGCGTATTCCGGTGCTGAACAAGAAGTTTGTCGACATCGGCACGCCTGAGCGTGGCGACGTGGTGGTGTTCAAGTACCCGGTCAACCCGTCACAGGACTACATCAAGCGCGTTGTTGGGCTGCCGGGTGACCAGATCGCCTACCGCAACAAAGTGATCTACGTGAACGGTGTGCAAGTCGCGCAGGAGCCCATCGGTCGCTATATCGGTGAAGGCAGCGGGCGCGACATGACCGGCGCCGAGCATCTGCGCGAGCAGTTGGGTGAGGCCGAGCACGAGATCCTGCGGCGCCCCGTCAGTTTCATGATGCCGCGCTCCGAAGGGGCCTGGACGGTACCGGAAGGGTCCTACTTCGTGATGGGCGACAACCGCGACAACAGCGAAGACAGCCGCTTCTGGGGATTTGTCGAGGAACGCCACCTGGTCGGGCGCGCGTTCTTCATCTGGATGAACTGGGACGGCAAGGGCGGCGGAGTGGACTTCAGCCGGATCGGCACCTCAATCCGATAACCAGAGGGCGCAATCGACGACTTTTCGGGTAAAGTGATGCCCGGGGAAACGGCCAGCGAGGCAGCCAACATGCGTTCGAATCAGCGCGGTATCACCTTGATGAGCTTTCTCATCGTGCTCATGGTGGGAGGCTTTTTCGCTTTTATCATCATGAAGCTGTTCCCGGTCTATACCGAGTACTACTCGGTGGTCACCGCGATGAAGAGCGTCCAGAACGAGCCCGGCGTGGCACAAAAGAGCCCGGATCAAATCCGCGCCATGCTGAAGAAGCGCTTCAACATCAGCTACATTGACAGCGTCAAGCCCGAACACATCAAGATCACCCGCGAGGGAGGCTACAACCTCACCATCGCCTATGAAGTGCGCCGTCCGATGATCTACAACATCGACTTCGTGGCTGTGTTCGAAAACACCGTGGACCTGGCTCGTCAGCCCTGAAAGCTGGGGCCGGCATTGCGTTACGCGTGATCCAGCATCGATTCTCGCAGCCTGAGCTGCTGCTGCAGGCGCTGACCCACCGCAGCGCCGGCAGCCCGCACAACGAACGCTTCGAGTTCCTCGGTGACGCCCTGCTGGGCATGATTGCCGCCGAAACCCTGGTGCAGCACTGGCCGCGCGCCGACGAAGGGCTGTTGACCCGCGCGCGGGCCGAACTCGTGAGGGAATCGACCCTGGCGGGCGTTGCCCGCGATCTCGATCTGGGTGCACGGATCGTGCTGGGGCCTGGTGAGATGAAGAGTGGCGGCCATCGCCGCGATTCCATCCTGGCCGATGCCCTGGAAGCGATCGTCGCTGCCATCTATCTCGATGCCGGCCTGGACGCCTGCCGCGGGTTCGTTCTGTCCTGGCTCGATCCGCTGCTGCAGGCCCTGCCGGCCAAGCTGGAGAAAGACCCCAAGACGCGCCTGCAGGAGTGGCTGCAGGGCCGCCGCCTGCCGCTGCCGGAGTATGAGCTGGTCGAGTCCAGTGGCGAGGAACACGCACAGCGTTTCCGCGTCGCCTGTTCGCTCAGCGACCCGCGCATGGCACTGGAAGGCGAGGGCGGCTCGCGCCGCGCCGCCGAGCAGGCGGCCGCTGCCGAGGTGTTGCGTCAGTTGCAGGGTTGAACGTGGCTGAGATCTACGGGATTTGGCTGAGGCTGTCTGCTTCAGCACGGTTTCCTCACGCGACCCTGCGTCTCGACAGGATAGAGTGGCGACCTCTACTCCCCGGCGCTCGATATCTTCAGACGCTGAACTGGACCGCCCGGGCGCGCGGCCCCACAATCGCGGCATGACCAATACCCCCTTCAGAGCCGGCTATGTCGCCGTCATCGGCCGTCCCAACGTCGGCAAGTCCACCCTGCTGAATGCCCTGATCGGGTACAAGCTCAGCATCGTCAGCCCCAAGGCGCAGACCACGCGTCACCGAATCCTCGGCGTTGGCAGCTTCCCTCATGGGCAACTGGTGCTGCTCGATACACCGGGCCTGCACAGCGACCAGCGTGGTGCCATGAGCCGGTACATGAACCGAGCCGCGCGCGGCGCGATCACCGAAGTGCAGGCCGTGCTGCTGGTGATCGAAGCCGGTCGCTGGACCGAGCAGGACGGGTTCGCCTATGCGGCGTTGTCCGAGGCTGGCCTGCCCTGCGTGCTGGCGATCAACAAGGTCGACAAGCTGAAGGACAAGACCGCCTTGCTGCCCTTTATTGCCGAAATCACCCGTGAGCGGGTTTTCGCCGGCGTGCATCCGATTTCTGCGTTGAAGGGCAAGGGCCTTGAGGCCCTGCGCGACGAACTGATCCGGTTGATGCCCGAGTCCGAGCCGATCTTCGGCGAAGACGAGATCACCGACCGCAGCGAGCGTTTTCTTACCGCCGAAACCATCCGCGAGCAGCTCATGCTGCAGCTCGGCCAGGAGTTGCCCTATGCCACCACGGTGGAGATCGAGGCCTACGAGGAAACTCCGACCCTGCGCCGCATTCGCGCGGTCATCTGGGTGGAGCGTGAAGGCCAGAAGCCGATTGTTATCGGAGCCGGCGGCGAGCGCATGAAACGCATTGGCCAGCGCGCCCGGCACGAACTGGAGGCCGCCAGCGGCACCAAGGTGCACCTGGAACTGTGGTGCAAGGTGCGGGAAAACTGGTCGGATGACGAACGCGCCCTGCAGCAGTTCGGTTATCAGTAGCCCGAAGATTTCATGAGATCGCGCGCCCTCGCTTGTCTCCTGACCGCACAAGGCATTTTCTTCGGTCGGCCGCTTCGCGACAACGGCTGCTGCGCAGCCTGCGCCTTCGCTTCGCTCGGTCGGCCGTATGGCCGATACGGCGCTCCCTCAGAAAATCCCTTGTGCGATCAGTATCCTGCGCGATCATCGCGCGATTTCATGAAATCTTCGGGCTAGAGCGTCAACGTGCTGCGCGTCGAGGGCGAGCCTGCCTACATCCTGCACGCGCGTCCCTACCGCGAAACCAGCCTGCTGATCGATGTGTTGACACCGGGCCATGGCCGCATTGGCCTGGTGGCGCGCGGCGTTCGCGGCCCGAGATCCGCCGCCAGCCGCGCCTTGCTGCAACCCTTTCAACCGCTGAGCCTGAGTTGGCAGCAGCGCGGCGAACTGGGCCAGATGCGCGGCTTTGAAGCCGCCGGTGCCGCCCTGGCACTGTCCGGGGAAGGTTTGCTGGCAGGCTTCTATCTCAACGAACTCTGCCAGCGCCTGCTGCCGCGTGGCGAGGCGCTCACTGGACTGTTCCTGCGCTACGCCGGCAGCCTGGCCGCGGCGCAGACGGGCAGCAGTCTGCCCTGGGCCTTGCGCCTGTTCGAGCGCGATCTGCTGGCGGCTTGCGGTTACGGGCTGATGCTGGACGGTGTTGCCGAGGACCCGGGTCTGTACTGCCATTACGTCGCCGATGTCGGACCACAGCTGGCTGCCGCCGGTGACCCCAGCGCCATCGAAGTCCGTGCATTGCTGGCGCTGGCTCAGGACGCGGAACCCGAGGCCTCGCTGCAGGGCCCGATTCGTCGCCTGCTGCAAGGCCTGCTGCAGGCGCAGCTGGGAGATGAGGAGCTGCGCTCGCGCCGCCTGCTGCGCGAATTTCGCGCGGGACGATCCGAGGACTAGTCCAGCGGTTGGTCCAGGACCTGAGCGACCGCCGTATCAAACCCAGCGATCGCGGTATCGAGATCGCCGGCTTCGCGCACCCGTTGCATCAGATCGCGGGCCACGCCGGCCAAGGTGCTTGCGCCGCAGAAGCCGCAGCCAGCCAGCAAGCGGTGCAGTTCGTCGAGCGCATCGCCGCCTCGTCCCTCAAGCAGGCCTGCGCGAATGCGTGCCGCCTGTTCGGGCAACTCCTTCAGGAACAGGCCGCGGAGTGCGCCGAGTACCTCCTGGCTGCCGCCGCAGGTGAGCAACCCAGCGTCATCGTCCCAGACCACGGGCTCTCCGACTGCGCCATCGGGCTCGGTGAACTCAGCTGCTACCGGATCTGCCAGCCAGCGATTCACCGCATCGCGCAGCGCCGCGGCTGCGATGGGCTTGACCAGTGCGTCGGCGAAGCCCGCATCGCGCAACGCTGCCCGCTGCGCCTGGTCGAGCTCGGCCGTAAGGGCCAGGGCCAACGATGCTTGCGAAGGACTGTCCTGGGTGACGCGAAGCGCTCTCAGCAACTCGTCGCCGTGGCCATCAGGCAGGTTCAGATCAAGCAGCAGCAGCGAGAACCGATGCTGCAGCAGCAAGTTGCGTGCCTGCTGCAGTGAAGCGGCGTGGCATACCTGCAGTCCCAGCGGCGTGAGCGCGGCGCAAAGAAATTCGGCACTGACCGGCTCGTCCTCGAGCAGCAGGATCGAGTGCGATGGATGCCCGTGATCTGGATCTGGCATTGGCTTCAGGCAGGACTCGGTATGCTGTCGCGCATGGTAGCTTTCCTCTGCCGATCGATCCTGCTTTTGCTGCCCCTGCTTGTCGCGGCGAGCCAAGCGGATGCAGCCCAGCGCGTCGTGGTCAGCGTTGAGCAGGCAATCCTGCCGCTCGGGCGCGCGCAGGACATCAAGGCCACTCTGAACTGGGTCGAAGGCGCAAGCTCGCCGGACATCGAGCTCAGCATCGGGCGACTCGATGCCTCGGAAGTTGGCTATGTATTCACCCGGGTAAAATGGCGCTGCCAGCTGGAAGATGTTGCTGGACGCAGCCAGTGCAAGGGACCGGCCAGCGCCGAGGGACTGCGCCGCGGCGAGTTGCTGCTCGCGTTTGATGAAAGCGCCCTGTCGGCAAGCCTGACCCGCGGCAGCGCCAGCCTCGCTGCCGACTACCGATTCGAACAGGCCACCGCCGACCTGCAGGCCGGCAGCTTGCCCATGGATTGGCTGGCGCCTCTGCAGGAATGGCTGTGGGCCGAAGCTCAGGTGCAGGGTGGACAGCTGAGCGGCAAGCTGGCCCTGGATCTGTCGCAGGACGAAAGCCTCGGGGTGTCTGGGCGTCTCGCGCTGCAGGGTCTCGATCTGGACACGCCCGACGGGAAAATTGCTTCTGCCGGACTGGGTCTGCAAGCGGATCTGTCGGGCAGTTTTGGCGACAGCACCTGGTCGCTGACGGCCAAGGGTCCGGTACTGGGCGGCGAGATCTTGCTTGGCCCGCTTTACGCCAGCTTGCCGCCCAAGGGCGTGGAGCTGGACCTGGCGCTGCAGGGCCGTGCCGATGGATCAATCGCACTGCAGCGCCTGCACTGGACCGATGGCGGAGTCCTGAATCTGCAGACCGAGGCGCTGCTGCAACCGAAGGCAGACGACGTGCTCGCGCAGCTCAGCCTGCAGGGCGAACTCAGTGACCTGGCTGCCGCGCAGGCGCGCTACGGTGAATCCCTGCTCGGAACGCTCGGCCTTGCCGGCTTGCAGATCGAGGGTCGCGCGACAGTCGCGATGGAACGCGCCGATGGCGGCTGGCAGCGCTTGAATGTCACCAATCTGGCGGCCACGGCGCGCGATGCCGCTGGGCGCTTTGCATTCGATGAGGTGGTCGGTGATCTGGCGTGGACCGCCGGTGATGCTGCAGCGCGCAGTCAACTGGCCTGGAAGCAGATCGAAGTCTACGGACTGTCGCTGGGTGCCTCAGGTGCCACGCTGGAGAGCCGTGCCGGCGGAATGGCGCTGGCCCAAGCCATTTTGGTTCCTGCCTTCGCAGGGGCGCTGGAAATAGGTCGGCTGCACTGGTTGCCAGGTGGCGACGAGGAAGGACCCAGCCTCGATCTTGGCATCGAACTGCGCGACCTCGACCTCGCAGAACTGAGCAGCGCGCTGAAATGGCCGGCCTTCACTGGCCGCATGTCCGGCAGCCTGCCACGTGCCTATTACGCCAAGGGCACGCTTACCCTCGACGGCGGCCTGCGTATGGAGTTGTTTGGCGGCAGCGTCGACATCGGCCAGCTCATTCTCGAACGCCCCTTCGGCGTGGCGCCGACGCTCAGCGCCGACGTGCGCTTCGCCAATCTCGACCTGCAGCCGCTGACCGCCGTCTTCGGTTTCGGCGAGATCACCGGCCGCATGGAAGGCCACATTCGCGGGCTGCGCCTGCTCGACTGGTCGCCGGCCGCATTCGAGGCCGAGCTGCGCACCGTAAAGGACGCGCCAGGCCCGCGCCGCATCAGCCAGCGCGCGGTGCGCGACCTGTCTTCGGTTGGAGGCGGCGGCCTGGCCGGCGGCATCCAGGCCAGCTTCCTGCGTGCCTTCGAAACCTTCGGCTATTCGCGCATCGGCATCAGCTGCCGGCTGGAGCGGAACATCTGTTACATGGGCGGAATCGATTCATCCGGGCAGGGCTACACTATCGTGGAAGGCTCCGGCCTGCCGCGGATTTCCGTGGTGGGCTTCCAGCGGAAGGTCGACTGGCCGGTATTGATGGAACGCCTCCAGGCAACCGCCGCAGGCCAGCGACCCACGATTGACTGACCAACCCGAGGAAATCACTCCATGCGCTCGAAGCTCGCCGTTTCCGCCATCGCCGGACTGCTGTTCCTGTCGGCCTGCGTCACCATCAACGTGTACTTCCCTGCCGCCGAGGCGCAGGAGGCCGCACGCGAGTTTGTCGAAAAGGTGATCGGCGATGATGCCGCGCCCGCTGCTCCCGCCGAGAATGGCGATGGCGGGGGCGTTTCCGGTGGCTTCAGCCTGCTGTCCTTTCTCATCAATGATGCGCACGCCCAGCAGGCCGACATCAATATCAAGACGCCAGCCATCCAGGCGATCCAGGACCGCATGGCGAGCCGCTTCCGCGATTCGCTGGCCGCGCATTTCGACAGTGGCGCGCTGGGCCTGACCAAGGACGGCCTGCTCACGGTACGCGATGCCGCCAAGGTGCCGCTCAAGGATCGCGCCGGATTGAACGCTGCCGTCGCCGAGGACAACCGCGACCGCAACGCGGTGTACCGCGAGATCGCGGTCGCCAATTCCCATCCGGAATGGGAACCGCAGATCCGCGAAACCTTTTCGCGCCAGTGGGTCGCCAGCGCACGCGCCGGCTGGTGGTACGAAGACAACGGCGGCACCTGGAAGCAGAAGTAAGCGAAGCAGTCCCGCGGAGGGCGGGTCTCGATCCGCCACCCGCGATGCTCCGCCTGAGCCCTGACCGAGCAAAGCGAAGGCGCAGGCGACGCAGTCGCCGTTGCCGCGCAGCGGCCGAACTCTGAGCCCTTCGCTCCACCCACGCAGCGGCCGGCAAAACCAGCCGCTGCGTCTCCAGTGAAGGCTCCGGCACACATCCGTGGCACAATCCGCGCCCTTCACTCAGCCGTGAATCCCTAACTTGGCGCGCCACCGTACTGCTCCAGCCCCGTTTGAACTCGAGGTCACCAATCTCGGCCACGATGGCCGCGGCGTAGCACGGCACGAGGGCAAGGTGGTGTTTGTCTCCGGTGCGCTTCCCGGGGAACGCGTTCTGGTCGAACAGACCAAGCGCAGCCGACACTTCGATGAGGCCCGCACCCTGCAGGTGATCAGCGCCTCTCCCGATCGGGTTGAGCCGCGCTGTCCGCACTTCGGCCACTGTGCCGGCTGCGTGCTGCAGCACCTGTCCGAGGAAAAGCAG
The DNA here is from genome assembly GCA_038257155.1 of Lysobacterales bacterium. GTDB lineage: Bacteria > Pseudomonadota > Gammaproteobacteria > Xanthomonadales > Xanthomonadaceae > JANJTY01. Next base: position 41,142 of record JBBSJP010000016.1, on the reverse strand, counting down.
ATCGAGGCCAAGCAGGGCATCCTGCTGGACAACCTGCAGCGGCTTGGCGCAGTGACGCCGCAGACCGTGCTGCAACCTTTGACCGACGCGGCCTGGGGCTATCGCCGCAAGGGCCGCTTCTCGGTCCGCTTCGTCGAGAAGAAGGGCAAGACCCTGGTCGGATTCCGCGAGGAAAATCCGCGCTTCGTTGCCGACCTGTCGGTCTGCCATACCGTGGTGCCCAAGATCGGCGAGCGTGTCGCCGATATCGCCGCCCTGGTCGACTCGCTGGATGCGCGCAGCACCATTCCGCAGATCGAATTCATCGCAGGCGACTCGGCTACCGCGCTGATTTTCAGGCATCTCGAACCGCTGTCGGAATCCGACTTGGCCAAGCTGCTCGGCTTCGCCCAGCGATTCGATTTCGCGGTCTTCCTGCAGCCGGGCGGGCTGGATTCGGTGCATCCGCTGTGGCCTGAAGCGGTGGAACTGGATTTCGCCCTGCCGGCCTTCGACCTGCGCCTGGCATTCCGGCCGCTCGACTTTATCCAGGTCAATGCCGGCATCAATCAACGCATGATTGCGCAGGCACTGGATCTGCTCGATCCGCAGCCCGGTGAGCGTGTGCTCGACCTGTTTTGCGGCCTGGGCAATTTCACCTTGCCGCTGGCGCGTCGCGCGGCTCACGTCGTGGGTGTCGAGGGCGATGCAGGTCTGGTGGCCCGCGCGCGCGTCAATGCCGAGCTCAATGGTATTGGCAATGCGGAATTTTTCGCTGCCGATCTGGCCAAGGATCTGGCGGGCGAACCCTGGATGAAGTCGGGATTCAACCTGTTGCTGCTCGATCCGGCCCGCGCCGGCGCTGCGGAAGTGCTGGCGCAGCTGCCGCTCAAGGGCATCCGTCGCATCGTCTATGTCAGTTGCCACCCCGGCTCGCTGGCGCGTGATGCGGGTTTCCTGGTGCGCGAGCGCGGTTTCGTGTTGAAGTCTGCCGGTGCCATGGACATGTTCCCGCAGACGGCGCATGTCGAAAGCATCGCGGTGTTCGAGCCGAAGTAATGGCGATCGAGATCGAGCGCAAGTTCCTCGTCGTTGGCGACGCCTGGCGCGAGCTGGCTACGCGCAGCCAACGGATGGCGCAAGGCTATCTCAACGATCCCGGCGCACTGCGCGAAGGCCGCGAGCAGGCCTCGATGCGGATTCGCGTGGCTGGCGGGGACGCCTGGTTGAACCTGAAGTCGCGCGTCATCGGGCCGAGCCGGCAGGAGTTCGAGTACGCCATCCCGCTCGCCGATGCTGAAGCCTTGCTTGCGCTGTGCGTAGGCGGACGCATCGAGAAGACCCGCCACTACATCGCGCATGCCGGCCTGACCTTCGAAGTCGACGAGTTCGCCGGCAACAACGCCGGACTGATAGTCGCCGAGGTCGAGTTGCCTTGCGAAAACTTCGCTTTCGAGCGGCCTGACTGGCTCGGTTTTGAGGTGACCCACGAAGCGCGCTATTACAATTCATCCCTCGCCGAACGCCCGTTCGCGCGGTGGACTCTGCTGGAGCAAACCTGATGCTGGTGATCGGAATCGCCGCAACCGAACTCGCAGCGCAGGAACGCGACTGGCTGCAGCATCCAGCCATTGGCGGCGTGATTTTGTTCAGTCGCAACTTCGCCTCGCGCGCGCAAGTATCCGATCTGGCCGCCAGCCTGCGCGCTGCAAGTGAGCGCCCACTGCTGCTATGCGTCGATCAGGAAGGTGGCCGGGTGCAACGCTTCCGCGACGGCTTTGTCGCCCTGCCGCCGCTGCAGCCCTTCGCCGCCCTGCATGCACGCGATCCGCGGGCGGCGCTGGCGCTGGCGCAGGAGCACGCCTGGCTGATGGCAAACGAGATCCTCGCACTGGGCATCGACCTCAGTTTCGCGCCGGTGGTGGACCTGGGCCGTGGCAATCGCGCCATTGGCAATCGTGCGTTCGCCGAGCAACCGGAACTGGTGGCCGAGTTCACCCGCAGCTATGTGGCCGGCATGCACGAGGCCGGCATGGCCGCGACGCTGAAACATTTCCCCGGACACGGCTCGGTGCTGGAAGACACGCATTTCGATACCGCCATCGATCCGCGCCCGCTGGACGTCCTGTTGGGCGAAGATCTGGTGCCATTTGTGGCGGGCATCGCGTCCGGCGCAGAAGCGGTGATGCTGGCGCACGTCGAGTACCCGGCCGTGGCGCCCGAGCCGGCCGGCTACTCGCCGCGCTGGATCGGCGAAATCCTGCGGCGTGACCTGGGATTTGGCGGCGTGGTGTTCTCCGATGACATCGGCATGGCCGCGGCGCACGGCGTCGGTGGCGTGGCGGCGCGGATCCGCGCGCACTACGCCGCCGGCTGCGATTCGGTGCTGGTCTGCGCACCGGATCTGGTGCCCGATGCACTCGACGCCATGCTGGACACTGAAACCACGCCGCAGGCCCTGGCGCCACTGCTGGCCTGCGCGCGACCCGACTGGGATACCCTGCACGGCGAGTCCCGATTTCTCGCGGCCAGCGATGCGCTGGGCCGCCTTGCTTCCGACCTGAGCTGAACCGATGAACGAAAAGACCACGCCCCTGCTCGCCGACGTCCTGCGCGACGCCGACATGATTCACGATCGCGCCGCCCTGCAACAGGCCATCACCCGCATGGCGGGCGAGATCCGGGCTGACTATGGCGACCAGTGCCCGGTCTACATGCCGATCATGAATGGCGGCATGTTCTTCGCGTCCCTGCTGGCACTGGATCTGGGCATCGACATCGAGTTCGACTACCTGCACGCAACTCGTTACCGCGGCGAAACCAGCGGCGGCGGCCTGCACTGGTTGCACAAGCCGCATATCTCCCTGGTCGGAAAGCGCGTGCTGCTGATCGACGACATCCTCGACGAAGGCCCGACCCTGGTCGAAGTGCGGCGCTGGTGCCAGGCACAGGGCGCCGCCGACGTGCGCTTTGCCGTGCTGGCCTGGAAGCGCCATGGCCGCGGCGTGCCGGATCTCACGCCGGATTACTGGGGCCTTGAGGTGCCGGATCGGTATGTGTTCGGGTTTGGTATGGACTATTACGAACAAGGGCGGAATTTGCCTGCCATCTACGCATTGAAGGACTGAGCTGGGGCGCCCGGCGGGCGATTGCCTGGAGTCTTCCAGGTGCCTGGTGATCTGTTGACGCGGGAGGGTTGATTGGTTTGCTGTTGGAGGGCGGATCTTGATCTGCCAATGCGAGGTGGTTGCGTTCTTGTTTCAACAGCAACAGCAAGATCAACGGCAAGATCAATAGCTTTCTCTGCCCTGCGGGCAGCGAGTCACTTCTCTTTGCTTGCCCAAAGAGAAGTAACCAAGAGAAAGGGCACCCCGGATTTCCCGCCCCGCGCATGAAGCGCGCGCGGGGTGCCCTGCGTTGCTCAGAATCCGTCGGCCGGCGCGAACTCGGCCATCCATCGCCTCGGACATGCGCGCCTTTCCCCGCCGGATTCTTCCGCTACTCGGCGGAAAATGAACGGGGATTCAGAGCGCAGAGCCAAGAGCGCAGAGCCAAGAGCGCAGAGCCAAGAGCCTACCTCGGCTGCCGCTGCTGCTTAACCCGCTTCGCTTAGCGGTGTGTGCCATCGCTGCGCTCGCCACACGGCCAGCATCGAGCTGCCCGCTGTTGCCGTTGCCGTTGCTGCTGATTTCGCTTTTGCTTTCGCTCTTGCTCTTGCTCTTGCTCCTGCTTTCCGCTCTCAAATTCCCCATTCGGCTCGTGCCGAGCAGCGGAGCCAGGGCCGGGGGAAAGGCGCGCATGTTCGAGGCCATGGATGGCCGAGTTCGCGCCGGCCCGGTCATGGCGAGCAGCGCAGGGGACCGCGCGGGCTCCTTCCGCGCGGCGCGAGACTGGGGTGCCCTTCTCTTTGGTTACTTTCTCTTGGGCAAGCAAGAGAAAGTGACTCGCTGCCCGCAGGGCGCGAAAGCTCTTGATCTCGATCTTGATCTTGCAGTTGCACCCGAAGGCACAACCACCCCGTAATGGCGGATCAAGATCCGCCCTCCACAATCGTGTGCACGTGGCTGGCCAGCAAGCAGGAACAGCAGACGACACCTGCCCAACCTGACTTCGCAACCACATCCAACGATGGGAATTAACGCCCATTCCACGCGATAATCAAGCCATGAACACACCAGAAATTGCCCTCATTGGTGGCACCGGCATCTACCGCCTCGCCGCACTCGAAAACGTCGAAGAGTTCGCCAAACCCACACCCTACGGTGAGGCTTCCGGGCCGGTCCGCGTCGGCAGTCTCGATGGTCACACGGTCGCTTTCCTCGCCCGCCACGGCGAAGCGCATTCGATTCCTCCGCACCGGATCAACTACCGCGCCAATCTCTGGCTGCTGCGCGAAGCCGGTGCGCGCCGGATCATTGCAGTGAACGCGGTAGGTGGTATCACCGAGGCCTGGGGCCCGGCCGTGCTGGGTCTGCCAGACCAGCTGATCGACTACACCTGGGGTCGCATTTCCACCTTGTGCGAAGAGCCTGGCAGCGAGGTGCTGCATGTGGACTTTGGCGATCCCTACACGGTGTCGCTGCGTGCCGCATTGCGTGCCGCTGCGCGGCAGGCGCAGATCGACATGCTCGATGGCGGCTGCTATGGGGCCACCCAGGGCCCGCGCCTGGAAACCCGTGCCGAGATCGCACGCCTGCGCCGCGATGGCTGCGATCTGGTTGGCATGACGGGCATGCCCGAGGCAGCCCTCGCACGCGAGCTGGGTATCGACTATGCCTGTCTGGCCCTGGTGGCGAACTGGGCCGCAGGGTGTGGCCCCGAACCGGAGCGCGAGATCACCATGGAGGAAGTGCTCGCCAACGTCGACCGCGCCAGTGCACCGATCCCGGCCTTGTTGCGCGCGCTGTGCGCGATCCCCTGAGCGGGGAGACGAACCGCTCGCGTTCTATTCGAAGTCGCCGCGGAAAAGCTGCACGCTGGCACTGTCGATGCGCGCCATGACCAGTCCGCTCGAAGTCTGGGCACCACAGTCGGGCGCGATGTCGCCAACCAGCAAGCTCGCTTCGCCCCAGGCGCTGATCCGGCTGGCGCCCTGCGGCGGACCCTCCTCGGCCGGACAACTGGACGTCGCCGGGCGGAAGCGAAACACCGCGGATCCACCCTCGGCGAATGCCGTATCGACTACATCCGGCACGCTAATCCCATCGCCCAAACGCACTACGACAGCGTGGAAGCCCACGCCCACGTGGTCGCCTCGCCGCAGTGAAGCAACGAATACCACACGTCCGCCGACCGCGCCGGTGGCGGTGGCAGAGACCACGCCGACCGTTTCACCGTTCAAGGCGGCGGGCTGGGGCAGTTCAAGCTCGTTGACGGTGTCCTCGCGCACGATCAGCAGGCGTGGTGCGGTGGCAAACGGGCTGTCGTCGCCGGCGATGACGGCGGCGGTCATGAGGCCGCCCGGCAGGCGTCGCCCGGGTTCGACCTGATAGTTGAACCCGTCCGGCTCGCCCACCGCACTGACTGACATGGTTTGCAGGGACTCGGCGTCGAGACGCAACAAGGCCCATGTCGGCTGTCCGCCCACCACGGCCGTTCCGAGGGCGCGAATGCGGCCATCCGAACCGATGCGGGTGGTCGTGACGTCGCGCATGCTCAGGCCCTCCGCACTCGGATGAACCAGGGCAGTGATACCGCCGTGCACAGCCACTCGCGCGACGAACGCGAACCGGGTGGCGCCGGCGTCACCCACGTGTCCGGAGATGATCCAGTCGCCATTGTTGCCGGGGAATACACCGCGAATCGCCAGGCGCGGGTAGGCGATATCGCCCGTGGCCGGAAATAGCAGGCTGCTGTAAGCATGCTGCATGGGGCCGCCGAGGCCGAACTCCGCATCAAAGCGTGCAGCATGCGGGTCGATCAGCGCCAAGACCGCAGTATCCTCGTCTCCCTGCGCGAGGGCTGCGAGCATTATGCGGTCGTCTTCAGCCGTACCGTTGCCGACGCCAGCGCAGGCCAAGACGGAGCGCTGCGGGTCTATTGCCCAGAAAAAAGCCAGGTCGGCAACGCCGTCGTCCGAGAAGGTGTCGTCCAGGCTGCCATCGACCGTGATGCGCGCCAGCACCAGATGACCAGTTTCCTGACGATGGCTGAGCACGGTGATGCTGCCGTCATCGTGCGGGCAGGATCCCAGGGCCTGGACCATCGCTCCGAGCTGAAACAGTCCGCGCATTCCCTGTTCGCCAAAGCGCTGATCCAGCGCGTCGCCGGCATGGGCCAGTGCGCCGCCGAACAGCAGGGCAATGGCGAGCAGGCAGCTGGCAACACGGGTGGACAGCGGGGAAGCACTGGGCCTCGGGCTGATGATTGCGACCACAATTGCAGTTGCAGTCGGATTGCGACGGTCTGAAATGAACATGCGCGTGAGCTTCGTGTGGGGAGACTGGTGCACATGCGCACTCCGGGGCCGGATTCTCCGGTGCCTTCGGCTCGACCCCGCGCAAGCGGGTGGAGCGGAGAAAGCGATGTCCTTTTCCGCACGGTGAATCGAGCGCCGTCCGTCCCGGTCTGGCGTCATTGCCTCGGAGTCCTGCTGCATGCCTGCAACATCCGGTTCCATCGTCCGAATCCACGCCCTGACGGCGGCGATCATCTGCGCGCTGCTGAGTACGGCCTGCAGCCCTGAGCCATCGGGCCATTCATCCGCCACAGCGCTGGTCGGCGGCGTGCGCGACACCGAAGTCGTGCTGCCTGCCTGCGCCTACGACGGTCAGCCACTGCAACTGCGACCCGAAACGATGAAGCCAGCTGGCGACGGCGAGGCCACGGACGTAGTGGGCAGATCATGCGCTATACGGGACTGCCGCAGAACTTCGACGTGGTGGAAGCCGCGGTGCCGAATGCCGCGGCTGCCATCGTGCCGGGCCCGGATGGATTGCCGCGTCGCGTGATTGCCTACAACCGCGAGTTCCTACGTGACTTGGTGAAGGCGACCTCAGGCAACGACTGGGCGCCGGTCAGCGTGATGGCGCACGAGATTGGCCATCACCTTTCTGGCCATACCATTCTTCCTGGCGGAAGCGCGCCGCTGATCGAACTCGAGGCCGACAAGTTCAGCGGCTTCGTGCTGTTCAAGATGGGTGCCGGTCTTGAGGATGCACAGCGCGCCATCGACACGCTTGTCGGCGAGGCACCGAGCCGAACACATCCGGGTCGTCGCGATCGCAGCGAGGCGATCCGCGAGGGTTGGACCCAGGCTTGCGCACAGCGCGGTGGTGCCTGCGATGTGCGCGAGGCGCAACCCGGCAGCCAGCCTGCACTCGCCAGCGGCGCGGCCGCGCAGTTGTCAGCCCCGCCGATTTCCCGGCCAGTGCAGAACCCAGATAACGCGGGCGCGGGACGTGCCGCAGTGCTGCAGGGCGTGTCATCCAGTGCGGCGCAGTCTCCCGCAGCTCAAGCGGATGGCCACGCAAGCGGCCAGCTGCCACTGCCGCAGGCTTCCGCGATTCCCGCCAAATTCGATCGTTTCGTGTTCGATGAGACCGGGCGCATCGCGCCCCAGCATGTCGAACAACTCGCCGAGCGGCTGCGTAGGCATGCGCAGCAAAGCAGCGTCGAGGTGGTCGTGCTGGTAAGCAACTCGTTTCATGGCCTGCAAGGCGACGACTACGCGCGGGCCATGCTGCGCCAGCTTCGGGTCGGCCAGCTGGATCTGGGCAATGGCGCGGTGCTGGCGGTGTCGCCAAACGAGCGACGCGTGGGCCTGGCCATGGGCGCGGCCGTGGGCCTCGAACTGGCCGACTATGCCGATCTGGTGCGCGATGGGCTGCAGGCGTTTGCCGATAACCACGACGCCTGTGCCGCGTGCGCCAGTGAATGGTTCGGCAGCATGGAGCAGGCCACACAGCACATGGTCGCGCGCACCCGCGACTGGGATTTCGCCCTGCGCTTTGCCAGTCTCGACGCCTTGCTCGCTGCCGCGCAGCAAGAGGCCGCCGTGCGCGATGCGGCGGTCGACTGGGATCCGGAGACGTCGCGCGTTTGGCGAGCGCTGGTGCAGATCGATGCCGTGCTGGTGGATCCCAATCTTGATGCCGACAGCGACCAGCCAACTGCACTGGACGATGCTGTTTCCGGAGGCGGTCGCAACCTGACCCTGGACGCAGGGCAGGGCCGTCGCCTGCTGGCTCACCTGGATCCGCAAATCGAGAGCCTCATGCCGACCAGGATCCAGGCTGGGAAACGACACATCTTCATCCTGCGCGAGCGTGACGTGGACGGGCTGCGTTTCGACGTGGTGTCGTTCACTGCGATGCCGTGAGAGGCCGCGCCGCGAGTCGCCGGAATCACGGCGGCTCACGGCGCTGCGGTATCAGGTTTCGATCCCGCGATGCGGGCAACGACGCAGGCCGGTCGCCGATCTCCCCCGGCGGACGGACCTTGGGGTCAGCGATTGGCGGTCACCACGGCGAGCAACAGGAATCCGGCAAGGAGGGGACAATAGGCGAGCGCGGCCAGTACGCCCCAGAGTCGTGGATTGCCGCGCGCGATGCGAACCGAGCGCAGCAGGGAGCGCAGCGCAATCACGCAGGCCACCAGGCTCATCAGCGTGGCGCCCGCAATCAGCCCGGCCATGGCCGATGCTCCGAGCGATTCGCCCAGTGCCGGTGCCGCGACCAGCAGGCCTGAGAGCACCACACCCAGGCACAACAGATGCACAAGAAAACTCGGAAGTGGACGCATGACTTACCGTCAATCCCTTTGAATCAGGAAGCAGGGGCCGTCCCTGGCCCAAACACGCTTGAAGCTCAGTAGACCGAAAACTCGCGCTGATCGATGTACTGGCTATCGGCATACACGTCCACGCGATACAGGCCGGCACTGAAGTTGCCGTTGGCGGCCAGGTAGAGCCGCGTGCTTTCGCCGCTGGCCTGCAGGTTGCCGCTCAGCAGCCGGGTTTCGTCGACGCCGCGAACCGCGTACCAATCGGCGCGCAGGTTGGCCCGTACCGGCTGTTCGAACTCCATCAACACGAACACCTGCTGCTGCCCGACCGGAAACACAGTGCGACGCTCGCCGGGCTCGCCCATGCCATTGTCGGCGTGGACCGCCATGTCGCTCAGGGCCGGAAGCAGGCCAGCCCCGCCACCGGCACTGGAGAAACCGGAATTGTCGAAGTCGCTGGGTGCCGCGTTGCTGGCCGGCTGGGAGGCGACTGCCGCGCCGCCACCATAGAGGGCAAAGTTGTCGAAAGCCGCATTGGTGGCGGCCACGACCGGTGACAGGGACAACAGGCCGGCACCGTGGTTCGTGCCACCGGACGGATCGCTGGCACGGGCCATCTCGCGGCCGTCGATCGAGAAGCGCAGTTCCGATCCCTGGCACTCGGCGCGCAGGCGCGCGCCGCCGGCCGGGTCGATGCCGAGCGGGCCGCGGCTCAGGAACTCGGCTTCGCCATTTCGCACCCGCACGATCTCGAATCCGCCGGAAGCGATCATGTTGAAGGCGATGAAGTTCAACCCATCGCCGACCCGGCAGGCGATGCCGGCGCGCGAATCCGGCTGCGAGGCGACCAGCCGCACGTCGCTTTCCACCACCATGTCGCCACTCGGCGCGCCCACCGGTGCAGGCGCCAGTGCGTAGCTCAGGTTTCGCAAGGGGTTGATCAGGTACTCGCCGCCCACCACGGTGTAAACGGCGCTGAGGTCGCCGGTGACATCCGAATCCGGCCAGCCTGCGGTCTGGCCGAAGTCGTGGGAATAGAGCAGGGACTGGGCAAAGGCAGCAGGTGCAATGACCAGGGCGAGCGTGGCAGCAAGTGGACGGAGCGGGATACGCATGGGTGAGCCTCGGTAGGCGGACGACGGAATGGCGTCCTTCCCCTTGCCTTGCGCAGTTCGATGGCCTTTTCTCCGCAGCGGGGACGAAATCAATCCGCTGCGGTGCCGAGGCAGGCGGCCGCCAGACGGCGCTGGGCCGTCTTGATCCATTCGGACAGGGTTTCGTCAGCCTGTGCGCGCCGCAGCGTGGCTTCGACCCGGCTGCGCCGGGTCGGGCCGGGCGTCTCCGCGCAGGCGAGCGCGTCGAGCACCAGTTCGGCTTCGGCCAGGCGATTGTCCGATGCTTGCGATTCGCGTCGCGAAGCCAGTCCAGCGGCAGCGGATTCGCGCGCGGCCTCGGCTTTGCCGGCCAGTGCCAGCAACAGGCCGAGATCGGTGGCGGTGGTGCCGCGGCTGCGGTGCGCGCTCGGATACACCGCACGCGCCTCGTCATCGGCCTGCTGCATGGACCGGAGTGCCCCGTCCATGTCGCCGCGCTGGAAGCGCGCCCAGGCCAGTGGATGCGCCAGCAGCGCGCGCTGCTCGTGCGGTGGCGCGAATACCCGTTCGGCCCGTTGCCAGGCCAGTTCGAACAGTTCCAGCGCGCCGGCATCGTCGCCACGACGCTGGGCATTGCGGCCCAGCAGACGCAGCATGCGAATGGAATCCGGGTGCTCGGGCCCATAGAGCTGTGCGGTCAGGTCGCGCGCTTCCTCCAGCTCGGCCTGGCCGGCCTCGGCATCGCCCTGTGCGCTGCGGATCTCGCCGAGGTTGCGCAGGGTGTGCGCCATCTGCGGCAGATCGGGTTCGGGCATGGCGCGAAGTACCGCCAGCGCCTTGGCGTATTCGGCCAGGGCCAGTTCGCCGCGCTGCTGGTACTGGTGCAGATTGCCGAGGTTGGAATGCAGCTCCGCCTCCAGCGCGTCGCCAACGTGGCCGCGTGCTTCACGCAGGCTTATCAGCGACTGCATGTCGGCTTGTGCGTCGGCATAACTACCGAGATTCTGCAGGGCGACGGCACGCGCATGCAGGGCCATCTCCTCGCCTTCCTGATTGCCGTCGCGAGCAAAGGCCTGCGCAGATTCGGTGAGCAGGGCGAGCGCGGCCGAGTTCTGGCTTAGCTCGATGTAGGTCTCGCCGATGGACTGCAGCAGACGCGCCAGCAGGGCATCCGGCAAATCTTCCTGCGCCCGCAGGCGTTCGACGCTCTGGTCGAGTGCCTCGCGCAGGGTCAGCTCCTGGCCTTGCGCGCGCGAGGGGTCGGCGCGACCCACGATATCGACGATCAGGTCGAGTGCGCGCTCGGCCACGGCGCGCTCGGCTTCGGTCCGTTCCAGTTCCCGACTCAGGCTCCAGACAAAGGCGGCGGTCAGCAGCGCAACGGCGCCCAGCGCCGACAGCTCGCGCCAGCGCCTGCGTAGCAGCTTGCGCAGGCGGTAACCCGCGCCACCGCGTCGCGCCTGCACCGGATCACCGTCCTGCCAGCGCTGCACGTCGGCGAGCAGTGCTTCGACGCTGGAGTAACGGTACTCGGGCTCCTTGCGCAGTGCGACGGCGCAGATCGCGTCCAGATCCGCGTCAACCTGGCGCGCAAAGGCCAAGCCGCGACTGCGCGCGATAGCGGCGGGTGCCGGCGGCGTGTCGTGCAGGATGGATTGCAGCAGGGCCGGGCCGCTCACTTCGGCAAAGGGCGGCGCGCCGGCGAGCAGTTCGTACAGCAGCAGTCCGAGCTGATAGATATCGACGGCGGCCGAACTCGGCTGGCCTGCGACCTGTTCGGGCGCTGCATAGCGCGGGGTCAAGGCACGCATGCCGGTGGCGGTGGCCGCGGATTCCGACAGGGTGCGCGCGATGCCGAAGTCGAGCAGGTGGGGGCGGCCATCCGCCGTCACCAGCACATTCGCCGGCTTGAGGTCGCGATGCGCCACCAGCATGCGATGCGCATAACTCACGGCTTCGGCAATGCTGCGGAACAGGGCCAGTCGTTGCGCCAGGTTGGGCGCGGTGCGCGCCACGAAGCGGTCAAGGGTTTCGCCGGCGACGTACTCCATGACGAGGTACGGCGTGCCGTCGGCGGCCTCGCCGGCATCGAGCAGGCGTGCGATGCCCGGATGCACCAGGCGGCCGAGCAGCTCGCGTTCCGCGGTGAAGCGTTCTCGCCAGCGTGGATCAGCAATCGAAGCGTCCAGCGACTTGATCGCCACCTGGCGCGAGAAGCTGCCATCGGCGCGTTCCGCCAGCAGGACGCGGCCCATGCCGCCGCGCCCGATCTCGCGGATCACGCGGTAGCCGCGCGCGGCGGCCAGGTCGGCGCTGATTCCAGACGGCTCCGGCCAGAGCGGAGTCGGCCCGAGACGTGCGTCCTGGCGCGTAGCGAGCATGGCAGCTACCTCGGCCATCAAGTCGGGGTCTTCCGATTCCAGAACGCGCAGTGCCGCTTCCACCGCTTCAAATGGCAGCGCATCGAGCTGCTCGAACGCGGCGCAGATGCGCCGATGGCGCAGCGCCTCGGCGCTCAGGCCGCCAGCTGGGTCAGCAGCCATGCGCGCGCACTTTCCCAGCGGCGGTTGACTGCACTCGCATGCAGGTCGAGGGCCTCCGCCGTCTGGTCGATGGTGAGGCCAAGGAAATAGCGCAGCTCGACGATACGTGCCTGCTCCGGATCAAGCGCCTCAAGGCGCGAGAGCACGGCATCCAGCGCGATCAGGTCGATCGGCACGCCGCCGGCCGGCAGGTCCAGGATGTCCTCCAGCGAGACCGCCGCCTGGCCTTCGCCGCGCTTGTCGGCCTGGCGTCGCCGCGCGCGGTCCACCAGGATCTCGCGCATGGCGCGTGCCGCGCTGCCGAAGAAGTGCCGGCGATTGGCGAAGTTTGGCTGCTCGCGTCCGCAGAGCCGAAACCAGGCCTCGTGCACCAGCTCGGTCGCCTGCAGCGAGCGTACGCCCCATTCGCGATCCAGCTGGGCCGCCGCCAGGCGGCGCAGCTCGGCGTAAAAGCGTTTGATCAGGTCATCGCCCGCCAGACGGTCGCCCTGGTTCCACTGCTGCAGCAGGGAGGCGGTGTCGCCTTCGCTCCGCATTGCTGTTATCTCCCCGGTCAAACGGTATTGCGCTGAGGTGAATGCCGGCTCCGCACAGCGGGCGGTGCTCGGCAGGTTCGCAGCAACGGGGCAAGTCATGACCCCGCGCCGCCACCGGGCTATTATCCGCGCCTCGACGGCCTGGAGCAGCACCTGAATGCGGATTGCGATTTTTGGAACCGGATACGTTGGCCTGGTGTCTGGAGCCTGCTTTGCCGAAGTTGGCAATGACGTCATGTGCGTCGATATCGATGCCGCCAAGGTCGAGGGCCTGAAGCAGGGATTGATGCCGATCTACGAACCGGGTCTTGAAGACCTGGTGGTGTCCAATCACGCCGCCGGTCGGCTGGTGTTTACCACCGATGCGCCTGCAGCGCTGGCCGAGGCCGAGATCGTGTTCATCGCCGTGGGCACGCCGCCGGACGAGGACGGCAGCGCCGACCTGCGCCACGTGCTGGAGGTGGCGCGAACCATCGGCCGACACGTTGAAGGACATACTGTGGTGGTGGACAAGTCAACGGTGCCCGTCGGGACCGCCGACAAAGTCAAGACTGCGATCGCGGCAGAGATCACTGCGCGCGGGCTGCAATTCACCGTCGACGTGGCTTCGAACCCAGAGTTCCTTAAAGAAGGTGCAGCGGTCAGCGACTGCATGCGCCCGGATCGCATCGTGATCGGTTCGGACAGCGAGCAGGCAATCGAGCGTATGCGTCGGCTGTACCAGCCCTTCAACCGTAATCATGATCGCCTGATCGTGATGGATGTGCGCTCTGCCGAGCTCACCAAGTACGCCGCCAACGCCATGCTGGCGACCAAGATCAGCTTCATGAACGAGATGGCCAACATCGCCGAGCGCGTCGGCGCTGATATCGAGGCGGTGCGCAATGGCATCGGCTCGGATCCTCGCATCGGCTGGCACTTCATCTATCCCGGTGCCGGCTACGGCGGTTCCTGCTTTCCGAAGGATGTTCAGGCGCTGGGGCGCAGCGCACGCCAGCATGGTTACGGCGCGCGCCTGCTGGAAGCCGTGGAAGCGGTCAACGAGAGCCAGAAGGGCAAGCTGTTCGAATTGCTGCAACGTCATTTCGGCGATGCGCTTGGGTCGCTCACCGTGGCTGTCTGGGGCCTCGCATTCAAGCCGGATACTGACGACATGCGCGAAGCCTCCAGTCGCCGCCTGCTGAGTCAGCTCTGGGAAGCCGGCGCAAAGATCCGCGCCTACGATCCCGAGGCCATGCTGGAGGCGCGCCGCATTTTCGGCGAGCGCGAGGATCTGGCGCTCTGCGAGACGGCCACTGCGGCGCTGGATGGCGCCGACGCGCTGGTGGTGGTAACCGAGTGGAAGCAGTTCCGCAGTCCGGACTTCCATCGCCTGGCGCGCCAGCTGAAGCACAAGGCGGTGTTCGATGGCCGCAACCTCTACGACCCCGAAACCGTCGAGGGCGCCGGCCTTGCCTACTACGGCATCGGGCGCGGGCGTTCGGTTCACGTGCCTACCTGAACGATCCGCCGACTGCCCGGTTCTGACCAGAGATAAGATGCCGCCATGGACGACATGCTCGACAACCGCCTTGCCGAACTGGAAAGCCGCCTGGCATTCCAGGAACTGGCCCTGACCGAACTCAGCGACGCGATGGCCGTGATGCGCAACGAACAGACGCGCAGCCGCGAATTGACCGAGCGTGCGCTGAAGGACCTCGAGCAGTTGCGCCTTCTGCTGTACGCCGACCCGGGCAGCGAAGTTCCGCCGCCGCACTATTGATCTGACCTCCGCTGCACGACCTGCCGACATACCCATACCACCTTCATGACCGATTCCCTGCGTGACCAGTTGATGCAGCTGGGCTTCAAGCCCGCGCCCAGGCCCGAGCGCAAGCCGGAGCGAAAACCGGAGCGCAAGCCCGAGCCCCGTCCGAACCACAAGGCGGCACCCCCGGGGGGATCGCGGCGCGATGGTGGGCGGGCTGATGGGCGCGGTAAGCCCAGGCCGCCGCGCAGCCAGGAGGAGATCGATCTCGGCAAGGCCTATGCGTTGCGCGCCCAGCGCGAGAAGGACGAACGCATCGAGGCCGAACGCCAGCGCCAGGAGCAGGCCCGCCTGCGGCGCGAGGCCAAGGCCAAGGTTGCGAGCCTGCTCGATGGCAAGGCGCTGAACGACGCTGCCGCCGAGATCGCTCGTCACTTCGAGTACGGTGGCAAGATCAAGCGCATCTATGTCACGCCCGATCAGCTCAAGGCACTGAACGCCGGCGAGTTGGGCGTGCTGCAGCTGCATGGTCGCTATCTGCTGGTCGGCGTGGCATTGCTGGCCGAGGCGGCGGACATATTTCCCGAGTGCGTTGCGCTGAAAGTCGATCCGGATGCGCCGGCCGGCGATGATCCCTACGCCGACCCGCAGTACCAGGTTCCGGACGATCTGGTCTGGTAGAGGCGATGCATGCCGCAATCGCTGCCGCACACCGCAGCGAAACGCATGGATGTGTCCGGCGATGTCGGCTCCACCGCTGCGCGGCTTGAGACGACCTACGGGGCGGCGATGCACATGTGTGGTGCGGCGGTGTGCTGTGGTAGGTCGGTTCAAGCGGCGTAGCCGCGGAACCGACGGGGGTTGCCTGCCCTGCCTGAACCAAGCCGCGGGGCTGAGTTCTTGCGGGCACGATTCGCGCTAAACTCTTGCCTATGCTGCGTTCCGTCCTCAGCCTTTTGTTGATCGCCAGCCTCCTGGCTGGGGCGATCATGCCGTGCTGTGTCCAGGCCGCTGATGGAGCCGAGCCCGAGACAGCCGCCGAGACTGGCCACCATTGCGGTGGCGAGTCGATTCCGGCCTCCGATGACGACGCCGATGAGCCTTGCAAGGACTGCGTGCATTGCCTGCAGCCTGCCTCGCCGCTGCGTACGCCCCTGGTGCTCGGCGCTGCGCTGATGCATGTCGATGCCGAGGCGCTGCCGGTCGTGGCGGCACCGATCAAGCCGCAGGCGCCGCCGTTGCGTCCACCCATCCAGTTTCGCGATCAGGCTTGAGCCCATCGCGGCCGGGCGCATTCCCGGCATCTGGTTTGGAGCAACACCATGAACCCATCGATCCTGCGCGTCCTGACGCGCGCGGGGCTGCCGCTGTTGCTGGCCGCCCTGCTGAGCGCCTGCTCGCCGGCACACGACGCCCCTCCGGCTGCGCCAGAGGCTGCTGAAACCGCGGTGGCGCATGCCGCCAAGCACCGCAATCCCACCTATGTGTGTCCGATGCATCCGCAGATCGTGCGCGATGCGCCCGGCAACTGCCCCATCTGCGGCATGACCCTGGTCGAGCGTCGCGAAGAGCAGCCCGCTGGTGAGGACACGCCGGCCATTGAGGTCGATGGTCGCCTGCAGCAGGCGCTCGGCGTGCGCACCGCGAAAGTCGAGACGCGCGTGCTGTCGCCGCAGATGCGCGCGCCGGCCCAGGTGATCCTCGACGAGCACCGTATCAACCATATCCATACGCGTGTTTCAGGCTGGGTCGAAACCCTGCGCGTGCATGCGGTCGGCGAACGCGTCAACGCAGGTGACGTATTGCTCGAAATCTATGCGCCAGATCTGGTCGCGGCGCAGGAGGATTATCTGATCGCGCTGCGCATCGGCGGCGCCGGTTCACGCCAGCAGAAAGGCGCGGCGGTGCGCCTGCGTCAGTTGGGTATGGATGACGGATTCATAGACGCTTTGGCAAAGCGCGGCAGTTCACTGCTGCGCGTGCCGGTACGGGCGCCCCAATCAGGCGTGGTGAACCTGCTGAATGTGCGACATGGCATGTACGTGGAGCCAAGCACGGTAATGATGGAGATCGCCGACCTGTCCGAGGTCTGGGTGCGGGTTGATGTTTTCCCCGAGCAGCTCGACCGGCTCGGCGATGGCAAGGTGTTCGGCGCGTTCCGCATTCCTGGCGTGCCGGACCGGGTTTGGCGCGGCGAAGTCGACTACGTCTACCCAGCCATCGACGAAATCACCCAGACCATCCATCTGCGCTTTGCCGTGCCGAACAAGGCAGGCCTGCTGAAGATCGGCAGCTTCATGGATGCCAGTCTGCGCGGCGAAGATCCGGAGCCGGCTCTGGCGGTGCCGAGCGAGGCGATCATTCGCACCGCCGCTGGCGAGCGCGTCGTGGTGGCCGAAGGCGAGGGTCGCTATCGACCGGTTGCCGTGCACCTGGGCCACAGCGCAGATGGTTACACCACGATCCTGGACGGCCTGACTGAGGGCCAGGAAGTGGTGGTCTCGGCGCAGTTCCTGCTCGATTCGGAGAGTTCGCTGCGCGCCGGACTCGGGCGGCTGGGCGGGGAGGGCGATCATGCGCATTGATAAGTCAGGGAACAGGGAACGAGGAACGGGGAACGGGGAGCTTGGGACGGCCGCCCCTCGGAGGGCGCATCTTGATGCGCCGATGCGATTCGCCCGAATTACGCGAGCATGCGCATCTCCCCCGTTCCCCGTTCCCCGTTCCCCGTTCCCCAAGCTCTGGAGGGCGGATCTTGATCCGCCGCGGACTCGCCACGATGCGTCTGGGGATCAACCGTGATCGCCGCCCTGATCCGCGCCTCGATGGCCAATCGCGGGCTGGTATTGGCTGCCAGCCTGATCCTCGGTTTGCTGGCGGTCGAG
Source organism: Lysobacterales bacterium (assembly GCA_038257155.1). Classification (GTDB taxonomy): domain Bacteria; phylum Pseudomonadota; class Gammaproteobacteria; order Xanthomonadales; family Xanthomonadaceae; genus JANJTY01. The sequence goes on along the minus strand of JBBSJP010000016.1, from coordinate 23,634 downwards.
GCCGTGCGGCAGTTGCCGGTCGATGCGATTCCCGACCTGTCCGATGTGCAGGTGACGGTGCGCACGGCCTGGCCGGGGCAGGCACCGCAGGTGATCGAGGACCAGCTCACCTATCCGATCGCCAGCCGCATGCTGGCGGTGCCGGGTGCGCGACATGTGCGCGGTTTTTCGATGACCGGCGATTCCTTCGTCTACGTGCTGTTCGAGGACGGCACCGATCCCTACTGGGCGCGCTCGCGCGTGCTCGAATACCTCACCCAGGCGCGCGGCGAACTGCCTGACGGGGTCGAGCCGGCGCTCGGGCCCGACGCCAGCGGCGTTGGCTGGGTCTTCCAGTACGCCCTGGTCGACCGCAGCGGAGCCACGGATCTGTCCGAACTGCGCGCGCTGCAGGACTGGTTCCTCAAGCTGGAGCTGCAGGCGGTGCCGGGCGTCGCAGAAGTCGCCACGGTGGGCGGCATGGAGCGCCAATACCAGGCCATTGTTGATCCGGTTCGACTGCGCCAGTTCAAGCTCGGATTCGATCAGGTCGCAGCCCGAATCCGCGCCGCCAGCGCCGAGTCGGGTGGCTCGATCATCGAAATGGCCGAGGCCGAATACAGTATTCGAGGCATCGGCTTTATCCGCTCGCTGGAGGATCTGCGCGCGGTGCCGACCGGCGTGTATCACAACGGCGCTGCGGTGCTGCTTGGTGACGTCGCCGAGATCCGCTTTGGTGCCGGTCCGCGCCAGGGCATCGCCGAACTCGATGGCGAGGGCGAAGTGGTCGGCGGCATCGTGGTGATGCGCGACGCCCAGAACGCGCGCGAGGTGATCGCCGCGGTGCAGGTGCGGCTCGACCAGCTCAAGTCCAGCCTGCCGGACGGCGTGGAAATCGTCACGGTCTATGACCGTTCGGCACTGATCGATCGCGCGGTCTCGCATCTCTCATTCAAGCTGGTCGAGGAAATGATCGTCGTGGCCCTGGTCTGCCTGCTGTTCCTTGGGCACGCGCGTTCGGCCCTGGTGATCATCCTGCTGCTGCCGTTGGGCGTGCTGGCAGCGCTGGCGATCATGCGCCTGCAGGGCATTAATGCGCACATCATGTCGCTTAGCGGCATCGCCATCGCAATAGGCGCGATGGTCGATGCCGGCATCGTGATGGTGGAGAACGCCCACAAGCACCTGGAACGATTTCGCCACGACCACGCGCGTGAACCGGACGAGCCTGAGCGCCTGCGCATGGTGGCCAATGCTGCGGTGGAAGTCGGCCCCGCGGTGTTCTTCTCCCTGCTGATCATCGCGCTGAGTTTCCTGCCGGTGTTCCTGCTCGAGGCGCAGGAAGGCCGGATGTTCGCGCCGCTGGCCTGGACCAAGACCTGGGCCATGCTGTCGGCGGCGTTGCTGGCGGTGACCCTGGGCCCGGTGTTGATGGCCCTGCTGATCCGCGGGCACATCCGCGGCGAACACGAGCAGTGGACATCGCGCAGCATGATCGCGATCTATCGGCCGCTGCTGCGCGGCGTGCTGCGCTTCCCGTTCGCCACGATCCTGCTGGCCCTGCTGGTGGCTGTCGCCACGCTGTGGCCGCTGTCGAAGCTCGGCAGCGAGTTCATGCCAGAACTCGAGGAGGGCGACCTGCTCTACATGCCGACCACCCTGCCCGAGCTGTCACCTGGCAAGGCGCAGGAGCTGCTGCAGCAGACCAGCCGGCTGATTCGCCAGTCGCCCGAAGTAGAAAGTGTGTTTGGCAAGATCGGCCGCGCTGACAGCGCCACAGATCCGGCGCCGCTGTCAATGATCGAAACCACCATCCGGCTCAAGCCGCAGGAAGAGTGGCGTGAGGGCCTCGACATGGCGGGACTGATCGCCGAGCTCGATGCGCGGGTGGACGTGCCCGGCTTGACCAATGCCTGGGTCCAGCCGATTCGCACCCGCATCGACATGCAGTCGACCGGCATTCGTACACCGCTTGGCGTGCGACTGTCTGGCGATGATCTGGTGCAGCTCACCCGTCTGGCGCAGCGTGTCGAGACGGTGCTGAACGACGTGCCGGGCACGCGCTCGGCCTTTGCCGACCGCGCCGCGGAGGCGCGCACCATCGAAGTGATACCGCGGCGCGCTGAACTGGCGCGCTACGGGCTGGAAGTGGAGGCCTTCATGGCCTGGATCGGCAGCGCGATCGGCGGCGAAGCGGTGACCACGGCCTACGATGGCCGGCGGCGATTCCCGGTCGCCATGCGCCTGCCGCAGGAGTTCCGCGACAGTCCCGAAGCGCTGGCTGAACTGGGTGTCAGCACCCCCGGTGGGGTGCAGGTGCCGCTGGGCCGGCTGGCCGAGATCCGCATCGCGACCGGGCCGGCGATGATCCGCAGCGAGAATGCCCGGCTTACCGCCTGGGTGTTCGTCGACGTCGAGGGCAATGACCTGCTGGCCTACATCCGCGACGCCGATGCGGCGCTGGCCGAGCAGCTCGAGCTGCCGCCCGGCGTCAGCCTGGCCTGGACCGGCCAGTACGAGTATCTGACCCGCGCCGCCGAGCGCCTCAGCGTCGCCGTGCCGGCCACGCTGGCAATCATCCTGGTGCTGCTGTATTTCGTGTTCGGGCGCTGGAGCGAGGCGCTGATCGTAATGCTGACCGCGCCGCTGTCCTTGGTCGGCGGCATCTGGCTGCTCTGGCTGCTCGATTTCCAGCTGTCGGTGGCGGTGGCAGTGGGCTTTGTCGCCTTGCTCGGCGTGGCGGCCGAGTTCGGCGTGGTGATGCTGCTGTATCTGGAGCGTGCCGTCGCGCATGCACGCGAAGGCGGAAAGTTGAACACACGTGGCGAGCTCGACGCGGCGCTGGAGGAGGGCGCGGTGATGCGTGTGCGCCCCAAGGCCATGACCGTGCTCACCTTGCTGGTCGGCCTGACCCCGATCCTGCTCAGCGAAGGCACCGGCGCTGCCACCATGCAGCGCATCGTCGCGCCGATGCTGGGCGGCATGATCTCGGCGCCACTGCTCAGCCTGTTCGTGATTCCGGCGGTGTACCGGATCTGGCTGGGCTGGCGCCTGAGATCGTAGCGTTCACTGGCGCGTGACGGTTGCGCATGGCACATTCCCCGGGCATGCGGGCCACGCGTCCGCGACGAGTCGGCCAAGGGGGCTGTGGTGCTGCTTAGAACACTGCTGTGTGCGAGCGGTCTGGTGTTGGCTTCTGCCCTGTGCTGGGCGGAGCAGGGCGAGGCGCAGGTTTTTCCGGTCACCGTGTCCGAGCGCCTGGCAGCCTGCGTGGCGGCTGAAGACAACGAACCCGCCCACGCCATTGCCTTGGCCGACAGCGTGTTGGCCGAAGGCGTAGCGCTAAGTTCGCTGCAACGTGCCGAAGCCCTGGGTTGCCGTGCCTGGTCGAATGTCACCTTGGGTGCATCCGAGTCCGCCCGGCGCGATGCGCATAGCTTGCGCAGCCTGGTGCAGCAGTTGCCGCGCGATGCCGAACGGGTGCGCCTGACGCGGCGTGCTGGCGGCATCCTGCATCGCGCCGGTGATCGCGTGGGCGCGGTCGATCTGTACGCCCAGGCGGTGAGCGAGGCCGAGGCGCAGGGCCTGGAGGCGGAGCGTATTCCCTTGCTGGTGAACCTTGGCGTGTTGCATTCGGAGTTCGAGGAGCACGAGCGCGCGCGGGTCAATTACGAGCAAGCCCTGAGCTTGATGGACCGGCTCGGCGATCACCGCCATGAGGCGCCCGTGCGCTACAACCTGGGTCTGAACCTCGCCGGTCAGCGACGATTCGCCGAGGCGGTTCCGCAATTGCAGCGCACTCTTGAACTGGTCCGCAGTACCGGCGTGGGTGGTCCGATGCAGGAGATGTCGGTCAGCATCGCCCTGGCCAATGCCCTGCAGCAGACTGGCGCCGCGCAGGAGGCAAGACAGCTGATCGATCGGGTGCGGGCGATGGACTTGCCCGTGCGCGACCTCGGTACCCGCATGCAGCTGGCATCGATCGAGGCGAGTCAGTTGGCCGATGCGGGCGACCCGGCGGCCGCCTTGGCTTTGCTGGCGCCGTTCGACGCCTCGGAGCTTGGGCACATCCAGCATTGGAGTGTGTTGCGGCAGCGCGTCAGCCTGCTCGAACAGCTTGGCCGTTTCAAGGAAGCCGCCGAAGTCCAGCGCAGCATCAACGAGATTCGTGAAACCTATCTACGCAGCCAGAATCACGAGCGCCTCGCCGCACTGGAAACCCATTTGCGTGATCGAGAGCAGCGCCTGGAGCTCGAGCGCCTGCAGGTGGCCGCCCAGGAGCAGGAGCTGCGCCTCGCTGCGAATGCGCGTACTCAGCTGGCCCTGGCGGTGGGCGCGGGCCTGCTGCTCACGCTCGGAATCGCGGTGCTGATCTGGCAGCGGCGCATGAATCGTCGTCTTGATCGGGCAGCCCGCACTGACCCGCTTACCGGACTTGCCAACCGGCGCGACATGGCCGAGCGCTTGCGCGCAGTCAGCCTGGCCAATGCGCGCGCTGCCCTGTTGCTGATCGACATTGACTTGTTCAAGCGCATCAACGATCAGCATGGACACGATGTAGGCGATGACGTACTGGTCGCATTTGCCAGGCGTCTGCAGACAATCGCTGGCGAATCCACGACGGTGGCGCGCTGGGGCGGCGAGGAGTTTCTGCTATTGGTCGAGCAGGCCACGCGGGATTCGGCGTCTGAACTGGCTGAGCGCTTGCGCCTCGAGCTGGCCGCGCCGATCGAGGCCGGCACGGGCCGCGTTCAGGCACATGTTTCGATTGGCTATGCCAACTTGCCACTGGCGGGTGCGCGTGGCGCCGAGGCTTGGCAGTACAGCCTGCAGATGGCGGACAGCGCCCTGTATCTCGCCAAGGCCGCGGGGCGCGACGCCTGGGTCGGTTATTGGCTGGACCGGCCGATCCTAGACTGGCCGGTGGAGAAGCTGAGTCGGGATCCCCGGCTGGCGCGTTCCCTGGGCCTGCTGGTCGCTTCCTCGTCGCGGCCCTTGCGTGAGCCGCTGACTGCGGTGGGGTAGACGCTGTGGGGTAGAGGCTGCCTGAAGCGCCACTATCGGAGCGCCTGCTTGGCATTCCCCGATCGCCTCCGCCGCTGCGCCATAATGAAGGTCGCCCCCAACCCGGAGTGGACCAGCATGCGGCGATTCTTTCCGACCTTCTTGCTATTGCTGTCGCCGGCGCTTGCACTGGGCGAAGCCGCTCCGCGTTTTCCCACCGCTGCGGTCTGGCACCAGCGCGTTGACGCGGCACCCTTGCATACCGATTCGGAGGCCATGCTGGGCGTGCTGCAGGGCCTTGGAGGCTGGGGCAATGGCGACCGTTTCCAGATCGATTTCTCCCTGCATGTGATGCATGCGGCCGTGGATGCGCCGCGCTTGCCGGTGGTTCGCCACGCCGGCAGCAACGAGTACTACCTGCCCGATTGCGAACCGCTGGGAACCGAGATGCCAGTGCCTCCGGACGCCGCGTTCGAAGGCGAGACCGGCCTCAGCTGCGACAACGACAATAACGACTGTCACCTGCTGGTGGTACAGGGCGGTCTGCTCTATGAAGCCTATTCGGGCAATATCAGCGGCGGCGAGATCGATGCGCGCTGTCTGGCAATCTGGGATCTGAATGCGGTGTACCCCGGAGAAGGTCGTGGCGAACACTGCACGAGTGCCGATGCCGCCGGTTTCCCGATGGCGCCGCTGCTGCCCAACGCCGACGGCGTGGCCGCCGCTGTAGCGCAGGCCGATGGCGACCTTGGGCACGCGATCCGTTTCATTCTGCCGAATCCGCGCATGGCGACCGATGCCAGCTTGGGCGGAGTCGGTGGGCGACTCTATGTGCGCCCGGCAAGTCACGCAGGAGGGCCGAGCGGCCCGATCGGTACGGTGCCTTACGGCGTGCGCATGCGGCTGCGATCGGATTTCCCCATGGCCGGCTACAACGACGCCGCGCAGGTAATCCTTCGCACCATGCAGCGCTACGGCATCGTGTTGTCGGATGGCGGCAATATCGCGCTCAACTTCCAGAGCGATCTGCATACCGACTCCACCTGGGACGCCCTCGGCATCGGTCCGCATGTGTTCTGGGATGGCAGCGCCGGCGACCGCCAGCCGGTGCAGGTCGGCGACTTCCAGATCATCGACACCGGCCCGCGCATCGGCGAAACCTGGGACTGCGTGCGCAGTGCCGTGGTGCCGGGTGATGTGTTGTTTCGGGATGGGTTTGAGGCGGGATGAGGAACAGGGAACAGGGAACAGGGAACGGGGAACGGGGAACGGGGAGCGGGGCAAAGGAGCAGTTGTTTCTGCGCTGCGAACACTGGCTTCGTGTGCTGGCCGCTGTTGATGTGTGTTGTTCGGGCCTATCTTGGGATCAACCAAGGAGGCTTTCATGAGCACTGAACTTTCCACCACCACCCGTCGCGTGCTGCGCGTGCAGCGCGGCATGCCGACCTCGGATGGCGCCGGGGTCAAGCTGACCCGGGTGATCGGTACGCCACAACTGTCGGATCTCGACCCCTTCCTGATGCTGGACGAGTTCGGCACCGACAAGGCCGAGGACTACATCGCCGGTTTCCCGTCGCATCCGCATCGTGGCTTCGAGACCGTCACCTACATGCTCGACGGGCGCATGCGGCACAAGGACAACCATGGCAACGAGGGTGTGCTGGTGCCCGGCTCGGTGCAGTGGATGACGGCTGGACGCGGCATCGTGCATTCGGAAATGCCCGAGCAGGAGGAAGGCCGCATGCGCGGTTTCCAGTTGTGGATCAACCTGCCGGCCAGGGACAAGATGGGCGCGCCGCGCTACCAGGAGTACGCGCCGGATCGCATTCCGGAGGTCTCCCCCGCCGCGGGTGTGCGCGCCAAGCTGATTGCTGGTCGCATCGGCGAGGTGCGGGGTCCGATCGAGCAGCCGGCTACCGAGCCAACCTATCTCGACCTGCGCATCGAGGCCGGCAGCCGCTTCCTGCACGATCTGCCGGTCGGCCACAGTGCCTTCCTCTACGTCTACGAGGGCGCATTGCGGGTCGGCGAAGGCAGCGACGCCGCAACCGTGCAGGCGCGCGAGTTGGCCGTGCTGAGTGAGGGCGACAGCGTGCTGCTGGAAGGCCGCGAGACCGAGTCGCGCGCGATCCTGGTTGCCGGCCGCCCCTTGCGCGAGCCGGTCGCCCGCTACGGCCCCTTCGTGATGAACACCCGCGAAGAGATCATGCAGGCCATGGCCGACTACCAGGCCGGCAAGTTCTGAAGCTCAGTTTCGGGATACGGATGAACCTGCTCGCCAACGCGGCAGGTTCGCCCCGCCTCATGCACGCTCTCCCGTTCCCCGTTCCCCGTTCCCGCTTCACGTCTTAGGCAGCGTGACTCCCGTCTGCCCCTGATACTTGCCACCGCGATCCCGGTAGCTGGTCGAGCAGACCTCGTCGGACTCGAAAAACAGCATCTGTGCCACGCCTTCATTGGCGTAGATCTTGGCTGGCAGCGGCGTGGTATTGGAGAACTCCAGGGTCACGTGGCCTTCCCACTCGGGCTCCAGCGGCGTGACATTGACGATGATGCCGCAACGCGCGTAGGTGCTCTTGCCCAGGCAGATCACCAGGGTGCTGCGCGGGATGCGGAAGAACTCCACCGTGCGCGCCAGGGCAAAGGAATTCGGCGGGATGATGCAGACCTCGCCCCGGAAGTCGACAAAGCTCTTCGGGTCGAAGTCCTTCGGATCGACCACGGTCGAATTGATATTGGTGAACACCTTGAACTCGTCGGCGCAGCGCACGTCATAGCCGTAGCTCGAGGTGCCATAGGAGACGATCTTGCCGCCGGCAGCGTTGGCGCGCACCTGGCCGGGCTCGAAGGGGTCGATCATGCCGGTGGCGGCCATGCGGCGGATCCAGTGGTCGGACTTGATGCTCATGCGGACTCGTGGGTTAGGGCGGCGCGGCGCGCGGGGCGGCCATTGTCGGTCAAACCGGCGCTTCGTTGTACCCGGCGCCCGGTCGCGCCGCGCAGGGCATTTCCGCAGTGCGCGTCAGTGCTGCGGAACCACGCTGCCACCGGCACCCAGTGCCCAGCGTGCAGCGAAACGTGAGTAGGGCTGAAACGGTGGATCGATGGGTGCCAGAACGGGTTCCTCGCGTCCAAGTTCGCGGCACAGCAGGGCATATTCCTCGATCAGCCGGCTCTCGCTGGCGCCGCGTTCCTCGGCGCGCTGCAAGCGACTGCGGGCCTCGTCGACCTCACCCTGGATCAGGGCAGCGCGGGTGACAAGAAGCGACCAGCCGAGGCTCGCGTCATCCTGCGGCATCGCATCGATCTCGCCGAGCAGTCGCGCTGCGAACAGCTCCAGCCGCCAGTCGAGACGCGCCACGCCCTGGCTGTCGTGCAGGCTGCGAGCCGATGCGACCTCACGCCGGGTGGCTTCCTGGTCGCCACGCAGAGCGGCGAGTTGCGCCAGGGCGAGCGAAGCATCGATCGCAAAATTGCTCTGGCCGCGCGCCGCGAGGCGTTCGCGGGCGGTGCGCAGCGGCGCGGCGGCAGCGTCGAAGTGTCCCAGCGCACCCTCCAGCACGCCTACATACAGCAGGGCGCGGGCCTCGATCTCCAGGCGGCCCACCGCACGTGCGCGATCAACCGTCTGCGCGAACAGGTCGCGGGCGCCACGCAGGTCGCCACTGGTATACGTCAGGCGCGCCTGCAGCATCAGGCGTAGTGGATCGTCTTCCGCCACATCCAGCCTGCTGGACATGGCACGCGCGCCTGCGAGGTCGCCCAGCGAGGCACGATCGGCGATGGCATCAACCAGCTTGCGATGACTCAGCTGAGTGGCGCGGATCTGCTGCAGCTCGCGCAGCGCGGCGCTGGGCAGGCCGCGGGCGCTCAGCATGTGGGCGCGGGCCAGATGCAGGAACCAGGCCTCGGGTTTCAGCTCCAGCAGCGCGGCAGAGTAACCCAGTGCGTCTTCGTAGTTGCCCGACGAATCACTGACGATGAAACGCAGCAGCAGGTCCAGCGCCGGGTCTTCCACCGATTGCAGGCGCGCGCGCGCCTGCTCCTGCCAGGCCTGACCAGACAGTCCGCTGGCCGAGGGTGGCGTCCAATATCCCAGCAGCATGGCGGGAACCGGTGTGCGTGCATCGGCGGCATGCACACTCTCAAGCAGGGCGAGTGCGCCGGGCAAGTCACCGCGTGCCTCGGTGAGAATTGCCCGACGCAGCACGTCCTCCGAATCGGCGCGCGCGGTATGCAGGTGGGCACGCCCCAGCCCGAGGGCGTGCAGGGCCGGATCGCTTGCCCACGGATCGCCCCAGTCGGTGGGCCACGGCAATAGCAGCAGCGCCCACACCACGCCGCCCAGCAGCAAGGCACCGCCCAGCAGGCGCAAGCCACGACGCCGGTCCTGCTGGCGGCGCGCGGCTGGCACGACCTCTGCGCGCACCGCTTCCAGATCCGCGATGAGGGCCACCATGTCGGCATAGCGTCGCGTCGGGTCCTTCTCCAGGCAGCGTTGCAGGATGCGGTCGAGGTCATTCAGGCGCTGCCGGCGACTGCGACGCCGGCCGGTGTTCGAGGTATCACCCAACGAGTGCCCCGGCCTTGTATCGATGGCGGCAAGCAAGGACAAAGGGGCCTGTTCGCAGACCGCGTTGGCAAAGGCTTGCGAGTCGACGCTGCTGACGCGATAGGGACTGCGTCCGGCCAGCAGGTGGAAAGCCAGCACGCCAAACTGGTAGATATCCGTTGCCACGCCCACCGCGCCACCGCGAAACTGCTCCGGCGCGGCGTACTCCGGTGTCATCGGCCCGATCAGGTGTTGGGTCAGGGTCGGTTGGTCGGTGTCTTCCAGCAGCTTCGCGATGCCGAAATCGAGCAGTTTGACCGCTCCATCGCCGGTCACCAGGATGTTGCCGGGCTTGATGTCGCGATGCAGCACCTTGCGCCGGTGGGCGTAGGCCAGCGCCTCGGCCACTTTAACCAACAGGCCCAGGCGCAAGTCCAGGTCGGCCCCGCGCGCCGTGGCAAATTCGATCAGGTTCGTGCCCTCGACGTACTCCTGTACCAGGAAGGGCATGCCGTCTTCGGTTTCGCCGCCGTCGAACAATTGCGGAATGTTCGGGTGTTTGAGTTCGGCCAGGATCTGCCGCTCGCGCGCAAAGCGCTGATGCAGGCCGGGATGCATGCCGGAAATCAGTTTGATCGCCACCTGCTGGCGGAAACCGCCCTCGACACGCTCGCCCTCGTAGACTGCGCCCATCCCGCCATAGCCGATAAGGCGGCGTAGCACGTAGGGGCCGATACGCTTTTCCAACAGGCGCTGCTGAGTGCTGGACGAGGAGCCGGCGCCCGGCAGGAGCTTTTCTCCGGCCATCACGGCTGCCGATTCCTGCAGACCGGTAGTCTGTTCGTGCAGTGCCAGCAGGCGTTCCAGATCGGCACGCAGGCCAGGCGATTCGCGACCGACTTCATTGAGCAGTGCAAGGCGCTCGGCCGGGCCGAGGTCAAGTGCCTGATCCAGCAGCGGCCTGAGTTGCTTCCAGCGTTCCGGCTGCAGCGCCTGGTTCATGACTCAGTGCGACCCGGCGTCGTCCGGTGCTTCCGGCATGGCATCGAGCAAGAGGGCACGGGCCATGTCCCAATGGCGGCGCACGGTGCGCTCGTTGACACCACGTGCCGCGGCGATCTCCACGAAGGAAAGCCCGCCAAAGAAATGCCACTCCACCAGCTGTGCCAGGTCGGCGTCGGTCTGCTCAAGCTGGGTCAGAGCCGCATCGATCTGCAGCAGGTCTTCAATCGGGCGTGCGGGTTCGGCGATGCCTTCGGTAAGTTCGACTTCACGTTGCCCCGCGCCATGCTTGACGGTGCCTTGCTGGCGCACGATGTCCAGCAGCACCTGACGCATGACCCGCGCGAACAGGCTGTAGAAGTGCTCGCTGTTGCCCGGGCCGCCAGCTGCGCCCTGCGCGATCTTCATGTAAGCCTCGTGCACCAGCGTGGTCGGGGTCACCCCGCGGCCGCCACCGGATCGTCGCAGGGCACCCTTGGCGAGGCGCTTGAGTTCGCCATAGGCCAGCAGGTAGAGGCGCTGGGCGGCATCCGAGTCGCCAGCGCCGACCGCTTGCAGCAGGGTGGTTAGCTCCGGACTGGAGTTCATGGCGTAGCGGCGCGAGTGACGGTCCCCATGAGTGTGGAGCGCGGCCGGGTTGTGGGCAAGCGTGAACCGCGCGGACATTTCATGAGGCGGCGCGCTTGGTCGGCAAAACTCGGCCCCAGCGAGCCGGATCGGGCACTTTCCCACGGTCTCATGAAATGTCCGGGCCCGGATGCCCGGTTGGCGCGCGGATCGGCGTATCCCGGTCTGAGGGCGTGCCGCAGTGACGTGTGCGTCCCGCTGGCGTCACGCCATCCCCAATTCCAGAAGGATGACCACCATGAATACTCAGCAACTGTTTCCAGCCCTTTTGCTCTCGGTGCTGCTCTCTGCTTCAGCCGCCGCCCAGGACACCGCTCCTGCATCGGCAGATACGTTTGAACGAGAGGCGCTGAAGGTGCTGAAGGCCAGTCATGAAGCCAAGCGCGGCATTGTCGTGCACGTCAACGGAGAGGCTATTGGCGGCCTGGTCAAGGCGATCGGTCCGGATGTGGTGGTGCTGAGCAACCGCGAGCACTCGTCCATCCTGGTGCGGCGTGAGCGGATCGATGCAATCGAATCCAACTGAGCCTTGGCGAGATAATCAGCGTGTCTGAGTCTCCTTCCTTCCCGGTAGCGGACGTCGAAGCGATCAAGGCCAGCTTCGCGTCCGCGTTGCGTGATCCTGAGGGATTCGGGCGGCGCTTCTACGAGCGCCTCTTTCTGCTGTCGCCCGGACTGCGCAGCCTGTTCCCGGAGGATATCGGGCACCAGCAGCAGAAACTGACCCAGGCAATCGTTGTGCTGTTGCGCGGCCTGGCGCGGCCAGACACGCTGGAGCCAGCACTGCGCCAACTCGGTGCGCGCCATCTGGGCTACGGCGCCAAGGCGGTGCACTACATGCTGGTTGGCGAGGCGCTGGTTGCGACCGTCGATGAGTTGGCCGAGCAATCGCTGGACGAACCAGGTCGCCGGGCCTGGATCAGGTTCTATGGCTGGGTGGCGGCTACCATGCTGGAAGGAGCCAAGGTCACCGTACGTGCCGCTTGACTCATGGGCAAAGGCGCGCGACTCAGGTGTTCTGGATGACGATGCTGGGAAAGCCGATCTGCTTGTTGCGCGACTGCTGCGACAGCTTTGCGCCGAGGCGCCGCGCAATGAGGCGGTAGGCCAGTGCAGCGGGCGAGTCGGGATCCGCAGCCACGCTGGGTATGCCGCCATCGGCCTGTTCGCGGATGCGAATGTCGAGTGGCAATGAGCCCAGCAGCGGCACGCCATATTCCTGCGCCATGCGCTCGCCACCGCCGGCGCCGAAGATGTGCTCGGCGTGGCCGCAGTTCGAGCACACGTGCACGGCCATGTTCTCGACGATGCCAAGCACCGGCACTTCGACCTTCTCGAACATCTTCAGGCCCTTCTTCGCATCCAGCAGCGCGATGTCCTGCGGCGTGGTGACGATGACCGCACCGGAGACCGGCACGCGCTGGCTCAGGGTGAGCTGGATGTCACCGGTGCCGGGCGGCAGGTCGATGACCAGGTAATCGAGATCGTCCCACAGCGTTTCGGTCAGCATCTGCTGCAGGGCCTGGGTGACCATCGGACCGCGCCAGATCATTGGCGTGTCCTCGCCCACCAGCAGGCCGATCGACATGGCCTGCAGGCCATGACCGTGCTTCGGCGTGATGTGCTTGCCGTCGGGTGATTCGGGACGACCACTCAGTCCCAACATGCGCGGAACGCTGGGTCCGTAGATGTCGGCGTCCAACACGCCGACGCGCGCGCCCTCGGCCTGCAGCGCCAGGGCCAGGTTCACCGCTGTGGTGGACTTGCCGACGCCGCCCTTGCCTGAGGCGATCGCGATGATGTTGCGCACCGAGGGCATCGGGGTGAGTTCCTTCTGCACCCGATGGCTGCTGATGCGGGTACTGATCAGCACGGTCGCGGTTTCGATACCCTCGATTGCCTCGACCGCGGCCCTGGCCAGGGTCGACAGCTCGTCATGCCAACCTGCTGCGGGATAGGACAGGCCGAGCTCCACTGCGACCTTGGCGCCATCAATGCCCAGTCCACGGATTGCCGCATTGCCGAGCGGCTGCTCGGTGTGGGGATCGACGATCGCGGCCAAGGCGGCGCGGATGGCGGGTTCAAGTGGGTGCATGGCAAAGTCCGGAAAGGTGCGGCAAGTAGCTGCCGAAGCCGGCCATTGTCGCGGAATCGCGCCGGCTTTGCTGTGCGCGACGCGCTGCCTCGCGCCATCTGGGATAATCGCGCCCCCACTTCATGCGGCAGCACGATGTCCAGCCAGTCCACCGCCTTCGTCACCTGCGCCCTACCGTACGCTAATGGCCACCTGCACGTGGGCCATCTGGTCGGCTATGTGCAGGCCGATATCTGGGTGCGCGCGCAGCGCATGGGCGGGCGCCAGGTGCACTTCGTCTGTGCCGACGACGCGCACGGCACGCCGATCATGCTGGCCGCCGAGAAGGCGGGGCAGGCGCCGGAAGACTACATCCGCGAGATCCAGGCCAGCCACGAGCGCGATTTCGCCGAGTTCGGCGTGGCCTTCGATCACTACCATTCCACCCATTCGGCCGAGAACCAGGAACTCGCCACGCGCATTTATCTGGCGCTGCGCGAGCGTGGCGTGATCGCAACGCGCGCCATCGAGCAATTGTTCGATCCCGAGCGCGGCATGTTCCTGCCCGATCGTTACGTCAAGGGTGAATGCCCGAAATGCGGCTCACCGGATCAGTACGGCGACAACTGTGAGGTCTGCGGCGCGGCCTACGCCCCCACCGACCTGAAAAATCCGCGTTCGGCGGTGTCCGGCGCGGTGCCCGAACTGCGCCAGTCCGAGCACTACTTCTTCGAGTTGCCGAAGTTCGAGGCCTTCCTGCGCGACTGGCTGGCCGGTGAGGTGGCGCATTCGGCGGTGAAGGCCAAGCTGATGGAGTGGCTGGGCGGTGGCCTGCGCGACTGGGACATCTCGCGCGACGCGCCCTACTTCGGATTTCCGATCCCTGATGCACCAGGCAAGTTCTTCTATGTCTGGCTGGACGCGCCGGTGGGCTACCTGGCCAGTTTCAAGGCCTACTGCGCGCTCAAAGGCCTGGACTTCGAAGCGATGGTGGGCGAGGGCAGCGGCGTCGCCATGCACCACTTCATCGGCAAGGACATCATCAACTTCCACGGCCTGTTCTGGCCGGCGATGCTGCAGGGCTCGGGCTTCATCACGCCCACCCGTCTGCATGTGAACGGTTATCTCACCGTGAACGGCGCCAAGATGAGCAAGTCGCGCGGCACGTTCATCCAGGCCCGCACCTGGCTGGACCATCTTCCGCCCGAGCCGCTGCGCTATTACATCGCCGCCAAGACCGGCGCTGGCGTCGATGATCTCGACCTCAACCTCGAAGATTTCGTCCAGCGGATCAATTCGGATCTGGTCGGCAAGTTCGTCAATCTGGCCAGCCGCTGCGCCGGCTTCATCAGCAAGCGTTTTGACGGACGCCTGGCCGATTCGCTACCTGAGCCTGCGCTTTACAGGCGCTTTGTCGCAGGGTTGGACGAGGTTCGTGCCAGCTACGCAGACGGCGAGTTCAGCCGCGCGGTTCGCCAGGTAATGGCCCTGGCCGACGAAGCCAATCGCTACATCGACGACCAGAAACCCTGGGTGATCGCCAAGCAGGAAGGCGCCGAGGCCCAGTTGCAGGCGGTCTGCACCCAGGGCCTCAACCTGTTTCGGGTGCTGGCTACCGGCCTGAAGCCGGTGCTACCCGCGACCGTCGGTAGCGCAGAGTGCTTCCTCGATGCGCCGGTCGCCTCCTGGGATCAGATCATCCTGCCGCTGCTGTCCCACACCATCAAACCGTTCGAGCCCCTCATGACCCGAATCGACCCCAAGCAGGTGCAGGCCGTCGTCGAAGCCAGCACCGAATCCCTCAAGCCCACCAATTCCGCAGCGCCCGCGCCAGCTGCACCTGCAAAGAGCAAGGCGGCAGAGAAATCAATGCCAGCCAAGGGGGAGGCGACCAACCCGGGGATCATCGGCATCGACGACTTCGCCAAGCTCGACCTGCGCATTGGCACGGTGCTGGCCTGCGAGTTCGTCGATGGCTCGGACAAATTGCTGCGCTTCGAACTGGACGCTGGCGAGCTCGGCAAGCGGCAGATCTTCTCCGGCATCCGCGCCGGCTACGGAGAGCCAGACAAGCTGGTCGGCCGCAAGGTCGTGTTCATTGCCAACCTGGCGCCGCGCAAGATGCGCTTCGGCCTGTCGGAGGGCATGATCCTGTCGGCAGGCGGCGAGGAAGGCCTGTTCCTCCTTGATGTCGATGCCGGCGCGCAGCCGGGCATGACCGTCAAATAGGGTGCGCCTTGGCGCACCGTTGCCAAGCGATGAACATGCGTAGGGTGCGCCTTGGCGCACCGTTGCCGGATGGTTCCATGTACGCCTACGGTGCGCCAAGGCGCACCCTACGAAAGCGGTCGCGTCCGGGAATCTGACCGGATGCAAGACACTTTCCTCCTGCTGCTCGGCGCCGTGTTGGTCAACAACTTCGTGTTGGTGAAGTTCCTCGGCCTGTGCCCCTTCATGGGCGTTTCACGGCGACTGGATTCTGCCTACGGGCTGGCGCTCGCGACTGGATTCGTGCTGACCCTGTCGGCCGGGCTGTCCTGGCTGGTGCAGCATTGGCTGCTCGATCCGCTCGATCTGGGTTACCTGCGCACCCTCGCCTTCATTCTCGTCATCGCGGCGGTGGTGCAGTTTTCCGAAGTGGTGATGAAGCGCCAGAGCCCGCGTCTTTATCGCGTGCTCGGCCTGTTCCTGCCCTTGATCACCACCAACTGCGCCGTGCTCGGCGTGGCCCTGTTGAATGCTCAGGCGCGCCACAGCCTGTTCGAGGCGATGCTGTTCGGCTTCGGGGCTGCGCTGGGCTTCGGTCTGGTGCTGGTGATGTTCGCGGCGATGCGCGAGCGCCTCGAGCTGGCCGATGTTCCCGAGAGTTTCAAGGGCGCGCCCATCGCCTTGCTCACCGCCGGACTGATGGCGCTGGCTTTCATGGGATTCGCCGGCATGGCGCAGTCCGCGTGAGCGCGCTGCTGGCGCTGCTGGGTCTTGGTCTGGCGCTGGGTGCCCTGCTGGGTTGGGCGGCCTCGCGTCTACGCGTTCAAGGCGATCCGATCGTCGAACAGATCGAGGCCCTGCTGCCACAGACCCAGTGCGGCCAGTGCGGCTTTCCCGGCTGCCGCCCCTATGCCGAAGCCATCGCCGCCGAGTCCGCTGACATCAACCAGTGCCCGCCCGGCGGCGAATCCGGCATCCGCGCGCTGGCGGAACTGTTGGGGCGCGAGCCCAAGCCATTGAGCGCCGAGCACGGTGTCGAGAAAGCGCCGCTCGTCGCCCTGATCATCGAGGAGGACTGTATTGGCTGCACCAAATGCATCCAGGCCTGTCCGGTGGATGCCATCGTCGGCGCGCCCAAACTGATGCACACCGTGATAGCCGAACTTTGCACCGGCTGCGAACTGTGCCTGCCGCCCTGTCCAGTGGATTGCATCGAGCTGCTGCCCGCGAAGTCCGGCCTTGCCGCCTGGCGGCCGCCACGACCAGGGATTCCTTTGCAACTGCTGACGCGCTGAACGCCGTCGGTCTGGTAGATCAGTCGGCCGACTTGTCAGCGCCGAGTACGCGCAGCTGAGCACTGCCATCGTGCAGGCGGGCGGTGACGGATGCCCCTTCGGCAAGTTGCCTTACGGAACCCAGCACTTCGCCGCTCTCGCCGTCCAGCAGCAATGCGTAACCACGGCCCAGCGTCGCCAGCGGGCTGATTGCGTTCAGCGCGCGGCCCAAGGCAACAAGTCGCAGTCGACGGTGCTCGATGCTGCGCGGCAAGGCACCAAGCAGCTGCTGTCCCGAGCTCGCGAGGCGTTCCGCCGCACGCGACAGGCGGGCGCGCGGATGCTGCGCCTGCAGGCGTGCCTCGATCGTCATCAGTCTGCGCAATGCGAGCTGCTGGGTTGCCTGGCGCAGCGTTGCGAGCCGCACTTCGGCGCGCAGCAGCCGCTCGCGCCCGTTCTTCAGATGTTGAACCGGCGAAACCGTTTGCAGGCGCAGCGCGGCGCGATCCAGCCGCTGGGCGCTTCGCTCCAGGCTGCGCTGCAGGTGCGCCTGCAGCCGCATGCGCTGCTGGCCCAGTGTGCGCAACAGTTCACCGCGTTCGGGCACCAGCAGTTCGGCTGCGGCCGACGGTGTTGGCGCGCGCAGATCGGCGACGAAATCGCTGATGCTGAAGTCGATCTCGTGCCCGACGGCGGAGATGACCGGAATTGCCGATGCGACGATGGCTCGTGCCAGGGCTTCGTCATTGAAGGACTGCAGATCTTCCAGCGAACCGCCACCGCGGGTCAGCAGGATCAGATCGTGCCGGGCGGCGCGGTTCACCGCACGCAACGCCGCGATCGCCTCTGCCGCGGCGCCTTCACCTTGCACCGCGATCGGCACCACATCCACCGGCAGCAGTGGAAAGCGTCGCGCCAGCACACTCAGCACATCACGCACGGCTGCCCCACGCGGCGAGGTGAGCAGGGCCAGGCGGCGCGGAAATCGCGGCAGGCTGCGCTTGCGCTCGGCGGCGAACAGGCCTTCTGCGTCGAGCTTGAGCTTGAGGGCCTCGAACGCCTGGCGCAGGGCGCCTTCGCCGGCAGGCTCCAGGCTGTCCACGATCAACTGATAGTCGCCGCGTGGTTCGTAAAGGCTCAAACGCGCCCGCGCGATCACCTTTTGACCATCGGCAGGTCGGAAGCGCAACAGGCCGGCGCGCTGACGGAACAGCGCGCAGCGCACCTGGGCGCGTGCATCCTTCAGGCTGAAGTAGAGATGGCCCGACGCAGGGCGCGAAAGGTTGCTGATCTCACCTTCCACCCAGACCAGGCCAAAGGCACCTTCCAGCAGCTCGCGCGCGAGGGCATTGAGCTGGCTGGGCGAGAGCGCGGCCTTATCGTGGAGTACGGGTTCAGTAAGGGGCATTCGCGAGATGGACGGAATTCAAGGCTCAAGCATAGCCGAGCGAGCCGCGCCTCGATCCAGGAATCGCACGCAGATTGGGAGAAGTACACGGATGGCACTACACTGATGCGGTCCTTGGCCACGCGCCGCGTCCCCACAGCATGAACTCTGCTTTTCGCCGCCTGACTGCCGACCTGCCGCTGCGCCGCGCGCCGGAGTCGAGTTCGTTTCCGAGCGACCCGAAACGCGTCAGGGCTTGGGTCGAGGCACTGCCGCGAGCCAACCAGACTGCCACCCTGAGATCGCTGGGCGATGCACTGGAAGCGCTGCAGCTTCAGCGTCTTGAGGGCACCCGCCGCCTGCAACTGATGGAGCTGATGCGCCCGGTGCTGATGGAGGGTATCGGCTATCTGGCATCGCAACTGCAAAACAGCAGCTTTCCCCTGCCCGAGTCGCGGCGCGCACAGGCCGATCAGATCGCCAACCTGTTCCGCGCACTGATGCTTGGGTATCGCCTTGCCTTGATCGAATGCTGCTGGCCAGAAGGCCGCGTGCCCTTCCTGCGCGGCGGATCCGCTGCGACCTGTGCGCAGCGCTCGCTCGAGTTCGGTTCGCGCGTGCTGCGTCATGGGTATGGCCTCTATCGCGGGGCCGAGCCGGGAATCTGGGAGTGCCTGCATTCAGTGCACGATTTTGCCCAGAGCGTGGGGGTGCACACCAAGTCGGTTACGGTGGGTGGCGGGCGCAAGTCAACTGCGCGCCAGATCTATTTGCATGCGCTGTTGCTGGCAGTGTCCAATCCCTATCGCTTCAGCCAGCGCGAACAGGACGAGATCTGGGCCATCACCTACAAGATGGCCCTGCATTGCCCGCCCTTGAGCGCGAGCCACGGTGAAGATGCCATCGCCGTGCCCTACGTCGATGACAGCGGCCCGGGCCATGTCAGTGAAGAGCGCGAAACGGCCGGTGGAATCTACTGGTTCGACATCGGTGCGTTGCGCCACGCCGTGGATGTGGGGCTTTCAACCACCCTGGTGGGCGATATCGATCTGAAGTTCCGTGGCGGCAAGCCGATCCGCATCAGCGTGGAGATCGCCCGCAAGCTTCGCCAAGGTTGGGGGCATGCCTCGGAGCGCTCGCATTCGCGACTCGGCGCCGGGCATCGCCTGGATACCGTCATCGGCCTTTCCGGCCTGCATTACCACCTGTGCGGTGGCATCGATTTCGATTCATTCCTGCGCAGCCTGCGGGTCAATGCCAACCAGAGTGGCGATGGCGAGCGCGCAGCCTGGGCGCATGGCGGAAGCGAGATGGGGCGTTCGCCGCTCCTGCCCGCCACGGTACTGGACCAGAGTCTGGGCGGTTACCGCCTCACCTGGGCAAAGGAAGTCGGTGTTCGTGCGCGGGTCGGCGAGCTGGTCGGCTTGTCGCCGGCTGCGGATCCCGAATTGCGCACCTGGATGGTCGGCGTGATCCGCTGGCTGCGCTACAACCACAATGGCAGCGTTGATGCCGGTATCGAACTGCTTGCCCGACGCGCCGAGGCCGTGGGCCTGCGCAGCATCGACATCACCGGCGCGACACGAGCGCCGCTGCGCGGTATCCAGATCCAACCCTTGCGACCCGCCGATGTGCACGCTGAGTGCTTCGTAGCACCCAGCGTGCTGGACGTCGATGCCCTGCAGCTGGAGGTCAGCGGGATGAACGAGCCGATCGGCCTGGAGCATCCCGAACCCAGGATCGAGCGGCTTGGAGCCGTCAACCTGCTGGAGAACGCGGGCGACTATCTGTTGCTCAACGCCACCCGCGTCAACCTGCAATGAGCAACTCGGGCATGGTTTCAGCGCAGGCAGCTGCGCGCCGTATCTCGATACCGGTTCGGATTGGTTCGGTGACGGTGGGTGGCGATGCGCCCATCGTCGTCCAGTCGATGACCAATACCGACACCGCCGACATCAAGGCCACCACCCAGCAGGTAGCCGAACTGTGGCGGGCCGGCTCCGAGCTGGTGCGGGTGACGGTCAACACGCTCGAAGCGGCGGCAGCGGTGCCGCAGATCGTCGAGCGCCTCGCCATGATGGGCGTGCACGTACCCATCGTCGGTGACTTCCACTACAACGGCCACCAGTTGCTCAGCGCCGAACCCGCCTGCGCGGAGGCGCTGGCCAAGTACCGCATCAATCCGGGCAACGTCGGCTTCGGCAAGAAGAAAGACAGTCAGTTCTCCGCCATCATCGAGACCGCGCTGCGCTACGCCAAGCCGGTGCGTATCGGGGTCAACTGGGGCTCGCTTGACCAGGGTCTTGCGACCCGTCTGATGGACGAGAACGCCGCCCGTGCCGAGCCCTGGGAGGCCGCGCACGTGCTGCGCGAAGCGCTGGTGGTCTCGGCCCTGGAGTCGGCGGCGCGCGCGGTGGAACTGGGCATGGCACGGGATCGCATCCTGCTTAGTGCCAAGGTCAGCGGGGTTCAGGATCTGATCGCGGTGTATCGCAGTCTTGCTGCGCGCAGCGACCATGCCCTGCACCTGGGTCTGACCGAGGCCGGTATGGGCAGCAAGGGCATCGTGGCCTCGACGGCGGCCTTGGCGGTGCTGTTGCAGGAAGGCATCGGCGACACCATCCGCATTTCGTTGACCCCCGAGCCGGGTGCGTCGCGCACCCAGGAAGTGATCGTGGCGCAGGAACTGCTGCAGACCATGGGCCTGCGCGCCTTCACCCCGATGGTTACTGCCTGTCCCGGCTGCGGTCGCACCACCAGCAGCTTCTTCCAGGAGCTGGCGCAATCGGTTACCCAGCACGTACGCGCCAGCATGCCGGCGTGGAAGCTGAAATATCCCGGGGTCGAGAACCTCTCCCTGGCGGTGATGGGCTGCGTGGTGAACGGCCCCGGTGAAAGTCGTCATGCCGACATCGGCATTTCCCTGCCCGGCACTGGCGAGGCGCCATCCGCGCCGGTCTTCATCGACGGGCAGAAGGCCATGACCCTGCGCGGCGAAAACATCGCGCAGGAGTTCCTCGGAGTGATCGACCGCTATGTCGCACAGCGCTACGCCGGCTGATTCGGTTGCGGGGACGCCGCGCCACTTCATCGCCGCGCAGGCCTGGGTGGACGGAGCCTGGCATGCCGACGTGGACCTCGGTGTGGGCGAAGCCGGGCGCTTGCGTGCGACCCTGGCGCGCCCGGATTACGCCACGCGTCTGGATGGCTGGGTGCTGCCGGGCATCGCCAACCTGCATTCGCACGCATTCCAGCGCGCCATGGCCGGACGTGCCGAACGACGTGGACCGGGCGCGGACAGTTTCTGGACCTGGCGCGAGACCATGTATGCGCTGGCAGCGCGGGTTTCTCCCGATGCACTGCATGCGATCGCCGCTCAGCTCTATGTGGAAATGCTCGAGGCCGGTTACACGCGGGTCTGCGAGTTTCACTACCTGCACCACGATGTCGACGGCCGGCCTTATGCCGACCCGGCGACCATGTCGCAGGCGCTGATCGCCGCCGCGCGCGAAGTTGGTATCGGCCTGACCCTGCTGCCGACCCTGTATCAGCGCGGCGGCTTCGATGGACGCGCGCTGGCTCCGCGCCAGCTGCGTTTTCGTCACGACACCGATGCCTACATTCGCCTGGTGCGAAGCCTGCGGACGCAGCAGGATGACAGTCTGCGCATCGGTATCGCCTTTCACAGCCTGAGGGCGGTTGACGAAAGCGCGATGCGCGAGGTGTTGCATGACCTGGCCGACGATCCGGGCATGCCAATTCATATCCACATCGCAGAACAGACGGGCGAAGTGGACGAGTGTCTGGCACTGCGGGGTGCGCGTCCCGTGCAATGGCTGTTGCAGAATTTTCCGGTCGGTCCGAACTGGACCCTGGTCCACGCGACCCATCTGCTTGCCGATGAGCGCGACGCGCTGGCGCGCAGTGGAGCGGTGGTAGCGCTATGCCCCACCACCGAGGGCAATCTTGGCGACGGATTCTTTCCCCTGCCCGAATACCAGGTTGCTGGCGGGCGCTGGGGGATTGGCTCGGACAGCCACGTGTCAGTGTCACCTGTGGAGGAGCTGCGTTGGCTAGAGTATGGCCAACGTCTGCTGCATCGCGCCCGCAACCTTGGTGCCACGGCGCAGCATCCCAGCACCGCCATGGGTCTGTTGCAGTCCTGCATGGCATCGGCTGCTAGTTCAAGCGGGGTCGTGCTGGGCGAAATCGCTGCGGGTCAGCGCGCCGACTGGGTTGTGCTTGACGGCGATGCGCTGGAGTTCGCTGGCCTGCCGCAGGACATGCTGCTGGATGGCTGGCTGTTCGCCTCCCAGCGCCCCTGCGTGAAAGAGGTCTACGTTGCTGGCTGCCGTCTGGTCGAGCAGGGCCGGCACAACTTGCGCGAATCGGTAGCGCAGCGTTACCGCGTCCAGCTGGCAAGCATGTTCACCTGAGCCGGGCTGGCCGGGCCGGACGCTGGCGATCCCGCGCCCGAGGCATTAGGCTCGCGTTATGGCCAATAGCACACGGATTCTGTTGTTCGGCGCAACCGGACGCATGGGGCAGCAACTGCTGCCCCTGATCGATGCCGATGCGCGCTGCGAGTTGGTGGCTGGGGTTTCATCGCGCGCGCTTCCGGCGCCCGGATTGCATGCAGCACAGCGCGTCAGCGTGAGGGATGTGAACGATGTGGGCGAGGTCGATGTCGTGATCGATTTCAGCCGCCCGGCCGGCACCGAAGCGGCGCTGGAATTCTGCCTGCGACGCCGCTGTGCCCTGGTATCGGGCAGCACAGGCCTGGATGATTTCCATTGGGCTGCGTTCGATAGCGCGGCGCAACGCATACCGTTGTTGTGGGCCGCCAACTTCAGTCTTGGGGTTGCGGTACTCACCGAGCTGGTGCGTCGCAGTGCCGCGATGTTGCATGGCTGGGATTGCGATCTGATCGAGACGCACCACGCACGCAAGCTCGACGCGCCGTCAGGCACGGCCTTGCATCTGGGCCAGGTGATCGAGTCGCAGCGTGGCGAAGGCCCGATCATGCACAGCCTGCGCGCCGGCGACATCGTCGGCGAGCACGTGGTGCAGTTCACCGGCGCAGGAGAGCGGCTCGAACTGTCGCACCAGGCAACCGACCGCGCCGTCTTCGCGCGCGGCGCGCTGGAGGCCGCCGTGCGACTGGCCGGACAGATTCCCGGCCGCTACTCGATTGGCGAGCTGTTGCTTTAGCGGGAGCATTGCGCTTGATCTGGGAGGACCGCACTCGCGCGCGGCTGCTGAAAAGCAGCGCCGCAGGAGCAGCGCCCTCCCCAAGCCAGAGCCGCGCTGTTGGAGGGCCGCGCACCCGCGCGGCTGCTGCTTTGTTGATGAAGATCCCGCCCCACGCTATTGACACCAGCAGCCAAGACGCTAATATGGCCGGCCTCACGCGGGAATAGCTCAGTTGGTAGAGCACGACCTTGCCAAGGTCGGGGTCGCGAGTTCGAGTCTCGTTTCCCGCTCCAGCTTCAAGGATAAAACCTCGGTCCGCCGGGGTTTTGTTTTT
>JBBSJP010000015.1:0-95541 GCA_038257155.1 Lysobacterales bacterium | reverse complement strand
ATAGTCGGGCAACTGTTCGGGCGAAGACGTGAGCAACCGGCGTGCGGCGCCTTGCTGGGTAACGGTCGAAAGACCACAAGAGAAACGGGCACGCACGCCGGCGCTCTCGACCCGCAGCGTAGCGGGTTGGCAAGAGATAAAGAGAAGGGCACCCCGGATTTCCCGCCCCGCGCAAAGAGCGCGCGGGGTGCCCTGCGTTGCTCAGAATCCGCCGGCCGGCGCGAACTCGGCCATCCATGGCCTCGGACATGCGCGCCTTTCCCCGCCAGATTCTTCCGCTACTCGGCGGAAAATGAACGGGGATTCAGAGCCAACGGCAAAGAGCAAAGAGCAAAGAGCAATTGCATGCTTCGATCAATGCCGCGGCTTCACTCGCTTTGTTGAAGTGCGTGGCATCGCTGCGCTCGCCACGTCGCAGTTGGATCCGGGACAAAGCCCGCTGTGGCTGTGCTGTGGCTTTGGCTGTGGCTTTGGCTTTGGCTGTTGCTTTGGCTGTTGCTTTGGCTGCTGCTGTTGGCTCTTGGGTCCCCATCGGCTCGTGCCGAGCAGCGGAGCCAGGGCCGGGGGAAAGGCGCGCATGTCCGAGGCCATGGATGGCCGAGTTCGCGCCGGCCCGGTCATGGCGAGCAGCGCAGGGGACCGCGCGAGCTTCACCCGCGCGGCGCGAGACTGGGGTGTCCTTCTCTTTGGTTACTTTCTCTTGGACAAGCAAGAGAAAGTGACTCGTGGCCCCGTAGGGGCGCGAAAGCGTTTGATCTTGATCTTGATCTTGATGCTGAGGTTGCAGTTGCAGTTGCGGCTGTAGTTGCAGTTGCGGTTGATGTCGGAACAGCAAACCGACCACCCCGCACTGGCGGATCAAGATCCGCCCTCCAACTTCAAACCCAGGCTGCCCCTCCGACAGCGGAGAACAGCAGCGCCGCAGGAGCTTTGTCCCTTCTGGGCGAGTCAGCAGTGCCGAAAGATCGGCACAGTGCCCGGAATCAGTAGATCTCCCCCACACAACACCTGAGCGAACCACCGGCCTTCTCGATCTCATCCAGCGCCACGCTGCGGATCTGGAATCCGGCGCGCTCGAACGCAACTCGACTCGAAGGCTCCAGACCATCAGCAGCCGCCTCGCTCATCCAGACCGACGAATCGGATATCGCAATGCAGTTGCCGGCAAAGGCATGCTTCTCGGCGGCCGACAGCATCACCACATGCGGCGCGAAATCGGCCGCGATGGCGTCAACCACTGCCGCATCGGCGAATCCATCCGGACACAACACCACGGCCCGCCCAGCCAGCACGCTCATGACAACATTGGTGTGGTACTCGCCCTTGGCCAGTTCGAACACGAAACTGGCGCGCAGGTCGAAGGCGTCGTACATGGCGGCGGCACCCAGCGCATCGCAACGTTCGGACAGTCCGCAGTAACCAATACCGCGACCGCGCTCGATGACCAGCGAGCCGGTCAGTTCGCAGATGCCTGGCTGCTCGCGCAGGTCGTGCGTGACGTAGTCCAGCACGTCGCTGAAGAAGTCGCGCACGTCGCGGCGCTCGGATTCGCGCTGACGAACCGGATGCCGCATGTGCCCCAGCACCAGGCGTCCGGGCGCGGTGGCGAACGCGTTGTTGGGGAACACCGCATCGGGGGTCTGAGGATCGCCGGGGAAAGTCAGCGCAGGGCGTTCAGACGCCAACGCGCGCTGCAGGGCGCGGTGCTGGGCCAGCGCACGTTCGCTCGAAACGCCCTGCTGCATCGCCATGTAACGGTTGTCCTGCGCCGATTGCTCAGCCAGGGAAAAGCCTTCGGGTGTCACCAGGAACACCGCTTTGGGCGTACTGGCGCGACCACCAGGCAGGCTGTTCGCCAGCGCACAACTGCGCCAGCCACTCGCACTGTCGATGATCATGCGGCGCGCTCCCCTGCGACCGACTCCACCGCAGCCAGCGCGCGTTCGATCAGTTCCCAACCTGCGCCGGCGCGATGTGCGCCTTCGCTGAGGATCTGGCGATAACGCCGCCCGCCTGGCTCGCCATGAAACAGGCCCAGGATATGGCGACTGAAATGTTTCAACGCGTCGCCGCGCGACAGCATGGCCTGCACATAGGGTTCAAGCGATCGCAATAGCTCGGCGCGCGGCTGCGGTTCAGCGCCTGACGAGTAAAGCGCGTGTGCGATGCAGTGCAGCGCATAGGGCTCGTGGTAGGCCAGCCGTCCCAGCATCACGCCATCAACATGCGCCAGTTGCGCCTGCACCTGCGCCAGGCTGAGCAGACCTCCGTTGATCACCACCACCAGATCAGGTCGCTCTGCCTTCAGTCTATGCACCCACTCATAGCGAAGCGGCGGCACCTCGCGGTTTTCCTTAGGCGACAGGCCCTGCAGCCAGGCCTTGCGCGCATGCACCACGAAGATGCCGCAGCCTGCGGCGGCCACGGGATCGACAAACGCGCGCAGCACGTCGTAGTCGGCATCTTCATCCACGCCCAGGCGACACTTCACGGTTACCGGAATGCTCACCGCGGCGCACATCGCGGCCACACAATCGGCAACCAGGCCCGATTCCCGCATCAGGCAGGCGCCGAAGCGCCCGGCCTGCACCCGGTCGGAGGGACAGCCGACATTGAGATTGATCTCGCCATAGCCCCAGTCGGCACCGATGCGCGCGGCCTGCGCCAGTTCGACCGGCTCGCTGCCACCCAGCTGCAGCGCCAGCGGATGTTCGACCGGATCAAAGCCAAGCAGGCGCTCGCGATCGCCGTGCAGCACGGCCTGCGCATGCACCATCTCGGTGTAAAGCCGCGCCCGCGGCGCCAGTGCGCGATGAAACATGCGGCAATGGCGGTCGGTCCAATCCATCATTGGCGCAACCGAAAGCTGCCAGGCAGATGTCTCCACGCTGGGGAAAGCCGTTGAACCGGCGGTATCGGTATCGACAGGCACGGACATGCGCTACGCGTTGCGGAAGTGGGCGTGGCCGCGAATACTACCCGTCAGGCGCCTGCCCGGGCGACCTGAACGCTGTCACCTGCGGGCGCGACGACGGTTGCCATCCATTTGACACATCCAGGACACCCCATGACCGGCCGACCCAAGACTCCGGATTCCGCCAAACTCGACCAGATCGTGGCCAAAGCGCATCGCGCCGCGGCGGAGCGCGACAAGGGCTACCGTGAGCAGGCCCTGAAGCTTTACCCGTGGATCTGCGGGCGCTGCGCGCGCGAATTCACCCGCGTCAACCTGCGCGAACTCACCGTGCACCATCGCAATCACAACCACGATGACAACCCAAGCGACGGCAGCAACTGGGAACTGCTGTGCGTGTACTGCCACGACAACGAGCACCAGCGTCAGATCGAAGTGGGTGGCCTGGGCTCGGCGGCGAAAGACGCACCTGCCACATCCAACCCGTTTGCAAGCCTGAGAGACATGCTGAAGCGCTGATCGGCACCCAATGGCCTGCCGCGATCAGAGCGGCGCTTCAACGTGGTACCCGCGCTCGCGCAAGGCAGCGACAAATCCATCATCGCCCAGCACCAGGCGCATCGGCAGCACGGCAAACGTCTGCGAGTTCTCCTCCAGAGCTTTCTCGGCGGCTTCCAGCCAGACGGTCTTTGCCTGCTGCGGCAGATCGGCAAAACCGCGCTCGCTCAGCACACTGGATTGCAGCACCGCATCGATGCAGGCCGGCCCCTGGTCGATGAACGGCAGATCGCGCAGCAAAGCCACATCGCCAACGGCCCAGGCATTGGCGCGATCGCGCATTGATTCGAGGTCGGTTTCGAGGCGCTCCAGGGTCAGCTCCAGGCAGGCAAGGTCATCCAGCGAGGTCTTTGCGAAATCCTTGATCGCAGCGCGTGGCGCTTCGATGCGCACGCTCACCGCGGGCACGATGACTTCGACCCGCGCGCGCTTGGCGGCCTTCTCCACCAGCGGCCAGACGATATTGTCAAAGCGCAGACCGGAATCCTCCACCGCGGCTTCGTACAGTTTTTGCGCAGCGAACAGCGGCCGCCACTTCTCTACGCCGCGATTGCGCGGCAGATAGCGCCGCTTGAGAGCGCTCCAGCGTTGATAGGTTTCCTCCGGCAGCACCTCGGCGAGGCTGGCCTGGTCCGGGTTACGGCGCGCGCCGAGCAAGGCCGGCACCAGCAGCAGACCCCGGATGCGTCCGATGTCGCTACCGAAGGTCAGCGTGGGGGATGCCAACACGAGCTGCGACGAAGCAACCAAGGCCAGCACCTCATCCGAGCGCCAGCGCATCCGGCGCGGCAGAGGTGACTGGTTGCCCAACAGCCACATCGTATTTTCGCCACGGCTGATCCGCCACAGCCCCGGCCCGGGCTGATCGCCGGTGACCAGCACCTCATCCAGTACGGTCGTCTGCAAGGGTTCGCGTTCGCTGGGCAGTGATTGCCCCGGCGTATCCGCGGCCAAGATCCCGGGCAGCAGACAGGACAACAGCAGGACAAGAGCCATCGGGCGCATGGTGGTCGTCAGCTTTCTGGGCATTCCGGGTCATCGTGCTTGGTGGCAAGTCGCGGACACGACTCACCGGCGCCGCAGGATACGGGCGACCTGGTGTTCAAAGTGTTAGGAAATTGCAAGGCGGCGCCTGGTGTTCAGGGCGGCTTGAAGAAGCATCAACCCTTGCCGTTTGAGGCAGTCACCCGAACCAGTTTCCGCAATCCACAGCGGCTGCAGGTCGACGAAACCGCCTTGCTGCTCGAAGCCCCTTTTTCCGTCGGTGGAGTCGCAAGGGGCAAACCGAGCGCTGGATTGAAAGGCTGAGAGTGTTCACGTCGTCAGACGTCCGGCGGATGTCGCCGAATTCAGACGTCAACGACAGCCGGCCAATGAACACGCGACGGCCCCTCGCGCTATGCGAGCCAGTGGCTCGCACGCGCGATCAACCGCCCCGGCGCAAGCCGTTCATACGGCAGCCGCATCCCCGGGTTTCGTGCGGGCTTACCGGATATCGAACTGGGTGGTCTTCACGACAGCGCCGTTCAAGGACACTTCCAGCGAATAGCGCCCAACCGGCCAGCCGTCGGGCTTGCTGATCTGGAAGTTCGTCGTGCCCGGGCCGGTGAAGGTGAAGGACTTCGATTCGAGATTCACGACCTGGCCGTCCTCGAACAGCCAGCGCGCGCCCAGTGATCCGGACACGTTCGCACTCGGATTTGAGGTCTCCGTCTTGACCGAGGCCGTGATGGTGTCCGTGGTGGCGAACGTGGTGCCGACGGCCGAGACCGAGCCATCTGGACCCACGCTGTTGCCGACGCTCACCGCAGTGACAGTTGCGGTGGCCGCTAAAGCGGGAGGAGCCGGCGCAGGCGTGGTCGCAGGCCGAGTGGTGGTCGGCGTCGGCAACGGCTCCGCGTCCTTCTTGCCGCAACCGGCCAAGGCGAGGGTGGCGGTCAGGGCGATGGCGCTTGCGTGATACAGGGCAGTGCGATTCATGGATGCATCTCCGGCAGGTGGGGTGATCAGACGTCGGACTGGTCGTCGATGTCAGGCAGTTTCAGCACCTGTCCGGGCTGGATCCGGTCAGGGTCGCTTAGCTGATCGCGGTTGGCCTCGAAAATCGCCGGCCAGCGGCTCGCCTTGCCGTACACCTGCAAGGCGATGCGTGACAGCGAGTCGCCGCTGACAACCGTGTAGGTCCGATGGGGCGTCTCTATGCGGTCCGTCGTGAACTCAGTGGAGTTCACGCTGGCGCGGACATTGCCAAAATCCGCCTTGGTCTTCTCAGTGCTGCTGACGGTTGAGCTTACGCGACTGAAGTCGGCGCGCTTCTTGGGTGGTTTGTTCACTGTGTGTCTCCCGGAAACTCAATTGATTGCGTTCTGCAAAAGGTGTCGTGAGCCGATTCGAGGATGTCTCCCCGTGCTCTCACTCGTTGTCGCAAACGTCCTGGGCTGCGACGCGCTCGGCTTCGGACTTGAGCACACCGACTTCCGCAGACGGCCGTTGCGGTGCTGTCTCACCGATGCTCGCAAGTCGCGCTGGGTCACCGAGAATGGCGACAGCATTGGTGTTCTGGTCGTGGATATCGCACTCCTGCACCTCAGCGCTGCTCCATCGAGCCAGCCCGCCATGCAGCACGCTGGCGCCCGGCGTGGTGCCACTGCTCGACAGCGCCTGCACTCCGGAAAGCGGGATGAGAATCAACAGCGGAATGAGCAAAACTTTGCGCATTGCGGTCTCCGGGTACGGCGGCGACACTGCACCCACCAGCGGCATCGTCGACAAATCATGGACTGACATGCGGGCCGCATCTGTGCGGTAGCGCGCCCAGCGCCCTGGTCCGCCCAAGCGATATTGGAGGCACGAATTGCATGACTGACAGGAACGGACTTTCGCGTACGCCAGTCGTCGAACTGCCGCCCCTGTACACGCTCGCGCGCGCCAATCTGGCCAACATGCTCTGGTTTTTGCTTGGCTTGTCGCTGACAGGCTGTGCACCGCACCCCGACCGAAGTCCCGAGATCGGCGAACTGCGCTACCAGTTGTTGCGTCTGAAGCAGGAAGTGCACGACGCAAGCCTTGGCGATGAGGCAGCCCTGCGAGCGCTGCCCTTGCGGCGCGAGCGGATAGAGTCGTTGCTCGCTGGCCAGGTGCGGTCGCCCGATGCCGATGATCTGCAATGGGCGTTGGCAAAGTCATTCCCCGCCATGGGCCCTGCTGACCTTGAGCTGCAATGGAAGGCTGTTCGATTGCATGTCGACGCTCTGCTGGCCAGGAGGTCCGACCTGATCGCCCTCGCGGCTGCCTGCGATACGGCGACGAAAGCCCTGCAACGGCTCGAATACTCGTCGCATGAATTGGTCAATCAACTGCTGCACGAGCAGGGTGAACCACGGCAGATCTTCGCGGCCATGGAACTCGCCAGAATGGCAAAGTCGCTGACCGCCTACTTCGTCGACATTCGCACCGGCGAGATCCGTGGAACCGACGGCCACCACTGGGGACTGGAGCGAAGCTGGACCATCCTCGGCATGCTGCTGCCGGCACTGGAAAGCGGCGACGAAGAGCGCGGGCTGCGGCAGATCAGCGGACCCAGGTCGCGAGCCGCCCTGGCTGAGGTGCTGGCCGAACACCGACAGATCGTGCCCCTGATCGGCACGATCCTGGACTCGGCGCCCTGGATGCCCGCCATGCATGACTCGCGCGAGTCCGTCGATGCTGGCGTGGAGCGCCTCATTGCTTCAACTTCGAATGCGGAACGGAGCACCACGCCATGAAGTTGGAAGTGTCAGTGCCTGGCGTCCGTCGCCTCGTGACCTGCCTGCTGTGTCTCGCCTTGCTTGCCTGCTCACCTGGCAGCGATCAGGACGCCGGACTTCATGAAGTTCACTACCACCTGATGCATCTGGAGAAGGAGGCTCGCCAAGCCGCAGAAGGCGACGAAGAGGCGATGGAAGCGCTTGAGTCCCGTCGCGATCGAATCGACGCGCGAATGGCGGCGCTTGTCGAACCGGAAGGGTCAGGCTTGGCCAAGTGGCGTCAGCCAGACGCGGCGGGTCGCGCCGCCATCGCGCTGACGGCCAAACGATGGTCGGAACAGCGGCAGGAGATCGAGCGACTGTTGGCGTCCCGCAACGCGCTGATCAAGCTGGCCTTGGCTTCCAACGAGGTCAGCTTCGCTTCCTTGACGATCCGCTCTCTCCTCGATGAAATCGCCAGAACACTGCTCAAGAGCGAGGGCGATGTCCGCTCCCTGTTTCTGGTCCACCGCCTCGAATTCCTGGCCCACCTGATTCCGGACTGGCCGGGCACACTGGTGGATATCGACACGATCGGACGCGTGGACGGCGGTTTCTGGAACTGCGGACGCGACGTCGCGATGTTGGTGCGGAGCCTGACGGGCCTGCGCCACGGCGATGCCGAATTTCGCGTTGATGCCGTGCAATCAACGGACGTGCAAATTCTTCTCGACAAGGCGCTGGAAGCAGCCGC
This sequence comes from Lysobacterales bacterium, assembly GCA_038257155.1. GTDB lineage: Bacteria > Pseudomonadota > Gammaproteobacteria > Xanthomonadales > Xanthomonadaceae > JANJTY01. The sequence continues at coordinate 87,590 of JBBSJP010000015.1, read as the reverse complement.
ATCCGTGAGTGCCGCGGTCGAGCGTATCTGCGGGTTGGAAAACGAGTTGAACGCAGCGCATGAGGCGCTCGAAGCACTGCGCTACCGTGAGGAAGACTGGCCCAGTCCCGACCGGCCGTACACTGTGGTGGCTGACCCGCCTTGATTCGATCAGCACAACAAGATCGACATGGCGGATGCCCTGTCTCCGTCCATCTTCTCCGTTTATCGCTTCGCGAGCCAGAACCCGCGAACGCCCGACTCAGGCCCAGCGCGAACATCAGGAGCAGTTGCCGCATCAGGTCTGGTCGGCGTCTGCGTGCCTCGGTTTGATTTCCGCCGAGCCGCTGGCAAGCGGTTACCCGGGGCACCGCCTGGAAATGCCCTCCGCCTGGATCGGGAAGTGAAACAGCAATCTCAGCCTTCGGAGAACGCCTGCAGTGGCTTGGCCAGGGCGACCGAAATCACCCGTGGATCATTCGTGATGCGATCCAGATCCTCTGCGGAAAAATCGATGGTTAACAATTCTTCGGCAATCTTGCTGCGAACGTGCACATATTCGGGCACGGACTCGCCGTGATGGAGTCGCAGCACGGCATGAAAACGCCCGCTGCCAAGCCTCGGCGAGGACTCCGTATCACTATCACTCAGGATCAGTTGGGCAAGATCAATGGGCATGCAGGTCACCTCAGGCACCACGTTACGCGCCCCCGAACGCAGGTGCAATTTCCGCGGCCAGCAAGGATTCAGTCTCAGACGGCGTCGCCGGAGGCAAGGCCGGCACCAAACTGTGGGTGCCAGGCGTTGGCAGCCACCTGCGGGTGCTTCGCGAGGTTGGCGAGCACCTGCCTTCCAAGCTCAGCCGCCGAGAGCGATTGTCCCACTCGCGCGGCTTTCGCAAGCACCAGAGCTGCCAGTCCGGAAACGGCCGGCGCTGCCATGCTGGTGCCTGACATTCGGGTGAGGCCAGTACGGGTTCGCGAGCGGGCTGCCGACACATTGTGGCCGGGCGCGGAGAGCTCCGGCTTCTCTCGCCCATCGCGGGTGGGCCCTGAGCCGGAAAAACGCGAGATCGGCAAGGCCTTCTTGTGCGCATCGAAAGATCCAACCACGAGGGTGTTCCGGCCAGTCGAAATCGAGCCCAGCAGGTGCGAGACCGTTGGATTGACGAAGCTCGCCTGCGCCTCGTCATTGCGCTCGATCCATGCATGGAACGCGACAGTCCGCGTTGAAGAAGACGTCAGCCTGAGTGTCCATTGCCCCGCAGGCAAACCTCCGGAGAGCCAGATCCCGATGAGGTTGTCGCCGTTGTTGGGATCATGCAAACGGTTGGCAGCGAAAACCGCCGGTTTGCCACCCGGCGTGGTCAAGGATCGGGAATCGCCCGGCGCGACCTGCAGCAACTCCTGTCCATTCGGGGCGATCAGGCTGGCAGTCAATCGCTCCGCGCCCGGGTACCACAGCTCGAGTTCGCATTCGCCTGGCAGATCGACTCGCCAGTGCAGGTCGTACTGACCCTCGGCAGGAATCGTGTCCATCGCATGCACGCCGTCCTCCTGGGCGTTGCCCGCAGAGACCACGATGGCTCGATTGGGTGCCTCGCCCAACATCGCGTCCAGCCCGATTTCTACCAGGGAGGTTCCGTCGTGCGGGCCACCGTTCGTGCCCAGGCTGAGGTTGACCACGCAGGGCCGGTCACCCGCCTGATCGAAGATCCAGCGTACCGCTTCCAGTATCTGCACCGAATCGCCGAAGTGTTGGCCGACACCATCCGGTCCCTCCCATTCCACATCGGACGCAGCCGCTTCCACGAAGATGAGGTCAGCCTTTGGCGCAAGGCCTGGCAATCCCGTTCCCTCTCCGTTGCCGCCCGCAATGTCCATCACGTGCGTGCCATGCGCCAGGGCTTCCGGGCGATATCCCAAGGCCGAGTGAGGATGTGGCGTGGACAGTGCCGCGTCGATCTGGTCTGGCCAGAAGACGCGACCGTAGCCGAAGGGGCTGTCGGCGTTGGACTCACCGCTCTGATCCCACAAGGCCAGCAGCCGCGTTGTACCATCGACATGACGGAAGTTGCGGTGCGCGAAATCACCGCCGAAGTCCACTATCCCGATGACAACCCCAGCGCCGCCGTCAGGATCGCGCGGCCCGAGTGCCCGCGACGACGCGTCCATGGCGCTGAGGGTCGCTCTCAGCTGCCCGCGAACGGGATACGAGGCTTTCAAACTCTGGACGAAGGGCAGGCGCCGAATCTCCGCGATCCGCCGGATCGGAATCCGTGCGGTCACTATGTGTGCGCCGTCGGGTGCCGGGCCAAGATCGGCACCCGTGAATACATCATCCGTTTCGATCCAAGCATCTGCATCCGTGACTTTCGCGATCACAGCAACTTCGCCCTCGCCGGTCGAGGACGTCGCGGCGGAGTGCTTGCCGCTGCGACGATTGAGCATCACCAGCTGAAGGCGCGGATCCATCGACGCGGCCACCGCCACATCGGAGGTTACCAGTTGCTCGATCGTGGCCGGCGCACTGGTACCGATACGGGTACAAAGCTTTGCCACCGCGGGCAAGGGCATGGATTCGCGGGTATCGTCGGACTCGGCCTCAACGCCAGAATCGACATCGGACATCGCGAACACCGGAGACGAGGCCGCAGTGTCAGCAAGATATGACGTCACCTGGGCGGGAAGGTCGCTCCAATCGTCTCCCTCAAGCACCTGTACCGACGGACGCAGAGACTCGGAATCCTCAAGGCTCACTTTGCCCGACGGCAGGATTCGGTAATCCAGGTTCAGGACCAGTCGCGCGTCCTTGCCAAACCTCGCCATGTCGAGCGGCCCGACCACCAACGAACGCACGTCGCTCTTTCGACCCGCGACCGCCAAGGTCTGGACTATGGCTTTGGAGGCTTTGAGCAATTGGCTCGCCAACGCCTCGACTATCGCCTGCTTCTGCAAGCCCTTGACGCCGCTGAACGGCTTGGGCGCAATCCTTCCCGCTGTCTTCTTGGCCGGTGCTGCCTTGCCAGAAACCTTGCCAGCGGTCGATTTCGCAACGACCGGTTTTGCGGGCTTGTCTTTCGGAGTGGCTCGCTTCTTCATCGCAGTGTCCAGTCAGCGTCTGGGTGATGGAACTGGACGAAAGAACTGCAAGGCTTTCGTCAGGACGCAGCGGCGATCAGCTTTCGGTGCGTCGTTCAACTTCGGCTGCGATGCTTGCCGCCACTCGACGAAAACCTGACTGCGTCGGGTGCAATTCGTTCGCCCAATCGTCACGATAGTTCGCCAGGTCGTCGGACAGCAGATCGCGAAGGTCGACGTAACTCACCACGCCATCGAGATCGGGCACGCTCGTCAGAGCAGAGAGCATTGCGTTGAAGTCGTCCATCAGGCTTCGCATAACCTGGCGGCGGACAATCGAATCGCTAATCCCCTTGCGTTCGAAGCCTGGGCCAAGCCATGGACCGGGCAGAAACCAGGCGCCTCCCAGGAACCCGCGACCGTCGGCCACGGGATAGCCATAGCCGTGGAGGATGATGGGCACATGACGATCCAGGTAGGCTTCGGAGATCGCGTTCACAGTACCGATGATCCGAAGGAAGGCGTCCCGGATGCGCCCATAGATCACCTGCTCGGCGATTACCGCGTTGATGGCTGCCTTGCCCGAACTGGCGTGCTCCAACAACATGCTGAACTCGTTGCCGGCGATGTCGTTGCCGCCGCCCGACAGAAGTACCGCATCGACCGGCCTGCGGTCCTGAAGAAGTCGCTCGAAGCGCTTTGCCAGTGCGCCGATCTGCGACTCGTTGAATGCCATGTCTTCAACTGTGTCCCCGCCGTGTGCCAAACGTTCCACGCGATAACCGTGGTCGTCTTCCAGTACATCCAGCACGTCGGACCGCGGGTAGTCGAACCAGCTGTCGCCTTCCGCAATCAGGTATCCGCGGGGACGAGCCGCGGCCATGGCGATGCGGCCTGCGGGTCCGACGGACCGAGCTTCCAGCGTGACTGCCCCGCCAGGTGCCGCCATTGTTACGCCGGGTGAGGCCCCCCGCTTGAGCACCTCCATTCGATCCTGGATCACCGCCTGTGCAAGCGTGCGCCCGGCCTCGACAACCTGTCCATCGTGCGTGCTTTCGTTCATGCGTCGCGTGCTCCTGGCGCTGGTGGCGAGCCAAATCCGACCCTGAAGCCAGGCCAGAAAGGCCTGCCCCCATCCAATCACTCGGAATCCAGGGCCAGTATCGATCAGCCATCCAACCGCGCGAACCGCACTCAATCACCGGGTGTGATAAACGGCATTATTTGGGAGTGGTGGCGTTGGGGCGTTGCATCGCTGTGGTCGCACCAAGGGTGCACTCCAGCAGGGAGTGACCAGGCTCGACGCGTACGCGACGCATCTCCACGGCTCGCCAATCGCCGACCGCCGCACTACGATGAGGGCGTGACCCGCTCCCTCGCCATGCCAAGCGTGCTGGCTGCGCTGCTGGCGGTTGGCGGCGCTACTGCCGACGCCGAAACCATCCTGCAGCGTGGCAACGGCCCTGATCCGTCGACTCTCGATGCACACCGCTGCAGCGAAGTGGCGTGCAGCAATATCCTGCGCGATTTGTACGAAGGGCTGGTGGCGGATGATGCGCAGGGGCGGGCGATTCCGGGCATGGCGGAGTCCTGGCAGAGCTCGGCCGACGGCCTGCGCTGGCGTTTTACCCTGCGCGAGAACCTGCGCTGGTCGAATGGCGAGCCGCTGGATGCCGGGCAGATCGTGGCCAGTTTTCAGCGTGCGCTGACGCCTTCCACCGCCTCACCCGGGGCGGCCTGGTTTGAGCCCATTGCTGGCGCAGCGGCGATTCGACGCGGCGAAGCCCTGCCTGAAAGCCTGGCCGTGCGCGCGCTTGATGAGCGCACCATCGAGATCGAACTGATTCGCCCTGCCCCGCTGCTGTCACTGCTGCGCCTGCCGCCGGCCATGCCGGTGTACCTGCCGGGCCTGGCCGAGCACGGCGGCCAGCACACGCGGCCTGGCAATCTTGTCAGCAATGGCGCCTACATGCTGCGCGACTGGACCCTGCAGGCGCACCTCACCCTGCAGATCAATCCGCATTTTCGCGAGGCACCCGCGATTAGCGCGGTGCGCTTCCACGTTACCGAAGATCCATCGAGCGAGCTCAAGCGCTTCATGGCCCGCGACCTGCACATCAGCGAGGCCGTGCCGCCCGGGCGTCTCGCCTCGCTGCGCGAGCGCTTCGGCGATGCGTTGCGCCTGTCGCCCTACACCGGCAGCTTCTACTTCGGCTTCAATCTGCAGCGCGGTCCGCTGGCGGGTGAAGGCCGCTGCCCTTTTTCAGCAACTCCGTCAAACGCCTTGCCGTGCGACAGCAAGGCCGCGGCGCTGCGCGAAGCACTCTCGCTGGCGGTGGACCGCGCAATCCTGGTGCAGCACGTCACCGGCATGGGCGAAACTGCGGCCTATGCGCTGGTACCACCCGGCATCGGCGACTATCAACCGGCGCGCCTGCCCTGGGCCGACTGGAGCCAGGCCGAACGCGAAGCCCTGGCGCGACGGCGCTATGCCGAGGCCGGGCATGGAACGGGGCGGCCTCTGCAGCTGGAGCTGCGCTACAACACCTCGACATCGCACCGCCGCATGGCGCTGGCGGTTGCGGCGATGTGGCGCCAGACCCTGGGCGTGCAAACCCGCCTGCGCAATGAAGAGTGGAAGGTGTTCGTGCAAAACCGCGCGCAACGCGTGGTGACCGAAGTGTTCCGCGGCGGCTGGATCGCCGACTACGACGACCCGATGAATTTCTTGTCGCTGTTCGACAGCCGCAGCCCGCAGAACTGGAGCGGGCTGCGCGACCCACACTTCGATGCCTTGTTGCAGCAGGCGACCGCCGAGTCCGACGCCGCGCAGCGCGATGCGCTGCTGCAACAGGCCGAGGCGCGCCTGCTTGCGGCGCACGCCATCCTGCCGCTCTACATCTATACCTCGAAGCATCTGGTGGATCCACGCCTGGAGGGCTTCGAGCCCAACCTGCTCGATCGCCATCCCAGCCGCTGGCTGCGCTGGAAAACCGGGGAGGCGCCATGAATGCGCTGGCATCGCCGGCTCGCCGTTTCGCGGCACGCGTGCTGGAAGCCTTTGTCACCGTGCTGCTGCTGGTCACCTTGTGTTTCTTCCTGCTGCGCGCCGCACCGGGCGGTCCCTTCGACAGTGAGAAGGCGGCGCCGCCGGAAGTCATCGCCTCGCTGGAAACGCATTACCGCCTGGATCAGCCACTCGCTGCGCAGTACTTTGGCTATCTCGCCGATGTGGCGCACGGCGACCTGGGGCCATCGTTCCAGTATCCCGACTATCGCGTGTCGGAGCTGGTCTGGTCAGGCCTGAAGGTATCCGCAGTGCTTGGCGGCCTCGCACTGCTGCTGTCGCTGCTGATCGGCATTCCGCTGGGCGTGTGGGCTGCGCTGCACGAAGGCCGGCTGTGGGATCGCGGCCTGATGCTGCTGGCTGGGCTTGGCTTGGCGGTGCCGAAGTTCGTTGCGGCGCCGCTGCTGATCCTGTTGTTCGCGCTGGCACTGGGCTGGCTGCCCGCAGGCGGTTGGGGCGGCTGGCGCGAATTCGTTCTGCCGGTGATCGCCTTGTCGCTGCCGAATCTTGCGGCCTGCGCGAGGCTTACCCGCGCCAGCCTGCTGGACGTGCTGGGGCAGGATTACATCCGCGCCGCGCGGGCACGCGGGCTTTCGGCGGCACGCGTTCTGCTGGCGCATGCGCTGAAGCCAGCCCTGCTGCCGATCGTCGCCTGGCTGTCGCCGGCCCTGATCAATGTTGTCACCGGCTCGGCCGTGGTCGAGCAGATCTTCGGCATTCCCGGCATCGGCCGCAGTTTCGTGCAGGGTGCACTGAATCGTGATTACACCCTGGTGCTGGGCGTGGTGCTGGCGATCGGCATTGCCATCGTGCTGATCAATGCGCTGATTGATGCGCTGCGCGCGGCGCTGGATCCGCGACTGCGGGAAGCCTGATCCGGGCTCGGAAACGACACGCGCCGGCCAACAGTCGCGTGCCTCGCTGCGTCTCGCCCGCGACGCGGGTCGAACCGCCCGCCGCGCGGTTGACAGGCGCCGTTTCCGGGCGTATCAGGAAGCCACATCCAGGCCGAAGGAGAGCGCAATGAACCGCATCGCCACCGTGTCGATCCTGCTCGCTGCCGCTGTCCTGGCGAGCACATCCTGCGACCGGGCCAAGCCGCCCGAGAATACCGTCGCCAAACCAGCACCTGCCGCGCTGCCGGACCTGGCGCCACCCGGCGCCACCCTGCTGGATGGGCTGGGCGATTACCGCATGCCGATCAGCACCAGCCAGGCGCAGGCCCAGCGCTGGTTCGATCAGGGCCTGATGCTGACTTACGGCTTCAACCACGACGCGGCGGAGCGCTCCTTCCTGAAGGCGGCGGAACTCGATCCGGACTGCGCGATGTGCTGGTGGGGCGCGGCCCTGGTGCTCGGCCCGCATGTCAACGCGGCGATGGATCCGGCGCGCAATGGCGCCGCGCTCGAACGCGTGCAGAAGGCGCAGGCCCTGGCGCCCAAGGCCAGCGAGCGCGAACAGGCCTATATCGCCGCGCTGGCGACGCGCTATGCCGCCGATCCGCCAACCGACCGCAAACCACTCGACCAGGCCTATGCCGCGGCGATGGGCGATATGTCGCGGCGTTTCCCGGAAGACGTCGACGCGGCGACCCTGCACGCCGAGTCGCTGATGAATCTGCAGCCCTGGGACTTCTGGAACGCGGACGGATCGCCCAAGGGCGAGACCGCGCAGATCGTCGCGATCCTGGAATCGGTGATGCGCAGCGCGCCAAAGCATGCCGGGGCCCTGCATCTCTACGTGCACGCGGTCGAAGCCTCGGCCGAGCCCGAGCGCGGCGTCGCCGCGGCCGATACCTTGCGCGGCCTGTTTCCCGGCTCCGGTCACCTGGTGCACATGCCGGCGCATATCTATGCGCGCGTCGGTCGCTGGCGCGATGCCGCGGCAGTGAATCGCGATGCGATCAAGGCCGACGATGCCTACCTCGCCGCCTGCCGGCCTGCTCCCGGCGTCTATCCGCTCGGCTATGTGCCACACAACCACCACTTCCTGTGGTTCGCGTCCAGCATGATCGGCGACAGCGCCACCGCGCTGGCAGCTGCCGAGGCAACCGCCGAGCGCACCAGCAATCCGGAACTGATGCGAGCCCCCGGGCTTGAGGCGATGCAGAACTTCGCCATGACACCGATGTTTGCCCGCGTGCGATTCGGCCGCTGGCAGGAGGTCGCCGGTACGCCGCAACCGGCCGCAGACCTGCCACTGATGAATGCGATGTGGCACTACGCGCAGGCCATAGCGGCACTGCGTACGGGGCGCCCGGATGAAGCCAGCAGCCATCACGAGAGCCTGATCACCTTGTCCAGTGACCCTGCGCTGAAGTCGATGATGGCCTTTGATCGCTACCCCTTGAGCCTTGCCGTCGGCGTGGCAGAACGCGTCGTGGCGGCCGAGCTTGCCGCCGCGCAGAACGACTTCGAGGCATCGATCAGCATGCTGCGCGAGGCAGTGGTGCTCGAGGAGGCGATTCCCTATGACGAACCGCCGGGCTGGCATCAGCCGGTTCGACAGATCCTCGGCGCGGTGTTGCTCGATGCCAAACAGGCCAGTGACGCAGAACGCGAATACCTCGCCGAACTGCGACGCAATCCTGAGAATGGCTGGTCGCTCAAAGGTCTGGCGCTGGCCTTGCAAGCGCAGGGTCGCGAAGCCGAAGCGGCGGACGTGGAGCGACGCTTCGCGCAGGCATGGGGCGATTCCGACGTTGCGCTCACTGCATCGCGCTTCTGATCAGTGAAGCTCATGCTTTAGAGCAACTCTGATCAGTGCCTCCCAAGCAGAAGCGCGGACGGTCACCGCGCGGCGCGCGGCAACGCGCGCAGATCGTCAACCATCGCCTGAATCTGCAAGGGCTGGGTGAAATAACCGGCGACGCGCGCCTGCGGGTCGATCAATGCCACCGCGGTGGAGTGGTCGACGCTGTAACGGCCATCGCGATCTGGCACCTGCACGTAGGCGAAACCGAGGCTCTCGCAGAGCCGGTCCAGCTCCGCTTTGGCGCCGGTGGCGGCGATAAAACGGGGATTGAAATAGGCAACGTACTCGCCCAACTGCGGGCTCGCGTCGCGCTGCGGATCGACGCTGACGAAGACCGTTTGCAGGGACGGACCGGCGCCGTCCAGCCGGGCAAGCACGGCCGCGAGTTGCGACAGCGTCTGCGGACACACATCCGGGCAATGGGTAAAGCCGATCGACAGCAGGGTCCAGTGACCGACGAACGCGGCGCGGGTCAGCGGCTGTGGCGCACCGGCGTCGAGCGTGAAGTCCGGAATCTCGCGCGGCGTGCTCAGCGCCGTGCCGGAGACCAGGGTGATCGGCGCCTGGACTTCCTGGCATCCACTGCCGAGTACCAGCGCGGCAGCGAGCAGGCTGGTCGCAAGGCATGGCCAAACGCGCACGCCACCGTCGGTGGCAGCGCGCCCTTGTTGGGCGGGCTCAGCCGCCCGGCTTGCCGAGCCGGCGCGTAATCTCACCGAGCGTCACCTTCATCGCGTCGTCGAGTTCCTCCGGGCGGATGCGATCGATCACCGACTTCAGCACCCGCACCTCATTGGCATCGAGCTTGCCATCGCGCATTGCCAGCGCGTAGAGCTGCTCCAGCTCGTGCGCATGCAGGCGTCCGTCCTTGGCGAAATACTCGATCGACTTGAAGGACATCTCGAGGTAGTCGCGGCTTTCTGACATGGGGCTATCGAGGGCTTTGTTGAGGTTTGGTCGATGGTATCGAGACAACGGCGGGGCGTCACCTGTTCGCCAGCCCGTTCGTCCTGAGCGTAGGCCCGCGGGGTCGAAGTCGAAGGACCCGTGGCAGGCACTTCGACTTCGCCGGCCTGCGGCCAGCCAAGCTCAGTGCGAACGGCATGGAGAGATTGACTCAGACAGCACCACCCATCCGCCCAACCACACCCGTTCGTCCTGAGCGTAGGCCCGCGGGGCCGAAGTCGAAGGACACGCGGTAGGCACTTCGACTTCGCCGGCCTGCGGCCAGCTACGCTCAGTGCGAACGGAGGATGGGTAGTCAGTTTCAGCCACGGGTAACCGAAATCTCTTGGGGCAGGCGAGCCGAAAACCAAGCCTGCCCTCCGGGACATGGCGCGCGGCGCCGCTATTGCCTATCCTTCCAGCTGTCTCGGAACGTAAAGACGCCGTCGGGGGGCCTTCGAACCATGGACGAGTTCCTGCAAATCGCGCTTTCATTTCCCACCGTGGTTTTCAGCGTTCTGCTGGCGGTGGCGGTGATCTATTGGATGATGGCCATGATCGGCCTGATCGATCTGGAGATCCTGAATTTCGCGCCCATGCCGGACGGTATGGATCTGGATGTTGGCGGTGTTGCCGGCCTGCTGATGAAATGGGGCCTGGATGGGGTGCCGGTGACCTTGATCGCTACCGGCTTCATATTTTTTGGCTGGCTGCTCACCTACTTCGTCGACCTGTTCCTGCTGCAGCACCTGGGCACCGGAGTGATGCGCTATGCCCTCGGTTCCGGCCTGCTGTTGGGCGCTGTTGTTGTTGCCATGCCGATCACCGGCCTGGCACTGCGCCCGCTGTCACCGTTATTTGCCAAGCTCAAGCCCACCGACAGCGAATCCCTGCTCGGCAAGATCGCCATCGTGCGCAGCCCTCATGTCACCGATTCGCAGGGAACCGCGAATCTGGAGGACGGCGGTGCAGGACTGGTCCTGCAGGTCCGCGCTGACCCTGGCCAATTCTCACGCGGTGACGAAGTGGTACTAGTGGAATACCTGACGCTGCAGAATGCCTACCGCGTGATCGCCAAGCACGCCGCCTGACCCGTTTCACTTCCTGCTTCACGGCATCGCCGCAGGGCGCCGCCGCCACTGTTCGTCCATCGCCTCGGAGTGTTTGCCATGGATCTTGCCTTCCTGATGCCGTTCCTGATCGGACTTGGCGTTGTTGTCGTCGTGATCGTGGGCCTGTTCGCCCTGTTCAAGGCCTTCTACATCAAGGTCCCGCAGGGCACCGCGCTGATCGTCAACGACCTGTCTTCCACTCCCAAGGTGCACTTCACCGGCGCCCTGGTGTACCCGGTGGTCTACAAGAAGGAGTTCATGAAGATCTCCCTGATCACGCTGGAGGTCGACCGGCGCGGCAAGGATGGGCTGATCTGCCAGGACAATATGCGCGCCGACATCACGGTGGCGTTCTACCTGCGCGTCAATGAGACCCAGCAGGACGTGCTGAAAGTGGCCAAGGCGATCGGCGTGGATCGCGCCTCGGAAAAGGGCGCGGTGAACGAACTGTTCAATGCCAAGTTCTCCGAGGCGCTGAAGACGGTCGGCAAGAAGATCGACTTCGTCAAGCTGTTCGAGAACCGCCAGGAATTCCGCGACCGCATCGTGGAAGTGATCGGCAACGATCTGAACGGCTACGTGCTGGAAGACGTGGCGATCGACTACCTGGAGCAGACGCCGAAGTCCTCGCTCGATCCCAACAACATCCTCGATGCCGAGGGCATCCGCAAGATCACCGAGCTGACCGCCGCGCAGAACGTCATCACCAACGAGCTCGAGCGCAACGAAGAGCTGGCGATGAAGAAGAAGAACGTCGAGACGCGCGAGGCGACCCTGGCGCTGGAGCGCCAGCAGGCCGACGCCGAGGCGCGCCAGAAGCGCGAGATCGAAACCATCCAGGCGCGCGAACAGGCCGAAACCAAGAAGGTTCAGGAGGAAGAGCGCCTGCGTTCCGAGCAGGCCCGCATCCAGACCCAGGAAACCATCGAGATCCGCGAAGAGAACCGCCAACGCGAAGTGGAAGTGGCGCAGCAGAACCGTCAGCGCGCGGTGGTGATCGAAGTCGAGAAGGTGGCCCGCGCCAAGGCCCTGGAGCAGGTGGCCCGGGAACGTGAAGTCGAGCTGCAGCGCATCGAAAAGGAAAAAGCCCTGGAAGAACAGCGCCAGATCATCGCCGGGGTGATCCGCGAGCGCATCGTGGTGGAGAAATCCGTGGCGCAGGAAGAGGAGCGCATCAAGGAAGTTCGCGAAGTTTCCTTTGCCGATCGCGCCAAGCAGGTCGCGATCCTCAATGCCCAGGCGATGGCCGAAGAAGAACTGGTGCGCCAGGTCAAGCAGGCCGAGGCCGACGAGGAAAAGGCCAAGCACAAGGCGATCGAGATCACCACCTTGGCGCAAGCCGAGTTGGAAGCCGCAGGCAAGCAGTCCGAGGGCAAGAAGAAGATGGCCGAAGGCACCGAGGCCGAGCGCGCCGCGCCGGGCCTGGCCGATGCGCGGGTGCGCGAGGTTGGCGCCGCGGCGACCGAACGCGAGGGACTGGCCAAAGCAAAGTCGCTCGAAGAGCAACTGATGGCTGAAGCGCGCGGCGAACAGGAGAAGGGCCTTTCCCAGGCTCGCGTCACCGAAGCCAAGGCCGAGGCCTGGCGCAAGCAGGGCACGGCCGAGGCCGATGTGCTGCTGCAGAAGTTCCAGGCCGAGGCCAAGGGCCTCACCGAGAAGTTTGATGCGCTATCCAAGCTCGACGACGGTGCCCGCACCCACGAGGAATTCCGCATGCAGCTCGAAAAGAACTTCGAGCAGGCGATTGCCTCGATCGATGCCAGCAAGGACATCGCACGCGAACAGGCCGAAGTGCTGTCGGCGGCGCTGTCCAAGGCCAAGATCGACATCGTTGGCGGCGAGGGCGACTTCTTCAATTCCTTTGCCAGGTCGCTGTCGGTGGGCAAGGCGATCGAAGGCATTGCCGGCAAAAGTCCAATCGTGCAGGACTTGTTGGCGAAGTATCTGGGCAAGAGCGATGGGGATGAGGGCAAGCGCAAGGTGCCGAAGAAGGGTGGGGAGGAATAGGCGAGCGCTGGGTTCTTGATTGCTTGAACTGCTGCCATGAGCCTCCCCCATAAACCGTTCGTGGTGAGGAGCCATCGAGGCGCGCGCAGCGCGAAGGCGCGCAGCGCCTCGCAGCCGCGTTGGCGGCCGAACGAGGTGGCGTCTCGAACCATCCAGCATGTGGTTCGAGACGCGCTCTCGGTCATCCGCTGCGCGGATGCCTCGATCGCTCCTCACCACGAACGGGAAACTGGAGTGGTGCTGGGCCGTTCCGCTTCGCTCCCCTCTCCCCACGGGAGAGGGGCGGGGGTGAGGGGCTGGACTTGCCCAAAGCTTCGGGCTCCGTTTGCCCCTCTCCCCAACCCCTCTCCCGGCGGGAGAGGGGCTTGAATGTCTCACACGTTTGAAACTCGCCCCATGACCAACCCCACCCCCGATACCAGCAATGTCGACCGCGCCGTCACCGAAGGTGGCGCTTACGAAGTGCTGCACAAGCGCCTGGTTGAACAGGGCTCGCGGCTTGCGGGTGTGGTCGATGCGCTCAACACCCAGCGCCTGGCCGAGTTCGGCAGCAGCGAGATGGCTGTCGCCGGGCGGCTGCGGGTGCGCACCGAGAACAACTGTGCGGCGCGCGATATCGTGCAGGTCGGGCATCTGCTGCTGTTCGGCTACAACGTCTTCATCGGGCTGAAGAAGGAAACCGTTGTCGAGGATGTGTTCTCGCTCTATCGCCTGAAAGAGGAGGGCGAGGGCTTCGAAGGCGAGCCAGTGCCGGTCGCGGGCAGCTTTCTCGATGCGCCCGATTTCCGCAACGATTTCCGCGAGCTGTACGCCTATTACAAGCACACCCGCCTGCTGCAGCTGGTGGTGCGGCAGGGCAAGCTGCTGGCCAGCTTCCAGATCGGCGAGCGCCTGACCGATGTGCGCGTGTTTCGCTGGAACGTCTCGTCCGACGGCAGCCAGATCCGCTACATCGACAACCGCGGCGAACGCGACATCGCGCCGCCGCCGGCCTATGACTTCGAGTGGACACGCTGCACGCGCGAGCACGCGGTGCACGGCCGCCACCCGCATCTGAACATCCTCGACACCGTGTTCGTCGAGACCGTTGCCGGCGACCTCACCGTCAAGGTCGAGAACAACACCGAAGACGGCCTCGGCGTGTACCGCGAGCCAGTTGCCGACAAGACCCAGTCGCTCGACGACGCGATCGTCGAGTTCGCCCAGGTCGGCAGCCTCATCCTGCTGCGGGTGCTGCCCTATCGCGAAGAGGTCTGGCGCTACCTGGTCTACAACCGCATCACGCAAAGCGTGTTGCGCATTGATGCCATCGGCGCGGCCTGCATCCAGTTGCCGGAAGACCACGGCATCGTGTTCCCCGGCGGTTATGTGCTGCAGAACGGCGAGTACCGCCGCTTCGAACGCTCGATGGACGGCATGGGTTTCAAGCGCGTGCTGCGTTCGCCGAATGGCGAAGACGTGCTGTACGTGTTCTACGAGCCCGAGGAAGGCCGCTTCGCGCTGTTCACCTACAACCTGATCCAGCGTCGCCTGCAGACGCCGATCTTCGCGCATGGCTACGCCATGATGGAGGACGGCCGCATGGTGGTGTTCAGCGCCGAGAGCGCCGAAGCCACGCGCGTGCATCCGATGCAGATCTGGCAAACGCCCTTCACCACCGAAGAGTTCGCCGCGCGCCAGCCGCCGCGCACCAGCTTCATGGGCAAGATCGGCAATGCCGAACTGGTACGCGGCCTGTCCGACCTGCTCGGCGTGGCGCGCGAAATCGAATCGACCGACATCTCGGCGCAGCGCTTCGAGCGCCTGGTGGCCGAGACCCGTCGCCTGTTCGACCTGCACCACTGGGTCGACGACAGCAACTGCCAGGGCGCCGCCAGCCTGGTGCGCGAGATCGCCGCGACCAGCGAACAGGTGCTCGACGAGTACGAGAAAGTCGTCAGCATCCGGCGTCAGTCCGAGCAGGCCCTGACTGAAGCGCGCACGCAGCAGGCTGCACTGCTGAAGTCGCTGCAGCCCGAGCGCTGGGACAAGGTGCAGGATTACGTCGACGCGCTGAACGGCATCGCCGCGTTGCGCGGCCGCCTGCTGACGATCCGCGACTTCCGCTACATCGACGTGGCCGCCATCGACGCGATGGAGGCCGAGTTGCTCGAGGCGCAGCAGCGCACCGGCCAGGCCACTGGCAGCTTCGTCGCCAGTCCCGCCGCGCTGACACCGCTCGGCGACCGTTTGACTGCGCTGGATACGAAGGCGCAGGCCGCCAGCAGCGGTGGTCAGCTGCGCGAGCCGCTCAAGGGCCTGGCTGACCTGGGCTCCGATCTCGACATGCTGTCGAACCTGATGGGCAGCCTGCCGGTCGAAGACGCGGCCGAACGCACCCGCGTGGTCGAGGCGATCTCGGCACTGTATGCCCGCCTCAACCAGGCCCGCGCGCGCGCCGAGCAACGACGCAAATCACTCGGCTCATCGGAGGCCGTGGCGCAGTTCGGCGCGCAGTTCCAGCTGTTTGGCCAGAGTGTCGCCAGCGCCCTGTCGCAGGCACGCGAGCCGGAAGCCTGCGAGGAACAACTGGCGCGCGTGCTGGTGCAACTGGAAGAACTGGAAAGCCAGTTCGGCGAGCACGAGCAGTTCCTCGGCGACATCCTGGCCAAGCGCGAGGAAGTGCTGGAAGCCTTCGAGGGCCAGCGCCAGGCGCTGCTCGACGAACGCCAGCGCAAGGCGCAGGGCGTGCACGATGCCGCCATCCGCATCCTGGAAGGCCTGCCGCGGCGCAGCGAGCGACTCACCGACCAGGACCAGCTCAACGCCTTCTTCGCCGGCGATCCGCTGGTGCTCAAGCTGCGCGATCTGGCCGAGCGCCTGCGCGGCCTGAAGGACAACGTCAAAGCCGACGATGTCGAATCGCGCCTCAAGGCGGCGCGTGACCAGGCCCTGCGCGCGCTGCGCGACCGCAGTGAACTGTTCGACGCCGGCGGCGAAACCCTGCGCTTCGGTCGGCACCGCTTCAGCGTCAATCGCCAGGAGCTCGACCTCACCCTGATGCCGCGTGAGGACGGGCTCTACCTGCACCTCACCGGCACCGATTACCTGCAGGCCCTGCACGATCCGGAACTGGACGCGGCACGCGATTACTGGGCGGTCGATCTGGAATCCGAATCGGCCACGCTGTATCGCGGCGAGTACCTTGCGGGCTGCGTGCTGGAGGCGGCCGAAGCCGGCAGCGATGGCTGGAGCATGAGCGAGCTGGAACGCCTCGCGCTGCAGCCCGATGGCCTGCAGCAGCGCCTGCGCGATTTCGCTTCCGCGCGCTATCGCGAGGGCTACGAGAAGGGCATCCACGACCACGACGCCAGCCTGATCCTGTCTGCGCTGCTGCCGCTGCGTGCGCAGGCCGGTTCATTGCGCTATGCACCCGATGACCGCGCCCTCGCCCTGCTCGGCTGGTCCGAGCTGATCAACTCGCACAAGCAGTCCGCGACCTGGCCCGAACGCGCACGCGCCGCGCGCCGCATGCGCGAGCTGTTCGGTCATGGCGGTGGCGGTCTGGCGCTGCGCAATGAACTCGCGCAGGCCTTGGAAGCTTTTGCCCTTGAGCGCGGACTGCCGCTGGACGGCGTGCACCTCAAGCGCGCAGCCGACTATCTGCAGCACGAACTGGCTGCCGAGCATGTGCAGTTCCACTTCAGCAAATACGCCGCCCAGCTTGCCAAGGCCTTGCGCGAGCGCCTGGAAACCGCGCATGCCTGGCACGAACTGCAGGACACCCTGAAGCGCCTAGATGGTCGCCTGGACGCGCGCTGGAACCTGCTGCTGGGCTGGCTCGACGCCCTGCTTGGCGATACTGAGCTCGGCGCGCTGCGCGACTACCGCAACGAGGCCGCCGCCTTGCTGCTGCTCGGCGAGAGCCTGCCGAATCGAATTGCGCAGGCCGACCTGCGCACCGAAGTCGCCGGCCTGCTCGGTGTGCATGCGCGCATCCAGGACGGCCGCCTGGCGCTAGCGCTGGACGACTTCGAGGCGCGCTTCGAGCATCACCGCCACGCCTTCCTGCCGGGCCTCAAGCAGTACCACGCGCAGCGCCACGCGCGCCTGGAGCGCGAGCGCGAATCGATGCGCCTGGGCGAATTCAAGCCAAAGCCGCTGACCGCCTTCGTGCGCAACCGGCTGATCAGCGAGGTCTACCTGCCGATCATCGGCGACAACCTTGCCAAGCAGATGGGCACGGTCGGCGAAGGCAAGCGCAGCGACCTGATGGGCCTGCTGCTGCTGATCTCGCCGCCCGGCTACGGCAAGACCACGTTGATGGAGTACGTGGCGCATCGCATGGGCCTGAACTTCATGAAGATCAATGGCCCGGCCCTGGGCCATGCGGTGCATTCGCTCGACCCGGCACAGGCGCCCGATGCCACCGCCGCGCGCGAGCTGGAAAAACTCAATCTCGCGCTGGCGATGGGCAACAACACCATGCTGTATGTCGACGACATCCAGCACACCCATCCGGAATTCCTGCAGAAATTCATCTCGCTGTGCGACGGCACCCGCCGCATCGAGGGCGTCTGGCAGGGCAAGACCCGCACCTTCGACCTGCGCGGCAAGAAGTTCTGCGTGGTGATGGCGGGCAACCCCTACACCGAGTCCGGCGAGGTCTTCAAGATTCCCGACATGCTGGCCAACCGCGCCGACGTCTACAACCTGGGCGACGTGCTGGGCGGCATGCAGGAGGCCTTCGCGATGAGCTACGTGGAGATCTGCCTCACCTCCAATCCGATCCTGGCGCCGCTGGCCACGCGCCAGATGAGCGATGTCTACAAGCTGATCGCCAAGGCCGAGGGCAAGGCGTTTTCCGCCAACGAACTGGCACACACCTACAGCGCCGCCGAGATCGGCGAGATCGAGGCCGTGCTGCGGCGATTGATGCAGGTGCGCGACACGGTGTTCCGGGTCAACCAGCAGTACATCGCCTCGGCGGCGCAGGACGACGACTACCGCACCGAGCCGCCGTTCCGCCTGCAGGGCAGCTACCGCAACATGAACAAGCTGGCCGAGAAGCTCTCGCCGGCGATGAACGATGCCGACATCGAGCAGGTGCTGCGCGACCACTACCAGGGCGAGGCCCAGTTGCTCACCGCCGGCGCCGAAGAGAACCTGCTCAAGCTGGCCGAACTGCTCGGCCGCCAGACCGATGTGGAAAAGGCGCGTTGGGAGCAGATCCTGCGCGACTACCGCCGCAACAAATCGATGGGCGGCGCCGACAGCGACGTCGGCGTGCGTGTGGTCGGGCAGTTGCATGACCTGGTCGAGGGCGTGCGAGGCCTGTCGTCCCTCGGTGCGGCGCAGGGCGCGCAGGCCGAAACCGGCCAGCATGTCGTCGCGCGCCTCGACCTGCTTGCCCAGGCCCTGCGCGAGCTGGCCGATGCCAGCACCCAGCGCGGCGCCGAGCCCGCCAGCGCCGACGACGTCGCCGCAAACAGCGAACATTGGCCCGCCCTGATCGACCTGCTGCAGCGCATCGCGAGCGAGCAGGCCCTGGCGCGCACCTTCTCGCGCGATACCGCAACTGAAAGTGCAATGTGGCTGGGCGGCCTGCGCTCAGCCCTGGAGGTTGGCTTCCGCCCGCTGGTTGACGAAATCCGCGCGCGCAACGAGGGCCGCGGCGAGCAGCAGAAGCTGCTCACCACCATCGCCACGCGCCTCGACCTGCTGATCAGCGGACTACGCGACAAGGCCGGCGGGACGCCCGCGCCGCGCAAGCCGGCGGCGAAGTAGCAGGGCGATTGGCCATGCCTCTCAGGCCGCGCAAAACTGGCCGAAAACTTGCGCAGGCCTGAAGACACCGTCATTATCCGCGCCGCGGCGCGTGGGGCGCGCCCGCATACGGCAGCACGCCGGCCGGCAATCAGCCATGGGCCCACAGGACGGTAACCAACTCATGTATCGACTCATTGCGGCCTTGTTTGTCGCAGCAGCCCTGTTGAGCCCGGCCGAAAGCAAGGCCAGCGTTGAAGAGGACGAGCGCTGGATCTCGCGCTACGTCGCCGACAACAAACGCCTTGCCACGCGCGCGCCCGGCAATGGCACATCGCGACGCGTCGAGTTTGCGCAACTGTCCACCATGCAGGGCCAAGACGTGCGGGTGGTCATGTCGGATGGCCGCTCGCGACGCGGCCGTGTGGAACGTGCCGATGCGCGCTCGCTCACCCTGCGGGTGATCCTGCCGAGCGGCTACGCGCGGCTGCGCCTTGGCCCGTCGCAGATCCAGCACATCAGCCAGGAGTAATGGCATGTCCGCAACGTTCTGGTGGCTGATCCTGTTTGGCCTGATCCTGTGGATGACGGTCAAGACCGCGCGCGCCAGCGGCGGCCTGGCCATCCTGGTGTTCCTTTTCTGGCCCGCGGCGCTGATTGCGGTAATCAAGCACTGGGGCGACCCTGCCTCCGACATCCGCCTGCCCTTTGTCCTGGCAGTGATCGTCGGCGCGCTGGCGTTCCACAGCGGCAATCAGGCGGTCGAGCAGTTCATTCTCGATCAGGCGCCCTACATGACTGAAGCCGACATCGAACGCATCCGCCGCGACAATCCCGAAATGGCCGACAAGATCATGGCGGCGCGCGAGGGTCAGCAGTACGAAGACTACGACGAGGAAGAATACGACGACGCCGGGTATGACGATTCCGAGGGTGCTGATCCGCAGGTGCCCGTAACCCCTCGGGTGAGTACTGCGCCACCAGCTCGTCGCGCCATGCCGGCGCCCTCCGCACCCGGCACCTCGTCGCGCGAACCCGAACGCAGCGTGCCCGTGGTAGAACGCGAGCCTGAAGCTCCCAGTCTGGATGTGGTTGCCAGCCGGCTTTCCTACCGTCTTGGCAAGATCGAGCTGGGTTCCGGCGGCGCGACCCTGGCGCTGCCGGGCGAATTCCGTTTCGCCACCAAGAGTTCCTTGCTGATCGTGGCTCGTCTGCGCGAAGTGAGCCTGGACGACGAAACCCTTGGCTGGGCAGTTCACCGCGATGTCGATCTCGCTGACCCGGATGCGTGGTTCGTCGAGGTGCGTTATCGCGCAGCGCCCGCTTTAAGCCTTGCGCCGCTGGCGTATGCCGAGCGCGTCGGGGTCGCCACGTACCTGATGCGTGCGGTGGGGCAGGCTGAGGGACTGGCCGAGGATGGCTTGCTGGCGCCAGCCTGGGATGCACAGAGCGAGGTGGCGACGGCGTCAGTTCAGGCGACGAGCGCCGAGGCAGAATTGCTCGACGCATACGCCATCAGGCCCCTTGCGCAGGGCGCGCTGATTTTCGTGATGCGCGGCTCCGACCCCAGTCGACATGAATTGGGCCTGCGCGCCACGCGCCTGCTGGCAGCGCGCAGCGGGTCTACAGAAAAAGTGGATGGCAGCGGAAGCCAGCAGGAGTCGAGCCTGCCCCCAAGCGTGCTGCAGTGGCTGGCGGCCAAGCCTGCAGGGACCTAGGAGCCTGCGCGGCAGAAGACAACCGGGCTGCAACCGCGCCTGCGCGGCCCGGAATTCCGCCGATTCTTGGCCTGTAGAACCACTACAGGCCGGCGAATCGTCGAAACTCCGCTCTCGCGCAGTCTCGCTTTCGCCTCGATTGCTTCCGCCGCGCAGGCTCCTAGGGTCCGTCGATCCGAAAGTAGATCGGGGACGCAGACAAACGCACCGCAACGGGCTTGGTTCCGGTCTTCGGTTCACCTTGGCGCGCCGCTGGTCGCTCGTGCCCGAGTCGAGGGTCGGCAAGTTCCGACGCTGCGTGGACTGGACTGCCTCGCCTCCACCCGGCAGCGGGACAGGACTATGATCGGCGGGGTCAATCAGGGGCCATGGCGGCAGCAGTCCGCCGCTCAACCGGTAGGAATCCGCATGAGTTCATTCTCGCTGCGCCTGGCCGTTCTGCTTGCTGCGCTCGCCAGCAGCGCCGTGCAGGCTGCGCTCCCCTACGACATTGTCTACGTTCGCCAGCCTCGCTACGGCGACCAGATCAACACGACATGGCCTGAAGTATTCCATCCAGCACGTATCGATCCCGGTGCGGATCTGATGCTGCTGCACCCGGACGGCAGCGAGGAAGTGCTGGTCGCCGGTGGCAATGGCAGCGTGACTGATCCGGTGCTGTCATTCGACGCGCAGTGGGTCTACTACAGTTATTTCCCCGACATGCGGCCCGAGGCGATCAACTCGCAGCGCGATCTTCCCTATGCCGGGGCCGACATCTACCGCATCCATCTGGCCACGCGCAGTGTCGAGCGCCTCACCCATGGTGAGTTCACCCCCAATACCGGGGCGGGAAACTGGGACGAGTCCAATCCGCTCGACCCGCCCGCCGGCTACAACCGGCTTGGCTACGGCATCCTCAACCTTGGGCCGATGCCCCTGCCGGACGGCAGGATCGCGTTTACCAGCAACCGCAACGCTTTCGTGCCGCCCAAGGGCTTCACGCACCCCACGCTGCAAATCTTCGTGATGGACGAGGACGGCGGCAACCTGACGCCGATCGCGCCGATGAGCATCTCCAGCGCCCTGCATCCGACCGTGCTGCGCGATGGACGGCTGATGTTCAGCACGCACGAGAGCCAGGGTCTGCGCGACCGACGCCTGTGGGGCATCTGGACGATCTGGCCGGACGGGCGCAACTGGAATCCCTTGATCAGCGCCTTCCGCGAGCCGCAGTCGTTCCACTTCATGACCCAGCTTGGCGATGGCGACATCGTCGTGGTCGACTACTACAACTTGAACAACAACGGCTTCGGCGCGCTCTATCGGCTGCCGCCTTCACCGCCGCCGGGCCCACCGCCGTTCCATGATGCTTTCGCCTCCGACGCACCGCCGATCGCCCGCACCGTTGGTGCTGGCTTTCGCTATGACTTCACCATGCCGTTCCAGCCGCGCGACATGCGCTCGATCACCCCCTTCACCCATGGTGACGACGAGGCGGCGCCAGTCGGTGCGGGCGGCGTACGGGTCGGCAAGTTCACCCATCCTTCCGCTGCGCCGGGCAACGACCTGCTGGTGGTATGGACTCCCGGACCGGCCAACGACCTGAACCGTCCAACCACCCTGCCCTACTACGACGCCGGTCTGTACCTGATTGCCGACGGTGAGACCGTCAACAGCCCACAAGAGCTGGTGCTGATCAAGAACGATCCCGGCTTCAACGAGGCCTGGCCGCGTGCCGTGGTGCCGTATTCGGCCATCCATGGCGTGGCCGAACCGGATGCATTGCCCTGGCTGCCCAATGACGGCAGCCTGCACGCCGAGCTGCCGGCCGGAACGCCCTTCGGACTGGTCGGTGCGTCGAGCTTTTACAAGCGTGAGAGTTTTCCCGGCCATGTGACCAGCTGGGCCAACACCTTCGACGGGCTGGACGCCTTCAATACCAGCGAAAATGGCCAATCGAGCAACTGGTTCGTGCAAGGTTCCGATGCCGGCTCCTATTCCAATGCCGATATCTGGGCGGTGCGCCTGCTCGCCATGGAGCCCAACACGCATCGCAGCTACGGGCCCAATGAGGGCCGCCAGTTCTACAACCATGCCAACGAACGCCTGCGCGTGCTGGGTGAAATCCCCTTGCGCAAGACTGCGCAGGGCGGCGGCCCGCTGCTGGATGGCGAAGGCAACCCGGACACCAGTTTCCTGGCAAAGATTCCGGCCGATACGCCCTTTACCTTCCAAACCCTCGACCGCCGCGGCATGCTGCTGAACATGGCGCAGACCTGGCATCAGGTTCGGCCCGGCGAAATGCGCGTGGATTGCGGCGGCTGCCACGCGCACAGCCAGCAGCCGCTGGCTTTCGAAGGCACTGCGGCTGCCGCTGCGGACTATCCGGTCTTCGACCTGTCCGAGCTGACACCGCTGCTGACCCGGGTGGACGATGCGCCGGCGCTGCTCATTGAGCCGGTCTCCCATGTCGACGTCGAGTTCCTGCGCGACATCCGACCCATCCTGCAGACGCATTGCGCAGGCTGCCACCAGAGTCCGAATGCAGCCGGCAATCTCGATCTCAATGACCTGACGGAGGTCGATGGTCTGCCCGGCGACTATTACCGGCTCGCCGCCGATCAGGACGCACGCTTCGGCCATGCCCCGGTTATCAGCAACGGTAGCTGGCGGCAAAGCAACACGAGTCGCTACGTGCGCGCCTTCCAGAGCCGTCGATCCTTGCTGATCTGGAAGCTCTACGGTGAACGTCTGGACGGCTGGAGCAATGCCGACCACCCGACCGAGTCCGTGCCCGGCGATGCGACGACCCTGCCGCTCGGTGCCGATCCGAACAGCGCCGACCTTGACTACAGCGGCAGCCCGATGCCGCCGCCACCGGCACTGCCGCTGAGTGAAGACGAAAAGCTGCTTTTCGTGCGCTGGATCGACCTCGGTGCACCGATCGACACCGGCAATGCCGCGTTCGGCTGGTTGCTCGACGACTTGCGACCCGCCCTCACCGTTTCCATGCCGCGCCCCGGACTGAACCGCACGCATGTGCGTGAGATCCGGGTCGGCGCGGCCGATGCCAACAGCGGCCTCGAAGACGGCTCGCTCTCGCTGCGCGCCGACTTCGAAGTTGAAGGCCGGGCACCCGGCAGCGAACTGGCCGACCTGTTGCAGGAAACCGCGCCAGGCGTTTGGACCTTGGCCTTGTCCGAGCCACTGCCGCGATTTGCAGAAGCACAGCTCGAGGCCGAAGTGCGCGACCAGCAGGGCAACATCACCCGCGTAGCCGTCGACTTTTCCTCGCTGATGGGTCCGCAGGACATCCTGCGTGACGGGTTCGAATGAACCCCTGGCTGCTTGGGCATCAGAACATCGCGACGCAGTGAGGACAGCCCGCCCACCGATCCGTAATCGAATTCAGTCTCGTTCCAGCGCCACTCCGGGACCGGCATCGCGCATCCACACATCGCGCTGCGGGAACGGGATTCGGATGCCGGCGCGACCCAGTTCCTTGTAGATGTGCATGTAAAGCTCGTGCGTCACCAGGCCGCGTTCGGATGGGTGATTGACCCAGCACAGCAGTTCGAAGTCCAGGCTGGAATCGCCAAATCCGCGCATGCGCACGCGCGGCTCGGGCTCGCGACAGATGTTGTCGTGCTCACTAGCGATGCGCTCCAGCAGCGCGACGACCTCGTCTACGTCTGAACCGTAGGCCACGCCGACCTTGATCCGGATGCGAAACTTGACCCAGCGTCCACCGGACTCGTTGAAGATCTTGGCATTGGCCATTTCCGCGTTCGGCACCGTGATTTCGACGTCGTCGCGGGTCAGCAAGCGGGTGGAGCGAATGCCGACCTTGGTCACTTCGCCGCGGTCGCCCGAATCGAGCACGATGTAATCGCCGAGCTTGTAGGGCGAGTCGGCAATGATGAAGAAGCCGGCGAACAGATTGGCCAGGGTGTCGCGCGCGGCAAAACCCACCGCGATGCCGACCACGCCGGCCGAAGCCAGCCAGGCAGTGGGGTCGATGTTCCACACCATCAGCAGGGTGTAGGCCGCGGCTCCGATGATCAGCAGGGTGCTGACCAGATCGAAGAGCGGAATGGTGCGCTCCTCGACGATGTTGAATCGGTCGCGTATGCGTCCCAGAATTTCCAGCCCAATGTGGCTGGCGCGCATCGCAGATACGATCAGTCGCAGGATCAACAGGCTCAGCAGGACGCGAATCAGATTACGCTCGACACCCTCCGGCAGGCCGAGGATCCGGATCGCGACCACCATGGCGAAGTAGGCCAGCAGCAAGGCCGCTACGTTGGCGCAGATCCGCAGCAGCCGCGGGCCGAGGTCCGCGTTCGCGCGACGGGCGAGCTTGCCACCCCAGTACAGCACGAAGACGCGACCGAGTACGGCCATGCCGATGCCGATCAACAACACGATCAAGGCCAGTGCCACGGGATATGTGGCGAGAAAATTCCAGCTGCTGACCAGCGCCGCGGGCAACCAGTCTGGCGGCAGGATCCGATCCGCAGGCATGCTCGTCTCGATCATTATGTCGCCCCTCTCATTGGTGCCATGGCAAACGATGGCAGGTTGCTGCACCCGTGGGGCGGACGCAGGTACGCGCAGAGACGCAGTTCATGCCGGCATGCTGAAGCTTCCAGTACGGCGCTGATTACCCACCTCCAGCGGCACTCAGCTCGCTCAGCAAACGCTCGACCTTGCGCGTACGTTCGTGGTCCTCGCCCAGGCGTTCCGCCAGCACGCTGTGCGCCCGTTGCAGGGCATCACGTGCGGCGACCGTCTTGCGCTGGCGCGACAGGCATTCACCAAGGTTGCCAAGCAGGATGGCGCTCATTGGATGGTCTGGGCCAGCACTGGAATCAGCTTCGTCAACCGCTTGCGCAAAGCCTTCGCAGGCTGCCTCCAGCCGGTCCGTCTGCATCAGCAACATGGCGAGGTTGTTGCGGGCAATGGCCACGTGCCCTCCACGCTCGCCGGCACCTTCCTGCGCTTCGATGATCTCGCGATACAGCAGCTCGGCGTCGTCCATCCGGCCCAGTTCCTCATAGACGTTGGCGAGGCCGCCCAGGGTCGCCTGCGTGTCGGCGGCGCGGGTTCCGAAAATCTCGCGCATTGCCGCGGCCGCCTCGCGCATCAGCGGCTCGGCCTCGGCGGCACGCCCGGTCTGGCTGAGCAGGGCAGCATAGCTCTGCAGTGTGGCCAGGGTCTGACCATGCCGGTCGCCCAACACGACGCGGCGTCGGCTCAGGGTGTCAACATAGAGCACCTCGGCCTTGTCGCGTTTGCCAGTGCGATCGAACAGATGTGCCAGACCATGTTGCACCGACAGGGTGCGCGGGTGGTCAGCGCCCAATTCACCCATCCGTTGTTGCAACAGCGACTGCAGCAGCGCGGCGGCCTCGTCGGTCGCGCCGGATGCGCTCAACAAATTGGCGAGATTGAGTCGGGCGGAAGCAATCAGGTCGGACTGTGTTGCAGGATCAGCCGTTGTCAGCACTTCGCGATAGCGCGCTATCGCAAGCGTCTGCTCGCCGCGATCCTCCGCCAGGCGAGCGCGACTGACCAGCAGCATGGCCTGCCGTGGCGCGGCCCAGTCCGGGGAATCCAGTTGGTCCAGCAAAGCCTCGGCCTCATCCAGTTGGCCAGCGTCAATCAGGGTTCTGCTCAAATCACGCTGCGCCAACCAGAGTTCATCCGCATCGACCGTGGCCAGTTCCTGCAGCGCGTCGACAGCAGCCTGCAACTGCTCAACCGCTTCCTGGTAGCGGCCCAGGCCGTAGTAACTTTCACCCAGCGCGCGGTGCACGCCTGCCCGCACCCGCGCTGGCGTGCTGCCCGATTTCACCGCTCGCGCCGCTTCGTCCAACACTTCGCGCACTCCCAACTCGCGGCCCAAGGCCTTCTCGGGCGTGGCCTGCTCGAACATGCCACTGAGGAATGCGGATACCGCTTCTGCCTGCTGGCGGCGCTCTTCCGCTTCCTGCCGCGCGGCCGCTTCGGACAAGGCGAAATTCAGACTGACCACCACGCTGACCAGCAGCGCCACTGCCACCAGGGTGACGGCCGATACCAGCACGCGATGGCGACGCGCAAAGCGGCCAAGCAGATACATCGGGGTTGGTGGCCGGGCTTCCACCGGTCGATGCAGCAGGACGCGCTCGATATCCGCCGCCAGGCCGGCGGCCGAGTCGTAGCGCTTGGCCGGGTCGGAAGCAAGCGCCTTCATCACCACGGTTTCGATATCGCCGCGCAGGCTGGCATCCACCTTGCCCAAGGCTTCAGGGTCGCTGCGGCGGATCTGGTCGAGGGCATCGATCAGCGAACTGCGCGCCAGGTCGGGATAGGGCATGCGTCCGCTCAGCAGCTGGTAGGCGATCACGCCCAGCGCGTAGACATCGCTGCGCGCGTCGGCCTGCGCCGCGTTGCCGCTCAATTGCTCCGGGCTCATGTAGCCCAGCGTGCCGACGACCTGACCGATACGGGTCATGGTCGCGGCATTGGTCTGGATGCGGGCAACGCCAAAATCCAGCACCTTCGGCTGGCCGAGCGGATCGACCAGGATGTTCTGCGGCTTCAGGTCACGGTGGATCACGCCACGGCTGTGTGCGTGATGCACGGCGCGAGCGAGGCCAATCAGCAGCTCGAGCCGGGCCTTCAGATCGAGCTTGTGCTGCGCCGCGTAGCCCAGCAGATCGGGGCCACGTACGTACTCCATCGCCAGCCAAGGCAATTCACGGGCGCCGATCTGCGCGGTGCCGGCTTCATGGATGCGCGCGATTCCGGGGTGCTCGAGCTGTGCCAGGGCTTCAGCCTCCAGCCGAAAGCGGGTCAGGGCTTCGTGGTCGTCCGATGCGGCGCGAATCAGCTTGAGCGCGACGTCTCGTTCCGGCTGATCCTGCCGCGCCCGGTAGACCGTGCCCATGCCGCCTTCGCCCAGCGTATCCAATATCCGATAGCGCGCGATGCGTTCGGGTGCGCCGAATGCCGCGGCAATGGAAGGGCTGTCACCCGCAGACGTCGCCGCGTTGAGCGTATCGATCAGCGCTTGAAGCTCTGCAGCGCGCTCCGGTGCCTCGCGCTGCAGCGCGGCCAGTTGCGCTTCGCGCTCATCCGCCGGCAGGGCGAGCAGGGCGAGGGCGGAATCCATTGGGTCACGTTCCATTGGCGTGCAGTCTGTGGACTGCCTGCATGGTGCCAGAAGCGCCCGGCAGGTTCCGCGTACCATGGCTGGCTTCAATACCTCCTTCTGACGATCCATTCGCTCGCGACCATGTCCGAACTCATCGTGTTCTGTAGCTGCCCCGATGCAGACTCCGCCAGCAGCATCGCGCGAGACCTCGTCGAACAGCGGCTTGCGGCATGCGTGAACCAGCTGCCGCAGGTCCGTTCGGTGTACCGCTGGCAAGGCCGGATCGAGGAGGCCGCGGAGGTCCTGCTGATGATCAAGACGACTGCGCAGCGCTTTGCCGCCCTGCGCGATCGAATTGAGGCGCTGCACCGCTTTGATGTGCCGGAGATCATCGCCGTGGACATCTCCGATGGCCTACCAGCCTATCTGTCCTGGATTCAAACCGAGACCTCACCGGAAAACCGATGATCAGGCGCGAACCCTTTGCCACCTTTGCTGTCTCTACCCCATTCCGTACTGCGTCCGCCCCTTCCATGCCCGCTTCCCTGTTGCGCTTCCTGCTGTTCTGCACCGCCTTGCTGGCTGCTTCGCCCAGCCACGCGGTCGACCCGGATGACCTGTTGCCAATCGATCAGGCCTTCGCGCTGACTGCTCGTGCCGAGTCGGACCAGCGCATCGTCTTTCATTTCAGGATTGCCGAGGGCTACTACCTTTACCGGCATCGAATGGGCGCCGAGAGCGCCGACGGCAAGTTCAAGGCCGACCCGCTGCAGCTGCCGCCGGGAGAGGCCTACACCGACGAATTCTTCGGCGACGTGGAAACTTACCGCGACAGCGTCGAAGCCGTGCTTGCCGGCAGCCCGGTCCTTGGCGCGCGCGAGGCGAGCTTCACCCTGCGCTATCAGGGCTGCGCCGATGTCGGCGTTTGCTATCCGCCGCACAAGCAGACGATCAGCGTGGCGCTGCCTGCTGCCACGGCACTGCCTGCACCAGCCGCGACGTCCAACCCGCTGGGACTGACGCTGGGGCAGCAGTCCAGCGGCCTGCAGCTCGGTGGCACGGGGCCATTGGTGACAGATTCGCTGCCGCTGCCAGAGGACGAGGCTTTCGCCTTCGACGCCATTGCCGTGTCGAGCAGCGAACTGCTGCTGCGCTTCACCCCAGCGCCCGGCTATTACCTTTATCAGGACCGCAGCAGCTTCCGCATCATCGAGGGTGAGGGCGTAGGGCTGGGCGCACCGCGCTGGCCGCAAGCCACGCCCCATGCCGATGAACACTTCGGCGAGGTGTTGGTCTACTTCGACCAGGTTGAACTGCCGATGTCGATTGGCCGCCGTGACGGTGGCGCCCAGCGCGTCATGCTGGAAGCAACATTCCAGGGCTGCCAGACGGATGGCGTCTGCTATCCCCCGATGACCCGCGTGGTTGCGGTAGATCTGCCGGCTGGCGAGGCGACCGCGCTGCCCGAGACACCACCGACTTCGCCCATGGATGCTGGCAAGTCCAGCTTGGGCTTCCTGGCCTTGCTTGCCGCGCTGGGTGGCGCATTGATCGGCGGGCTGGTGCTGAACCTGATGCCATGCGTGCTGCCGATCCTGTCGCTCAAGGCACTGGGACTGGCATCGAGTGGCGAAAGCCGCGAGAAGGCTCGCTCGCACGCGCTCTGGTACACCGCCGGCGTGCTGACGACATTCGCGGCCGTGGGACTTGCCGTGATTGGTCTGCGTGCCGCCGGCGAGGCACTCGGCTGGGGCTTCCAGCTGCAGCAGCCAATCTTTGTTGCGGCGCTGGCCTATGTGATGCTGGCAATCGGCCTGTCCCTGTCGGGGGTATTCACACTCGGCGCCGGCGTCGCCGGACTCGGCCAGAACCTCACCCAGAAATCCGGCCCGGCTGGCGATTTCTTCACCGGCGTGCTCGCCGTCGTGGTTGCAAGCCCCTGCACCGCTCCCTTCATGGGCACCGCCCTGGCCTTCGCCTTCGCCGCGCCGACCGCGCTGGCCCTGGCAGTGTTTCTGGCGCTGGGCCTCGGCCTGGCCCTGCCCTTCCTGCTGATCGGCTTCGTGCCGGCCTTTGCCCGCATGCTGCCGCGCCCCGGCGCCTGGATGGATGGCTTCAAACAGGCCATGGCCTTCCCGATGTACCTGACGGCCGTGTGGCTGGCCTGGGTGCTGGGCAAGCAGCGCGGCGTCGACGCGGTTGCCCTGCTGCTGATCGGCGTGGTGCTGCTGGCGGCCGCGCTGTGGTGGCTGGAGCGCCTGCGCCATCAGTCGCGTCCGCTGTCGCGCGCGCTTGGCGTTGCGCTGCTGCTGTTGGCCCTGCTGCCGCTATGGGCGGTGACCCGCCTCGAAACACCCAGCGCCACGGTTACCGAAGGCAGTGTGGCGTACTCGGCTGATCGCCTGCAGGCGCTGCGCAGCGAGGGCCGCGCCGTGTTCGTCAACATGACCGCCGACTGGTGCGTCACCTGCAAGGCCAACGAGCGCCGGGTGCTGGCAGGCGACGCGTTCCGCGACGGTCTTGCCAGCACCGCAACGGTCTACATGAAAGGCGACTGGACCAATGTCGATCCAGCAATCACGGCATTCCTGCAGGAGCACGGTGCGGTGGGTGTTCCGCTCTATGTGATGTACCCCGCCGGTGGTGGTGAGCCGCTGGTACTGCCGCTGGTGCTGAGCGAATCGGTGGTGTTGGAGGCACTCGGGGCAGCGCGTTGATGCCACTGCGCCAGACCGTCCTGATTGTTCTCGTCGCCGTGCTGGCTGCGGGCCTGGGTCTGTGGCTGGGGCAGGACCGCCGCCTGCCACCCGCAGTGCCATTGCCGCCCGGCACCGAGGTGCTGGGCATCGGCGATGCCGCCCCGGCCATTGAGCTGCTCGACCCGGAGGGACGGACCGTCTCGGTGCTTCCACGCAACGGCCGTCGCGTGCTGATCAACTTCTGGGCTTCCTGGTGCCCTCCTTGCATCAAGGAAATGCCCATGCTCGACGTCTTCGCTACGCAATACGCCGACCAGGGCATTGATGTCATCGGTATCGCACTGGAGGATGCCGGGTCGGTGCGAACCTTCCTTGCTCAACATCCTGTCGCCTATCAGATCGCGATCGCGGAAGTCGGCCTGGTCGACCTCTCCACTCGCCTCGGCAATGCGCGCGGCGTGTTGCCCTACTCGGTGCTGATCGACGCGCAGGGCCGCATCGCAGCGCAAAAACTCGGTGAATTCACAGCGGACGAACTGGCGACGTGGGTGGATGACTGAAGCCCTGCCGTCCGGCGTGCCTGCGGGTGCGGTTTGCGACGTGCGGTTCCGAACAGACGATCGAACGCCATGGCACACAAGATCCGGACTGGCGTCCGGTTTTGGCGGTTCAGTTCGCGGCAGGAACGGTCCGTAGCAATCGCCGGGCATTCGTCGCAGGGCTGCAGCAGGAGCGTGACATGAACAAGGACAACATCAAGGGCCGGATCAAGGAGAACAAGGGCAAGGTCAAGGAAGCCGTGGGACGCGCCGTCGGCAACAAATCGATGGAGCGCAATGGCAAGGTTGAGCAGGTCACTGGCAAGGTGCAGTCTGCCTACGGCGACCTCAAGGAAGCCGTTACTCCGAAGAAGTAAGCCCCGTTACTTTGCCTCCAAAGCGCCAGGCATGCCTGGCGCTTTGCGTTTGTGGATGGACCCTCCGCGCCATCGGGTGGTGCCGTCAGGGCGATGGGTACTGGGGCCAACTTCCGCACATCCGCCGAAACGGCGACGATCTTCGGCAAACTGGACATCAACGCGGCCTTCACGCAGACTTGCGCGCCTTCCTCGGGAGAACGCGGGTGGCGCAGATTCTGCTGTTGCATGGTCCCAACCTGAACCTGCTCGGACAGCGCGAGCCGGAGGTCTATGGCCGCACCACGCTGGCCGAGATAGACGCGGAGCTCGGCGCGTCGGCCGCTGCACTTGGCCATCGCGTGGATGCGCTGCAGTCCAATGCCGAACACGTGCTGGTAGAGCGCGTCCAGGCGGCACGGACCGATGGTACCGCCTTCATCCTGATCAATCCCGCCGCCTTCACCCATACCTCCGTGGCGCTGCGTGACGCGCTGGCGGCGGTGGCCATCCCGTTCATCGAGATCCACGTGTCCAACCCACACGCACGCGAGCCCTTTCGTCATCACAGCTATTTGAGCGACCTGGCGGTTGGCGTTATTTGTGGCTTCGGAGCCGAAAGCTACCGCCTTGCCCTGGATGCCGCCTTGCGGCGGCTTCCAGGGAGTCAGGAGGAGAGAAAGTAAGTCGCCCGCTGCGCGGGCTGTCAGTCGAAGCGTCGCGTCGCTGACTTCTCACTTCTTACAGGCGGCGCAGCCGCCGACTGACCAAAACTTACAGCCCGCGCAGCGGGCGACTGACTTCCTCACCTCTCACTTACCAAAAGCGGCGCAGCCGCTGACCCTAGACCCAGAGGCCCCCATGGACCTGCGAAAAATCAAGAAACTGATCGACCTGCTGGAAGAGTCCAACCTCTCCGAGATCGAGATCAAGGAAGGCGAAGAATCCGTGCGCCTGTCCCGCGTGCCCACCGGCGGCACGATGCACTACTCGCATGCCTCGATGCCGATGCATGCGCCAATGCATGCACCAATGCTCGAGGCGCCACGTGCTGTGCAGGGCATGGTCTCGCCGACCGAGGCTGCCACCGGCGGCCGATCCGTGCCTGCCCAACCGGACGGCCACACCATGCGCTCGCCGATGGTCGGCACCTTTTATGGTTCGCCGAATCCCGAAGCCCCGGCCTTCGTCAAGGTCGGCCAGTCGGTAAAGGCCGGCGACACCATGGGCATCATCGAAGCGATGAAGATGTTCAACCCGATCGAGGCGGACGTGTCCGGCACCGTGCTCGCCGTGCTGGTCGAGAACGGCCAGCCGGTCGAGTTCGACGAGCCACTTTTCGTCATCGGGTGACACGGGGAATGAAAATCCGTTTTCGCGACTTCGCCCCCGACTGGAAGCAGAAAGTCCTCGGCCTGGCCATCGGTGGCCGGCAGACCATGGATACCGTGCTTGAAGCAACCAATGCCTGGATCGCGCGCGAGCAGGTCGACGTGCTCAGCATCGAGACCCTGATCCTGCCTCAGTCCGCGGCTGAGCAGTCTTCCACCAGCGCGCACGATGACGTCCGCTACAACATCGGGATGTTCGAACTTACTGCCCAACGCGTTCAAGTCGTGCGCGTGTGGTACCGGAGCGCCGCATGAACACTCTCGACAAGGTAGTCATCGCCAATCGTGGCGAGATCGCGCTGCGCATCCTGCGGGCCTGCCATGCGCTGGGCATCCAGACCGTCGCGGTGCATTCCACCGTCGATCGCAACCTGAAGCACGTCGCGATGGCCGATGAATCGGTCTGCATCGGCCCGCCGCCATCCAACCGCAGCTACCTCGACATCCCGGCAATCATTGCCGCAGCCGAGGTCACCGATGCCCAGGCCATTCATCCGGGCTATGGCTTTCTCTCTGAAAACGCCGACTTCGCCGAGCGCGTCGAGCAGAGCGGCTTCATCTTCATCGGGCCAAAGGCCGACACCATCCGCCTGATGGGCGACAAGGTCGAGGCCATTCGTGCAATGAAGGCGGCTGGCGTGCCCTGCGTGCCGGGTTCGGGCGGACCGCTGGGCGATGATCCGGCAGAGAACGTGCGCATCGCGCGCGAAATCGGCTATCCGGTCATCGTCAAGGCCGCCGGCGGTGGCGGTGGACGCGGCATGCGGGTGGTGCACACAGAAGCGCATCTGCCCAACGCCGTGGCGACCACCAAGTCGGAAGCCAAGGCCGCGTTTGGCAACGACATGGTGTACATGGAGAAATTCCTGGAGAACCCACGGCACGTGGAGATCCAGGTACTGGCCGATGGCCAGGGCAATGCAATACATCTCGGCGAGCGCGACTGCTCGATGCAGCGCCGTCACCAGAAGGTGGTTGAAGAGGCACCGGCACCCGGCATCACCGAAGCGCAGCGCGCCGAGATCGGCAAGGTCTGCGTCGAGGCCTGCATCCGCATCGGCTACCGCGGCGCGGGCACCTTCGAATTCCTGTTCGAGGAGGGCCGCTTCTATTTCATCGAAATGAACACCCGCATCCAGGTCGAGCATCCGGTGACCGAAATGATCACCGGCGTCGACCTGGTACGCGAGCAGCTGATGATCGCCGCCGGCCGGCCACTGTCGATTCGCCAGCAGGATATCGTGCTGCGCGGCCACGCCATCGAATGCCGAATCAACGCCGAAGACCCGGACAGTTTTCTGCCCTGCCCCGGCCTGATCAAGCATTTCCACGCCCCAGGTGGCCCCGGCGTTCGAGTCGACAGCCACATCTACGAGGGCTATCGGGTGCCGTCCAACTACGACTCGATGATCGGCAAGCTGATCGTGCACGGCGCCGACCGCGCCCAAGCCATCGCCCGCATGCGGGTGGCTCTGTCAGAGATGGTGGTCGATGGCATCAAGACCAACATCCCGCTGCAGCAGCGCATCCTGTCGGATGTCGGTTTTCAACAGGGTGGGATGAACATCCATTACCTGGAGAAGCGGCTGAAGGAGCACAAGGAAAAGGCGATTGATTTGGGGTGAGAGAGGCGCTGAGGTTATCTCGCTTCGATGACACTGCGCCTGCGGGCGTGGCAGCGGCGACCAGAGCGTCATGGGCAACAGCAGCAGCTGTCGCGTGCGGCGCTA
This sequence comes from Lysobacterales bacterium, assembly GCA_038257155.1. Classification (GTDB taxonomy): domain Bacteria; phylum Pseudomonadota; class Gammaproteobacteria; order Xanthomonadales; family Xanthomonadaceae; genus JANJTY01. The sequence goes on along the minus strand of JBBSJP010000015.1, from coordinate 53,345 downwards.
ACAAGTCATTTTCTTGTACCTCGGAAGTTCCGCTCTCTTGTCTTCGGGTCGCTTTCGGCATGCAGCCTGTTTCGCCCCACGGCGATTGGAGGCTATTCGCATAGCCTGCTTCACGCCGAAACAGGTTCAGGCACGGCTAGGCAGCGGGGCGGCAACCGTCGAGGACCTTGGGAGGAAGCTGAGGCTTCGTCAGCCTGATCAATCTGCCTGCTGCCTGAACCGCTGTGTCTTACCTGGGTGTTTTCCCTCAGTCGCGGCTTGACAGTCCAGCGGTGCTTCGACGCACACTGCGTCAATGGATTGCAGCCTTTTCAAGCACACTCGGATCGAGCCTCTGGGCCTTGTTGCCGGGTTCGCGCTGCTGGCGTTCACACTGCCCGTGGCAAGTTACGAAATCGATGTGTTGAATGCACCGATTTCGGACTCCGAGGCGCTTGCTGACCGTGGCCATGCCCTCGTCGCTGGCGGCAATTGGGTTTTTCTTGGAGCGCCGGGCGAGGACAGCGCAGCGGGTGCAGTGCACGCATTCAATTGCGACGCCGGAGGCTGTGCCCCCGTGCAGCGCCTCCAAGCCGTGAAGCCACGCGATCGACAAGCGTTTGGTGCCGCCTTGTCTCTCGATGGCAGCCGTCTCGCCGTTGGCAGCCCGGAACGCGACGATGGCCATGTCGACCTGTTTGAATTGCAGGTGGGCACATGGACCCATGCGCAACGACTTGTCGTGCCCGATGGCGAGAGCAATGCCCGCTTCGGCTGGAGCCTGGCCCTGTCCGGCGATCGTTTGCTGGTGGGCGCCCCTGCAGTGGCTGAGAACAGCGGTGCGGTGTACGCGTTCGCGCGCGAGGCCGGCACCTGGGTATTCCGCGAGCGACTGCAGTCGCCAGTTCCGGCTCCGCAACAGCGCTTCGGTTTCAGTGTCGCCCAGAGCGGCAACCGAGCCTTGGTCAGCCTGCCCACGTACGATCCCGACGGTGCGGGTGCAGCCTACGCGCGCGGTGCCGTAGTCGCTTTCGACTTCGACGGATTGAGCTGGCAGTCGCAGGGCATGTTGCTGCCAACAGCCGCGGCAGACGGCGACCGGTTCGGCAGCCAGCTCGCTTTGCTGGGCACACGCGCCATCATCGGTGTTCCCGGCAACCTCATGCGCACAGGTCGAGTCGACGTATTCGAACATGATGGAGTCGCGTGGCTGCCCGCTGCGTCGCTTGCCTCGACGCAGCCGCGAGCCGGCGGTCGGTTCGGATGGGCGGTCTCGCTCAGCGCGAACGGCATCCTGGCCGCGGCACCGTTTGCCGGTGATGATGGCAGTGAAGCCTGTGGCACGGCGGAGTGGTTCGAGCCAGTCGGCCTGTCGGCATGGAGTGGCCGCGTGCTGGCGACCCGGCGCAGCAGACCGTCAGGCGCCTTCGGATTTGCACTGGCGCAGGCGGGCGATCTGAGCCTGGCCAGCGCGCCCCTCACGAACCGTGTCGGCCTGGCGCTGGCCTTTCGTCCGGCCGAGGAAGTGTTTGCCGACGGCCTTGAACCCTCATCGAGTGGCTGCCCCGCGAACCTGCCCTAAAACGATCTCGTTCCTTAGTCGAACAGTCCGTGCCGCACTGCGTAGCGCACCAGTTCCGCGCTATTGCGCACACCCGCCTTGTCCAGCACCCGCGCGCGGTGGTTCTCGGCGGTCTTGAGCCTGGTGTCGAGCTTGTGGGCGATTTCCTTGCTGGTAAGACCTTCGACCACGAGGTGGAATACTTCGCGCTCGCGGGCAGTCATATCACGGTAGGGATCATCGAGCGCTGCCTTGGGAACTAGCATCTGCTGGGCCAGCACCGCTGCGGCATGCCCGCCGAAATGGGCGCGTCCCGCCGCAAGCGTGCGCACCGCGGCAACCATCTCGCTCGCGGGACTGTCCTTGAGCAGGAAACCTGAGGCACCAGCACGCACCGCATGCACCACATATTCGGACTCGGCATGCATGGTGAGGACCAGGGCACGGATGCGGGAGCCATCACCAGACAATCGTCGCACCACCTCTAGGCCAGACAGCCCGGGCATGGCGATGTCCACGACGATCACATCGGGTGTCAGACGGAGCGAGGCTTCGACGGCCTCAAGTCCGTCGCTGGCTTGCGCGATGACATCAATGTCGCCGCTGCGTTCAAGCAGGGCCACGACACCTTCACGCAGGATGGTGTGATCGTCAGCGACGATGACGCGAATGCGCTTCACGTGTCGGCTCGCAGGGACAGTGGAATATGCGCCCGCACCTGGGTTCCAGCGCCGGAACCGGAGATCAGGTTGAGGCGCCCGCCGAACAGGCCCACGCGCTCCTGCATGCCGGCGAGACCAGCGCTGCGGGCCTGGCTGCCGGCGGCCTGGGACGCTTTTACGTCGAACCCAATACCATCGTCCACCACCACGACGGCGAGCTGCCCGCCGCGGCTGGCGACGCGGATCGTCACGTGGCTAGCCTGCGAGTGCCGGACCACATTGGTCAGCGACTCCTGCACGATCCGGAAGGCCAACGCACTGAGCTCGGGGTCAAGTTCGGCTTCGTCCAGGCTCGCTTCGACTTCGATTTCGCAGCCGATCGCCGAGGCACAGCTCGCGGCAAGCCAGCGCAAGGCCGCTTCAAGCCCGAGGTCATCGAGGATCTGTGGGCGCAGCAGCCGGGCCAGATGGCGCGTGTCGGCCAGGGTCTGGCCGCAAATCTCGAGTGCCTCGTCCAGCAGCTTTATGCCATCAGCGGCATCGAGTCGCGGACGTATCGCCTCGATACGATGCCGCAGGGCCGACAGGTTTTGCCCGACGCCATCATGCAGATCACGCGCAATGCGGCGTCGCTCGTCCTCTTCGATTCGTGACACAGAGCGCGCGATTCGCCGCAGGCGCGATTCGCCGCTCTGCAGCTCCCGGAACAAGCGCTCCTGGTCCGCGCGCAACTGCTCGAGCTGACGCTGAAGGGCATTCGCTGGCGTGTGTTCTGCAGGCGACGACGAATTCATGGGGTCGCTTCTCCGACAGGAATCTGTGGTTCGGCCCACGCCAAAAACCGCTCCCGGCGTGGTGGTTCCAGGCCCGCCGCAACGCGCTGCAACGCTAGGCGCGCACGCTGGCCCGCTTCGCGCCGCTCGGCTTCAGGCAGCCCACTCCGGGCGGCGGTGGCCGCTAGGCGCCATTCCGCACCAAAAGCGGGCAGCATGGCCAACAGGGTCCGTGCGTCCCGGTAAGCATTGACGTCCCCCTGAGTGGTCGCGAGGCGCGTCTCGAGCACCGCAAGACGCAAGGGCAGGCTGGCGAAGCGCTCAAGTTCAGCGGTCGTATCACGCAGCGTTTCGCCGACCGAGGAAGATTGGCCCAAAGCCAGTTGCGCACGTGCCGAGACAAGGCGTGCCTTGACCTTGGCCGCTGCAGCACCAGCACCGCCCGCTATGTCCAAGGCTTCGGCCGCTAGCGCCGCCGCCTGTTTCGGGTCCCCGCGCACCAGTGACAGTCTGCCGGACAGGGTAAGCGCAATGGCACGCTGCTCCGCATTCGGGATGCCCTCCTGCAGTGCCGTTTGCAGAGCGGCATCGGCCGCATCCCAGTCGCCAATGTCAAGACCTACCTCGGCCTGCAACAAGTGCATTTCAGTAAGGCCGCGGGCGTCTCCGCGCGACTCGAAAAGACTGGCGGCGGCCTGGGCGCGGCGCAAGGCCGACCCGTAGTCACCCTCGAGGCGGTCAAGTTCGGCCAGCGCGGCAAGTGCAGTGCTCTGCTCCTCGCGCATCTGTAGTGTTTCCGCATCGAGCAGGGATTGTTCCACCAGCGCGCGGGAACGCGCGAAATTGCCGCGCGCGAGTTCGGCAAGACCCAGCCCCTGATGGGCACGTATGGCACCGGCTTGGTCGTCGATGGTGGCGTAGGTTTGCTCGGCCTGTTGAAGGAATACCTGTGCGTTGTCGAACTCGCCCACGAAGTAGTACGCGAAGCCCACGTTGAGCAGACTCGCGGCAACCCATACCGAGTCCCCCGTCATCTGCCGGAATCCCAGAGCCTCGCGATAGGCGTCCAGCGCCGCTCGGAAATCACCGCGTTCCTCTGCCACCATGCCCACGTCATTTATCAGATCGGCCAAGACTGCTGGATCGCCGATCGGTTCCAGCAACTTGCGCGCCTGCGACAGGGCCTGGTCTGCGCCGTCGAAGTCGCCGACGATTGAGCGCGCCGCTGCGAGGTTTCGCAGGCTGACTCCTTGTCCACGTGGATCATCCAGCGACCCACGCAGGCTGGCGGCTCGTTCGAACTGCTCAATGGAGGCCTCCAGCTGACCCAATTGTCTGTAGCCGATACCAAGTGCATTGGTGATGTCGGCCTGCATGCGTCGGTCGCGCTGACGGTTGGCAACCACCAGCGCGCGAGTCAAGGCATCGTCCACCGCAGTCTGCGCGTGTCCCATTTGCAATTGCGCCTTGCCCAGCTGGAACCAGGCGTCCACATTGCGCGGGTCGCGATTAACCAGGGCCTGCAGCACCTCCCCCGCGTCCTCATATCGGCCCAGTGCAATGAGTGCCCGTGCGCGCAGCTCGCTAACGGCGGTGTCCCGGGCGGGCAATGCATCTATCAATTCGAGCGAGGCCTCCGGCGCACCGGTCAGGTACTCGGCCAGCGCACGCAGGCGCAGTGCAGGTTCGGACTCTTGCCCTTGCAGCCTGCGAATCCATTCGCGCCCATGCGACTGCGCCTCGGCATTGCGTCCGTCCCGTTCCAGCACACTCAACGTAAACCACCCTTCGTCGATGGACGCGGTCGCTCCCAGCGACGCTGCCGGCAGCGAAGCTGCGCCATCCCAGGGCGAGATTCTTCCCAGCCGTTGGATCGATGCGGTATCGGGCAGATCCCTCAAAGGTCGTGCAGCTTGAAGGAACTGCTCGAGGCGCCGCAGCAGCGGACCTATCGGTGCCAGATCTGCGTCCGAATCGCGCGCCGCGTCCAGCGTCACGCTATCGCGCCACAGGGTTTCCAGAGAGGTTCCGTCCCGTATCGCCAACTGGACCTGCAGGCCGACCGGAGTGCGATCAATATCCAGGCTCAGAAACTGGCGCAGATTGAGCGCCGGAATCAGTCGCGGCCATTGACGCTCGATCTGGTGGCGGTCGATGTCCAGTTCACGCAGGCTACGTTCAATGCGGGCGGAATCGAGTGTGTCCAGGCCGCCTTGTGAAAGTCGCGCGGCGAGGGCACGCACCAAGCCTAGCTGCAGGTCGGCATCCTCATCGCTGACTGGTGCATCGCCTGGCAGTACCGCCAAAGCCGCCGGTGCGACGGCAACTGGCCCGGCCGGGACGGCGATCCGCGAGACGGGTCCTGATGAAAACCAGATCGTCGCAGTTGCCGCGATCGCCAACCCGGCAACCAGAGCCAATTGCCTTGGCGGCGGGAGAGCTGCCGATGGCAGGTGGCGCGATTCGATCGCGCGCGCGACAGCCTCGGCGCTGGGCAGGCGCCGTGAAGGCCGCACGTCGAGCAACCGGTCACAGAGCGTGACCGCGAACGGCGGCAGATCGCTACGGCTTCGCGCGACCGATGGCGGGCTGCGCACGATGCGCTGAGCCAGCATTTCAGCCGGTGTGCCGCCCGCGTAAGGCAATCGTCCACTCAACAGCTCGTGCAGGATAAGTCCCAAGGCATAAAGATCACTGCGTCCATCAACCGGGTCGGCCCGGGCCTGCTCGGGTGACAGGTACTCGGGCGTTCCGACCACCATGCCGCTCATGGTGAGTCCGGTTGCACCAAGTGAGCGCGCCACACCGAAGTCCGTGATCTGCACGTCGTCATCGTCGGAAACCATGACATTCGCGGGCTTGAGATCGCGATGAATCACGCCGCGGTGGTGCGCGGCGGCCAGGCCCAGCGCGATCTGTCGCACCAGGTTCAGTGCGCGGTCCGGCGCGAGCGGCGCCTCGGTATCGATGATGCGGTCGAGCGGCCTGCCTGGAACATAGTCCATGCTCAGCAACCAGGCGCCCTCGTGCTGGACGAGGTCATGGATGCGGACCACGTGCGGGCTCGATACCTGCCGCGCCAGCAGCACCTCGTTGCGAAAACGCTCGAACGCGTCGGGGCGTGAGGCCAGTTCCGGACGCAGCAGCTTAAGGGCCACCTCGATGTTCAGCTGTTCGTCCTGCGCCAGGTAGACCACACCCATGCCGCCCATGCCAAGCATGCGGCGAATCACGTAACGCTGCGCCACGCGGTCCCCAGGCAGCAGCTGGGACACGGCCAACAGCCCCGTAACCGTGGCGCCTGCCGGCAGGATCACCGTACGGGCACCCGGCGCGGTCACGTCTGCATTCCCTTGGGCGTCGGCGCGACGATCAGGGCATCGGCCTCGATAGCGCGCAGTGTGTGTTCAATATCGGCCAGTGCCAATGCGGACGCGGCCCGTTCGGCGAACGCATCGAGCAGTTCGACATCCAGCTGATCGAACACTTTGGCCGATTCATCGGTGTCGACATAGAGCACGCCCAGCAGGCGCCCGCTGCAAAGTAGCGGAAGGCAGGCCAGTGAGCGTAGCCCCTGCCCCACGACCGAAGCTGCGTTCTTGAGCCAGGCGCGATCGGATTGACTCGACAGGTAGACAGGGCGTCGTTCACGCAGGACCCGCTCCACGGCAGTCCGGCTCCATTCCGGCGCGGCTGCAGGATCCTCTCCGGGCGGTGAAAAAGCCGCAGCCACGTCGAGCGAGCCCGACTTGATGCCAGTCAGAAGTACGCCTCTACGGCATTGTGCGATGTCGATGGCGCCCTCAAGGACATCCGCAAGCAGGGTCTCGATGCCGCGTCGCACATTGACGCGAGCGTGCCAGGCTGCCGACGAATGCCGTCGGGTGGCGGCGGTTTCGCGAATACGGGTCAGTGCGGTTGCGCTGAGTGGCTGGAATTCACAGAACACGTCGCCCACTGAAAACCAGGTCGGCGCATCCAGGGGCGTCTCTTGGACCGGGCGGCCGTCGATTAAGGTGCCGTTCTTGGATCCCAGGTCCAGCAGGTACCAGAGGCCATCGCGTCGCTCAAGGGCGGCGTGCCGACGTGACACGGATGGGTGCGGGATGCTGATGTCGACCCCGGCGTCGCGTCCCAAGTGATGCCGGCAATCATCGTCAAGCAGGTGACTCTGGCTGGCCTCTCCGCGCAGATGGATGACCAGCCGAGCGGCCGGTTGCTTCATGGAACGCCGTCCAGCCGCCCCAGCCGGAAGCCCAGGGCGCCACTGATTCCGAGCAACTCACCCACTTCACTGGGAAGCGCGGTGCCGGCATCGTAATCGTTGTCCACCCCCACGCCTGCCAGCGCGCGCAAGTCGGATTCGAAGCCGGCCAGGGCGGTTCTCGCATCGGCGATCTGATTGGAATCAAAAGCGCCGCGGGCCACCGCAAGATCAGCTTCCAGCGTGCTGCGCGCGGTTAGGGCTATGTCCGGGTCGTCGAGTTCGTTGGAAAGCTCATCAAACAGGCCCTCGGCATCCAGCGCGTGATCCTGTGATAGATCCTGCACCATGGCGAACTCTGAGAACGCGCCTCCGCTGCCCCGCGCACGGATGCTGCCGGACTCTACCGCGGCCGTAATGTCAGCGAAGGCGCCTCCAATCGGTGCCTTCACCAGTCGGTATGGGGAGAAGGGTGTGTAGTTCAGTTCTGTGGTGTGCAGTTCGAAGGAAACCTCGTTGACGAAGCTCAAGCCACAACCTGGGGGCGGTTCGACAACGATGCGAACAGGAAAGTCAGGATCGATCTGCTGACCTGCCGGATCGGGCAAGCGCGCATCCAGGGCCGCAATCGCGCCCGCATCAAGCAGTTCCGCGTCTATGCCAAGGCAGGCGGCAGTCAGGTTCTGCGGCTGCTGGAAGCTCAGGCGGAGTGTGGCCGAATAGCTGTCTACACCGTCGTCCACCTCGATAGCCGCCGTCGCAACGTCACCCACGATGGTCACGTTGATCGTGCTCGCAGCAAAGGCCGCTGGGCCGATCATCGATCCGGCGAGGAATGCGCCAAGCAGGCAGGTTCGGGACGCGCGCATGACAAGTGCCAACCAGGAAGAAATACTTCTCAACCTTAGAGCCCTGTCGCGCGCGCGTCGAGTGGTTCGCCCACATTCCGTGGCGCGCTAGGCGGAAATACCCGCCCAGCTGAGGTTTTCCCCCCAGGCGACACCGCGCGGCCGCCCGTTTCGGCCTTCGGATCGACCATCTGTTCCATTTTAGCGCTGGGCAAAGCCGCCCTGATGGGGCAGGGGTTTTTACCCATTCCTGCCTACTCCCCATTTGATGACACTGACTTCACGGTTGCGTCGACGTTCGACGCGCAGATTTCCGGAGCTTTCCCATGCGTTCCATCCGTCCCCTCGCCATCGCCCTCGCCGTTGTGCTTGGCCAGGCATCGCTGCTTCCTACTGCCGATGCGGTCGCCATTACCCGCGAGTTCACCGCAGCCTGGTATGAACCAAGCCGTTCCGGGCATGGGCTTGGACTTGAAGTCGTGGACTCGGCTGCAGGCAAGACAGCCGTGATGTACTGGTTCACCTACGAACCGGACGGCACCCAGCTGTGGCTGCACGGCTCGGGCCCGGTTGTGGGCGACAGCGTTACGGTGACGGCTTACCGCACCCGCGGCGGCAGCTTCGATGGCAATTTCCAGCCGTCCAATGTGGTGGTGGAGCCGTGGGGGGTACTGCAGCTCAGTTTCTCCAGCTGCACCAACGGACAGCTCAACTTCACGCCGTTCGCGGCGGGCTCCGCAAGCGGAATCATGCCACTGACGCGGCTGACCCAGCTTTTCAACGGGCACTGCACGGGTGGCCTTTCGGATGATCGGCCCAGCGATGGCAGCGCAGTGGAGCTGGTGCGCTTCCTGGATCCGGTAGGCGCGCCTGCTGGAGGCACAGCCAAGGTCAAGTTCGAGCAGCGCCCGGATCGCACCGAGTTCAGCATCGAACTTGAGGATGTTCCGGCAGGAAACTACGACTTCCGCGTGGATGGCGAGTTCAAGGGCACGATCATGGTCACGTCCACGGCGGCCTCAACGCGCGGCGAGCTCGAGTTCCGAAGCCCAGCGGAGCCGGGCAAGCAACTGCTTGATTTCGATCCGCGCGGACGCCTGCTCTCGGTTTCCTCCGGGGCCAGCGAATGGTTCCGGGGCAGCGTGACCAGCAGCGATGCACCCGCGCCCACTCCACCACCCAGTGGCGGCGTTCCGACCGGTAGCGGGTACTACGAACTGGTGGTGGAGCCGTCCGGTAACGACGGCCCCGAGTTGCACGCCGAACTCGAGCAACGCAGCGACCGGGTCGAGTTTTCGCTTGAGCTGGAGGACGTTCCGGTCGGCGACTACCAGGTCCAGGTCGGAGGCGTGACACGCGGCATGTTGACCGTGCAGTCCTTCCCCGACGGCACTGAGGGCGAGCTCGAGTTCCGTAATCCGGTCGAGCCGGGCAAGTTGCTGCTCGACTTCGATCCCCGTGGGCAGGTGCTTGCAGTATTCGGTCCGAATGGAACTTCAATCAGCGGCGTGTTTCCCCTGACGCCCTCCATTAGCGACGGTGATGACTCGGGTAGCACACCGCCTCCGCCTCCTGCCGGCAGTTCTGTCAGCACCGTCTTGCAGGCCACCGGAATGGATGCCGATGCCTCGGGCAAAGCCCAGTACGAGTCCTTCGGCAATGAGCAGGAATTCGAGGTCGAAGTCGAAGACCTTGATGACGGCAGCTATGAGCTTCGTGTCGGCGGCGTCACCCGCGGCACCGTGCAGGTCGCGGGCGAAGAAGGCGAGTTGCGCTTCCGCTTCCCCGAACGAGACGGGAGTCTCCTACTTGACTTCGATCCGCGGGGCAAGCTCATCGAAGTGGTTCGCGGCGCAAATGTCTATCTGCGCGGAACGCTTTGAACGCACCCAACAACCTGACGGCCAGCCACCGTTCCGCTCGTCCGTATTCACTGGAGTCTCGCATGACCCTTCCGTCCCATCGGTTACTTCTTCTGCATTCAGGTGCGCTCGCATTGACGTTGGCACTTGCCGCCGGGAGTGTTCACGCACGCCCCGAGGATCTGGTTCGGATCAATGCCTCCGGCGTGTACCGAGTAACGGATGACACCCTTGTCCTGCTCGACAACGACACGCTGGCTCCGCTCGAGGCGCTGCGACTGGCACGCGGCCATCGCGCCTACGTCGAGGCATCTTCGCCACCGGATGCAGCCGGTATTCGAGTGGCGGACATGATCCGCATCGAAACCCTGCTGCGCGGCCCGATGACCGGCATCGATCCACCCAGTGTGCTAACTCAGACCCTGCTAGTGACCGGGGATACGGTGTTCGATGGCTTGCCAGGACTGGAAGCGCTCGCGATCGGCGATCAGGTCGAAGTCAGCGGTTTTCCCGACCTCATCGCCGGAACGGTGGTAGCGACCCGAATCGCCCGAATGGACGATCCTGGTCAGGACTGGAAGCTAACCGGCGCGATCACGACGGCAACGGCCAATTCGCTGACGATCGGTGCGCAGGCGGTGGACATTTCGGGGGTGACAGCCGCCAACTGCAGTGGTCCACTTCAGCCGGGGCACTTCGTGGAGATAGAAGCGGTGCCTGATCCTGCCTTCGCCGCGGGTGCCACGCTGCAGGGTGTGGTTTCGGCGAGCTGTGAAGACGCTGCGTTCGACGAGTTCGAGCCTGCCGAAGGCGATGCTTCAATTGAGGGAATCATCTCCGCCCTGGCGGACCCGATGCCTGATCCGCTGTCCTTCGAACTAGCCGGTGTGACCATCAATGCGACCCCGCAGACTGACTTCCGCGGCGGCACGCCGGACGATCTGGACGAGGGCGTGCGGATCGAAGCGCATGGTCAATTCGATGCCAATGCCGGCGTGCTGACTGCCACCGAAATACGCTTTTTGCAGGCCCAGGTGCGTTTGATCGCACCGGCCGATGCGGGCGCCTTCACTGGTGACGCCTCGGTCGAACTTCTGGGTTTGCATTTCGTCGCGGCCCCACAGGTTCGCGATGAGGATGGGTTACTGCCCGATGGTCCGCTTGCGGAGGTGCAGGTCGAACTGCGAGCCTTCATTGATGCCAACGGCATGCTGTTCCTGACCCGGCTGCGCGAGCGTGGAACGCCAGACGTGGCCGACCTGCGACTACAGGGCCCGGTGACCGCCATCGCCAACCCCACCCTCGAGGTGCTGGGCCGCACCATCGACACCTCGATGGCGGCTTTTCGGGACGCTGCCGGGAAACTGCTGACACGCGAAGCCTTCTTTGCCCAACTGCTGCCGGGAACGCTCGTGTCTGCGGAAGAAGCCAGCATCGATGGTGTCACAGGCGCCCTGAAGCCGGCATTGGTTCAACTGGAGGACGGCGTTGTCCCGCCTGTCCTGGAAACCGGCATCAAGGCCATGGGCGAGGGCGCGTTCAGTGCCGGCACCATCACAGCGCTGGGTGATCCGGCGGGGGTGTTCCGCGCAGGTTTCGAGTAAGCGCGCTGGCTGTAACGGTTCGGTTCGGGGCGGGGTCGGTCACCGGCTGGCCTGAGCTCGCCCGGGACCCCGCACCGGACCCCGGAACCCCCGCCAGATCGGATCAAGAACTGCTGACCGTATCGACAACCTGGCACCGCCTGGTTGCAAGGCACCGATCGCCCTTTGAACCGATCCGAATGCACCTTACGCATGACAGTCCGTTATCCTCGGCAGCAAGATCGAACCGACACCTTGCCAGCACCTGCCCGAGCAGGCTTGCAGCTATGCGTAATCACCGCACAATTGCGCTGCACGAGCCTCCCTGAGATCGCGCGCCGACCCACGAATCAGTCAAATCCAGCAATGCCCTTTCTGCAACTATCCTTGACCTGCACAGAATCACAGCAACCGCGTCTTGAACAGGCGCTGGAAGACGTCGGCGCGCTGGCGGTCACACTGACCGATGCGCACGCCGAGGCGCCCGACGAGCAGGCGATTTTCGAGCCGGGCGTCGGAGAGCAGCCGCTGTGGCAGGACATGGTGCTGAACGCGTTGTTTCCCGCCGGTACGGACGAGCAGACGCTGCTACATGCGCTGGAGTCTTTCGATCCGGGACTGGATCTGTCCGGCGTGCAGTTCGAGGTGGTCGAGGATCAGGACTGGGAACGCGCCTGGATGGATCAGTACGAACCCCTGCAGTTCGGGCGGCGCACCTGGATCCTGCCCTGGAACCGCGAACTGCCCGATGCCGCGCGGACTGCGGACGCGGTGGTGGTTCGACTCGATCCTGGCCTGGCCTTTGGTTCCGGCACGCATCCAACCACGGCCTTGTGCCTGGACTGGCTGGATGGCCTCGAACTGGAAGGCAAAGCGGTGCTCGACTTCGGCTGCGGATCAGGGATCCTGGCGCTGGCAGCGCTGCTGTTGGGGGCCGAACGCGCGGTCGGCGTTGACAATGATCCGCAAGCACTGATCGCCACGGCCGACAACGCCGAGCGCAACGGTGTCGGCACCCGCTTGAGCGTGCATCTTCCCGAGCAGGAGCCGCCCGCAATGTATCCGGTGGTGGTCGCCAACATCCTGGCTACGGCATTGGACGCTCTGGCAGAAACCCTCGCGAGCCGGGTTGCGCCTGGCGGACGCATTGCGCTGTCCGGCATTCTGGCGGGGCAGGAAGATGCGCTGCTGACACGCTACGCACCCTGGTTCGACGCGCTTTCGGTCGCGCGTCGCGAAGACTGGATCCGCATCGACGGCGTGCGCCGCAGCTGAGGATTCCGCGGGCCCGGTACCTGGAAGGATTGCCGACCACACCGCGTCACGTTCAAGGGAACGCACATCGCGAACGCGCTGCTGTTGTCGGATGCACTGCGGCGTGATGCCGCGCCCTGCCCCAGGCCGCGGTTACACTGTCCGCCATGTTCACGATGTGCACCCATTGCCGCACCGTCTACCAGCCCACGCCATCTCAGCTGGCGCAAGCGCGTGGGCGATTGCACTGCGTCGTGTGCGCCCGCGACTTCGATGCGTTGGAACACCTGAGCGAGCGATCGCAAAGTGGCCAGTCCGTTCGGCCGGCGCATCTGCCCGACAGCGGCGCGCCAGTCGAACAGGGCGACCTGTTCGCGGTCGAGCAGCCGAGCTTCACTCAGGCGCGTCAACGCAAGCCGCGACGCTGGCCGATGTGGGCCGCCAATGCGGCGCTGCTGTTCCTGCTGCTGATCCAGATGGGCCTGGCTGAGCGCGATCGTCTGGTTCGTCTGCCGGCCTGGCGTCCTGCAGTCGAGGCAGTCGCCGGACGATTGGGACTGCCGATCGACCAGACCACTGAAGTCACCAGTCTGCGGCTGCTGGCACGCGATGTCAGACCGCATCCGTCGGTGCCCGACGCCCTCCTGGTCAGCGCAAGCTTTCGCAATGATGCAGCATCGCCGCAGCCCTGGCCCTTGCTGGAACTGGCCTTGTCCGACATCGAAGGTCGGCCACTGGCGTTGCGGCGCTTTCGCCCAGCCGAATACATGGGCGTGCCACCACAGCAAAGCATGCTGGATCCTGGGCAGTCGGTGGCGGCAACACTGGAATTGCAGGACCCGGGCAAGGAGGCGATCGCTTTTGCCTTCGAGTTTCGCTGAAACGTTTGTGCTGCTCGTCGCGGAATATTTCTCGTCCAATTCAGGACAGCACGCAATCTCGGCGGTACACTGACCGACCCGCGAATTCCCAGCAGCGCTTTCAGGCATGTGCCCGACAGCGTGGCTGAAAGCTCCCCGGAGTAGCCCGTGCTCAACCAATCCGCGGCACCGCGTACCGATGGCGTACACAGTGCTGCCAATGTCCAGGTCTCGCAGGCGCCATTGCGCGAATGCGTCAGCATGGCGGTGCGCCGCTACCTTTCCAAGTTGGACGGGCAGGATCCGGAAGATCTCTACGCCATCGTGTTGCGCGAAGTCGAGGCGCCCTTGTTCGCCGAGGTGCTGGCCCACTGCGAGGGCAACCAGAGCCGTGCTGCACAGGCGCTCGGCATCAATCGGGCCACGTTGCGGAAAAAGCTCAAACAGCACGGCCTGGGCGACTGAGGTGCTTTGCTGCAGCGCGGCAATGCAGCGTATTCTGAGCGGCCTCCCTGACTCCTGGAGCCTCTGAATGGGCCTCGATCTCGTAGCCAGCGGTGCTCGCCTGCCGTTCGAAATCAATGTCGTCATCGAAATTCCAAAGGACGCCGAACCGGTCAAGTACGAGGTCGACAAGGCCACCGGCGCGATCTTCGTCGACCGCATCCTGTCGACCCCGATGCGTTACCCCTGCAACTATGGCTACATCCCGCATACGCTGTGCGGCGATGGCGATCCGGCCGATGTCATGGTGGTGTTGCCCCTGCCGCTGATTCCCGGTGCCGTGATCCGCTGCCGCCCCGTGGGCGTGCTGCGAATGAGCGACGAAGCGGGCAGCGACGAGAAGCTGCTCGCGGTACCGATCGATTCGGTTTTCGCAGGCTATTCGCACATCGCCGATATCGAACAGGTTTCGCCGCACTGGCTGCAGCGCATTGGCCACTTCTTCGAGCACTACAAGGATCTCGAAGACGGCAAGTGGGTGAAACTCGACGGCTGGGGCAATGCCGAGGAAGCCCGGCGCCTGGTGATGGAGGCGGTGCAGCGCTTCGATTCGGCGGAAGACAAGCCGAATTTCTGAGTGACAGGTGCAATGGATTTCGCCTAGACTCCACGCCGCCCCGGGTGCTCGGGAAGCCGGTGAGAGTCCGGCACTGCCCCCGCAACGGTAAGCAGGCGTAGTCCGCCAAACGTCACTGGGAATGCTCCCGGGAAGACGGCGGACACCAGCCAGGCCCAGTGCCTGCCTGCCCTGCAAGTCCGGAGACCGGTCCAGGGCGCGCCGCGTGTCGACCACAGGTCGGTGCGCCGCGCACGGCGCGCGTTGCGGTGGGCGACGGCACGGAGTCGTCGCCCGTGCGCGGGCGACTGCCTTCGTTCCTTGATCCTGCTCCGCAACGCGCAATTCGCGGGTGTGCGTTGTGCAAGGAGTGTGTGGATGAATCGTTGCTTGAAGTGTGTCGGTCTGGCGCTTGCCGGACTGTCTGGTGCTGCATTGGCCGAAGAGCCGGCAAGACAGCCTGAAGTCGTCGTGACCGCGCAGAGGACCTCGATGCCGGTGGCCGATTCGCTGGCAGCGGTCGGTGTGATCACGCGTGCCGATATCGAGTCAGCAGGTGCACTCGATCTGCTGGAACTGCTGCGTCGCGAGACCGGCGTCGACGTGGTGCGCGGTGGCGGATTTGGCCAGCAGACCAGTGTGTTTCTGCGCGGCAGCAATTCCAATCATCTGCTGGTCCTGATCGACGGCGTAAGAGTGGCCTCGGTCAATGTCGGCGGATACGCCTGGGAACACCTGCCGCTCAGCCAGATCGAGCGCATCGAGATCGTACGCGGGCCTCGCGCAGCGCTGTACGGATCGGATGCCATCGGTGGCGTGATCCAGATCTTCACCCGCCCGGCAACGGGAGCCGAAGCCGGCCTGCGGGTCGGCAGCCACGATACCCATGGCCTGGATGCAGGGATCGGAACAACCAGCACGCGCGGCAGCATCGGTTTGCGCGCCGGCTACACCGAGTCGCGCGGCTTCAATTCCACCACGCCCAGCAATTTCAGTTTCGATCCGGATCGTGACGGATTCCTGGCGCGCAACCTGCAGCTCAGCGCGAGCCTGCCGCTGGCCGAACAGCTGCTGGCCCTGCGCGCACTGCATACCGATGATCGGGCGGAGTTCGATCAAGGCGTGTCGACCGCGCAGAACAGCAATGGTGAGGTTTCGCTGGCAGGCCCCCTGGGCGAATCGTTGACTCACCGTCTCAGCTTCGGCGCCGCGCGCGAACAACTGGAAACGGAGGCCTTCTTCAACCGCTTCGACAGTCGCAGGCAGCAACTCGACTGGCAGTTCGACCTGGATCTTTCCGAACAGCATGCCCTGCTGCTGGGGCTTGCCTGGGTCGAGGAGAAGGGCGGCTTGCTGAATACCCTCGACGGATCCCCACGCTATCGTGGCGAGCGCAGCAATCGTGCTGCGTTTGCGAGCTGGCGCGGCAGTTTCGATTCCCACAGTCTGGAACTGGCCGCGCGACATGATGACAACAGCGTTTTCGGCAGCGCTACCACGGCACAGGCCGCTTGGGGCTGGCGGCTTTCGCGCAGCCTGGAGCTACGCGCCGGCTTTGGTGAGGGTTTCCGCGCACCCAACTTCAACGAGCTGTACTCTCCCGGCTTTGGGGGCTTGTTTGCGGGAAACCCGGATCTGGGTGCAGAGCGCTCCGAGAACTTCGAGTTTGCTTTGGGTCTGTTTTCCGACTCTGCCCTGCGGGTCGAATTGCGTGCGTTCCGCACCGGCATTCGTGATCTCATCAGCTTTGCCGGCACCGACTTTCAGGCGATCAACATCGCCCGCGTGCAGATAGACGGCATCGAACTGGGCGCCACCACCGAAATCGGCGGCTGGCACCTGGTCGGGAATGCAACCTGGCAGGATCCTCGCGACCGCAGCACGGACCAGCGCCTGCTGCGACGCGCCCAGCGCAAGGCCAATCTTCGTGCCGAGCGCAGCCTTGGGCGCTGGAAAATGGGCCTGGAGGTGCATGCGGCCTCGGGCATAGCCGACTTTGCCGGAACACTGCCTGGCTACGCCACGTTCGCGGTGAATGCGGGCCTCAACCTGCGCCCCGGTTTGACCCTTGATGCCCGCCTCGACAACCTGCTGGATCGCGACTTCGTTCTGGTCGAGGGGTTTGCCACACCTGGCGCCAGTCTTCTGCTCAATCTTCGCTGGCAACGCTGAGTCACCGCGCAGATCGCGCACCTGCCGAGGCTGCGAGGCAGGCTGCCGAGCTGCACATCGGTGCGCTGCGGAACCCCGCCGAGATGGAACTGTCCGGCGCAGGCACCCTTGGTGCTGCGCCGGTTTCTCCTAGCAAGGGCGGGCCGGCTCGCATAGAATCGGGGTCCGCACCCCAGGGGGAGCTGATTGAAATGACCGGCAAGGCTGCAGCGCCCCGGCCGAAGGCGGATGCCCATCCGCCGACGCTGGCCCAGCGCGGATTTCCAAGACGCGTGCGCAGCATTCTCGAAGGCGTCCTCCAGTACGCGTCGGACGAGATGGAGCGCGGGCTCGGATCCATGCTCAACGAGACCGAGCAGCACCTTTTCAAGCTCGCCGAACAGGCCCGCAGCAATGAGGTGCAGAAGCAGTGCCTTGAGGCGCTGAGCGAAGTACGGATGAAGCGTGCCGACTTCGTGCCGCGCTTCGTCATGGAGCTGGAAGCAGCCCTGGCCCGCCTGCACGACCCGGTGACACCCAAGGCGCAGGCCTTTTCCAGTCTGAACTATTCCGAGCTTTCGCTGGTCGAGAACGTCGCCATGGACGAGGACATCGTCCTGAATGAAGTGGCCGCTCGCACTGAAATGCGCAACAGCCTGACCCTTTTCCTGCTTGGGCAGCGCTTCGGCGTCATCGCCGGCAGGCCCGCATTCGATGCCGAGCACCTGCCGATCGGACCCACTGCGCTATGCCGCGTACTGCGGGAAGCGACGCATTGCTTCGACCTCAACAGTGAACATCGACAGCTGCTGTTTCGGCAGTTCGACCGGCTGGTGCTGCAGTTCCTTTCGCCGTTTTTCGAGATGGTCAACAACTATCTCATCAAGGAGAAGGTGCTACCGCACCTGACCTTCGTGCCAGTGCGCAGCAAGCCGAGCGCCCAGCCCACGAACTTTGCGGCCGAACCCAACAAGGCCGCCGCGCGCGCCGAGCGCCGGGCGCCGGCTACTGTCGATCCGGCGGTTCCGGCGTCAAAGCAGCCGCCCGCACCGCGTAGCGAAACAGCTGCTGCTGCCGCTAGACAGCCTCCGGCCAATGCTGGGGGCGACCAGCACGCGCCGCGACCCAGCGGCGGGCCCGCGGCACCCTTGACTGGCTGGCCCGGTCAACGTCCGGAAGTCGCGCCGGCGGGAGATCCACAGGATCAGGAAATGTTCGATGTGCTCCGGCAGCTGCTCGCCGGACGGCGCTCTCTGCTCGGCAAGCTAGGGGGCAGCGCGCCCGCGGCCCCGAAAGCCAACAGCTTCACTCCGCGCACCGAGGACTTGCAGAGCGTTCTGGGGATGCTGCAGCAGCGCTCACCTGCCCCGGTCATGCTGGAAGGCAAACCGGTTACGCGCAGCGTTGCTCATCTCAAGCATGACCTGTTGGCCCAGCTGCGCCAGCTTGCACCGGATGGCAAGGCCCCCGCGCTGGCGGAGAAGGACGCCGATTCCATTGACCTGGTCGGCATGCTGTTCGATCACATCCTGCGCGATGTGCGCCCCAACAGCCCGGCAGCGGCCTTGCTCACCAAGCTGCAGGTTCCCCTGCTGCGCGTGGCATTGGATGACAAGGGATTCTTCACCCAGCGCCAGCATCCGGCACGCCAGATGCTGAATGCCATCGCCGAGACCGGCGCTTACTGGGTCAGCGACGAGCAGGCCGATCGCGACCTGATCGACAAGATGCGCATGCTGGTTGACCGGGTGGCCAGCGAGTTCAGCGGCGACAACGCCCTGTTCGAGTCGATGCTCGGCGATCTGAGCCAGCACATGCAGTTGCAGGCCCGCAAGGCCGAAGTCGCTGAAAGGCGACACGTCGACGCCGCGCGCGGCAAGGAAAAACTGGAGATAGCGCGGATTCGCGCCGCTGAAGCGATTGACGAGAAACTGCGCGGCAAGCGCATCCCGAAGTTCCTGCATTCGCTGCTCGCGCAGGCCTGGTCTGACGTGCTTTCCCTGACCATGCTGCGCCAGGGCGAGGATTCCGATGCCTTTCGCCACCAGCTGCAAATCGTGGAGCGACTGATCGAGTCCGCCGTCAGCCTGCGTACCACCGGCAAGTCGCTGATTGGTCCAGCGGAAGTCCAGTCGCTGCGGGCAGAGATTGAACAGTCACTCACCCAGGTGGGCTACCACAGCGAGGATGCCCAATCGGTCGCCATGCGACTTCTGGCATCGTCACTGGATGAGGACGAGTCCGATCCGGCCTCGCGCACCGAACTGGCCATGCGCCTGAAGAGCCGCACCCGCCTTGGCCAGAATGTTGAGTCGCAGGATTCGAAGGGTGACAAGCTGATACCGCTTGATGCCGAAGAACAATCGGCGCTCGAGCGCATCAAGCATCTGCCCTATGGCACCTGGTTCGAATTCACCATCAACCAGCAAGGCGACAAGTCCCGCCGCCGCATGTCCTGGTTCAGCCCCACCACCGGCCACACCCTGTTCGTCAACCACCGTGGCCAGCGGATCGGCGAGTATCCCCTTGTTTGGCTGGCACGCGAGCTGAAGCGCGGCAATGTGCGGGTCATCGAGACGAGCAGCGACAGCATGATCGACCGCGCCTGGAGCGCGATCCTCGGGGCACTGAAGACCTTCTCCGGTCGCGGTGAATCCTCCACGTCGAGCACCTGAGGACGTCGCCATGACGGAATATCGTCGCGCCAAGCGCAAGCAGGCCAATGATGTCATCGAGGTTATCGACACCATGACCGACAAGGTGATGGGTCGGATCGGCAATATCTCCGAATCGGGAATGCTGATGATCGGCGGCGAGGCGCTGTTCGATGACGCGCTCTTCCAGCTTCGCTTCCATCTGCCTGGCAGAGGCACAGGACGTGATCTGCTGGTCGGCGCCCACCACCTGTGGTCGGATGAGGCGAACATGCCAGGACAGGTATGGTCCGGGTTCCGTTTCATCGACATCGCCAATGAGGACGTCGCTGCGCTACGCGCCTGGATAGACCAGCCAGACAGCAACTACGTCTGATGCGCAGTCGCAAGGCCGCGGCAATCGGGCTTTTCCTGGTTCTGCTGGCTGCGGCTTGCACTCCCGAGCCAGTTCATCGCAGCGAAACGCTGCTGGTTTTTGGTGGCGTGGCCGAGTTGCGCTTCGCGAACGAGCCAGACGAACGGGTGGACGCTGCACTGGCAGAATCATCCCAACTGCTGACCCAACTGCACCGCGAGTGGCACCCTTGGGAACCAGGACCGCTTTCTGCCGTGAACGACGCCATCGCGATCGGGTCGGCTGCCCCTGCCCCCGCCTCGATCCAGGACCTCATCGCACGTGCCAAGCGCGTGGTGCCGGACACCGACTACCTGTTTGACCCGGCGGCCGGCGGCTTGATTTCGCTGTGGGGCTTTCACACCAGCACCTTTCCTGTCACTCAGCCGGCACCCTCTTCGCAGGCCATCGCCGAATGGCGGGAAGCCGCGCCCAGCCTGGCGGATGTGCACGTGGAAGACGGCACCGTGTTCAGCCGCAATCGGCGGGTGAAGCTGGACTTTGGCGGCATGGCCGAGGGCGTCGCGGTCGAACGGGTCCGCGACATCATGCTGAAGCAGCAGGTGCAGAATGTACTGCTGACCATGGGCGGCGACATCCATGCCATGGGCAATGCAGGCAATCGACCCTGGAGCGTCGGCGTGCGCGACCCTTACGGCGGCATGCTTGGCACGGTCGAACTTTCGGATGGCGAGTCCTTGTTCTCGTCCGGAAACTACAACAAGTTTCGCGAAGCACCCGACGGGGCGCGCTGGCCACACATTCTCGATGTCCGGACCGGGTACCCGACCCGCGGCACGGCCGCCGTCGCAGTGCTGCATCACGACGCCGTGCTGGCCGATATCGCCTCAACCGCGATCTTCATCGGAGGCCCCGCACTGTTCGAGAGCATGACCCGTCGCCTTGGCATTCGGTGCGCACTGATGTTGACTGAAGAGAACGAACTGCTGATCACCGCTGCAATGGACACGCGTATCGAACTGCATCGCGATCCAGTCCGCCTGGGTCCTGCCATCGGAGAACCAGGGCCGTGCTGATCAAGGCGTCGGGCACCGCGGCTGCTGGGTGGCCATCGGCGAGTGGTCCCTGGATTCCGCCACAGGATGGGTCACCCGGCCAAGTCCTGTTGATCTTCACCTTCGCCTACCAATCTGCGCACCGGGTTCGGCCTGACCAATGAGCACCAGCATGTCTTCCTACGCGAACCACCTTGGCGAAATGATGCGTCGCGCCGACGCAGCACTCGAGGCAGGTCAGGCAGATCACTTGCTGATTGCCGCCGGCGTCGAGAAATTTCACTTTCTCGATGACCGCCCTTATTCGTTTGCGCCGAATCCGCTCTTCAAGCAATGGCTGCCGCTGACTCATCATCCGGACTGCTGGCTGTCCTATACGCCCGGCAAGCGCCCTGTGCTGATCTACCACCAACCCGAGGATTTCTGGCATCTGCCGCCTGCCGATCCGCAAGGCGATTGGGTACAGCACTTCGACATCCGGGTGATCCGCTCACCCTGCGAGGCAACCAAGCACCTGCCTGCAGCCACGCGCGCCGCCATCCTTGGGGAGGCCGATTCCGGCATCTCGGGAATTGCCCCGAACAACGCGACCGCGGTGATTGATCACCTGCACTGGTTTCGCAGCTACAAGACGCCTTACGAGATCGAGCGCATGCGCCTGGCCTCGGCGTGCGCCGTGCGCGGGCATATTGCGGCCGAAGCAGCATTTCGCGAAGGTGCTTCGGAAGCGGCCATCCATCGATCCTATCTGGCGGCAACGGCACAGCGCGATGTCGACCTGCCCTACAGCAGCATCGTTGCACTCAACTCGCACGGCGCCGTCCTTCACTACCAGTACCAGGATCAGATCGCGCCGGCGCATTCCTGCTCGTTCCTGATCGATGCCGGCGCCAGCATCGATGGCTATGCTTCGGACATCACCCGCACCTACGGCGACGGAGACGCGGCATTTGAAGCCCTGATAGCGGGAGTCGACCAGGTGCAGCGTGACCTGGTGGCCAAGGTGAAGGCCGGACAGAGTTACCCGGCGCTGCACATCGAAGCACACCTGGCCCTGGCGGGTGTGCTGCGCGATCTGGGGATCGTCGACATGTCGGCGGAAGCCATGCTGGAACAGGGCGTGTCCTCGGCCTTCTTCCCGCACGGCCTGGGGCATCCCCTCGGGCTGCAGGTGCACGATGTGGCAGGCTTCCAGGCGGGTCCACAGGGCGGCACCATCGAGCGTCCCGCAGGACACCCGTTCCTGCGCATGACGCGCGACCTGGAAGCCGGCATGGTAGTGACGATCGAGCCGGGCATCTACTTCATCGACAGCCTGCTGCTGAAGCTCCGCGCCAGCGAACACACGAACCAGATCGACTGGAAGCAGATCGAGCATCTGCGCCAGTTCGGCGGTGTGCGCATCGAGGACGACGTGCACTGCACCGACGCTGCGCCGGAGAATATGACCCGCGATGCCTTCGCTTCGGTCGCTACCCAGAAGCACTAGACCGGACAATTCCTGAGAGGCGCGGCTGATCAGAGCAGCCGCGCAGGAGCGCGGCCCTCCGAAAGCCGCAGCCAAACACGCGGGATACATGGTTTCGGGAGGGCGCCGCTCCTGCGGCGCTGCTTTCGATCCGGTGCAAGAGCAGCCGCGCGGGAGCGCGGCCCTCCAAGAGCGATTAGCAAGAGCAACTGCGCAGGAAACGCGGCCCGCCAAGAGCGATGAGAAAGAGCAGCTGCGCGGGGAGCGCGGCCCTCCGAGAACGGCAAGCAGCTCGGGAAATACCCGGGCTAAAGAGCCGGGGTGAACCTCAGCACGAAGCGCGCGCCACCGAGCTCCTCGGAGCGCTCCACCGCCAGTTCGCCGCGATAGGCGCGCACGATTCCCTGCACAATCGCCAGGCCAATGCCGTGGCCCTGGACCCGCTCGTCACCGCGCACGCCGCGCTGCAGCAGTCGCGCGACCTGGTCCTCGGGAATGCCAGGGCCGTCGTCCTCGACGGTGATCAAGAGCCCGGCACGGCGCTGCGGCGCCGTCGTCTGGCTGGAAACCTGCAGCAACACCCGGTGCCGGGCCCATTTGAATGCGTTCTCCAGCAGGTTGCCGAGCAGTTCCATCAGGTCGCCTTCTTCACCGTAGAAACGGGCGCTGGCGTCGAGGTCGAATTCGCACAGCACGTTCTTCGCGGCGTAAACCTTTTCCAGACTCTGGACGATTTCCTCGGCACGGTTGTCAATCCGCAGCGGTGTTGCGAAGACCTGCTGGCCCGAGGTCGCGGCGCGCGACAACTGGTAGGAAACGATGTCGGTCATGCGCTGCAACTGGATATGTACCTCACTGCGCAGATCGGCCTCGGACGTCTCGTTCTCCAGCCGTGAGCGCAGCACCGCCAGTGGCGTCTTCAGGCTGTGCGCCAGGTCCGAAAGGGTGTTCTGGTAGCGGTCGCGGTGTTCGCGTTCGCTGACAATGAAGGCGTTGAGGTTGGTGGTCAGCAGATTCAGCTCGCGGGGGTATTCGACCGAAAGCCGCTCCGCCTCGCCCCGCTCAACCCGCCCCAGATCCGCGCCGACTTCGCGCAAGGGGCGCAGGCTCCAGCGCAGCACGACCGTCTGCACCAGCAACAGCAAGACTGCACCGCCCACCAGATAGGCCCAGAGCGTTCGGCGGAACACCGCCACTTCGCGCGCCAGCAGGCCGGCATGCTCGGCAACAAACAGGGTGAAGCGAACCTCCAGGCCGTCCTCTACCTCCCAGGCCACACCGATGCCGTAGCGGTAGACACCACCCACGGCGCTGTCCAGCGGACCGTCGAACACGATGGTGCCGGGCGAAAGTGTTTCGTTGAAGGGCAGTTCGCGCCCCATGGCCGACGCCGACTCCCAACTCAGGCCTTCGCCTGCAACGCCGGCATAAAGCCCGCTGCCGGGACGTTCGAAGCGCGGATCCGGCGGCCGATCCGGGGTAATCAGATCGCCCCGGCGCGACAGCTCGATTCCACCCAGGTAGGCGAAGGCGAGGTTCTGCAGGCGCTCGCGCGCCGCTGCCAGGGCGGTTTCAGTGAACGCCCGATCCAGCGCGTAACCGGTTACACCGAGAAACGCCACCAGGGCCAATCCCGCCGCCAGCAGCTGACGCGCCTGCAGCGAAAGCGTTCGCCGCAACACAGAAAAGCGCTATTCGTTGCGCGGGATCGCGAAACGGTAGCCTCGACCTCGCACGGTTTCGATCGGTTTGATGGTGCCTTCCGGGTCGAGCTTCTTGCGCAGGCGCCCGATGAACACTTCCAGCACGTTCGAATCGCGATCGAAGTCCTGCTGGTAGATGTGCTCGGTCAGATCGGCCTTCGATACCAACTCGCCTGCGTGCAGCATCAGGTACTCGAGCACCTTGTATTCGTAGCTCGTCAGATCCACCGAGCCACCATCGACGCTGACGTTTTGCGCGGCCAGGTCCAGGCGGATCGGGCCGCATTCGAGCTGCGGCTTGCTCCAGCCCGCGGCGCGACGCAGCAGGGCGTTGAGCCGGGCCAGCAACTCTTCCACGTGGAAGGGCTTGACCAGGTAATCGTCGGCGCCAGCCTTGAGGCCTTCCACCTTGTCCTGCCAGCTGGAACGCGCCGTCAGGATCAGGATCGGGAATTTCTTCTGCATTTCGCGCAGCGCACGGACCAGGTCCATGCCGGAGAGCTTGGGCAGTCCCAGATCAATGATGGCAACGTCGAACGGCACCTCGCGACCCATGTAGAGGCCTTCCTCACCGTCCTGGGCGGCGTCCACGGCGAAGCCTTCGCGCTTGAGCCGGGCCGCCAGCGTCTCGCGCAGAGGCGCCTCGTCTTCCACCAACAGAATGCGCATCCGAAAACCTCCTTAGCGTGAGCCTGTTCTCAAGGCAGCCGGAGCTGCCGCATGTGATGTGTGACTGGCAGGCGCGATAGTCGCTGCAAGGCCTTCGGACCGCAAGGCCCGAAAAGCGCGGCGGAACAGGTCGCAGCCAGCTGTCTGCAATGCGCAGTATCGCGCAGGACGCAAGAACTTACTCGTCACCACGCGCGCGGCGGTAGGCATCATCACGCCGCGCGGCTTCACGCGCGGGCTGGGACCGCCGTGGTGCGTGGGCCGGATCATCCTGCACCACCCGTACGCGGCCTTGTGAATCGAGCACTTTCACCCGGTAGACCTCGCGGCCGCCGCGTTGCTGCCGTTCCGCCGAAAGCACCGTGCCGCCGGTTTCCCGTTCGACCCGTCGCAGAGATTCGTTCATGCCGTTGCGCGGCGCTTCGCGGCGCGCTGGTTCCGCATCGTCCTCGCGTGCGCTTGCCGGCTCGGCCAGAAGGCCCAGCGGGATGACAAGGAGCAGGATTGATACGAATCGAAGCATGGAATCCCGAATGGTAGTCGTGAAGCGCGATGCTGAAAAGCGAGTGCCAGGAACTGCCAACACGGTGCAGTCTGGTTAAAACGCCGTGAATCCGATCTGAACTCCCTCCCTTGTACCACGCCCAGTCAAGCCATCGCTCAGCCTTTCAGCAAGGCATGGCGCAGCTCGATGGTGCGGGCCATCAGTGGCAGGGCATGACTGGGCCGATCCAGCAGTTCCTGCAGGGCAGGCGGCACAGGCACCTTGGCGCCGATCATGGGTTCCACAACGCTGTCGAACTTGGCCGGATGCGCCGTGGCCACCAGACACCAGGGGCGGGTATCTCCGGCCTTGCGCAGGCGCAGCAGAAGCGCGGCAGCGCAGGCGGTATGCGGACAGAGCACCACGCCGGTATCTTCCATGATGCGCTGGATTGTTGTTTCGATCTCGTTGTCATCGATCCAGTCAGCACCCAGCGCAGCACAACGCGCTTCGTGCGTCGGATACAGCCAGGCCAGGCGCTCGGCATTGCTGGGATCACCCACGTCCATCGCATTGGCGAGGGTCGCCTGGCTTGCACGGGCGCGGTAATCACCCTCCGCAAGCCAGTCCGGCAGGGTGCGGTTGGCATTCGTCGCCAGCAGCACTTGCCCGATCGGCAGACCGACGGCACGCGCCAGCAGGCAGGCCAGTGCATTGCCAAGGTTGCCGGTCGGGATGATGAAGTCGAGCACAGATCCGGTCTTGCGCCAGTGCGCCAGCGCGGCATGCGCGTAGTAGCTCATCTGTGGCAGCAGGCGGCCCAGCGAAATACTGTTGGCCGAGCCGAGTGGACGCTGTTGCCGAAGATCGGCATCTGCGAAGGCCTGTTTGACCAGACGCTGGCAGTCGTCAAACGAACCCCGCACCGCATAGGCGCGGACGTTGTCCCCGAAGGCACCCAGTTGATGCGCCTGGCGCGGGGAAACGCGCCCATCCGGGTACAGGATCACCACCTCGAAACCGGCGCGGCCATGAAACGCGCCAGCAACGGCGGCGCCGGTATCACCTGACGTCGCCACCAGGATGGTGAGCGGACGCTGGTCGGAGAACGGCAGGCGCTGAAGGCAGGCGGCGAGAAAACGAGCACCGACATCCTTGAACGCGGCGGTCGGGCCGTGGAACAGCTCCAGCAGGCTGGCGCCGTCATCCCCCAGCGGTACGTGCGGCACCGGGAAGTCGAGCGCCTCACGGCAGATGGCGGGCAGCTCGACGGCCAGCGCATCGCCGGCGAAAAACGGCGCCAGCAGCCAGGCACAGGTCTCGGCCAGGTCGGCCTCCGGTGCGCTGGCAGGATCGAGTTGCGGCAGGAATTCGGGCACATACAGGCCGCCATCAGGCGCCAGTCCAGCGGCCAGCGCATCGGATAGCGAAGTCGGCGGCACGCCACTGCGGGTACTTACATAGTGCATTCGATCACCTCGGCGGCCGGCCCGGCGACCGGAGAAATCCACAGACTGCAGCGCCCGGCACCATGCTGCGTTGCACCCGCCGCGCGCATCGCGTCGGCGACCTGTTCGGCCTGCGAATCCAGGCACCAGGCGAAGACGCTCGGTCCCGCGCCGGAAATGCTGGCCCCCAAGGCGCCGGCATCGAGCGCCGACTGCTTGACCGCGAAGAATCCCGGAATCAATGGTGCGCGCCGCGGCTCGACCAGCACGTCGCGCAAGCCTTCGCCGATCAACTCGACCTCGTTGCGCCAGCAGCCGGCCAGCACCAGGGCCAGGGCAGTGCTCTGCGCGACAAACTCGCCCAGCGCATAGGGCGCGGAAAGCACCGCGCGCGCAGCGCGTGTTTCCAGTACCTGCGGCGGATGCAGCAAGACACAGCGAAGCTCGGCCGGAACCGGCACCGGTATCAGCCGATCGGGTGTAGTCAGCACCAGGCCGCCGATCAACTGCGGGCCGACGTTGTCACCATGCCGGCCACCGCTGGCAACCTGTTCGCCATCAAGTGCAAACGGATACAGCGCGGCACGCGGCAGCGGCGCATCCAGCAGGGCATTGGCGGCGACCAGTGCCGCGACAGCCGAGGCCGCCGACCCGCCCAGCCCGGACCCCAGCGGGATGCCTTTCTCGATCTCCAGCTCGATGCCGAAGCCCGGCGAAGTCGCGGCCAACAGCGAAGCGACAGCCGCGCCTGCGGTGTTGCGCAGCGGGTCGCGGGGCAGGTCAAGCGGCAGTCCAGTGATGGCGGTAATGCGCACGCCGGGCTGCGCGCTGCGCTTTGCGCGCACACGATCACCCGGACCGGCCAGGCTGTGGCCGAGCAAATCGAAACCGACCGCGGCATTGCCGACGCTGGCGGGGGCGAAGGCCAGGGCGTGGTTCATGGTTGAGCCCTTTTCAGATCGGTAGCGGCTTCAATTGGATCGCAACGGCCGATCAAGATCGGCCCTCCGGCCGCGAGCGTGGCCTCCCGGCGATGGCGGATCAAGATCCGCCCTCCAGATGCAGGGCCGCGTTGTTGGGGGGCGGATCTCGATCCGCCGCTGCGAGCACGTCGAATCGTGCCAATCACAACCGCGCACCTAAATTGGCCGCGAGCCGCAATAGATCCGAGAACACCCCCGCCGCCGTTACTTCGGGCCCCGCGCCGGGCCCCTGCACGATCAACGGGTTGGCGTCGTAACGACGCGTACGGAACTGCACCACGTTGTCGGTCAGGCGCAGATGGGCGAAGGCATGATCCGCCGGCAGCGCGGCCAGGCCCACGCGCAATCCGCCCGCGCGATCCAGATGCGCGACATGGCGGAGTACCTTGCCTTCGGCCTGCGCCGCGACCAGGCGTGCCTGCATCGGCGCATCCATCTCGGCCAGGCGCTGCAGGAACCCCTCGCGTGACAGCGGCGCCAGCGACGCCGGCACCAGGCTTTCCACCGCGACGGCATCCAGGCCCACATCCATGCCCATTTCGCGCGAAAGGATCACCAGCTTGCGCGCCACATCGGTGCCCGACAGATCATCGCGCGGATCGGGTTCGGTATAGCCCAGCGCCTTGGCCTCCAGCACCAGTTCGGAGAATGGCCGGCTGCCGTCGAAACGGTTGCAAAGCCAGGCCAGGGTGCCGGACAGCACGGCGTCGATCTCGAACACCTCGTCGCCGGTATCGAGCAGGTCGCGCAGAGTGCCGATCACCGGAAGGCCGGCGCCGACCGTGGCCTCGTAACGAAAGCGTGCGCCGCTGGCTTCCTGCGCCTGGCGGATCGCTGCATAGCGCTGCGCATCACCGGCGCCGGCGCGCTTGTTGGGCGTGATGATGTGGATGCCGGCCGCCAGCCATTCGGGATAACGCTCGGCCACCGCATCGGAGGCGGTGCAGTCGATGATCACTGCGTGTGGCCAGGGCTCGGCCTTGATGTGTGCGCCGAAGGCATCGAGGTCGAGCGCATCAACGCTTTCCCCGTACGCCTTTCGCCAGCCCTCATGTTCCAGGCCCGATTCGCTCAGCACCTGGCGACTGCTCCCGGCGATGCCACGCAAACGCACGTCGAGGCCGGCCTCGCGCGTCAGGCGTCCGGCGGCTTCGCGGATCTGCTGCAGCAGCACCGCGCCAACCTGCCCCGGGCCAATCAATCCGACCGATACGGTTTGCGGCGACAGATAAAAACCCGCGTGCGCGGCCCGCAGCGCGCGAGCCGCTTCGGACTGCGACACCGCAACGGAAATATTGCGCTCCGACGAGCCCTGCGCGATGGCGCGCACATTGATGCGCGCGCGCGCCAACGCATTGAACAGGCGCGCCGCTACGCCTGGCGTGCCGGCCATGCCTTCGCCCACCGCTGCCAGCACACTGATGCCGGTTTCGGCATGCACCTGCTGCAGCTGACCGCGCCGCAGCTCGGCGGCAAAGGTCTCCTGCAAGGCCGCAACGGCCAGATCCGCCGCTTCGGCGCGCACCACGCAGCAGATCGAATGCTCGGACGAACCCTGCGAGATCATGCTGACCGACACCCCGGCGCGATGCAGGGCACCGAATACACGCTCGGCAGTACCCGGCACGCCGATCATGCCAGCGCCCTCGACCGTCACCAGGGCCAGGCCATCGACCGCGGAAAGTCCCTTGACCGGCGGCTGGTCGGGCGAATGCTCGGCAATCCGGCTGCCCGGATCGGTCGGCGAAAACGTACTGCGCAGGCGGATCGGAATGCCGCGCGCCATGGCCGGCGCCAGGGTCTGCGGATGGATCACCTTGGCGCCGAAGTAGGCCAGCTCGCAAGCCTCATCGTAGCTAAGAGCCGGAATGCGCGTGGCCTCGGGCACGAAGCGCGGATCGGCGCTGTAGATGCCGTCCACGTCGGTCCAGATATGCAGTTCGCTGGCTTCGAACAGCGCGGCAAAGATGGATCCCGAATAGTCGCTGCCGTTGCGTCCCAGCGTGGTGGCGCGGCCATCGCGCAGACGCGCGACGAATCCCGTTATCACCAGCTTGTGCAGGGTGCGGCCCGCGCGCCATTCAGCCAGACGCCGCGCGCTGGCATCCCAGTCGACCACCGCGCCAAGCGCCTCGTGCCGCACCACCAGCACTTCGCGTGCATC
This sequence comes from Lysobacterales bacterium, assembly GCA_038257155.1. Lineage (GTDB taxonomy): Bacteria > Pseudomonadota > Gammaproteobacteria > Xanthomonadales > Xanthomonadaceae > JANJTY01. Next base: position 23,565 of record JBBSJP010000015.1, on the reverse strand, counting down.
AAGCCGCAGCACGTCGGGATCGCGCCGCAGCCAGGCCGCCTGCAGCAAGCGAGAACTCAGCACTTCGCCGAGGCCCGACACCCAGGCCAGCGCGTCCTCGCCTGGCGAACCCAGCAGGGCCAGGGCATGCAGCACATCGGCCAGGCTGCGGAACTCGCGGCCGATGTCGGTCTCCAGCTGCGTGTCACCAGGCGCCAGCGCGCGTGCGGCGAGCTGGTGACGCTCGCGCAGTGATTCCCAGGCCGCGTTCCAGCCGGCACCACCGCGCGCAGCAAGCTGGGCTAGATCGATGAGTGCATCGGTTACGCCCTTCATCGCCGACACCACCACGACCAGGGCGGGATCAGTACGCGCCTCGAGGATTTCCACGACGCCCGCGATCCGCCCGGCATCGGCCAGGGAAGAGCCGCCGAACTTGTGCGCTACCGGTTTGGCGTCAGTCTGGTCTGCGGTCGAATCGATCATCGGGGCTCCGAAAGTTGGCCCCGACCGCCTGGCGGCGGGATGCTCCCCGCCGCCGGTGCTGGCGGTGCGGGGGCGTTGAGGGAAGGATCAGCTCAGGCCGGACCGCACCGCGTTGCGGTAGTGGTACCGGTACCGGTAATGGACGTCGCCGCCACGAGGGCGGAAACAACAGTGCTGCAGTGCGTCATCACAGGCATGGCGCCGACACTGCTTGATTGCGCGGGAATTTGTCAAGGGTCCGCATTCACACCTGAGGTGGCATGCTGCAATGCGATGAGGACGTGATCACTGGAAGTCATGCGAGTCCAACGGTCGCAGCAGCCCCCCGCCCAAGGTTTCCGCACACAATGAAGGCGCGACTCGCCTTTCTCGTCCTGTTGGCCGCAGCCTGGCACGGGCCGGTGAGAGGCGAAGTCCATGCGCTGCATGTCGCGAGCGCGGCCCCAGGCGAGACCATGTGGGATCCGCAAGCGGATGGCCAGGTGGGCATCTCCGTGCTCTCGGCCGATGCGCGGTTCGTCGTGTTCGCCTCGCTTGCCTCCAACCTGGTACCTGGCGACACCAACGGAACGCTCGATACCTTTCTCATTGATCGTGAGCAAGGAACCATCGAGCGGGTCAATCTCGGCGATCATGGCCAGCAGGCGAATGGTCCCACCTATGTGGCCCACGTCTCCGGCGATGGTCGCTTCGTGGTGTTCACTTCATTAGCCACCAACCTGGTTTCCGGCCCAGGGGCAAGGCATGAGGATGTTTTTCTGCGCGATCGTCAGACGGGAACCACTCGCCAACTCAGCGCGGATGTACTGTTCGGACAGACAGTGCACCGTACATCCTGGCCCTCACTCTCCGACGATGGCCGATTCGTGGTCTTCAGCGCTCAGGCGAGCCCATCGTCATTGGTTTTGGTCTACGAGATCGAATCCGAAACGCTCGAGATCGCGAACATCGCCCCAAACGATGGGATCGTCGGTGCCAATACCAATGAACGAGCAGCCATTTCAGGCGATGGCAGATACGTCGTTTTCATCACGCAAAGCATTTGGAATGAAGAAAGCAATGCCTTGTTGCGCGACCGACAGTCGGGCACCACCACGCGCATCGACATGTCCTCTGCAGCTCCTCGCGAGTATGTCTATGAACCGTCGATTTCCCGCGACGGCCGCTTCATCAGTTTTGCGTCCTCAACGTTAGAGCTCGTCGCCGGAGACACCAACGGCCACGAGGATGTGTTCATTCACGACCGCGAACTGGGAACCACCGAGCGTGTCAGCCTGGATCTGGCAGGCAGTCGGATCGAAGGCGACAGCTTTCCGGCCGGCCTGTCCGACGATGGTCGCTTCGTCAGCTTTCGCACAACCGGCATCGCCGAGTCCGGAGACCAGGGGCCAGTGCAGCGCAACTACGTGCGAGATCGGCTGACCGGTACCACCGAACGCATCTGCCAAACCCCAGAAGGCGAAGCCGGCAACGGCTGGGGCCTCGCTTCATACCATTCCCTGGCCGGAGACGGATCGATGTCCGTGTTCAGCTCCGGCGCGGATAACCTGGTAGACGGCGACACCAACGGCCTGAGCGATCTGTTCATCCGCGACCATCGCTTGCAGCGCACCGAGCGCATCAATTTCGCGGCAGGCGAACCGCTTCCTGCCGCAGGCAACGGCATGTCGACACTGGCTGGGTGTTGCGGGCGACGCACAAGCGCCGCGGGCGATCTCGTCGTGTTCAGCTCTTCCGCATCCAACCTGGTGACCAACGACGACAACGGCATGGAAGACGTATTCCTGTACGAGGTCGACGAGGGTCGAAACCACTTGCTCAGCCGGTCTCTGCAGGGCACTCCAGGCAATGGCCGCAGCCATCAAGCATCCATCTCGGCGGACGGACGATGGGTCGCGTTCACTTCAGCGTCGAGCAATCTGGTGCCGGGCGACAGCAACGGCGTCTCGGACGTCTTCTTGTTGGACCGCGAATCCGAACACATCCAACGGATAAGCATCTCGGGTGCAGGGGCGCAAGGCGACTCGGCCAGTCTGGCTCCTGCGATTTCAGGAAATGGAAAATTTGTCGCCTTCGAATCGGCTTCCTTGGATCTGGCCCCCGACGGTCATCCAGGCCGTCGCGACCTGTTCCTTCACCATGTGGGCAACGGTGTGACCGAACGCATGGGACGCATGACGCGCCTGGGTGAACCCATCCTCAGCCAGGTCGTACATGCCGGCATCTCGAACGATTCAAGCGCGATCGTGTTCCTGACCCATTACGACCCGAGCCACATCAGTATCACTGACTACGCTTCAGGGCTCTATGTCATCGATCGGACTGGAGGCGAGATTCGACAATTGCTACCAGGCTTCTACTTCGATCCGCACGCGATCCCCAGCCTGTCCGATGACGGTCGATGGTTGGCTGTTGCCGCGTTTCACTGGGAATCTGGCTGGCCAAGTGCGCCCCGCATGCTGCTCTACGACCTTCTGCTCGACACCCCGATGGAGGTATCGCGTTGCCTCCTGGCTCCAGGCCAGATCGGGCGACGGAGCTGGGCGCCCAGCCTTTCGGGCGATGGTCGCTTTCTGGCGTTCAGTTCCGAAGCTGATTGCCTGGTCGAAGGAGACAGCAACGGACGCTCGGACATCTTCGTTTACGACCGCCTGCTGGATCGCATGAGTCGAGTTGACACCGACCGATTCGGAACGGAAGGACCGCAGGGCAGCGAGTTGTCCGATCTCTCGGCCAACGGAGATGTGCTGGCGTTCACCAGCTTCAGCGGCGGCTGGCGCGTCGACCGCGGACGGATCGGGGGTTATCGCGATGTGTTCGTTGCCAAGCTGAAGCGTCTGTATGGCGACGGATTCGAGTAGAACTGCTGGGCCCATCTCCCGGATCAGGGCATTATCCAGCGAAACGTCAGATTGATCCGCTCCCCCACCGGTCGCGCCGTCTTCGGCAGGTCGTGGCGGTAGTTGGCCTGCGTTGCGCCGCGCATCAGCAGCAGGCTGCCGTGCTCCAGCATCAGTTCAACGCGTTGCGAGGGATCGGTGCGATGGCGCAGGCGGAAGCGACGCGTCGCGCCGAGGCTGATCGAGGCGATGACTGGTTGCGGCCCCAACTCGCCTTCATCGTCGGAATGCCAGCCCATCGAGTCGCTGCCGTCACGATAGCGGTTGGCCAGCACGCTGTTGAAACGACCGATGCCCTCGCGCTGCAGTCGTTCGCGCAAGCTGCGCAATGCAGGCGTCCACGGCAAGGGCACGAAGTGGGTGCGCGAGTAGGTATAGCTGGCATCGGGATCGCCGACCCAGGCGCACAGGCGCGGGGTGAGCACCTCACGACCGAACATCTGGATGCGATGCCGGGCCCAGGGCAGTTCCTCGCGAAGCGCCTGCATGGCCGCCGTGGCGTCGTGGGAGTCGAGCCACCCCGGCTGCAACAGCACGTCGCTGTCGGGCAGGTCGATGCATCGCAACTGCCGTGAAGCGTGTCCTCGTGGAAGTAATTCCTGCTGCATCACACGTGATCGTCTACCTGGGGGCCGGCCGGTGTACATCTTCGACGATTGCCTGGACCCTGCAAGCCGGTGCCGAACCTGCGGTTCAGGCCTCCGCGCAGTTCATGCCCGCCCGGATGGCCAGACGCTCACGCTTCAACGCATGCAGCCCAAAGTTCAGCCGATGCCGGGGTGTTTGTCTCACTTCAGCTTGCGCGCGCTAGACTCACCCTGCGTCACGTGATTTGGCAAATGTCATTGCAGCAATGCGATTGCGCCAATGCTGGATCCCGCACCAACAAAGGAGACACATCATGAGCGACAAGGCCCTGAGCAATACCGATCACGCCGCCGCGGCACGCGCCAAACTGGGCGAGGCCGGCGCACATCTCAAGACTGCCGCCAGTCTGGCCGGCGTCAGTGCCCGGCACGCGGCCGAGGCCGCCGCCAGCGAACTGAAAGTTGGCGGTGAGGCGGTCAAGGATGAGCTCGGCGAAGCCGGCCAAGCCAGCAAACAGGCCGCCGCGGAAGCGAGCCAGGTGGCGCGCGAGTCGGTCGATGCCGCGCTGTCAAAGGGTCGCGCATTTCTCGACAGCGGCCAGGCACTGATTCGTGAAAAGCCGCTGGCGGCCTTCGGCATTGCGTTCGCCGCTGGCTTCCTGCTGTCACGCATCGCACGGCGCTGATGCACGTGGGCGCAGCAAGCGCCGAGACCGACACGCGCGCCGATGGGGCGCGCGAGCCGGACTCTGGAACCATCGGGCAAGCCGATCTGGCGAGCGCGGCTCGCCGCCTGTTGGAACAGGGCGGCGAGACCGCGCGCGCCGCCGCCGATACAGCCAGTGCACTTTCCGATTTGGCCGAAGCCGAGCTGGCGCTCGCGCGTGCCGCGGCTCCGCGTGCCGCGCTGTTGGGAATTGCAGCGTTTGGATTGGCGGTGGTAGCGGCGCTTTATGCATTGGCCCTGCTCGTCGCCCTGCTGCATCGCAGTGGCCTGGACTGGCCGATGGCGCTTCTGGTGGCAACTTCGCTGGCACTGCTGGGAGCGCTCGTGCTGATCTGGCGAGCGCGACGCATCTGGCAACTGACCCGCTTCAGCGCCACGCGACGCCAGTTCGCGCGCCTGCTGGGCGATCAGGCATGAACCTGTCGCAGCGTCAGCAGGCAGTCGCACTGGCCGAGGCCAGGCTGAGCGACGCCAGCCAGAAGCTGCGTCGATCCTGGAGCGGCTTGCAACAGGAAGGCCACGCTGCGTTGACACCGGGTCGCGTCGTGGTGGCCGGACTGCTTTCCGGCTTCTTCAGTGGCGCGATCACCGGCCGCGGCACGGCGCAAGCGTCGGATGGACCCCGCCAGGACGGCGAGGGCGTATCCCTGATTGTGGATCTGTTGCGGATTGGCGGCAGCCTGCTGCCGCTACTGCTGCCCAGCCTCGCACCGGCATTTCGCGCGGGCGCCGCGGCGGGGTCAGGCGCCGCCCCAACTCACGCTACAGTCACCGAGCCCTCAGCCAGCACATGAGCAGCACCGAACCGGCACCCGTGTCGGGCCCGATCCTTACGCCTCCGCGCGTACGCCGTGACATAGCACTCACCGCCCTGCTGGTGCTGGCTTTGTTCTACACCGCATGGGCGGCGAGCGACGTGCTGGTGCCGGTGGTACTGGCCATGGCAATCGCACTGATCACCAACCCTGCGGTCAGCCTGCTCGAGCGGCTCTGGCTTCCGCGCTGGCTGGGAGCCTTGGGCGTTCTGTTGGGCGGCCTGGCGGCTTTCGTGCTTTTGGCGAGCGTATTGGTGCAGCCAGCTGCACAGTGGCTGGGTCGTGCGCCGAGCGAGATCCGCCAGCATGCCCCGAAGTTGCGAGAACTGACCAAGCCTTTCGCCGAGGCCAACCGCGCTGCCAATCAATCGATAAGTGAACTGACCGGAACCCCGCCGAGCAAGACCGCAGAGACCGCGCCTGCCAATCCCGCGCCCGACCTCTGGTCGCTTGTGGCTGGCGCACCGATCATGCTCGCCACGATCGGCGGCATCCTGTTGCTCGCGTATTTCTTCCTGCTGTACGGCGAAACCCTGCAACGTCGCGCCATCAATGTCATGCCAACCCGGCTGCAGCAGCGCATCACGCTCGACATCCTGCGAAGTTTCCAGGTCGAGGTGTCGCGCTACGTGCTCACCGTCAGCCTGATCAACCTGGCACTTGGAATAGCGACGGCGCTGGCGCTGTGGGCGGTTGGACTGGACCCGCGCGACGCGCTGCTGTGGGGATTGCTGGCCGGGCTGCTCAATTTTGCACCATACGCGGGGCCGCTCATTGGACTGATCGCCTTGACCCTGGTTGGCCTGGTCGAGTTCAGCGATCTCACCCGTGCCTTGATGGTACCGGGCGCATTTCTGGTGCTGACATCGATCGAGGGCCAGTTCCTGACACCGATGATCCTGGGCCGTCAGCTTTCCTTGTCGCCCTTGGTGATCCTGCTCTGGCTGGTGCTATGGGCCTGGCTGTGGGGCATCCTGGGCATCCTGTTGGCGGTACCCATGCTGGTCTGCTTCAAGATCGTTGCGGCGCGCGTCGAGGGTTGGCGCGGCTGGGCCGAAGTGATCGAGCGCTGATCAGGCCGCTGCGGACGCGGACTCCGCACCAATCACGGCTTCCATCACTTCGCCAAGTTCCAGCAGGCGCAGGTCGCTGCCCGGCGCGCCGACCAGTTGCAGTCCATGCCCCTCGACCAAGGGGAGGCTGAGCGCAGGACATCCCCCCAGACTGGCCAGGGCGGTGAGATCGGCCAAGTTGCCTGGTTCCTCACTGCCCAGAAGTGGTGGCGCCATCGGCACGGTTGGAAGCAGTAGCACGTCGAAGCGTTCGAACAGGCGGCGCACCTGCACAAGCAGCGCATCCAGCCGTCGCGCGGCGCGCGCATAGTCAACTGCGCTGCATCGCTTGGCGAAGTCCAGCAATCCAAGCAGACGCGGCGACGCGGCACTCAGCGCCGACCCGTGCGCCGCCAGGATCTCGGCTTCCATCAGCAGTAACGCGGCGCGGCGCGCAGTAGCGATTTCCAGCGGCGCCACGTCAAGTTCTACTGGCGTGGATTGGCGGAACAGTCCCGCGACGCGTCCTATCGCTGTGCCGAAATGCTGGGCCGCGACTCGGTCCACACCGAGGCAGTCGAGATCGGCGACCACACCAACCCGGATGCGAGCGGCTTGCCAATCGGGTGGTGCCAGCGGGATGCGGCGGCGGCGCGAGCGCGGATCCTCTGGATCGTAGCCTGCCATCACCTGCAGCAGCGGTGCAGCGCAGGCCACATTGCGGGTCAGCACGCCGACGCAGTCGACCCGTCGCAAAGCCGACGCCAGACCACTGGCCGACAATTCGCCTACCGTTGGACGGTGGCCGACCACACCACAGAAAGCCGCCGGAATACGTACCGACCCCATGGTGTCCGAACCCAGGGCGGCGGCACACAGGCCGGTCGCCACGGCCACTGCCGAGCCTGCCGATGATCCGCCCGCGACCCGCCCGGCAAGTAGCGGATTGGGCACATCACCGATCACCGGATTGCGCCCCAGGGTGCCCATGGCAGCTTCGTCGAGCGTGGTCTTGCCGAGGACTACCGCGCCCGCACCGCGCAGGCGTTCGACCACGAAAGCATCACGGCAGGCCGCCCGCGCCGCGCCAACCAGGCCGAATGCAGTGGGCATGCCGGCAACATCGATATTGTCCTTGATCGCCAGCGGCAGCCCATCGAGACGACCGAGCGGGCGGCCTTCGGCGCGGCGCTGGTCCGACGCGCGCGCCTCGGCCAGCGCAGCCTCTGCTGCGACGAAGACAAAGGCCTTGCGCTCGGCATTCTCGCGCGCAATGGCATCAAGATAAGCGCCGGTCAGCGCTTCGGCGCTGACCTGAGCGGTGGCAAGGGCGTGCAGGATCCGGCACAGGCCGGCGTGGCGATACCCATCGACTGAGTTTTGCATGCGCCGCATGGTATCAAGCCGGCCCGCGATTTCATGACGCGGCGCAGCGCAGGCGGTCGTCCGCGCATCAGGCGCGGTTGACGGTCGCAGGGGCACACATCAGGGATCGATGCGAAGCCGGTTCACTGCCCCATTCAGATCGCGCTTCAAGGTCAGCCAGAGTTCGTCAGCGTCGTCGCGCACCGAAGCGAAGTAATCGACGTCGGAAACCAGCAGCGTCTCGCCAAGCCGCACGCTGACTGGCAGCTGCGCGGCACTGTAACCACGCAACACGATCAGCGGATTGGATAGCGTGCCATCAGCCAGTGCGATGTTGGCGTCCAGTCTATTGGCCGATGCGATGAAGGTAAGCGCGGCGCGCACGTGGTCATAGCCGGACGGATCGTAGGATTTCGGCGTGGTGTCGGCCACGCCGGCCGGGCCGGTCAGTGCCACGCTGCCCAGGTCCGCCGTGAGCGTCAGCTGTTGCAGGGTTTCGATCTGTTCGACTTGGGTTTCCACCGGCTGGCGCGTATGCGTGTCCAGGATCACGAACATGCCGTAGCTCTTGCGCGGATGGCCGGGCGCCTGCGCCACCACGCCGTCGTACACCGAATAGGTGCTGCGGCCCAGGAATCCGTAGGAGGTTCCCCAGGTGAGGCGCGCGTTGTTGGTGTTGGCATTCGGCGCGCCGGAGTTCAACGAAAACGCGAGCGACTGATACGGCCAGCTGTCATTCCAGGGCATGACGTAGGCATCGCCGGCATTGCCGTCGGCCGAGGTCTGGCCCCAGAACGCGGTGATGTCGTGGTAGAACTCATTGCGCGCGCCGGCGTCCTGCTGGCTCATGGTCTGGGTCTGCACCGTGCCCATGGTGGCGTCGCTCGACGCGATCCAGAGCTTGATGTAGGGCACGGTGTTGGGCTGGTTCCAGGTCCACGCGCTGTTCAGGCTGAGCGGCGCGCTGGTGCTGGTGAACTTCCAGCGGTCGCCCCAGGCGACGCCGGAAATGTTGGCCGCACCCACGCCATCGATATTGAGTTCGCCGTAGGGCGCGCGCGAATCATCGAACAGGGTGTTGACCGGGATCTCCATGCCCGGCACCGCCATGTCATAGGTGATGGACCACAAGGGATGGTCGCGGCCGGTGGCAAACACCCAGTCGATGGTCGTAGGCAAGGGCAGGCTCGCCGCCGGCGCCGGGATGGCGCAATTGCGTGGGTAGTTCTGGCGGAAACGGAAGATCGCGTGATGGCGACCTTCCCAGACGCGCTCGAAGGTGCCGGCCAGCTTGAAACCCAGCGGCGAGTCGTCGCCGATACAGGCACCGCCGTTGAACTGGGCACTCGAATGCGCCACCACGTAGCCGAAGCCACCATGTCCGGCGTTGCCATAGGTGGTGGGTCCGGCCGAGCGCGTGCTGCCATTCGGCAACTGGTAGTCGTAGCGGCGAAGCGCGCCGCCGCGTGCGCCATTCGGACCGGCTGCGGTGTTGTTATGCGCCAGCACCGCGCTGCGCGGCTTGCCGGCGCTGTCGATCCAGGTGAAGCGGTCGCTCAGCATCGAGTCGACCGTGACATCGCGCTCGACCTGCAAGCTTGCCGTGGGCATCGCATCCCCAAGGAAAGCCTCGCGCACCGCATCCAGCAGCGGGTTGCGCGGATCGGCTGGTTCCGGCAGCTGGCCCTGGCTGATGGTCCAGATGATGGTTCCGCCCAGGCCAGCCTGCGCGACATAGGCGCCCTTGGCGGCGATCGATTGCGCGTCCTCGTAACTAACGTAGTTGCAGTTCTGCGGACCCTGCGTCACCGCATTGCCCAGCCAGGGCGCATCGGCGATGGCATCAAAAGTGCGCGGCATGTTGGGCAGGTAATCGGCCACGATGTTGCGATAGCTCATCGCGCCATCGCTGGCCACCAGGAAACCCTCGGCCGGTTGCCGCGGCTGGGTGACGGTGTGATAGCAGGCACCATAGAAGCCGATGCCGACGCCCAGCTTCGCCGCCGGCACATCCAGGCCGAGGTAATAGTCGACGCTGCTGCTGACCGACATGGGCGCATTGGCGTACTCGCCATCCAGGGCCGAGGCGAACCAGCTGTGCCAGCCCTCGTAGGCCTGGGCCATGTCGTAGCTCATCACGTTGAGCTGGTCGAGCAGCGGATGCAGGGCCTGGAACAGCGCGGCTTCGCCGAGCGGCGGGAAGTTCACGTTGATTCCGCCCACCGGCATGGTGAGCAGCATGCCCGGGCGCGCGCTGCGCAGGTCCTGCACCAGGGCCAGCAGGGGCGCATGGTCCTCGGCGGCAATGGGCTCCCAGTCGATGTCCAGGCCATCGGCGCCGAAGCCATCCATGGCGGCCAGCAGGTTGGCGACGAAGGCCGCACGGTTGGCATCCGCGGCCGCGCCGCGCCAGCCGCCAATCTCGCCGGCGCCGCCAACCATCAGGATGGCCTTGCGTCCGGCGGCCTGCGCGGCATCGACCGCGGCCTGCGCCCAGATTGGTCCATTGACCGCGTCGATGTCGAAATGTGTCGTCAGCGTGCCGTTGGCATTGGGGATCAGCCGCCCAACCATCAGATGGGTGATCGCGCTGAAGTCGACCTCGGCGATCGGATAGTCGAAACGCTCGTAGCCGACGTAATAGCCGCTCACCCAGCGCGCATCACCGGGCGGATCGACGATCGGCGTGATGTCGAGGCTCACCGTCGCCGGGTCCGACAGTGCCATGCCGTCGCTGGCCTGGTACGTGAAGCTGTCGGCGAAGTTGCCGCTGCCATCGTGGGTGTAGCTGAAACTGCCATCGGCGGCCAGGGCAAAATCGCTGGCGTAGGCTGGGCCGGCCAGCAGCAAGGCCTGCAGCGCATCACCGTTGGCATCGCTGTCATTGGCCAGCACGCCGGGGGCCGCAACATCCAACAGCGCGCCCTGCCCGATGGTGTGTGCATCGTCAACGGCTACAGGCGGGTCATTTGCCGGCCCGGCGCCTTCGAAGCCGTCCAGGAAGATGGCATCGTCCAGTTGCTGCATCGACACCAGGCGCAGCGCATCGACGAATACCTGCTGCGCATTGCCATGACCGGCAATGCCACTGGCATCGTGCAGGTCGATGCGATCGAAACTGCCCGAATAGGACAATGGCGGATCGGCAAACGCCACCACCACTTCGCGCCACTCGCCCGCGGCAATCGCGCCGCCGCTCACCAGGGGCGCGAGGGCCGTGCTCGCAACCAGGCCAGCGTCAAGCTGCAGGGTCAGGGTCAGCTGTTCGCCACCGGCGCCGCCGCGCACGAAGAAGCGCAGCTCAGGGAAATCCGCGGTGGCGAAGTCGGCGCTGGCGTGCGCAAAGGACAGCCCGTTCCAGTCGTGTGCCAGATAGGACACCGAGGCCGCGCCGGACTGCACCGGATCGGCGTTGGCCAGGTCCACGTCCTGCTGGGCGTCGCCACCGGCCTGCCAGGACCAGTTCTGGAATCCGTTCTGCAGTTCGTCGTCGTAGACGACCTGATCGGCCCGCGCCGCCAGACTGGCCACCGCGAACGGCAGGAGAAAAACAGCGGCGTTCCAGACACGAAAGCTTCGGTATGACATGCGCTACTCCGGGCAGGATTCCTACCAGTACCGCAGTCTGCGCCGCCGATGACAGTTCCGGCCAGCGAATGTTCTGGGCCGCAGAGAAATCAGCTCAAAGGCCGGTGGACGTTCCTCATGGGAAGGCAGTGTGCGCCCCCTGCGCTGGTCTCTGGGACGACCCACCGCCCCTTGCCGGACGTCCGCGCGGTGCCCATAGCACAGGGCTGGTTCACTTTCTCGGGAGCCAGACCCGCTATCATTCTTTTCAGTCATTGCTGAAATTACAGAAATGCAACTCTCTCCCCTGATCCAGCGCTTCGTCCTTCATTTTGGCGAGATGGGCAGTCGCTGGGGCATCAACCGCACGGTCGGGCAGATCTATGCCCTGCTATTCGTCTCTGGCCGGCCGCTGAATGCCGACGAGATCACCGAACAACTCGGCATCAGCCGCAGCAACACCAGCATGGGCCTGAAAGAACTGCAGGCCTGGCGCCTGGTGCGCATGAGCCATCTACCGGACGACCGGCGCGACTATTTCAGCGCGCCCGAGGATGTCTGGCAGATCTTCCGCACCCTGGCCGAGGAGCGCCAGCGACGCGAGGTTGAACCGACCCTGTCCCTGCTGCGCGAAGCCCTGCTCGACACGCCGGACTCGGCCGAGGAGCGTCACGCCCAGCAGCGCATGCGCGACATGTACGAATTGATGGAGCGCATGACCGAGTGGTTTGCCGAGGTGCGCGGCCTTTCGCCCGAGACCCTGGTCTCGCTGATGGCGTTGGGCGCGAAGGTGGCCAAGCTGATCGAGTTCAAGGATCGGGTGATGGGTGGTGGCAAGGCGGGTACTGGCGAGCGTGTGTCGTGATGGGGCCGCAAGGTCGAGCGGCTGACCTTGTGAGTTCGCGCAGCGGCGGCCAGGGTGGTTCGATCGCTTCGGTCTCGGTCGGCCGCTGCGCGGCTGCGCCTTCGCTGCGCTCGGTCGGCCGCTGCGCGGCTGCGCCTTCGCTGCGCTTGGTCGGCCGCTGCGCCGCTGCGCCTTCGCTGCGCTTGGTCGGCCGCTGCGCGGCTGCGCCTTCGCTGCGCTTGGTCCGCCGCGTTGCGGCGGCCTTGACCTTCGCGACTCACCACGCACGGATTTCTTTAGTGGCACCGCACCGCGGCGGCCTCGACCCTCGTGCCCCACCACGAACGGTGGGCCTGATGAACGCCGCCTCGCCCAACACCGTTCGTGGTGAGGAGCGATCGAGGCGGAGGCGCAGCCTCTGCACGAGAGCGCGTCTCGAACCACCGCGCCGCAGAGTCTGAACAATGGACAGCCTGACCGACCCGATCACCCTGGCGCGCATCCAGTTCGCCACCAACATCAGCTTCCACATCCTGTTCCCGACCATCACCATGGCGATGGCCTGGGTGTTGCTGTACTTCAAGCTGCGCTGGCGCAGCAGTGGTGATGCGCGCTGGCAGGCCGCCTACCGCACCTGGGTCAAGGTGTTTGCATTGAGCTTCGCGCTCGGCGTGGTCAGCGGCATCACCATGAGTTTCCAGTTCGGCACCAACTGGCCGGGCTACATGGAGCGCGTTGGCAACATCGCCGGCCCCTTGCTTGGCTATGAAGTGCTGACGGCGTTTTTTCTGGAAGCCACCTTCCTCGGCATCATGCTGTTCGGGCAGGGCCGGGTGTCGGACCGCATGCACACCATCGCAACGGGTCTGGTGGCGTTTGGCACCTCGCTGTCGGCATTCTGGATCCTGGCGCTGAACTCGTGGATGCAGACGCCGACCGGCTTCGAAATGATCGATGGCCAGGCCCACGCGCTGAGCTGGTGGGAGGTGATCTTCAACCCCTCATTCCCCTATCGCCTGTCGCACATGCTGCTGGCTTCGGGACTGACCTGCGCCTTCCTGGTCGCCGGCCTCTCGGCCTATCGCCGCCTGCGAGGCGACCAGAGCAATGAGGTGAAGGCCACGCTGCGCACAGGCGTGATGCTGGCGGCACTGCTGATTCCACTGCAGATCTTCGTCGGCGACCTGCACGGACTGAACACCCTGCAACACCAGCCGGTGAAAGTCGCGGCGATGGAAGGCATGTGGGAAACCGAGCGCGGCGCCGGCCTGCGCCTGTTCGCGATTCCCGACGAGACCACACGCAGCAACCGTTTCGAGATCATCGTGCCCAAGCTGGCCAGCCTGATCCTCACCCACGATCCGGATGGCGAGGTGCGGGGCATGAACGACTTCGAACACCATCCGCCCGTGGCACCGGTGTTCTGGAGTTTCCGCGTCATGGTCGGTATGGGGCTGCTGATGCTGGCGGTGAGCTGGCTGAGTGCGTGGCGTTTGCGCCGCGGCGGCGAGCCGCCGCGCTGGCTGTTGCGCGCACTGGTTGCGATGACCTTCTCCGGCTGGATCGCCACCCTGGCTGGCTGGTATGTCACCGAGATCGGACGCCAGCCGTGGCTGGTAACTGGCGTGTTGAAAACTGCCGATGCCACGTCGAGTGTGCCAGCGCCGCTGATCGCCACCAGCCTCGGCATGTACCTCAGCGTTTACGTAGTCCTGCTGGCGACCTATGTCGGCGTGCTGTTCCACCTGGCACGCAAGGCGCAGGAAGGTGACAAGCAAGGTGGCCCGCCGCCAGCCGCCATGGAGAATCTGTGATGGACCTGCCGCTGATCTTCATGGGCCTGATGGGCCTGGCCATCCTGCTGTACGTGGTGCTGGATGGGTATGACCTCGGCGTTGGCGTGCTGCTGTTCGGCGCCGACGACGCGCAGAAGGACACCATGATCGCCTCGATCGGGCCGTTCTGGGATGCCAACGAAACCTGGCTGGTGCTGGGCGTTGGCATCCTTCTGATCGCCTTCCCCCTGGCGCACGGGGTGATCCTTACGGCGCTTTATCTGCCGGTGGCGTTCATGCTGATCGGCCTGATCCTGCGCGGCGTGTCCTTTGATTTCCGGGTCAAGGCGCGCGTCGAGCGCAAGCCGCTGTGGGATTTCCTGTTCTTCGCCGGTTCGCTGCTCACGGCGCTGTCGCAGGGCTACATGCTGGGTCGCTACATTACCGGCTTCGACAGCAGCACCTGGGCGGTCGCCTTTGCCGCGCTGATCGCACTTTGCCTGGTGGCTGGCTACAGCCTGCTGGGTGCCACCTGGCTGGTGATGAAGACCGAGGGTGAGCTCAAATCGCGCGCCGTGCGCCAGGCGTATATGGCGCTATGGCTGACCGGCGTGGGAATTGCCGCCGTGTCGCTGGCTACACCGCTGGTCAGCTCTCGCATCTTCGCCAAGTGGTTTGAACTTCCCAATCTGCTGTGGCTGTCGATCATCCCGATCGCCAGCGCGCTGTGCTGGCTGGGCTGCGAACGGGTATTGCGTCGCTTGATGACCCGCCGCGGCAAGGGCAGCTGGAAACCCTTCGCCGCCAGCGCCGGATTGTTCGTGCTGGCCTTCCTCGGCCTTGCCTACAGCCTGTTTCCTTACCTGGTGGTCGACCGCATAACCATCTGGGAAGCCGCCAGCGCGCCAGCGTCGCTACGCTTCATCCTGGTCGGCGTGATGATCACCCTGCCGGCGATCCTGTTCTATACCGCGCTTTCGTACCGGGTGTTCTGGGGCAAGGCGAAGGGCCTGAGCTACGAGTAGCTCGTCGAGCCGCCGCTGAAGATGGCTCTGCGACACGCGGCCGCGCATCCGGCCCGCAATCGGGTATCGTTTTGCCTTGACTTGCCTTCGCAACGGCCCAGCCGCTGCGGCTCAACCGAGCCCCGTTTGAATGAAACCTGTTGCCCTTCCGATCGTCCTGGTCCTGCTGCTCGCACCCTGTCTGGCACGAGCCGCTGCAGCTGAGGGTGATGCTGACGAAGGCGCACTGCCCCGGCCGGTTGCACACGCACAGGCTGAGCCGGTGCTGGATGCGGTGCTGGTGACGGCACGCAAGAAGTCGGAGTTGCAGCAGCAGGTGCCGATGAGCGTCGTCAGCCTGGATGCCGACGAGCAGCGTCGCCAGGCAATCGAAAATCTCGACGACCTGGGCGCCGCGGTGCCTGGCCTGCAACAGGGCGATCTGGCGATCACCAGCCGGCTCAGCCTGCGCGGAGTGAATTCGGGCGACAACAATTCCTTTGAGCAGGCCGTGGGTGTGTATGTCGACGGGGTCTACCGTGGCCGAATGAACCAGCAGCACATCGGCCTGTTCGATCTGGAACGCATCGAGGTGTTGAAGGGCCCGCAGGTGGCGCTCTACGGAAACAGTTCGATCGGCGGTGCGATCAGCGCAGTGACCCGCCGGCCTTCATTCGATTTTGGCGGCGAGTTCAGTGCCGGCTACGAGACGCAATACCAGACTTTCCGGCTCGGCGGCGGCATCGATCTACCGGTTAGCGAACGCCTGGCCGTTCGCCTGGCTGGCACCTGGCGCGAGCAGGATCGTGGCCTGTCTCCCAATGACGCATCCGGTCGCAGTGAACCGCGCATGGACCACGAGGCGTTCCGACTTGGCGTCACCTGGCTACCGAGCGACTCTCTCAGCGTCGGCCTGCGCCACGAGCGCGGCCGCTTCGAGCGTAATGGTCATATCTTCGATGTTTTCAAGCATGTCGACGGACAGGGCAATCCCTGGCCCGGATCGGTGTTCACAGGCGTCAATGATGGCCGCCTCAACATCGGCAACGGCGCGCCCTTCCTGTTTACCGAAGCATTCCTCGCCACCACGATGCAGGAATCGGCGCTGGAGCTGAATTACGATGCCGAGCATTTCACCCTGACATCGATCAGCAGCCACAGCGAATACGATTACGGGCATTCGGCCGACGTGGACATCACCCCGGCCACGCTCGTCAATGTCACCCAGGACGAACGCTATCGGCAGGTATCGCAGGAACTGCGGCTCAGTGGCCAGGCCTCGGATCGGGTCAGCTACCTCGCCGGGCTTTATGTCCAGCAGGACGACTTCCGCAACGACTACTTCTCCGATTTCAACCTGCCTGCCCTGGTCGCTCCGGCGTTCGGCGTGCCAACGGAACTGGTTGCCGGCCTGCTTTCGCCATTTTCCCGCCACATCCTGATCGACCAGCGGACGCGCCAGGAAGCAATTTTCGGCCACATCGACGTGCAGCTCAATGATCGGCTGAGCGCCGGGCTCGGCCTGCGCTTCCAGCGCATCCACAAACGCGCCGACCAGGCGGTGCGCGGCGCCGGCCTCGACCACATCGACACGGCGGGGCCCCTGATCGACCTGCGCTGGCTGGATCCGCAGCTGGCGCCACTGTTGCTGAGCAATCCCGCTTACCTGGCCAATCCGACCGGCTACGTGCTGGTACTGGCGGACGGTACCGAGATCGGGCCCGTACTGGGGCCGAATCATCTGGTCGGCTACCAGATCGTCTCGAATGGTCGCGGCGTGCCACACGAGTTCAACGGCCTGTCGCGCAGCGAACGACACCCCATGCTGCAGGCCAGTCTGGCATGGCAACACAGTGACGCGCTGTTGCTTTACGCCAACTGGTCCAACGGCGCCAAGGCCGGTGGTTTCGATTTCCTGTACGAAGGCGGAGATCCCGCCGAGGTCGAGTACGGCGACGAGAGTGCCAGCGTGTTCGAGCTCGGCTTCAAGCAGGACTGGGCGCAGATTCGCCTCAACATGGCGGCCTTCCATGGCCGCTACGATGACCTGCAGGTGTCGGTATTCGACGGTGGCATCGGCTTCGTGGTCGGCAATGCGGCCAGTTCGACCTCCAAGGGCATTGAAGGCGAGTTGCTCTGGCGAATCGCCGATCAGTGGCGGCTGCAGGCCCAGTGGTCCTGGGTGGACTTTCGTTACGACCGCTTTCCCAACGCGAATTGCAGCACCACCGAACGCCTGAATACGGGTGCGGTACTGTGCGACTGGTTGGGGCGGCGCACGCCCTTCGTACCGCGGTTCGAAGGCACGCTGGCAATCGAACACGATCAAGGCCTGGCCGGCTGGGACCTGCGCCACGGCCTGCTGGGCCGTTACAAAGGCAAGCATGCCACCGCGTCGGACAACGAAGTGCAAACCGAGCAGCCGGCCTACAGCCTGTTCGACTATCGCCTGGAACTGCAGCCCCAGGGCGCCGACTGGAGCATCGCCCTTCACGCCCGCAACCTCACCGACCGGCGCTACAACGTGTTCACGTCGGTGATTCCGCTGGCTCCTGGCGGGGCCTTCGCCTACGTGCGTGGCACAGGACGCGAATTGGCGCTGGAGTTGCGCTACCGCTTTTGACCGGCGCAATCCCCGGGGCCCGGCCGACGCCTGACTATGTGCGCTGACGCATAGCGGTGTTCGCTCCCGCGCGGTACGCTCTCGGCGCGGGCAGTCATGCCCGCACAGGGGTCAGGAGCGTTGTGGCGGGAAGCCGCCGCGTGGCCGGATCACGCATACACCATGCGAACAGGGCGAGCATCCGGTGCAGCTGGGGGACTACAAACTCGATGAAGTGATCTACGCCGTGGGCGAAACCGTGGTCGCCAGCGCGACGTCGGTGGAAGGCGAGCGCGTGGTGCTGAAGTACCTCGACAGTCCACGACCCGCGCCCGAGGTAGTCGCCCGCTGGCGGCACGAGTACGCGATCCTGCGCTCGATCGATTCACCGCACATCATCAAGGCTCGCGCCCTGGAGACGGCGGGACGCAGCGCGGTGCTGGTGCTGGAAGCCTTTGCCGCAACCAATCTCGCGCAACTCATCGCCAATCAGCCGCTCGATCTTTCCGACCAGTTCGCCCTGGCCATCGGGCTTGCCCGCGGCCTGAGCGACGTTCACCGTCATCGCCTCATCCATGGCGACCTGGCACCCAAGAACGTGCTGGTTGATCCGGTCTCGTTGGCAATCAAATTGTGTGACTTTGGTCTGTCGACCCGCCTGGACATCCAGCCGCGTCGTTCCGATGGCGCCTTCACGGCCGGCACGCTGGAATACATGTCTCCGGAACAGACCGGCCGGACCAACCTCGACATCGACTACCGCAGCGATTTCTATTCGCTCGGCGCCACCCTGTATGAACTGTTTGCGGGCCGCGAGCCCTTCGTCGCCAGCGACCCGATGAGCCTGCTGCACGCCCAGTTGGCCAGCATGCCGGTGCCGCTGCACGAGCTGGATTCGGACATCCCTGAGCCGCTCTCCGCGATCGTGCAGAAGCTGCTCGCCAAGCACCCGGACGACCGTTATCAGAGCAGCTTCGGCCTGCTGCGAGACCTTGAGGCCTGCGCCGCGAACTGGCGCCTGTACCAGCGCGTCGAGCACTTCCCGCTGGCGCACTCGGACGTCCCGGAGCGCTTTTGCGTGGCGCAGAAGCTCTACGGTCGGCAGGCGGAATCGGCCAGCATCCTGGCTGCGTTCAAACGCGTGGTCAGCGCCGGTTCGGTCGAGCTGCTGCTGATCGCCGGCTATTCGGGCATCGGCAAGACCGCCCTGGTCAATGAATTGCACCGGCCAGTGCTGGCGCGGCGCGGCTATCTGCTGCGCGGCAAGTGCGATCAATACAGCCGAAACCAACCCTACGTAGCGCTGATCCAGGCCTTCGGTCAGATGCTGCAGTCGCTTGCCACCGAGGGCGCCGAGCGACGCCAGTACTGGAAGAGCAGGCTGGGCGAGGCCCTGGGCGGCAACGCCGGAGTGATTTCCGAAATCATTCCCCAACTGGCGATGCTGCTGGGCACACCACCGCCTCTGGCTCCGTTGCCTCCAGCCGAAAGCGAGCAGCGCTTCCATATCGCTTTCGCCCAGTTCGTCGTGGCGCTGGCGGCGCGCAGCCACCCGCTGCTGCTGTTCCTCGATGACCTGCAGTGGGCCGATGTTTCGACCCTGCGACTGCTCGAGTACCTGGTGCGGGCCGAGGGCGAACGCAGTGTGCTGATCGTCGGCGCCTACCGCGACAATGAGGTGCAAGCCGGCGATCCGCTGCATATCAGTATCCAGGCGATCGAACGCAGCCAGACGCGAATCGAGCACCTGCGGCTCGGGCCGATGCAGGACGACGATGTCCGTCAGCTTGTCGCCGACACCCTGCATGCCACCCCGGAAAGCGTCGCACCGCTGGCCGAGTTGTGCATCGAGAAGACCCGCGGCAACCCGTTTTTCCTCGGCCAGTTCCTGCGCAGCCTTCACGAGCAGGGCGACATCCACTACGACCGCGATCACGGCGCCTGGTGCTGGGATCTCGATCGCATTCGCAGCCGCGGGATGACGGACAATGTGGTCAGCCTGCTGCTGGCCAAGCTGGTTACCTTGCCCGAGCCCACCCAGGCGCTGCTGGCGAGAGCCGCGCATCTCGGTGGCCGCTTCGACCAGCGCGAGCTGATGGCGGTTGGCGAGCGCGATGCCGAGGCCACCGCCGCGGTGCTGTGGCCGGCGCTGCAGTCCGGCCTGCTGGTGCCGCTCGACGAGGACTACAAGTACGCACAAAGCCCAGAACGGCTTAAGGACGCGCGCTACCGCTTTCTGCACGACCGCGTGCAGCAGGCCGCGCATGAACTGGTACCGGAAGCCGAGCGTCCCTCATTGCGCCTGCGCTGTGGCCGACTGCTGCTGTCTGCCAGCAGTGAAGCAGAGCTGGAAGAACGCCTGTTCATCATTCTCGAGTCGCTCAACGCGGCGATCGAGCAGATAAGCGATCCGGCCGAACGCCAGCAATTGCTGGCCCTGAACCTGCGCGGCGGCATTCGCGCAAAGTCGTCCTCGGCCTACGATGCTGCCGCCGAACTGCTCGGCAAGGCTGCAAGCCTGCTGCCGCCCGATACCTGGCGCCTGCAGCCTGAGCTGGCACTGACGGTTTACAAGAATCTTGCCGAGTCCGAATACCTGGCTGGCCGTTTCGACCCCGCAGAGGCGCGGCTCACTGCGCTGATCGCGGCCGCACCGGGCGTCGCCGCCAAGGTCACACTGTGTCTGGCGCAGTCCGAGCAGCTGAACATCCGTGGCCGCTTCGCCGATGCCTTCGTGGTGCTGTGCGAAGCACTGGCACTGCTGGGTCGGCAGTTCCCGGAGACCGAAGAACAAGCCATGCAGTGCTTTCTGGCCGAGTTCGCCGAGATCGACGCCCTGCTGCAGGGCCGCAGTGATCAAGACTTGCTCACCCAAGCGGAGATGCGCGATCCAGAACGCCTGCTGGAAATGCAGGTCTACTATGGCCTGGCCTATGCGACCTATCAAATCAATCGCGGCGTCAGCTACGTGCTCGGCGCCTGCCGCATGGTCAGGGCCACGCTGGAGCACGGCCTGTGCGACCTGAGCTGCATCGGCTATGTGAGCTTCTGCACGGCGATGGCGGCAATCGGCAAGCCCTATCCGGCGGTACACGCCATGGGCCGCATGGCACGCAAGCTGTCCGAACAACGCGACAATCCGTATTTCCGGTTGTCGGTCTACCAGTATTTCGCCGGCTTCTACCAGCACTGGTGTGAGCCACTTAGAGACACCCTGCCCTATCTGGAGCAGGGCCTGTCGATGGGCCGCGCCGGCATCAACCCGCTGGCTGCTGGCTACTGCGCCCTGTTCCGCCCGATCAATGGCTTCGTGATGGGCGCGCCGCTCGATGATGTGGAACTGGAGGCCGAACAGGGCCTGGCCTTCCTGCAACGCAGCCAGCAGCCGATCACCGAGGCAATGCTGCGTTGTGGCGTACTGCAGCCGCTGGCGGCATTGCGTGGTAAGACCCTGAAACCGCACAGTTTCGACACAGGGGAGCTCAGCATCGCGCAGGTGCTGAATGACGACTTCGAAACACCCTCGGTCGTCCTGGCCTTCTACAGTTTCGCCATGACGCGGCACGCCTACCTGCTGGACGCGCCACAGCAATGGCGTGACTCGTCCGCGCGGCTGGAAATGATCGGCCGGATGATGCCGGACGGACCGACCCTGGTCGAAACCAGCTTCTTCCGCGCGCTCGGGCTGCTGAAGGCCGATTTCGTGGAGGCCTCGCAACTGGAACAGGCGGTAACCGAAGCCGAGGCGCTGCGCGATCGCTTCGATACCTGGGCCACGCATTGCCCCGCCAATTTCCAGCACAAGGCACTCTTGATCGACGCCGAGCTGGCGCGCGTGCGCGGCGACAGCCGCGCCGCGATGGAGCTCTACGCGCGCGCCATCGATGCCGCTGCCGAATCCGGATTCCTGCATTGCGAAGCGCTCTGCAACGAGCTGTACGCGCGCTTCTGGCGTGATCAGCAGCAACAGCAGCTGGCCAGCAACTTCATTCGCGAGGCCTACTTCCACTATCAGCACTGGGGTGCGATCGCGAAATGCCGGCAGATCGAGGCGCAATGGCCGCACATCCTGTTTCGCGCCATCGAGTTGCGCCGCGCCGCCTCCAGTTCGAGCGGAAACTTCGGCGGCGTGTCCTCGTCGGTGGCCCTGCTCGATCTGCACTCACTGCTCAAGGCCAGCCGCCTGCTGTCGCAGGAAGTCCAGCTCGAGGCACTGCTGCAGAAACTGCTCGGCATCGTGCTGGAAAACGCCGGCGCGGAGTACGGCGCCATTGTTCTTTGCGAAGACGAAAGTCTCACGGTTGAAGCCGTGGGCCGCTTCAGCGAAGGCGCGATGATCGAGTACGACCGTGTCGCACGGCCGCTGGCGGATGACTCCGACGACGACGCACTGAAACTGCCGGTCGAGCTGATCGAGTACGCGCAGCTGACCCGTGGACTGCTGGTGCTCAGCAATCCTGCCGACGACGCGCGCTTTGCACTGAGCAGCTATCTGGCAGAGCGCCGGCCGAAGTCGGTGCTGGTACTGCCCGTGATGAACCAGGGCCGCATGATCGCGGTGATCTACGTCGAGAACAGCCTGCTGGAGGGCGCCTTCACCGAGCGCCACGTAAAGACCTTGGAACTGCTCGGCGCGCAAGCGGCGATCTCCCTGGTCAATGCCCGCCACGTCGAGCAACTGGAGCGCAAGGTCGCCGAGCGCACCGAAGAGCTGCGCCGCATGAGCATGAAGGATGGTCTGACCGGCATCGCCAATCGGCGCAGTTTCGACGAGCGGCTGGGCGGCGAATGGCGACGCGCCCAGCGCAACAGCCGGCCACTTTCCCTGATGATGATCGATATCGATCACTTCAAGCCGTTCAACGACCACTATGGTCACGTCGAGGGCGATCGCTGCATCCGTGCCGTGGCGAGGACCCTGGAGCGGGTGGTCAATCGCAGTACCGACCTGGTGGCGCGCTATGGCGGTGAAGAGTTCGGCGTGGTCTTGCCTGATACCGACGCCGAGGCTGCCCTGTGGCTGGCCAATGCCTGCCTGCAGGCGATCGCTGACCTGGCGATTCCCCACGCCCACTCCTCGGCCGGCGCGCTGGTCGGCGTCAGCATTGGTGTCTGCACCACGATGGTGACGCCCGAACTGACGGCCGAATCACTCGTCACGCGCGCCGACCAGGCGCTGTACCAGGCCAAGCATGCCGGCCGCAACCGGGTTTGCGTCTGGGAGTAGTCACACCGCGTCGGGCGCTCAGTGGAGAGCGCACCTCAATTTGCCATTGCGGTGTGGCTATGTTCTCGCTGTAGTAGCCACAGCCACACCAGGATCAGGATCAGGAGCAACAGCTTTCGCGCCCTGCGGGCAGCGAGTCACTTCTCTTTGCTTGTCCAAAGAGAAGTAACCAAGAGAAAGGACACCCCAGTCTCGCGCCGCGCGGAAGAAGCCCGCGCGGTCCCCTGCGCTGCTCGCCATGACCGGGCCGGCGCGAACTCGGCCATCCATGGCCTCGGACATGCGCGCCTTGCTCCCGGTCCTGACTCCGCTGCTCGGCACGAGCCGATGGGGACCCTAGAAGCCAACAGCAAGAGCAAACAGCAGGAGCAGGAGCAGGAGCAGGAGCAGGAGCAGGAGCAGGAGCAGGAGCAGGAGCAGGAGCAGGAGCAGGATAAGCTCCGGCTTCGTTCAGTAGGTGGCGAGCGAAGCGACGCCACACACTATTCGGCGAAACGGGCAAAGCCGCAGCAGAAAACGAGGCGGGCTCTTGGCTCTTGGCTCTTGGCTCTTGGCTCTTGGCTCTTGGCTCTTGGCTCTTGGCTCTTGGCTCTTGGCTCTTGGCTCTTGGCTCTTGGCTCTTGGCTCTTGGCTCT
>JBBSJP010000014.1:0-97566 GCA_038257155.1 Lysobacterales bacterium | reverse complement strand
GCCGGCTGATCCGACGCGAGTCGGCTACACCTTTGCCGGTTGGGATGTGGGCTTCACCAATGTCACCTCGAACCTGACCGTCACCGCGACATACACGATCAACAGCTACACCGTGAACTTCGTTGATTGGGATGCATCGGTATTGTCGACGCAGTCGGTCGACCATGGCGGTGACGCCACGGCTCCGGCCAACCCGACGCGGACGGGGTACACCTTTGCCGGTTGGGATGTGCCGTTCACCAATGTCACCAACAACCTGACGGTGACCGCGACCTACACAATCAACAGCTACACGGTGAACTTCCTGGATTGGGATGGCGCGGTGCTGTCGACGCAGTCGGTCGACCACGGCGATGACGCCACGGCGCCGACTGACCCGACACGGGTTGGTTACGCGTTTGCAGGTTGGGATGTTGCATTCACCAACATCACTGCAAACCTGACGGTGACGGCGACCTACACGATCAACAGCTACACCGTGACCTTCCAGGATTGGGACGGAGCAACGCTGGACGTCCAGTTGGTCGACCATGGGTCCAGTGCGACCGCGCCTGCTGATCCGACCCGCACCGGCCACACGTTCAGCGGCTGGGACGTGTCCTTCACCAACATCACCAGCGACCTGACGGTGATCGCGCAGTACACCATCAACAGCTACCTGCTGACCTACACTGCAGGCCTGAATGGTTCGATCAGCGGGCCCGCATCGCAGCTGGTTGAGCACGGCAGTGACGGCGCGCAGGTGACAGCGGCGCCAGACCAGGGCTACGTCTTTGTCGAGTGGAGCGACGGAAGCCCGACCAATCCGCGTACCGACCTTGATGTTCAGGGCGCCATAAGCGTTGCGGCCAGTTTCGAACTGGAGTTTGCGCCAAGCACCACGTCGATCACCGCCATCAATCCGTCTGCGACCCAGACGGTTGGACAGAGTTATTCGGTATCGGTGCAGGTCGAAGGCGACAACCCGAGCGGCCTGGTCAGCATCAGTGATGGCGAGGAGCAGTGCAGCCTTACGCTCGACCTGGGCGGGCTTGGTAGCTGCGATCTGGTTTCGACCAGCGCAGGCGCGAAGTCCATCGTCGCCAGTTACGCCGGCGATTCCAACAATGCCGCCAGCGCGTCCACGCCGATCTCCTACGACATTGCCCGTATTGGAACCTCGATTGGATCGCTTGATGCCAGCACCGGCACTGGCGTCATCCGGGTTGGCGACAGCGTCACCTTTACCTGGGCGCTGACTGCCGAAAGCGAGTTTGGTGCGATCGAAGGAGACGTCAGCGTCGGCAACGGAACTGACCAGTGCAGCGCCGGCTGGTCGGTCGGCAGCTGTACAACCACCGTCACGGTCGAGGGCAGTAATGATTTCGGTTTTGCTTATGCAGGCAACGCCTGGTACGCGCCGTCGCAGAACTCCCTGACGGTCGAGGTCCTCGGGGCCATTGTTGATCCGACCATCGATGCCAGCGTGGCCATCCGGGTGCAGGACAGCCTGGTGATGCTGGAGGACGTCGGTGACTGGGTGAGCTTTGAGATCGTCGTGCAGAACACCGGCCCGAATCCCGTCGCAGGCGCAACCTTGCTGGTGGCCTTGCCTGAACAGTTCAGCTCTGCGCCTGGCGATACCCTGTGGGATTGCCATGTGGTGGGCGATGAGTCGCAGGCCTGCGGTTCTGGCACCGATTTCATCGATGAACTCGTGGACCTGGCCGTGGGCGAGGGGAGGCGCTATGTGCTGACCGGCATGATTCCGGCAATGCACCCGCGTGGACTGGTACGGGTTGACGCGGTCCTTGATCTTGATCTGGCGGGCGAGCGTTTTGATACCGCGATCTACCAGCGCTGTACCGCCAGCAATATGCAGGCCGACGAATTTGACGGTGATCTGCGGCCGCACCTTTGCGTGTATCGGGCGGGCTTCGAAGACATCGTCAACTGACTAAAGATTCATCGCGACTGCTTTGGCTGCCACCGGACGCACAATCGTCCGGCGGCACCTTCGCGACCGTGCTCAAGGTCCATTTTCTGCCTGAAGCATCCTGATCCTGCAGAGATCCAGAAGGCTCACAAGTGCGCTTGCGGGCCTTCTGCTTGACCAAGAGCCGCGGTGGCAAACCCCGGCCGGGCTGCAAAGCCTCTTCGTGGCAGGAATTGCTCGTGCAGTGAGCTTTCGCCTCGACCCTTTTCAGGCTTCTAGGGTCGCTGCCAGACGCCCCGAGCATTACCATCGGCAGTCACGCCTGCCAGTGCACCGGGGTAGATTCAAGGGTTCAGCAATCGGCAGCAGGCTGAATGACGAAGCTCAGCGTTGGCACAAGGAGGTTGGTATGCGGCGGCATCTACGATTGCTGATGGCGCTGACCCTGCTTCTCCCCTGTGGGGCAATCCATGCCCAGGGCGGCCCGTCGGGCGGAATGAAGACTCCCGTGGAGGCTGCCGAGGTAGCGGTCCGGCCACTTGAGTCGAGTCTGAGCACGGTTGGCAGTTTGCGCGCTGCTGAAGCGGTGATGCTGCGCCCCGAGATCGCTGGTCGTATTGAGCGCATCCACTTTGAAGAGGGTCAACCGGTTGCAGTGGGAGACGCACTGTTCAGTCTGGACGCGGCACTGATCCAGGCCGAGGTCAACGAGACGACGGCAAATCTTGACCGTTCGCGCCGGGCGCACGCACGCGCCAAGGAATTGTCCGGGCGCAAACTGATCTCCAATTCGGATTTCGATTCTGCGAAGGCCGATCTTGCGGTGGATGAGGCGCGCCTGGCCTCGGCACGCACGCGCCTGGAAAAGACCATCATCCGCGCACCGTTCGCGGGCGTTGTAGGCCTTCGTCAAGTAAGCCTCGGTCAGTACCTGGGCGTGGGAGACGATCTGGTCAACGTGGTTCGACTCGATCCGATGCAGGTCGATTTTCAGCTGCCCGAGATGCAGCTGGCGAATCTCGCGCCGGGTGTGCGGGTGAGCGTCAGCGTCGATGCGTTTCCCGACCGCGTATTTGCCGGCGAGATCATGGCGATCGATCCACAGATCGATGCGGCCGGGCGCAGCGTGCAGGTGCGCGCGCGGCTCGACAACCACGAGTCGATCCTGCGACCTGGTCTGTTCGCCCGGGTTGACGTGGTGTTGTCGGCCAAGCCTGCGGCCCTGATGGTGCCGGAGCAGGCGCTCTGGCCGATGGGTGACAAGCAGCATGTGTTCCGCGTCGAAGCCGATACCGCCAAGCTCGTGGAAGTGGTATTGGGTCAACGTGTTCCCGGCTGGGCCGAGATCGTGTCGGGATTGGCACCAGGTGACGTGGTGGTCACGGCCGGCCAGATGAAGCTGCGCGACGGTTCGCCGGTGCAGGTGCAGGCGCGTGATTGATCATTCGGCTGTGGCGGATCGAAGGTCGCCATTCAAGGCCAGGTTCCTTGACGAAGGGTGCAACGTGATGCCTGGCCGCAGGATTTCAACGTGAGTCGAGATCCATGATCCTCTCCGACACGTCAATCCGCCGCCCCGTGCTCGCCACGGTGATGAGCCTGGTGGTCCTGCTGGTCGGCTTGATCAGTTATGACCGCCTCGCGGTTCGCCTGATTCCCAACGTCGACACGCCCGTGGTCACGGTGGCTACCAGCTATCCGGGCGCCAACGCCCAGGTGATCGAATCGCAAATCACCAAGCCGATCGAGGACGCGCTGTCGGGTATCGAGGGTGTGGATTTTCTCAGTTCGGTAAGCCGCGCCGAGCAGAGCCAGATTTCGGTGACCTTCCGCCTTGATCGCGACGCCGATTCGGCCGCCGCTGATGTGCGCGACCGCGTCGCCCAGGCGCGCGGTTTCCTGCCGCAGGAAGCGCGCGAACCGGTGGTGCAGAAGCAGGAAGCCGATGCGCAGCCGATCATCTATCTGGCTTTCTCCTCGGATCGACATGATCTGCTGGAAATTGCCGATGTCGCCAATCGCCTGGTGAAGGACCGCATCCAGACGATTCCGGGCGTGGCCCAGGCCAACGTGTTCGGTGCGCGCTATGCGATGCGCATCTGGCTGGATCCAGCCTTGCTTGCGGGTACCGGAGTGACCGTCGCCGAGATCGAGTCGGCGCTGCGCCAGCAGAACATCGAGATCCCGGCCGGCCGGGTGGAAAGCCTGGAGCGCGAGTTCACCGTTTTATCGGAATCCGATCTGCGCACACCTGAGCAGTTCGCCAACATCATCCTGCGTGAGCAGGACGGTTACCTGCTGCGCCTGGGTGATGTGGCGCGGGTCGAACAGGGCCGCGACCAGAGCCGGTTTGTGGCGCGCTTCAAGGGTCGCAATGCGATTGCCCTGGGTGTGGTGAAGCAGGCCGTGGCCAATCCCCTGGAGATTTCCAACGCGCTGGAAGAACTGCTGCCGCGAATCACCGCGTCGCTGCCCGAAGGCATGCGCGTGGAGAAGGCCAACGACTCCACAATCTTCATTCGGGAATCGATCCGCGAGGTCTACGTCACCATCGCCGAGGCAGTGCTGCTGGTCGTGCTGGTGATTTTCTTTTTCCTGCGCAGCTGGCGCGCGGTGCTGATTCCGCTCGTGACCATTCCGGTTTCACTGATCGGCGTCTTCGCCCTGATGCTGGCGATGGGTTTCACCATCAATACGCTGACCCTGCTGGCCATGGTGCTGGCAATCGGACTGGTGGTGGACGACGCCATCGTGATGCTCGAGAACATCTACCGCCACATCGAGGACGGCGATTCGCCGCTGCAGGCTGCCTTCAAGGGCAGCCGCGAGATCGCCTTCGCGATCGTCGCCATGACCCTCACCCTGGTGGCGGTGTATGCGCCGATGGCCTTCTCCACCGGACGCACCGGCAAACTGTTCATCGAGTTCGCCCTGACCCTGGCCGGCGCGGTGCTGATCAGCGGCTTCGTCGCACTGACCCTGTCGCCGATGATGGCATCGCGCCTGCTACGCAGCGAGGAGCAGCATGGACCGGTGTATCGACGCATCGAGGGCTGGCTGCGTGCCCTGGATAGCGGCTACCGACGTGCCCTTGGCCGTGTGCTTGGCTGGAAGGCGGTCATCGTGGGACTTGCTGCCGCCATGGTGGTGGCGATGGGTCTGCTGTTTGCCTCTTTGCCCAGTGAACTGGCTCCGATCGAGGACCAGGGTCGCATCATCGGCATCGGCGTTGCGCCGGAGGGCGCCACTCTGGAGTACACCGACCGCTACGTCCAGCGCATGGCCGACAGCTATGCCGATTTGCCCGAGGCTGAGCGATGGTTTCAGTTCACCGGCTTCCCCACCGCCACCCAGGGCATCACCTTCGTTGGACTGAAACCCTGGGGCGAGCGCGAGCGCACAGCGCAGCAAATCGTTGCTCAGCTGTTCCCCGAATTCATGCAGATCGCCGGCATCAATGCATTCCCGATAACACCGCCGTCGCTCGGCCAGCAGGGCTTCGGCCAGCCGGTGCAGTTTGTGGTTCAGAGCACCGGCAGCTGGGAAGAGCTCGACGCAATCGTGCAGCGCATGCTGGACAAGATGCGTGCGAACCCGCAGCTGCGCAATGCCGATTCGGATTTGAAGCTCAACACGCCGCAGCTGCGCATCGATCTGGACCGCGACAAGATCGCCGCCGTCGGCAGCAGTATCGATTCCGTGGGTCGCACCCTGGAGACACTGCTCGGCGGTCGGCAGGTGACGCGCTACAAGCAGGGCGCCGAGCAGTACGAAGTGATCGTGCAGATCGAGCCCGATGCGCGCCGCACCCCGGATGACCTGTCCAACATCTATGTTCGCGGACGCGACGGCGCCCTGGTGCAGATGGACAACGTGGCAGCGGTCACCGAAACCGTCTCGGCGCGCGCGCTGAACCACTTCAACAAGCTGCGCTCGGCCACCATCAGTGCCGGCCTGGCACCCGGCTATTCGATCGGTGATGCGCTGATCTGGATGGAATCGACTTTGGCCGAGGTCGCACCCGAGGCGCTCTATGACCTGGGCGGGCAGTCGCGCGAGTTCCGCGCTTCATCCACTGACGCCGGACTGCTGCTGTTGCTGGCCTTGCTCTTCATCTTCCTGGTGCTGGCGGCGCAGTTCGAGAGCTTCGTCGATCCACTGGTGATCCTGTTCTCGGTGTTGCCGGCCTTCTTTGGTGCTTTTCTCACATTGAAGCTGACCGGCGGCAGCTGGAACATCTACAGCCAGATCGGCATTGTTACTCTGGTCGGGTTGATCGCCAAGCACGGCATCCTGATCGTCGAATTCGCCAATCAGCTGCAGGAACAGGGCAAGGCCAAACTCGACGCGGTACTGGAGGCATCCGCCCTGCGTCTGCGACCGATCCTGATGACCACCGGCGCGATGGTGCTGGGTGCACTGCCGCTGGCCCTGGCCTCGGGCGCCGGCGCCGAAGCGCGTCACCAGATCGGCTGGGTGATCGTGGGCGGAATGAGTTTCGGCACGCTGTTGACCCTGTTTCTGGTGCCGGTCGGCTACGTCCTGGTGGCGCGCACGCACAGCCGGCAGCACAACGCTGCGGCGACGGTGGCGTAGAAAGGTTGAATGCGTCGCCGCTTTCAGGCGCCGCGAGAGCTTCGGCTCTTGGAGGGCGGATCTCGATCCGCCACCGCCGGATTCGTCTTCCTCGCAGCGGCGCATCAAGATGCGCCCTCCGGGGAAGGCAAGGACAACTTCTTCGCTTGGCGCAAAGGTGCTGGTCGTTGGAGGGCGGATCTTGATCCGCCGCTGCTGGATCAACCGTTTCGCAGTTGCGCATCACAATGCGGCGCGCGAAAGGCGTTCGGCGAGCAGCCGGCCGTCCTTGGCCGACCGATCCCAAAACCAGACCTAGGAGCCTGTGCGGTAGAAGACAACCGGGCTGCAAACGCGCCTGCGCGGCCCGAATTTCCGCCGATTCTTGGCCTGTAGAACCACTACAGGCCGGCGAATCGTCAAAAATTCGTGCTCGCGCAGTCACGCTTTCGCCTCGATTGCTTCTGCCGCGCAGGCTCCTATGCGACGCGGCGCAGCGCGGCGCTGTTTGGCACCAGATGACCGTAAAGATCCTTCGGGTCGGCCAGATCGGGGATCAGCCCGACCGGCGCGCCCAGCCCCAGCTCGGCGGCGCAATCGCGCAGCAGGCGAAGCGCGGAGTAATCCTCCAACGCGAAACCGACCGAATCGAACACAGTAACCTGGCGCGCGTCGCGGCGGCCCTTGGCCTGGCCGGTCAGCACCTGCCACAGCTCGGTCACGGCGAACTCGGCCGGCATCTGCTGCAGGTCGCCCTCGATGCGGGTCTGCGGTTCGTACTCGACAAACACGGATGCCATGCCCAGCACCTCGGCGTGCAGCTCGGTCTTGCCCGGGCAATCGCCACCGACACCATTGATGTGCATGCCGGGTTCAATCATTTCCGGCGTGATGATCGTGGCATTGGTCTTGTCGGCGGTCACCGTGGTGACGATGTCAGCGCCGCGCACCGCCTCGGCCGTGCTGGCGCAACGCACCAGTCGCAGGCCGGGTACCGTGGACAGGTGCGCGACCAGCTTGTCGGTGGCGGCAGAGTCGACATCGAACAAACGGATCTCGCGAATCCCCATCAGATGATGAAACGCCAGTGCCTGGAACTCGCCCTGCGCACCATTGCCGATCAGCGCCATGACGCGCGAGTCCTTGCGCGCCAGCAGCCTGGCGGCCATTACCGAAGTGGCGGCAGTGCGCATGGCCGTAGTCAGGGTGAGTTCGCTGAGCAGGGTGGGGCGGCCGGTTGCCACGTCGGCCAGCACGCCGAAGGCCATCACGGTGGGCAGGCCTTCGCGGGTGTTCTTGGGATGGCCGTTGACGTACTTGAAGCTGTAGTCGCGCGCATCGGAGATCGGCATCAGTTCGATCACGCCGACCTCGGAGTGCGCCGCAAGCCGCGCGCACTTGTCAAACTCGGGCCAGCGGCGGAAATCGGCGGCGATGTAGTCGACCATGCGGCCGAGCACTTCCGGCAAGCCCAGACGGGCAACGAGACGGGCGACATCGGTGGTGGTGAGCAGGGTGGTCATGGGGACTCCGAAATACGCAGGATCAATGCCTGTCATTGTCGCGGCATTGCCTGACAGAGCGAAATGGCAATAATGTAGTTAAAGCGTCAGTTGTGCGGCATAATGGCAATGTAAATTGGCATAATGCGCAAATGGACCGCCTCGACCAGCAGTTGATCGCCACGCTTCGCAACGACGCCCGCCTTCCGGTCGCCGACCTGGCGCGTGCGCTGGGCGTGTCGCGCGGCACCATCACCAACCGCCTGGCCAAGCTGGAACGCGAGGGCGTGATCGCCGGCTACACCTTGCGTCTGCGTCCCGATGCCACGCCGGACGAGATCCGTGCCTGGACTTCCATCGCGGTGGAAGGCAATCAGCTGGGCGTGGTGCGCGCCCTGCAGGGCGAGCCGGGGATTGCGGCTCTACATGACACCAATGGTCGCTGGGATCTGCTCGCCGAACTGCGGGTCGCCAACCTTGCAGAACTGGCATCAGCGCTGGAACGCATCCGCAAGGTCAAGGGCATCAGTGCCACCGAGACCAGCATTCACTTGCAGAGCTATCGGGGATGAGCGCGGCTCGGCCCAGACAGCGGGCGAGCCGCGGCACCGCGCAGACCGTTCGAAACTTTTCCTAGCGCCGTACAGGTTGTCCGATCAGCCGCAATGTTCCGGACGCTCGAATCCGCTCATCCGCATCTGGGCCGTCGTCCAGGGTATTGCGCCTGAATTCGGTGTTGTCGAGCGTCACTGTGCCCGCATCCAGATCCAGCGACAGACCGAAACTGGCCGGGTCGCAGGGGCGACGATTGTCGGGACTGCAGCCGGTGGAGTAGTTACGGAAGCCTTCTTCGCGCTGTATCCCGATCATCAGTCCGAAGGGCCCGGCGCCGCCCGGCAGGCCTGCCAGCTGCGCAAATGTTTCGCGCTTTCCCAACTGCTCGATTTGCCGCCAACCTGCCAGCAGCCGTTCATCACCCTTGCGGGTTGTCCAGATCTTGTACTCCGGCTGTTCGTCCGGGCGGAACTCGAAGACTTCCTCGCCGCGCTGAACCTGCAGCGCGCCAAAGTCCTGCTGCGCCAGCGCCGGGTTTGAAGCGAGCCATGCCAGCATCGCGAGCGAGGCGGCAAAGCCGCGGAATGGCGCTTTCATCATCGTGGTCCGACTCGTGGGGGATGTGCAGCATAGGTAAACACATGAGCTGGCGGAAGCGCGAGGTGCCAGGCCACGATCAGCACAGGCTCTCCGGCACGCGCAGGGAAGCCTTGGTCGTCAGCGCGCCGCCACCAAGGCATCCAGTTCGGTGCGCAACTGGTCGACCGTTCCGAAGCGCAGCTGTTTGCCACCCGAGGCGATGAAGGTTGGCGTGCGGTTGATTCCGAGGGTGCGCGCCAGCGCCTTGCCAGCGTCATAACCTGACGGACACATCGCGGCTGGGACGGGCTCGCCGCGCATCGCGATGTCGAGCGCACTGCGCCGGTCGGCGGCGCAGAAGACGCTCTGGCTGGTGGCGTCAATCGCGCTGCCCTCCCCGGCCAGCGGGATCAGCACATAGTCGACACTGATGCCACGCTCCAGCACGCTGGCGATGTCCTGGTGAAAGCGACGGCAATAGCCGCAGTCGAGGGCAGTAAAGACGGTGATTCGGTGGCTGGCCGGCTTGGCTTCGTAGCTGATCATGCTGTCGGCAGCAAGGCCGTCGATTCGCAGTTTGCGCAGCACCTCGCGACTGTTCTCGGTGAGGTTGCGAGCGCCGTCCACCTGCAAGAGGCTGCCCTGGAAGACGTGCTTGCCGTCGCGGCTCAGGTACAGCACTTCGCCATTGGCAACCAGTTCCAGGAAGCCCTCCACCGGTGACTCGCGAACCGACTCGAGTGTGGCGTGCGGCGCCAGCTTTGCCAGCGCTTCGCGCGCTACCTTGTCTACATCGGACGCCTGCAGCGGCGCGATGAACATGAAACCCACCAGCAGGAACACACTGCGCATTGCCGCTCTCCTCGACGCCGAAATGCTCGGCTCTCAAGGCAGGGCAGACCGACAAAGTCGGGCCGGAGTTCCGCGCCGTTCAGCGCCTTCAGTGACGGAAGTGCCGCACGCCAGTGAACACCATGGCCATGTCGTGCTCGTTCGCCGCCGCGATTACTTCGGCATCGCGCATCGATCCACCCGGCTGGATCACGGCGCGGATTCCGGCAGAGGCGGCGGCGTCGATGCCGTCGCGGAACGGGAAAAATGCGTCACTGGCCATCACCGAACCCGGCACTGCCAGGCCGGCTTCCTCGGCCTTCAAACCGGCAATCCTGGCACTCACCACACGGCTCATCTGGCCGGCGCCAACCCCGACCGTGCGCGCTTCACGCGCATAGACGATGGCATTCGACTTGACGAACTTGGCCACGCGCCAGGCGAAGTGCAGGTCAGCCAGTTCGGCCGCGCTGGGAACGCGCTGACTCACCACTTTCAGTTCGTCGATGCCGACGTCGCGGATGTCGGCCGTCTGCATCAGCAGTCCGGAACCAACCCGCTTGACGTCCATGTTGTTGCGGCCCGCGCCGTGCGGAATCTCGATGACGCGCACATTGGCCTTCTTGGCGGTGATCGCCAGGACCTCGGCGCTGATGGCCGGTGCGATGATCACTTCGACGAACTGCCGCTCGACGATAGTGCGCGCTGTGTCCGCATCGAGCGGCTGGTTGAAGGCGATGATGCCGCCGAAGGCCGATGTTGGATCGGTGGCGTAGGCCAGATCGTAGGCCACGCCATTAGTGGCCGCCACTGCCACGCCGCAGGGATTGGCGTGTTTGACGATTACGCAGGCCGGCGCATCGAACTGACGCACGCATTCCCAGGCGGCCTCGGCATCGGCAAGATTATTGAAGGACAGTTCCTTGCCCTGCTTCTGCACGAAGGTCGCGAGTGTGCCCGGCACGGGCCACAGGTCGCGGTAGAAGGCGGCCTGCTGATGCGGATTCTCGCCGTAGCGCAGGTCCATGACCTTGATGAAATTACTGTGTTGCTGGCTGGGGAAAATCAGACGCGAGCCGTCGGCGTTGATCGACGAGAGGAAGTTGCCGATCGCGGCGTCGTACTGCGCCACGCGATTGAAGGCCGCCACCGCCAGGGTGAAGCGCGTGGCGGCTGACAGCGCACCGCCGTGCTCGTGCAATTCGGACAACACCGCCGCGTACTGCGCGGGATCGGTGGCCACTGCAACCCGAGCAAAGTTCTTGGCCGCTGCACGCAACATGGCCGGGCCGCCGATATCGATGTTCTCGACCGCCTCATCCAGGCTGCAGTCCGGCTTGGCAGTGACCTGCTCGAACGGATACAGGTTCAACACCAGCAAGTCGATCGGCTCGATGTCGTGCTCGGCCATCACCGCCTCGTCGATGCCCTGACGACCGAGCAGGCCGCCATGCACTTTCGGGTGCAGGGTCTTGACCCGGCCGTCCATGATTTCCGGGAAACCGGTGAGATCGCTCACATCGCGCACCGCGAATCCCGCTTCGCGCAGGGTCTTGGCGGTGCCGCCGGTGGAGAGCAGCTCTACCCCCAGTTCGAACAGCCCGCGGGCCAGATCGGTCAGGCCGGTCTTGTCGGAAACCGACAGCAAGGCGCGGCGGACGGGCAGGCGGTCGACTGACATGGACAGGGCTTCGCGGCAGGAATCGGGCTGCGATTATAGCCTTCGCTGCGGTGCAGCATGGCGCACGCGGGTCGCATGACGAGCGCTTGAACCTGCGAGGATGCAAGCAGTAAGTCTCGCCTTCAAAGCCCGTAGTAGCACAAGTGAATGGCATTCAGTTGCGTGCGTATCCGGGCAACGCGCCGCAGCGACCGGCCACTGGACAGTGAACCTCGGGAGCGCGATCTTGACCATCCGCAAGAGCGGAATCTAGCCTGAGTCGTCATGGACGCGGACTGCACTGAACAAGCGAGCCCGCTGCGCGCCGCGCATGGCGCGATGGCGGGTGTGCCCGGGCGAATGCCGCTGTGGCTGTTGCGCCTGCTCGCGCTGCTGGCGCTGGTCAGCGCCTGCGCCGTGATCTGGAAATGGCCGCTGCTGCTCTCCCAGTCGGCAAACAGCGGCCCGTGGTCTGGCTTTCCCCTGCACGCCATTGCTCTCAATTTGTTGTTCCAAGACGGCGTGCCACGCTGGACAGCCTTGGCCTATGCCTGGCTGCTTGCGGCCAGTGCTGTTTCCGCGGCACTGCTGGCCAACTGGTTGCTCTGGCGGGGCGGCGGGCGCGCGCCAAGCCGCTTGCTCGCCCTCGCGATGGCCTTGCAGGCGCTGGCGCTGGCCTGGTTTGTTGCCTTGCGACCTTGGCTGCTTCCGCAGCTGACAACGTCGGTGATCCCGCTGCTCGCCGACGCGATCGCACTCGCCTGTTTTGGCTGGGGTCTGCTGGCGCTGATGCAATGCTTCCGAAGCTATCCGGAGCCCGTCACCCTGGAGCGTGAATCCCATCGCATTGAAACCGAAACGCGTGAACAACGTGCATTGGCTACGCGGATTCGACAGGGTGTGGGCCTGTGGCGACTGTGGTCATGGCTGCCGAGGGAGCGATTCGGACCTGCCTGCACTGATGCTGATCGACAGTTGCCCCTGCCACAGCGCTTGTTCCGCTCGCGCGAAGCAGTCTGGCTGCTGCTGTTCGTCCTGCTCCTTGTCATTGCGCTGCAGTTTGTTTTGCCGCTGCTGGACGGGCCGCCTGCATTCCGCCTTGGTCTGCTGCTGGGAATTGTTTACCTGGCGGTCCTGCATCTGGATCCGGTAGCGTCCATTCGTTTTCGTTACTGGGGACTTCGCGCCAGCAGCAGCCGTCTGGCGCGAGGAGAGTTCCGTCTGGTGCGCAGCCTGCAGTCCTGGCCCGGCTGGATTGGCATGGCCGTGCTATTCGGCGGATTGGTGGCGTACTGGCACGCTTCGATTCGCTCGGGCGCAAGTTCAGGTGGCCCGATGTCATTAGCCGTGCTGCTTGTTGGCCTGGTCGCGATGCTCTATTCGCTGCATCTGCTCTGGTTCAGCTTCCGGTACGGCGGCGAGGCACATCGCCGCGCCATCGCCCTCATCTATATCGGCAACGCGGGTGCCATGCTCGTCTGGACCCTTGCTGTTGCCGGTCTGCTCGCCTACCTGGGGCTTGAGCGTTTGGGCGCGCATCCTGCCAGCGACTGGGTTCTTTCCCATTTGAACGCGCTCAGGGTGCTGGCCTTGCCCTGGTTGGCGCTGGCCTTCGTGCTGTCGCTGTTTCTTTCCGTCCTGCTGCGCGGAAGCTTCGACCCTGAACTTGCGCTTCGTCGCGGCGCTGCCACTGCCGTACTGGGCATCATGCTGACAGCGCTTTTCGTGGCCCTGGAAGGGGCAGTCTCCTCTCAGGTGGTGGTGCGTGTGGGCCTGCCCAGTGAGGCCGGCGCCCTCGTGGCCGGAACCATGACCGCGCTCGCCTTCGGTCCGCTGCGTACCCGAGTTGAGCGACGGGTCGGTCACCTGATGGCGCGCCTTCTGCCGCCCGAGGCCCTGGCCCAGGGTGAGCGCGCGATCCGTAGCGTGTTGTTCACCGACTTGTCGGGGTTTACGCGCTTGAGCGAGCAGGATGAGGCCGAGGCATTGACCCTCGCCGCACTGCTGCACCGCAGTGCCCGACGGGTTGCGGATCGGCATGCGGGACGCCTGGTGAAAACCCTTGGCGATGCCACCCTGCTACTGTTCGATCAGGCCCAGCAGGCCGTCATCGCAGCACGTGAATTGCATGCCGAGTTTCGACGTGAGGCGCGTCGACGCGGACTCGAACCATTGCCCCTGCACAGCAGTGTCCACTGCGGTGAAGTGGTGCTGGCCCACGACGGCGACGTGTTCGGCGCCGTCGTCAACCTGGCCGCCCGGCTGCAGTCGGTAGCAGGGCCCAATGAGCTGGTAGCCACTTCAACCATGGAGGAGGCGGTTGCTGCACTCGGGTTGAAGGCCGAGGATCTGGGAGCGCGACGCTTCAAGAATGTGGCTGAGCCTGTGCGCTGCCTGCGCCTCAGGCTCGCCGACTGAGAGCCCGACCTTCTGATGCTTCGGTGCCCCGGTGAGCGCCTCCGGGCGAGGAGGCTCACACCGGACGCAGCTACCGAGTCTGCTGATCAGCGAATCAGCGTCACCGGCAGATGCGCGCCGTGCACCACCTTGTAGGCCACTGAGCCCATCAGCACGGTGCCGAGCAGGTTCTGGCCGCGCGTGCCCATCACGATCTGGCTGGCGCCGACGGCGTCGGCGCGCAGCAGCACGTTCTCGGCGGGATCACCCATCGCGACGTGCAGGACGTAGTCCATGCCGGCCTTTTCCAGCATGGCGCGGGCGAACTCGGTGTCCTTCTCGGCCCATTGCGCGAGGAACTTCCGGGCTTCCTTTTGCGGCAGCAGCGGCTGCACGTTCAGCAGATGCAACTCGAAGGGCCATTGCGTGGCATGCCGCCAGCTCACCAGGGTGTCGATCACCCGGCGACTGATGCTCGAGCCATCCAGCGCCACCAGCAGCCGCGGCGTCCCCTCGCTGGCGGCCTTGCCCACGCGGCGGATGTAGCCCAGCATGCGGCCGCCGGCGTCTTCCTGGACTTCCTTGCCGCCGGCTTTCGCGGGCAGTTTGAGGCGCTGCTGCTCGATCGCCTGGACGTCGGACCTGGCCGCGGCACTGCTGTCGGCAACGGTCTTGTCGGGCTTGCTCTTGGCCATGCGGGTTCTCCGGTCGGGTTCGGTGGTCACAGTATTGCACCGCGAAGGCCGGTGGCATTTGCTCAGGGTCAAGTGCGGAGCCGGCGATACCGGCCGCGGTGTAGAATGCCAGCCCGCATTCTGCTGCTGAATTCCATGCTGTCGACCGACCCCGCCGCTACCCAGCCGGCCAATACCCAGAGCCGCTACGAGGTGCGCCGCGCCGAGCTGCCGTTGAGCTGCCCGCAGCCCGCCATGGCGCTGTGGAATTCGCATCCGCGCGTCTACCTTGCGATCGAAGACGAAGGCGGCCAGTCGAAATGTCCGTACTGCGGCGCGCAGTACGTCCTGGTTGACTGATCCGGGCGGGCGCAGCATGCGCCGCCTGACTGTGCTGCAGCTGCTGCCGGCGCTTGAGTCCGGTGGCGTCGAACGTTCCACGCTGGAGATCGCGCAGGCTCTGGTAGCTGCCGGGCATCGCTCGGTAGTGGTGTCAGCCGGCGGACGCCTGGTGCCGCAACTGGAGGAGCAAGGCAGCGAACACATCTGGCTGGATCTGGGACGCAAGCGACCCTGGGTGCTGCGCCATGTGTTTACCCTGCGCCGCCTGCTGGCCTGGCTGAAACCCGACATCGTGCATGCGCGCTCGCGCCTGCCGGCCTGGATTGCGCATCTGGCCCTGCGCAAGCGACAGCTGCCGGGAGCGCATTTCGTCACTACCGCGCATGGACTGAACTCGCCCTCGCGCTACAGCCGCATCATGTCGCGCGCCGAACGGGTGATCTGCGTCTCGGGCTGCGTGCGGGATCACCTGTTGAAGCACTACCCCGACGCTACACCCTCGGCGTTGCGGGTAATTCCGCGCGGCATCGACGCGCAGGAATTTCCCCGCGGTTTCACCGTGTCGCCGACATGGCGTGAGGCGCAATTCGGCCGGCACCCTGGTCTGAGCGAGGGCCGCCTGCTGCTGATGCCCGGTCGCGGTACGCGTCTCAAGGGCCATGCGGCGGCCATTGGCTTGCTCGCCGACCTGGTTGGGCAAGGCGTGGATGCGCGCCTGTGGTTGCTGGGCGCGCTGGAGTCCGGGCGTGAACGCTATCTGGAAGAGTTGCGCCAACTGGCCCTGCAACGCGGAGTCGCCGAGCGCCTGGTGATCAGCGCACCGATCAGCGAGGTGCGCGAGGCCTATGCCTGCGCCGATCTGGTGCTGCAGCTGTCAGACAAACCGGAGGCCTTCGGCCGTACGGTGCTGGAGGCCTTGTCGATCGGGCGACCGGTGCTGGGCTGGGCACATGGCGGTGTTGGCGAGCTGCTCGGCGAACTGTATCCGGCTGGCGCCGTGGCGCTGGATGACCATGAATCACTGACGCGTGCTGCGCTGCACCTGCTCAGCGCACCTCCAGAGCTGCCGGCGGACATTCCCTACACCCTGGCGGCGATGCAGTCCGCCACACTGGATCTGTATGCAGAGCTCGCCGGTGACTGAATCGGATCGCTTGCCGGGCTGGAGCGTATGGCTGCTGCTGGCTGTGCCGGCCCTGCTGCCGCTGTCGCGCGGCGCCGAGCTTCCGGTCTTGCTGGGCGGATTGCTGGCCGCGTATTGGTGGCTGCGCGGGCGACTGAGCCTGCCGCGCGCCGGAGTGCAGATGGCGCTTGCCGGTTTTGCCGCTTACTGGCTGGCGCAAACGCTGTCGGTGCTGGGTGCGGTGATGCCGCAGCGCGTAATGCAGGAAGCCCTGCTGGATCTGCGTTACCTGCCCTGGCTGTTGTTTGCGGTCGCCACCCTTGCCGATGCCGAACGCGCCCGACGCGTGCTGTTTGGTGTTGCGGTGATCACCGGGTTCTGGATCCTGGATGGCCTGATCCAGTCGGTCAGTGGCTGGAGTCTCGGGGGCGAGGCAACCGCCGATCGCCTGTCGGGTGTATTCGGTGCTGACGACCTGAAGCTCGGTCCGATCCTGGCCGGCTTCGCACCGTTCCTGCTGGTTCCGGCGGCGGCGCGTTACGGTTGGCGGGGCCTGGCCCTCGCCGCGCTGGCGACCGGCGTGGTCGTGCTGCTGGCGGGTGCCCGCGCCGGCTGGGTGAGCTACGGCCTGGTGCTGGGCTGGCTACTCTGGCGTCAGGCCGGCGGGCGCTGGCGTGGCGCCGCGGCGCTGGCTTCAGCGCTACTCGCAGGCTCGCTGGTGATGGTGATCGCAGCGCAGCTGTCTCCGCGCTTCGAAGCGCGTCTGGCACGCACCGGGGCAGCGCTGAGTGGCGACAGCGCAGGAATAGACCACGCGCTCTCTTTCCGGCTGCCGATCTGGCGCGCGGCCTGGGACATGTTTCTGGCCAATCCGGTCACGGGCGTGGGCGTGCGCGGCTTTCGGCACGCCTATGCAGCACACGTGCCCGAAGGAGATATGTGGCTGCTGGACGATGGCAGCGGCGCCTTCCATGCGCACCAGATCGTGCTGGAGCTGCTCAGCGAAACCGGTGCGCCGGGTTTGCTCCTGTGGATGGCGGCCGCGGCCTTCGCGTGGCGCAGCTGGCGCCAGCTCGATGCGCGTGGCCGCGCGCGGATCCGTCCGGCAGGGCTGGCCCTGGCGGTGACCCTGTTTCCGATCAACACGCATTTCGCGGCCTACAGCAGTTTCTGGGGACTGGTGCTGTTCCTGATGCTTGGCCTTTACGCCGGACTGCTGGGTACCCGGACCGAACCCGATCAGTCGTAGAACCTTTCCGCTCCCGGCGGTTGACGCT
This sequence comes from Lysobacterales bacterium, assembly GCA_038257155.1. Classification (GTDB taxonomy): domain Bacteria; phylum Pseudomonadota; class Gammaproteobacteria; order Xanthomonadales; family Xanthomonadaceae; genus JANJTY01. The sequence goes on along the minus strand of JBBSJP010000014.1, from coordinate 80,136 downwards.
TGAAACGCTTGTGCAGCCACAGGTACTGCGTTGGCGCGGCGCGCACCATGGCCTCCACTGCGGCATTGACCCGTGCGCAGTCCGCTGCCACGTCGGCGGACGGGAAATCGCTCAGCGCAGGCAGTATCTGCATCACATAGCGATCACCTTCGCGCCGATGCGCAAAAGGAATCACTGCGCAGCCCGACAGGCGCGCGAACTGGTGGGTTGCGGTGATGGTGGCCGCCGGCAAGCCGAAGAAGGGTGCAAACACCGTGTCCTTGCCGAGCATGTCCTGGTCCGGCGCATACCAGAGGATGCCGCCCTGCTTGAGGTACTTTACTGCGGCGCGGACCTCCTCCTTGGCGAACATCGCGCTGGCATAGCGCAGACGCCCGCGCTTCACTGCCCACTCCAGCGCCGGGGCATCGTGTCGACGATACATGCCGGCCACCGCCACGTGCTCGCATAGCAGTCGGCCGCACAGTTCCAGGGTGGTGAAGTGTCCAGACACCAGCAGCACTCCCCGGCCCTCGGCCTGCGCTGCGCGAATGTGCTCGACGCCTTCGACTGGCACGCTGCCGCGCAGTGGACCCAGCGTGCCCCACCAGGCGCGCGCGAATTCGAACAGGCCGATGCCGACATCGCGGAAGTTCTTGCGCAGCAGGGACTGGCGTTCAGTACGTGAGAGCTCGGGCAGGCAGCGTTCCAGATTGCGCGCCGCAGTACGACGGCGCGAACCGGCCAGGCGGTAAAGCAGCGCGCCGATTGCGGTGCCCAAACCGCGCTGCAGCGCCCATGGCAGGCGCGCAGCCAGCACCAGCAGGCCAATGCCCAGCCAGGTGGGCCAATGGCGGGGAGAGAGCAGGGTTCGAGGCAAGGGCAGGGACGAGGGCATGGCGGGATTCTAACCGCCGCCATCCGCTATCCTCGCGCCATGTCTCCCTGTCTGCGATTGGGCCGCGCCCTGATGCGTGGCGTCTACACCGCCACGATGTACGTGCTGACGCCGGTGATCCTTTACCGGCTGGCGGCGCGTGGCCTGCGCCTGCGCGGCTACTTCAGCCGCTGGTTCGAACGTTTTGGCATATTTCCCGATCCGGGTTTGCGCGACTCGATCTGGGTACACGCGGTGTCGGTCGGCGAAGTGAATGCGGCGGCCCCCCTGATCGAGGCGCTGCGCAAGCGCTATCCCGGTACGCCGCTGGTGTTGACCACGGTAACGCCGACTGGCTCGCAGCGCGTGCAGCGCCTGTGGGGCGATCAGCTCACGCATGTCTACCTGCCTTACGACCTTCCGGCTGCGATCCGGCGCTTTCTGGATCGCACCCATCCTCGCCTGGCCGTGATCATGGAAACCGAGATCTGGCCGAACCTGTTCCTCACCTGCGAGGAGCGCGGCATTCCCATCGTGGTGGCCAACGCGCGCCTCTCGGAACGCTCACTGCGTGGCTACGGCCCGGTGCGTCCACTGGCGCGCATGGCGATCCGCGCGGCCACCTGGGTGGCGGCGCAGTCCCAGCCCGACGCCGAGCGCTTGCTTGATCTGGGCGCACGACCCGAACGCTTGTCGATTGCCGGCAACCTCAAGTACGACATGCGGGTGCCCCTGGAACTGGCCGAACAGGGTCGCAGCTGGCGCGCCAATTGGGGAACCCAACGACCGGTGTGGATTGCAGCCAGTACCCACGAGGACGAAGAGCAGGCGGTGATCCAGGCGCATTCGCTGCTGATGCGACGCTTCCCGGACGCCCTGCTGCTGGTCGCCCCGCGTCATCCCGAGCGCTTCCGGCCGATGATCCAGTTGTGCCGCGCCTATGGCTTCGTTACCGCAACCCGCAGCGAGGATGGTCTTGCCGGACCACAGTCGCAGTGTTTCGTGATCGACACGCTGGGTGAGTTGCTGGCGTTCTTTTCCAGTGCCGACGTCGCCTTCGTTGCCGGCAGCCTGCAGGCCGTGGGAGGGCATAACGCGCTGGAGCCGGCGGCGCTGGGTCTGCCCGTGGTGGTGGGCCCACACACGTTCAATTTCACCGAGGTGACGGATCAGATGCTGGCCGAGGGCGCCGCGTTGCGCATCAATGATGCCGAGGGCCTGGCCGCGGTACTGCAGAAGCTGATGAGCGACGAGGAGGCGCGCCGCGAGATGGGCGCTGCTGGTCGTCGCCTGGTAGAGCAGGAGCGCGGGGCGGTGGAACGGACCCTGACGATCATCGACAGGGCCCTGAACCCCAAGCCGCTTACTCGTCCTGCGGAAGCGTGAGAGCCGCTTCGGCGTCGCTGGTGAGCAGCCGGTTGACGTTTTCCAGATCGCTGTAGGCGATCGAGCCGGAAGCCTGGCGGAGGCGCAGCGAATTCACCACGAATCCGTGCCGGGCTCGTGCGTACTCACGCTGGGCGGTGGCCTGCTGCTGCTGTGCCAGCAGCACGTCGACGATGGTACGCGTGCCGACTTCGAATCCGGCCTCGGTGGCTTCCAGCGCACTGGTGGCCGAGACCACGGCCTGCTGGCGGGCTTCGATCTCGCTGATGCCGGCGAGCAGGGCGCGATAGGCGTTGCGGGTCTGGCGCGTGACCGCACGGCGTTCCTGCTCCAGCTGGTCGGCAGTTGCGTCGCGTGAGTAGATCGCCTGCCGTACGCGCGACTGGGTGGCAAAGCCGGCGAAGATCGGTACGTGCAGGCTGAGCCCGATGCTGCTGCCGTCGCTGATGTTGTTGAAACGCGAGGACGTGTCGGTGATCAGGTTGTTGGATCTGCCCCAGCCCGCCTGATCGTTCCACCCGGCGGTCAGGCTGAGCGACGGAAGATGTCCCGAGCGTGCCGTGCCGATATCGTGCTCGGAGGCTTGCAGGTCGAGATCGCGTGAACGCAGCAGCGGGTTTCCATCCAGGGCAAGGCGCACCCAGGCTTCCGGATCCTGCGGGCTAGGAAGTTCCGGCTGGAAATCTTCCGACAGGCCACGCAGTCCGGTGAGATGCTGTCCGGAAACTTCGGCAAGCGCTTCGCGCGCGTCGAACAGGCTGGTTTCGGCGGCGATGGCGCTGGCGCGCGCGGCGTCGTATCGGGCGCGTGCTTCGTGCACGTCGGTAATCGCGGTGAGGCCCACTTCAAAGCGCTGGTCGGCCTGATCAAGCTGGCGCTTGACTGCGCCCTCTTCGGTGCGCGCCACGGCGAGGGTCTCGATCGCGGTCAGCACATTGAAGTAGGCATCGGCGACCCGGATCATCAGGAAGTTGAGGGTGGCTTCGTAGTCGCTTTCGGAGCGTGCCGCGCGAGCCCGGCTGGCGCGCAGGCTGGTGTAGTTGCCATGGTCGTAGACCGACTGGGTGAGATTGACGCCGTAGGTGCGCGAGCGGTTGTTGCTTTCACTGATGTTGGGCGGCAGCGGTTGACCACCGAAGACCTGGCTGCCGCTGCTGTCGCCGGTCGAGCGCCCGAGGCTGGCGGAACCACTGATCTGCGGCAGCAGCAAGGAGCGCGACTGCACCACCGTCTCGCCTTGTGCAAACTTCTGCGACTCCGCTGCGCCAAGCTGCGGATCACTGCTGCGGGCCAGATCGTAGGCCTCGAGCAAGTCGGTTGCCTGGGCCCCTGAAGCGAAGACCAGGGCAAAGGCGAAGGCGAGCGGTCGCGTAGTGGGGCGCATGGGCGTTTCCTGTGAAGTTCTAGAGTATGAATCTGCTGCGCGGCTCGGCGCCGCGCAAGTACGGAATGTCGGTCTCGAAGATGCTGTCACTTTGCATGCGGCCTTCGGCATCCATGCGAACCACGGTGGCCTGCATGACGGGCGATTCACCTTGCACGACGAACAGGCGGCCACCGGGACGCAGCCAGCTGCGGAATGCTTCGGGAATCTGGGCGACGGCAGCGGTAACGCAGATCGCGTCGAACAGTTTTCCGGGGTGATACTCCATCGCGTCGGCCTGTTCGACGCGCACGTTGTTCAGCGACAAGCCCTGCAAGCGCGCTCTTGCGCGCGTCACGAAGTCGGCATGAATGTCGATGCTCACGACGGCGCGTGCCAGTCTGGCCAGACAGGCGGTGATGAATCCTGACCCCGTTCCGATCTCCAGCACCTCGTCACCGTCACCGATCTCCAGCGCCTGCAGCATGCGACCTTCCAGCACCGGCTTCATCATGAACTGGCCGTGCTCGAGCGGTAGTGCGACATCAGAGAAGGCCAGCTTGCGATGGCGTGGCTGCACGAAGTCCTCGCGCCGCACCATGCCCAGGACACCGAGTACGCGCGGATCGAGCACTTCCCATGGACGTACCTGTTGCTCCACCAGATTGAATCGTGCAAGTTCGAAATCGATGGACATGGGATCAGGCAATTCGCGGACAGTAAAAGACCAACAAGTTTACCCCTCCGGCCGGGCAGGGGCTACAGCATGGCCTTGGTCCAACAGGGGCCTAAGTGCCGGAAGTCATTGAAAGCACTGGGAGCGCGGGGCAAGGTGGTGGTGCGCCGCGAGCTTGTCGGGTGCGGCGTGGGCAGTGGATGAGGCGCAGTGGCGAGCGCCTCCAGTCGCCACTCAGGTTCGCGCTTCGGCGAACCGCTGCACCAGTTCGGCACTGCTCATCGGATGGCCCAGCCAGAATCCCTGCGCATGATCGCAGCCACGCTCGCGCAGCATGTCCAGTTGTCCAAGGGTTTCCACGCCTTCGCCGACCACGGCTATGCCCAGCGAATGCGCCATCGCGATGATGGCACTGGTCAAGGCCAGATCATCGGGATCGCGCAGCATGTCGGCGATGAAACTGCGGTCGATCTTCACGCCATCCACCGGCATGCGGCGCAGGTGCGACAGCCCCGAGAACCCGGTTCCGAAGTCATCCAGCCAGATCTTCACACCCGTCGCCCTGAGTCGCGAAAGCAACGCACTGGTCTGGGCCTCATCGCCCAGCACGGCGGTTTCGGTAAGTTCCAGATGCAGGCGCGCGGGAGCCAGGCCCGTGCTGCCCAGCACTTCGCGAACCTGTTCGCAAAGATCGCCGCTGCGCAGTTGGCGGGCCGATACATTGACCGCGACGTAGCAGTGCGCGGGCCAGGTCTGAGCTTCGACGCAGGCCTGCATCAGCACTTCCCGCCCCATGCCTTCGATCAGGCCGGTCTGCTCGGCAACGTCGATGAACACCGATGGCGGAATCGTGCCGAGTTCTGGATGCACCCAGCGCAGCAGCGCTTCGGCCCCGCCGGCGCAATCGTCCTGCAGTGAATGGATCGGCTGATAAACGACCGACAACTCGCGGCGTTCCCAGGCACCACGCAGTTCGTGCTCCAGTTGCACGCGGCGCTCAACGGCCTGGTCCATGGCGCGGCTGTAAAAGCGATAACAGTTCTTGCCGGCAACCTTGGCCTGGTACATGGCAATGTCGCCGTTCTTGAGCAGCACAGTAGAGCTCTGCGCGTCATCCGGGAACAGGGTGATGCCGACCGATGCGCCGAGAAACACCGAGCGACCCAGCACGCTCACCGGCAGCTGCAACTCGGCGAGGATGGCTTCGGCCGCATGCGCAGCTGCATCGCGTGCTTCCGGACCCGCCAGCATGGCAACGAACTCGTCGCCCCCGAAGCGCGCCACGCGCGCGGTGTGGCCGCGCGCCGAGCCCTCCACACAGAGCCGGATGCGGGTGGCGAACTGCGCAAGTACCTCGTCACCGGCATCATGGCCAAGCGTATCGTTGATGCGCTTGAAATCGTCCAGGTCGACAAACAGCAGGGCGAGGCCTTCGCCGTTGCCCTTGCGCTGATTGAGTTCGGCGTCGAGCAGTTCGCGGAAGGCCAGGCGATTGGGCAGGCCGGTCAGGCTGTCGCCATAGGCAATCCGCCGGATATCGCGATCGTGCCGGTCGACGCTGTCACTCATCCGGTCGAACGCGCGGATCAGTTCGCCCAGTTCATCGCGCCGTTGGCTGCCGAGTTGCACCTGGTATTGCCCGGACTCCATGGCGCGCGCGGCCTCGGCCAGCCGGCGGATGGGTCGCACCAGGCCGCGCGAAATGACCAGATTGATCGCTATTCCCAGCGCGATCAGCAGCGTGAACAAGCCGGCCAAGAGCATGAGGCTGCGCTGGCTGGCAGTCTCCGAGCGCTGCATCAGTGCGGTTCGCGCTTCCGCCTCGATGCGCAGTGGCTCGCTCAGCGACAGGCCAATGCGCACACCGCCAAGCCGTTCGCCGCCGATCTGGATGGGAAAGGCCACGTCCACGAGTTCGCTCGACCACTGGGTGTGAACCGTGCTGGCCGTGATCGCCTCGAACGCAAAGGCGTCGCGCATCGGCTGGCCGAAATCGGGGATATCGCGCGAGCCGTCGTGCAGGATCTGCCCCTTTGCATCAAACACCAGCACATAGGCGACGTCGCGCTGGCTCAGCGCCGAACGCGCGATCTCGCCGACGGCGAGCAAATCGAAGTAGTACAGGGGATTGGTCAGCGCATCGGCCAGCAGGCTGGCCATCGCCTCGCCGCGACCACGCAGTGCAGCGAGCGACAGTTCCTGCATCGAGCCGCGGCTCAAGGCGGCGATCTCGCGGTGACTTTCGCGCTGCTGCAGCCATGCCGCACCGAGCAACACCAGCACCACGACCAGGGTGGCGAGCATGGCCAGCAGCGAGCGTGCCTTCAGGCCGCGCGGGATCATTGCGGCACCCCGCTGTCGCCATGATCGGGCCTGTCGGACATGCGCCGACCGCCGTAGCCAGCAGCGTCGGGAGCGGTCAAAGAGCAATCCATATGCCGCTTCATTCCAGTTCCGCCTTGATCCTGCGAACGCCCGGCGTCAGGCGCTCCAGGTCGTCGCGCAAGGCATCGGAGACCGGCTCGAAGCGCGAGGTATCGAAGAACCGACGCAGCGCTTCCTGTCCCTCGGGGTCATTGTGCGCGGCCATCAGTACCTGACGCAGGCGCTCCTCCACGGCTGGCGGCAGACCGGGACGGACGATCTCCAGCGCGCGCGGAAACTCCTGGGTGCGATGGATGATTTCCAGGTCGCCTGCGAAGCCCTGCGGATAGCTGGCCAGATCCTCCCAGTCGACATTGCTGAACGCCCCGGCGTCGACCAGTCGCTTGTGCACCCAGGTCGCAATATTGCTTTCCGATCGGGCAAACAGATAGCCGACCGAGTCCGCAGCGGGGCGATCCATTGGCGAAAGCAGGATCTCCAGCCTCAGATCGTGGTCCAGAAGGCTGGCCGCGGGGGCGAAATAGGCACTGGTCGAGGTTGAGTTCTGGAACGCCACGCTGCGCCCTTTCAGGTCGGCCAGCTCGCGGATGCCGCTGTCGCGCCGGACGAAGATCACGCTGTGGTAGCGGGTAACGCCGTTGCGAACGGTTGCCGCAAGCGGACGGGTGCCGACGCGTTCCCCGTACACCACCGCGATACCGGCGGTTTCGGTCAGCCAGTCGACCCGCCCGCGGCGCAGATAGCTGGCCATCTGCTGGAAATCCCGCGCCATCAGCACGCGTCCCTCGCGGATACCGACCTCGCGCATGCGCGGCACCACGTAGTCGAGCAGTGCCTTGAGCGCGTCGTAATGACGCTTCGGGTCATCGCTGACCCGGCCCAGTACCAGCACATCCTCGGCCTCATGATCCGTCGCGCCAAGCGTGGCACCGGCAGTGAGCGCGCACACGCTGAGCAGCGCCACGCACAGTCTGGCCATCAAGCGTCGTGTTGCCATGCCGGTTCCAGCGGCTGCATCCCCCTGCCCAGGATGCCGCCTACTCCCCATCTTCTGTCTCGGAAGTCGAGTCTATCGTCATGCCAGCCAGCCGCGCCATGCGCTCGGCGTCGGTCAGGATGCCGCGCAGAATGCGTACCTCGCGCTGGTCGAGTGCGGCACGCAGGTAAATGCGACGCAGACGTCGCATGACCGTCCCGGGCGAGCGCCCCTTGTGGAAGTCGATGGCATGCAGCGCCTTGTCCAGGTGCCCGAAGAAGCCTTCCAGTTCCGCACTGGTGGCGGGCGGGTCGCGCGATCCGGGTTCGACCGGCGCACCGGAGCGGGCAAGGTGCTCGCGTCGCAGCGCATAGGCCATCACTTGCACCGCGGCGGCAAGATTGAGCGAGCTGAATTCCGGATCGCTGGGAATGTGCACAGCCGCGTGGCATCGCTGCAGCTCGTCATTGGTCAGGCCGGTCCGCTCATTGCCGAACAACAGGGCGACCGGTCCCTCGGCGCTGGCTTCAATCAGGCGCGCTGCTGCTTCCTCCGGGTCCAGGGTCGGCAGGGTGACACCGCGTCGCCGTGCGCTGCAGCCCAGCAGGAGTCGGCAATCGGCGATCGCTGGAGGCAGTGAATCGAAGCAGGGTGCCTGTTCCAGCACGTCATCGGCACCGGCGGCAAGCGCCGTGGCATCGGGGTGAGGAAAGGCCAGTGGTGCCACCAGGCGCAAGCTGCGCAGGCCCATGGTGCGCATGGCGCGAGCGGCGCTGCCGATGTTGCCCGGGTGTTGTGTCCCCAGCAGGACGAAATGAATGGGGTGATGCATGTCGTTGGAAGGGCGTTCGTGGCAGTGATCTGTTACGATTTCCGGTTCGCGGCGCGACGCCGTCCCAGTATCAGCCCGGCAGGCGGCATGCAGAATCCCTCGGTAAACATCATGGTCAAGGCGGCGCGTCAGGCGGGAGGCATCCTGCTGCGCCACATGAGCCGGCTTGATGGTCTCAAGATCGTCGAGAAAGCGCGCCAGGACTACGCCAGCGAAGTCGATTCACTGGCCGAGAACGAAATCATACGCGAGCTTCGGCGGGCGCATCCCGACTACGCCTTCCTGGGCGAGGAAGGTGGGCAGCGCGGCAGTTCGCGTTTCACCTGGGTGATCGACCCGCTCGACGGCACCAGCAACTTCCTGCGCGGCATTCCACATTTCTGCGTGTCGATTGCCCTGATGGACCGCAATGAACCGATTGCCGGGGTGATCTACGACCCGCTGCGCAACGAGATTTTTGCCGCTGCACGCGGTGCTGGCGCCTATCTCAACGAGCGGCGCATCCGGGTGGCGCAGCGCAATGAACTGGAGGGCGCCATGCTGATCACCGGCTTTGCGCCACGTGAGCGCAGCCGCTTGAAGCCGCACCTGGCCGCGTTGGAAACGTTGATGGCGCTGGCCGAAGACGTGCGCCGTACCGGTTCGGCGGCACTCGACCTGGCCTATACCGCCTGCGGCCGGGCAGACGGCTATTTCGAAGCCGGGCTGAAGCCTTGGGACGTGGCGGCCGGCGTATTGCTGGTCCGAGAAGCCGGCGGCAAGGTCTGCGACTTCCGCGGCGGCGGCGAGTACATCGATCAGGGCCGCGTCGTCGCTGGCAACATCAAGTTGTGCGATGCGCTGCAGAAGAGCCTGGTCGACTCGGGATACGCCGCCAGCTTTTCCTGACACGAGCGGCAAGCCTGGGTGCGATAGCGTACAGCGTAGGTATTGCGAGACTGCGTACACTGCTGCTGTCCTGATGGAATGACCGCCAATGTCGCGATGCTTCCAACTGCTGGTACTTCCGATGCTGCTTGCCTCCCTGCAGGTTGTGCAGGCGGCCGAGCCCGCGGTGATTGCCATCGAGTTCGAGGGCAATGTCACCACGCGTGAGGTGGTCCTGCTGCGCGAAATGGCGCTTGGCGTGGGTGACCCCGCAGATCCCGAAGCGATCGAGCACAGTCGTCAGGCGATCCTGAATCTGGGGCTCTTCCGCAAGGTCCGCATCACCCCCGAGTTGCGTGAAGCCGGAGTAGTGCTGCACGTGCTGCTGGATGAGAAGCGCTATTTCCTGCCGGTGCCCAGACTCGATGCCAGTGCAGATCGCAACTACAGCTATGGCGCGCAACTCACCTGGAGCAATGTCTGGGGACTCAACCATCGCTTCACCGCCTTGATCGAGGAGGGACGTTTCCATGAGGAAACCGATCGCGATCAGGAACGCATCTGGCGCGCGACCTACAATGCGCCCTACCTGTTCGAGAACGGAGACAACCTCAGTCTGCTGGCCGAGCGACGCCAGCAGGTGACGCTGGGCGACGTCGGCAGTTTCAACGAAACCTTCCAACGGTTTCAGGTGGTGCGTTCGCGCGACTTCCGAACCCAGCGGCCACGCCGGGGCTGGATCGTCGGGCTGGGCTTCTACTATCAGAACCAGGACACCGCGGGTGAACTGGCGCCGCCGCGCGACGGTTCGGCAATTGCCGGCCTGGCCCAGGTGGACTACCGCGACATCGATTTCGATGTATTCAGCGAGTCTGGCACCCGCTTCGAGGCGCGCAGCGAACTCGCCGTCGAGGGACTGCTGTCGGATTACACCTACACCCGCCTGACCCTCGATTACGCCCGCTACCTGGCGATCGGTGAGCTGCCGCATCAGAGCCTGCACCTGCTCGGACAAGGCGGTGCGGTATTCGAGGGGCCGCGCTCGCGAGACAACTTCAGCCTCGGTGGCTCAAGCCGCCTGCGCGGCTATGACAGCGATTTTCTTGAGGGTGATGCCTTCTACTACGGCGCGGTCGAGTACCTGCGTCCGCTGGGGCGTGACTGGTTGCGCTTGCTGGCAGTCCTGGAATTCGGCGGCGCGGGCCGGGATATCGGTGGTCTTTACGATGGCCGGACCTACGCCAGTGTGGGGCTCGGCCTGCGCATGCGCATGACCTGGTTCGTCAACACCGAGATCGAGATCGGCATTGCCGCGCCGCTGCGTGGCGGCGACGGGGTGCGGTTCTTTGCGGGGGCCAATTCAAATTGAATCTCTGGCTGGCCTTGTAAGTCAGGAGGCCGTTAACCTAGAACTCGAAGTCCATTCATTGCGGAACCTGCGGGTCATGACAGCGCGGATCCAACCACGGAGAACAGACATACAACCGAACCCTCAATGCGGATGGACCGCACCCCGTGGTGCCCGTTTGGCATGGTTGCGGCACATGACCTTGCTAGGCGCGACCCTTCTCGGCTCGGTTCTGCAGGCGCAGCCCGCCCCGGTTCCGGCGCAACCCTTTTCCAGCGACCGCATTGGCCTGCCCGTTCTAGGTGGGGGTTGTCCGGCGATCTTCCTGGACACCAGTCAGGTGCCGCGCATCCGCCACACCGGCTCCAGCGCTGGAGCGCGCGATTACGAATTGCGCTATTGGTTGCGCAGGTCCCCCGATGGGATCTGTGGCGTGCCGCCGCCGATGAACTACTCCTACCTCGTGGACATCGGGTCCCTGCCCGAGGGCCAGTATCGCTTTACCGTGATTGGTTATCTTGATGGCAATGAGTTCAACCGCTACACCACCAATGTAGTGAGCGTGCGCAATGTCGGCAATTGGGCTCGCGCAGACATTTCCGGAGTCTGGTACGCGCCCGAGCAAAGTGGTCGAGGCGTGTTCGTTGCCCGGCGCTTTGGGTTCATCGGAGTGTGGTGGAGCAATCACGACGCCGATGGCAACCCGGCGTGGGTGATCATGTCCGACAATCATGGCGAGGGAGGCCGCTTCGAAGGCGAAGCCATCACGACCTATGGTCCGCCACTGGCGCCTGGCCCCGCCGATATCGACAGTCAACGCTGGGGCGAACTGTCCTTTACCTACCTCCGCTGCGGGCGCGCGCGGATGGAGTGGAGCGCCGATGATGAGGCAATCGGCGACGGCTCGCTCAACCTGGTGCAGCTGCTGCTGCCGGACGGCATCGAGCCCTGCGACATTTCGTCGCGCGTGCAGGGTCCGCCTGCCATTTGGGAAGCCCCGTTGGCAGATTGAGTCGAGGCCGATCGTTGATCATTCGTAAAATCAACGGCATAGATCGATATACCTCAGGTATTGCATTAAGAGAGCATTGCAAGTAGCATCTGGGCTGCGGCAGTTCGGCGAGACCCTCTAGCACGGCACCCACAACAATAAGAAATCGCCCGGTGAAGTTGGCCTGGCAACTGATACGGGAGGCGGAGGCCTCCCGTTTTTCTTTGTGTCCGTTACTAAAGACGCCTTGTGGCGAGACCACCTCGGCGCTTAGAGTGCCGGTTCTTCACATCGGGATGCCGTTCGACATGCGCAATTTCACCCTTCTGGCGGGCCTCGGCCTTTCCCTGGTCCTGCTTTCCGGTTGCAGCAATGACGCGGGTGAGACACCGGCATCGCTCGCCTCCTCCACGGATACTCCCGTCGAAGCGGTGGAGGCGGCCGCCAAGCATCTGCGCAAGGGCGACCTGCTTGCCGCCATGCAGGTATCGCTGCCGCCTGCCGAAGTGGAGCGCATGAAGGCCGAATGGGCCACGGCGCGCACCGCCAAGCCGGTCGACGCGACCGAGGACGCCGAGTACGCCGAAATGATGGCCAAGCTGACGGCTTCGAACGCTGAGCAGGAGATCTTTGCAGAGCTGGAGCCGCAGCTCGTCAAGTTCGAGACCGAGATGGCGGCGCAGATTCCGCTGATGATCGGCATGGGCCAGGGCTTCGCCGCGCAGTCCATTGCCGCCAACGAGAAGCTCTCGGAAGAACAGAAGAAGCAGGCCAGCGAGGCCGTCGCTGCAACGGCAGTCTGGCTGCAAACCGTGCCCTGGGCCGACCGCGACGTATTGAAGCGGGCCATCGGCAAGGCGGTTTCAACCGCTCGCGAGATCGATCTTCCGACCTTGGAAAAGGCCCGCGCGCTGGAATTCGAACAGGCCGTTGGCAAGGCAGGCATCGCGTTCCAGGGTGTGAAGGAAATTCTCGCCCTGTACGGTCTGTCTATTGATGCGATTTTCGACAGCGTGAGCGCCGAGGAAGTCTCGCAGACCGAGGATCTCGCCACGGTGCGGGTCAAGTTCAAGCTGTTTGACAAGGCGCTCTGGCACGACACCGCAATGACCCGCGTCGAAGGCCGCTGGTACGGCAAGGACACCGTCGAGCAGATCGCCGCTGCGCGCGCCGAGCTGGTCGAATAAATCCCCGCCTGCCGATGTGGCCGGCATCCTCAAGGTGCCGGCAGCCGGCACGGAGTTAGCTATGAGCAACGCGAGCAATGATCGCGAGCGCCTGCCGTGGCTGTTCAAGCTACTTGGGCGACTCAGTGCATCCTGGGTGCAGATTCGCAGCGAGCCGGCCGACGTATTGGCGCAGCTAAAAGCGGATGTGCCAGTGGTGTATGTCACCGAACGCTACGGCCTGTCGAACGCCATCATCCTTGAGCAGGCCTGCCGCGAGGCAGGCCTGCCTTCGCCCCTGCTGCCGCCCGGCGGACCGGATGTGCTGGGCAAGGAACGCGCGCTGGTGGCGCTGTCGCGGCGCCGCGGCCTGTGGTTTGGACGGCCGCGCAGCCTGACCCATTCGCGCAGCCTGGCCCTGCTCTTGCAGAACCTGCGCGAGCGGCCCGATCTCGACGTACAGATCGTGCCGGTATCCATCTTCGTCGGCCGCGCCCCGGCACGCCACACCGGATGGTTCCGCGTGCTGTTCGCGGAAAACTGGGTCATGGTCGGCCGCTTCCGGCGCTTCCTGTCGGTGCTGCTCAATGGTCGCGACACCATGGTGCAGTTTGCCGCGCCGATCTCGGCACGCAGCATCCTGGCCGAGGAAGATGCGCCCGAGCGCCTGTTGCGCAAGCTGCAGCGCGTGCTGCGTACGCATTTCCGTCGCATTCGTGCGGCCGTGGTCGGCCCAGACCTTTCGCATCGCCGCACCCTGATCGATTCCGTGCTGGGCCGCGAAGCCGTGCAGCGCGCCATTGCCGAAACCGCCCGCAAGGACCAGATCACTCTTGAGAAGGCGCGCAGCCGCGCACGCAGCTTCGCGCTGGAAGTGGCTGCCGACTATTCGCACACCGTGGTGCGCTCGGCCTCCTTCATCCTCACCGGCTTCTGGAACAAGATCTACGACGGCGTGCACGTGCATCACTTCGATACCCTGCGGCGCGCCGCGCCCGGCCACGAAGTGATCTACGTGCCCTGCCACCGCAGCCATATCGACTACCTGCTGCTGTCCTACCAGCTCTACCGCAACGGCATCGTGCCGCCGCACATCGCCGCTGGCGTGAACCTCAACCTGCCCTTGGTCGGGCCCCTGCTGCGCCGCGGCGGAGCCTTTTTCCTGCGCCGCAGCTTCAAGTCGAACGCGTTGTACTCGACCGTTTTCAGCGAGTACGTCGCGACCCTGGTGCAGGGGGGGGTCTCAATCGAGTACTTTATCGAAGGTGGACGTTCGCGCACCGGCCGTCTGCTGTCGCCCAAGGCCGGCATGCTGGCGATGACGGTGCGTGCCTACCTGCGCCAGCCGCGCAAGCCGGTGATGTTCCAGCCGGTCTACATCGGCTACGAGAAGCTCATCGAAGGCCGCAGCTATTTGGACGAGCTGTCCGGACGGCCGAAACAGAAGGAGAGCATCTGGGTGCTGTTGCGCTCGGCCATCGGCGTGATGCGCAAGCAGTACGGGCGGGTGGCGCTGTCATTCGGCAAGCCGATCTATCTTGATGACGTGTTGGCCAGCCATGCACAGGACTGGCGTGAGCAGGGCGCCAGCAGCGAGGCGCGACCGGAGTGGTTCAATCCGGCGGTGGACGACCTGGCACGACGCATTCTGGTCCAGATCAACAGCGTTGCCGACGTCAATCCGGTCAACCTGTTGGGCATGTCCCTGCTGGCCACGCCCAAGCAGGCAATGGCCGAGTCCGACCTGATCGCGCAGCTGGCGCTGTTCAAGCGGCTGCTGGCGGCGGTGCCTTACTCGGATCGGGTCACGGTGACTGAAATGGATCCGGCGCAGATCATCGCGCAGGGCGAACGCCTGCAGGTGCTGAGCCGGGTGCAGCACCCGCTGGGCGACGTGCTGCGCTTCGAGGGCGACGAGGCCATCCTGCAGAGCTATTTCCGCAACAACGTGGTGCATCTTTTCAGCGCCGCCGCCTGGGTTGCGTGCTGCTTCCAGAACAGTCGCCGCATGAGTCGTGCCGGCGTGATTCGGCTGGGTCGGCTGCTGTATCCCTTCGTGCAGAACGAGCTGTTCCTGCCGTGGAGCGAGGAGGAGTTCAGCGAGCGCCTGCAGGCCACCATCACCGTGCTGATCCAGGAAGGTCTGCTCGGATTTGACGAGGCCAGCGGCATGCTGGAACGCGGCCCCGGCCAGACCGACGAGGTGTTTCGACTCCGCGTGGTGGCGCACGGCCTGCAGCAGGCCTTCGAGCGCTACTACATCGCGATTGCCATCCTGGTGAAGAACGGCCCGCGAACCCTGTCACCGGGCGAGCTGGAGAACGCCTGCCAGATGACCGCCCAACGCCTTGGCTTGCTCTTCTCGCAGACCGCGCCGGAGTTCTTCGATCGCGCCTTGTTCCGCGGCTTCATCGGCAAACTGCGCGAACTTGGTTTCGTCTGGAACGGAGCCGACGGCAAGCTCGACTTTGACGAGCGCATGGAGGGCTGGTCGCGCGATGCGCGCATCGTCCTGGGTCGCGAACTGCGCCACTCGATCCTGAAGATTTCGCCCGAACCAGTGCGCGAATTGCCGAGCGAATCGTCGGCTGCGTAGGGTGCGCCTTGGCGCACCGCCTGCGTGCGATGATGGCCAAGTCCCACCTTACGGTGCGAGTCGAGAGTTGCAGAACGAATCATCAGCTGCGTGAATCCGCAGTACGGCCCTCGGATAGCGTTCGCTTGCCGAACCCAGCGACCCGCGCCAACCTGCCGTTCCCCGTTCCCCGTTCCCCGTTCCCCGTTCCCGGCTTTCAGGCCAGATACCCACCATCCACCGCAAACGTCCCGCCGGTGATGTAGGCGGCCGCTGGCGACAGCAGAAACATCACCATCGGGGCGATCTCTTCGGGCTTGGCTACGCGGCCCTGCGGAATCAGGCGCAGCATGATTTCCAGGAATTTGGGATTGCCGGTAAGGGCCGAGGCGAACTTGGTGTCGGTCAGGCCCGGCAGCACCGCATTGACCCGTACACCGCGCGGCGCCAGTTCCTTGGCGAAGCCTTCGGACATGTTGACGATGCCGGCCTTGGTCATCGAATAGACCAGTTGGCCCGCTGCAGCGCGCCGCGCGTTGACCGAGGCGATATTGACGATCGCACCGCCAGCCTTCATGCGGCGAGCGGCCTGTACCGTGGTCCAGAAATAACCGCGCAGATTGACTTCCACGGTCTTCTCAAAGGCCGACAGCGGCATGTCCAGGGCGGCTCCGAAATACGGATTGGCGGCGGCATTGTTGACCAGCAATTCCGGCACGATGCCGTCGGCGTCGAGACCGGCGAAAAGCGTCTCGATGGATTCAACCTCGCCGACGTGCATGGCGCGTGCCTCGGCGGAGCCGCCTGCGGCGCGAATGCTCGCCGCCACCTGCTCGCAACTCTCCACCTTGCGGCTCGTGAGCAGTACATGCGCACCCTGCGCGGCCAACAGGCTGGCGATGGCCGCGCCGATGCCGCGCGAGGCGCCGTTCACCAGTGCAGTCTTGCCGGAAAGATCGAACAGGGTCTGGTTCATCCTGGATTCCGCAGTTGGACGCGTCCGAGAGTCCGTCTGGCCGGCCGGCTGGCAAGGCGCGACGACGCGCAGGTCCGCCACCTGCAAGGAGAAGCAACGTAGCCAGACGGCCGGCCAGGTGTGCTATCGGTTGCGTAGCGTCCCTTGCCCATCGGGTGAATGCAGCGAAGCACAACAACTACGGCAGCATCCTGACTTTCCAGGCTCCGGGAGCGGTCAACTGCGGAATCTAGGATCATGCACGGCGCTCCATCGGGCTGGTAGGCTGCCGGGCAGGCTATCACGATGGATTTGATCCTATGCAACGACGCGTGTTGATCACCGGTGCGGGCAGTGGGCTCGGGCGTGCACTGGCATTGCGCTATGCGCGAGCGGGTGCGACGGTAGCCTGCATCGATCTGCATCTTGAGCGCGCCAACGAGACGCTTTCCCTGTTGGCCGGCAGCCAGCATTGCGCACTGCAGGCTGATGTTGGATCCGACGATTCGATGCAGGCCCTTGCCCGCGAGATCAACGCGCGCTGGAGCGGCGTCGATGTGCTGATCAACAACGCCGGTATCGCCAGCGGCGGACCCTTGCTCGACGCACCGATCGGTGAGTGGCGCGAAGTGCTGGAGATCAATCTGCTGGGTGTGGTGCGCGGATGCCTGGCGTTTCTGCCGGGCATGGTCGAGCGCCGCGCCGGCCAGGTGGTGAACATCGCCAGCTTCGCGGCGCTCGCCGGAGCGCCCAACATCATGAGCTACGGCGTGGCCAAGTCAGGGGTACTCACCCTGTCCGAGCAGCTGCGCGCCGAGATGGTTCCCCACGGGGTGAGCGTGAGCGTGGCCTGCCCGGCCTTCTTTCGCACCAATCTGCTGCAAAGCTGGCGCGGCTCGGAGCGCATGCGTGGCTTCGCCCAACGCATGATGGAAACCTCCGGCGACACCCTCGACGAGGTTGCCGACCGCCTGTTCGCCGCCGCCGAGCGGCGCGATTTCCTTATCCTGCCAACCCGCAAGGAAAAGAGCCGTTGGCGGATCAAACGCTTCTTTCCCGAATTCTACTTCCGCAAATTGGTGGCGATGACGCGCCGGCAGGGGGCCGAGCGCAGGCCTGATTAGGCCTGCAGCGCCATCGGTCACTGAAAATCCGGCTGCTGGCGATAATCGCCCAGTGCAGGGCAAGCTTTCTGGCATTCATGCACGCTCAGGCAGCATGGGGCTGCGGTAAACCCGCATCTACGACACTCGGAGCATTTGATGGACTGGATGATCTACGGCGCCAATGGCTATACCGGCGAGCTGACTGCGCGCGAGGCGCTGGCGCGCGGTTTGACGCCGATCCTGGCGGGCCGCAGCGGCGATGCGCTGGAGAAGCTCGCGACCGAGCTCGGGCTTGCGTTTCGCGCGTTCGGCTTGGACGACTCAGCAGCAGTGCGCAGTGGACTGGAAGGCGTCGGCCTGGTGCTGCATTGTGCCGGCCCATTCTCCGCCACCTCCGCACCGATGCTGGAGGCCTGCCTGGCGCAGTCGGTTCACTATCTCGACATTACCGGCGAGATCTCGGTATTCGCCCATTGCCATGCGCAGCATGAGCGGGCGCGTGAGGCGGGTATCGTGGTGTTGCCGGGCTCCGGGTTCGATGTGGTGCCAACCGACTGTCTGGCGGCGCAACTCAAGCGCGAGCTTCCCGAGGCGCGCAGCCTGGTGCTGGCCTTCGAGGCTGGTGGCGGACCGAGTCCGGGCACGGCCAAGACCAGTGTCGAAGGGCTGGGAAACGGCGGGCGCGCCCGCATTGGCGGCAAGATGACGCGCGTGCCGCTGGCCTGGAAGGTGCGCTACTTCGAACGCGACGGCGAGCAGCGTCTCGCGATGACCATTCCCTGGGGCGATGTCTATACCGCGTACGTGTCTACCGGCATTCCCGATGTCGAGGTCTACATGGCAGTCGGGCCGGCAACGGTGAAGCGCCTGCGCCGCATCCGGGTGCTAGGCCCGCTGCTTGGCCTTGGCCCGGTGCAGAAGCTGCTCAAGCGGCAGGTTGAAAAGCGCGTCAAGGGACCGTCGGAGAAGACCCGCGGCAAGACCGGCTGTGTGGTGTGGGGCGAGGTCGCCGATGCTGACGGTCGCGTTCTGCGTCGTCGTCTGAGGACCCCAAACGGCTACGAACTTACCGTCACCGCGTCGCTTGGCATCGTGCAACGACTGCTTGATGGTGAGCGCCCGGCTGGCGGTTACTACACGCCGTCGCAGCTGATGGGCGCCGACTATGTGCTTGGCCTGCCAGGCGTCAAGCTCGGCTGAAATGCTCGCCGCGGTCGAAACCCGGTGATTCAGGGACGCTGATCGCGCAGCGGAATGACCTCGGCTTCGCCGGATTCCTGACGCGCCGCCGGTGCGGTCGCCGGCCGCTGGCTGCCGCAGCGGAAAGCGGCAAAGCGCTGCTCGCCTGAGATCGGCTCGCCCAGCGCCTTGATGGTGTCGGCGCTCAGCCCCACGGCCTCATTGCGCGCCATGGTTTCCAGCTCGTCCTTCACCTTCAGCGGATTGCGATGATAGGCCGCGACATTGGCCTTGACGCTGACCGAAATCTCGCCGGCCTTCATGCAGTGGTCGATGCTGTCGGCAGGCATCGCGACGCGCACCGCGGAGGCTGCAGGTTCCAGTTTTACCCAGACGCAGCCGCCCAGTGAAGTGATCAGCAGCGCGGAAACAAGAAGGTTGGCTCGCATGGGCGGCTTCGCGGCATTCGGGATGAGGGCGAAGAGTAACCGAGTGACGCCGATGCGGGCTGAATCGCAGGTGTCCTGCACGCGGACTACACTGGGTATCGGTGTAGCGTGGAGTTGCCATGAAACGAGTAACGGTCACCGGAGCCAATCGCGGCCTGGGTCTTGAATTCGTGCGCCAGCTGCTGGCGCGCGGCGATCGGGTGGTTGCAACCTGTCGCAATCCCGGCAAGGCCACTGAATTGAATCGCCTGGTCGGGGAGTACCCCAACCGCCTGCACGTGCTGCCGCTGGATCTCGACCAGCCACGCTCGCGCGCCGAGTTGGCGCGGGAACTGACCCTGGTCTTTGACGGCTTTGACTGGCTGATCAACAACGCGGGTGTACTGCCGCCCGGCGAGCGTTTTGGCGAACTGAAGGACGAGACCGTGGAGGCCAGCCTGCGCACCAATGCAATCGGTCCGCTGCTGCTCACCCAGGCGCTTGCGCCGCTGATCAACGCGGGCGGCCTGGTGATCAATCTGTCCAGTCGCATGGGAGCGATGAGCGAGACCCATGAATTCCGCAGCCCGAGCTACGGCATGGGAAAAGCTGCCCTCAACATGGCAACAGTGCAGATGGCGCATGCGCTGCGCGACAAAGCGGTATGTGTGATCGCGTTGACGCCCGGCTGGGTCAGGACCGACATGGGAGGTGCCAACGCCGCCGTGGCACCGCAAGACTCGGTGGCCGGCATGCTGGCGGTTGCCGATCACAGCGAGATGGCACAGAGCGGCAGCTTCCGGGATTGGCAGGGACAGTCGGTTGCATGGTGAAGTTGCTGCCCTGCCTGTTGCTGGTCTGCGGGCTGGCAGATGCCAGTGAGCGCTTCGAACGCTATTCGGGCGAAGCGCGGGATCTGCGCGAGTCGGTCAGGCTTTACGACGAAGAACACTGGCTGCATTTCGATCGCGACCGGTTGCTCGAGCGACGTGTGCTGTATCGCTGCCCCTCGGGCCAAGCCTTCGCGCGCAAGCGCGTTGATTATCGTGACTCGCTGCAAGCCCCGGCCTTCGACCTGGTCGATGCGCGCTTCGGCTATCGAGAGGGCCTGCGTCGCGACACGAGCAGCGTTGAAACCTATTTCCAGCCCAGCAGGGATGTAAAAGAAGAACGCGCCGTCCTGATCGAGGCCGACTCCCTGGTAGCCGACGCCGGCTTTGACCGCTTCATTCAGCAGCATTGGGATTCGCTTGGGAGCGGCCAGAGCGTGCCGCTGGAATTTCTTGTGCCCAGTCGAGGCGCAGCGATGCGGTTTCGCATGCAGCAGTCGGAGCGACGTGCGATCGATGGGGTCGATGCGCGTGTGCTGAGGCTAAGCCTCGACGGGCTTTTTGGCCTGTTCGTGCCACGCATCGATGTGGCGTATTCCGAGGGCGACCGTCGTCTGCTGCGCTTTGAGGGTTTGAGCAACATCCGCCTGGAAGCAACGCGCAACGCCTTGGTGCGAATCGACTTCCCGCTGCCGCCAGTGCAGGTTGCAACCAGCCAATGGCAGGAGGTGCTGAATCTGCCGCTGGCATCCTGCCAACTGGGAAGCTGAAACCGCGTGGCACCGCGTCGCATGAAACCCGACGTTTCTGTGATATGAATACCGTCCACCGTCGTTCAGGGGCGCCGGTCGCAACACCACACGTCGGAACTGCCAGCCAGGAGCCCCAATGATGGATGTCCGTCCTGTATTTCGATCGGATGAGAGCCTTGCTCTATCCGCTATGGAAGGCCCCGCGACAGCGTCTGCAAAGTCAACCCAGGGCGCGCCAGGGGTCCCGCCTTTCGCTGTCCGCGTGCTGACGCGAATGGGCTTCGGGCCGGCGCGGCGTCGGGTGAAGCTGGCGTCCGCAGCGCCGGAAGGCAGTATTTTTCGCGCCGACTTCGAGCTGCTGGGCAAGCTTGGCGAGGACGATATCGGCTACTTCCAGTCGCTCGGCCAGAGCGACGATCTCCGCCTTGAGCGCTACGTCGACGAGCAGCTCGACCCAGGCCTGCCCGATCCGGATCTGCAACAGCGGATGGCGGCCTTCCCGCAGTCTTTCGCCACCCTCGGCGAGCCCTTGTCGCAGACCTTTTTCGAACGCCGCTGTGTGGGTTTCAGCAGCTATGTCCGGCCGCACCGCGAGGTCGAACGCGCCGCCTTTACCCGCGCGGTCTACAGCCGTCACCAGTTGTTCGAACTGAGCGTGGATTTCTGGCATAACCATTTCAACGTGTTTGCCGGTCTCGCCGACGACACGTACGTGTCCTGGGCTTCCTGGGACCGCGACGTGATCCGCGCCAATACCTTCGGAAATTTCTACGAGATGCTGCATGCATCGGCTCGCCACCCGGCGATGCTGCGCTACCTCGACAACTACGTGAATCGCGCCGGTGGCATCAACGAAAACTACGCCCGGGAGCTGTTCGAGCTGCACACCCTGGGTGCCGAACACTACCTTGGCGTCAGCAATCCACTGAACGTAAAGGCCCTGCCGGAGAATCCCTATACCGCGTTGAACGACCCGGACCTGGACGATGTCGGGCTTGGCTATATCGCTGATCCCGGGCTGAGTATCGCAGCCTATTACGTCGACGATGACGTCTATTCGGCGGCCGAGTGCCTGACCGGCTGGCGTTTCAATGACGGTAGTGGCGATGTCTGTGGTGACGGCAGTTTTGTTGTGGACGACTCCGAGCACAGCGGCAGCATCCGCAAGGCAGTGCTGAGCCGCGGCCTGACGATCATTCCTTCCGACCTGCCGGCCGAGCCCGAGGGGCGCCTGATCCTGAAACTGGCTGCCTACCATCCAGCTACCGCCCGTTACATCGCGCGCAAATTGTGCCGCCGCCTTATTGCAGACGAGCCGCCGCAAGCGGTGGTCGACGCAGCCGCTGCGACCTTCTTTGCGCACCGCAAGTCGCCCGACCAGATTGCCCGCACCCTGCGCACCATCCTGCTGTCGGAGGAATTCAAGGATCCGGCACTGTGGGCGAGCAAAGTGAAACGACCGTTCGAATACGTGGTGTCGGCGATGCGCGTGGCGGGCTGCGTGCACACCTTCCGCGAGGATGATGCGACCAGCGGCGATTTTCTCAACGTCTTCAACGGCGCCGGCCAGCGCCTGTTCTTCTGGCGTCCGCCCGATGGCTATCCCGATCGGCGAGAACACTGGCAAGGGTCCAGCGGGCTGGTGCAGGCCTGGCGCAGCGTCGACTGGTTGATCGATCGCAATGCCAGTGATGATGCCACCCGCGTGATGCGGGTGATCGACCTGACTGAAGCCAACGTCGCCGGCGATCCAACGCCGCGACAACTGGTGGAATTCTGGTGCGAGTGGACCCATGGCTTCGCGCCCGATGGTGGCTGGACCGGCCCGGAAGGTACGCCGGTGGCATCGGCACCAACCCCGCTGGGCGCTGCGGCGCTGCAGTTCATGACCCAGCAAGGCTATGGCGTCGGCAATAACGACCGCAACCCGTGGCCAGCCGACGAGCCAATCCTGCGCGCCAACCTTCGCATCAATAGCAGTGGTTTCGACTGGTACACCCGGCTGCGCGGACTGGTAGCGCTGGTGCTGTCGTCTCCAACGTTCATGCAGCGCTAGGAGCACGACCATGAACCGCGCGAACCAAGATTCAGAATTCGCCATCAGCCGGCGCCGCTTCCTCGCCAGTCTGGGCGTCAGTGCAGCAGCGGCCAGTCTGCCGCTGGGCCTCGGCTTCGCCCCCAGCGCGGCGGCGGGCGCGAGCGGGCGCACCCTGATCTATCTGTTCCTGCGCGGCGGCATCGATGGCTTGAGCCTGGTGCCACCGATTGCCGGTGTCGACCGTGGCTTCTATGTCGACGCGCGCGACCGCACCCTGATTCCTGATTCAGGCACCAATGCCGCCCTGCCGCTTGACGCCAATTTCGGGCTGCACCCTTTCTGCGGAGAGCTGCATGCGCTGTTCAACGAGGGCCGCCTCGCGATCGTTCAGGGCGCCGGCCATCCTGCGGGTACCCACACCCGAAGCCATTTCGATGCGCAGGAGCAGATCGAGCTTGGCACGCCTGGTGATCAGTCGGGCAACAGCGGCTGGCTGAGCCGTCATCTCGACAGCACGCCGTTGCTGGATGGCAATGCCGTGTTCACGGCCATGGTCTCGGGCAGCAATCCACCGATCAGCCTGGGCGGCTGGTCGGATGTGGCAACCCTGGGTTCGACCAGCAGCTTCCATCCCAACTCCGGCACCTATGGGCGCACCCATCTTGCCTCGCTGCGCTCCATGTTCCCGGGTGCCGACGGGCTGGATGCGGCGGCGCGCGCTGCAGTCGATGCGGTCGACCTGGTCAATTCACTCGACCTCGGCAACTACACCCCCGGTGCGGGAGTGGTGTATCCCGACACCAGCATCGCCAGCAGCCTGCGGCTGGTGGCGCAACTGATCCGCCAGGATCTGGGACTGTCCGTTGCGACCCTGGATTTTGGTGGCTGGGACAACCACAACAACCAGAACGTGCTGGCCAGCACCTTTGGCTATGGGCAACGCGTGATGCAGCTGTCGCAGGCCATGAATGCCTTCTACCGTGATCTGGCCGGCGTCGGCCGCGCCAGTGACATCGCCTTGGTGGTGCAGAGTGAATTCGGCCGGCAGGTCAAGGAAAACGCCAACTACGGCACCGACCATGGCCTCGCCACGCCGATGCTGGTGCTGGGTGGCGGCGTCACCGGCGGCATGTACGGCAGCTTTGCCGGTTTGGCCCCCGCACAGCGTCTGGGTGACAGCCTGGTGCCAACGGTGGACTTCAGACAGGTGATGGCCACCGTCGTTGATCGCCTGATGGGCAATCCCAATATTGGTCAGGTGTTCACCGATCCTGGCTTCACCTATACGCCGCTGGGCTTTGCCTGAGCAGATGCGATCTGCACCGGGTAACGGCATGCTATGCGGCCCCGGACCGAGCCCGTTGCCGAAACCATGAAGTACCCGGAACTCAGCATCACCCGGCCCGACGACTGGCATCTGCACCTGCGCGATGGCGATGCGCTGCAGGCGGTGCTGCCCGATACCGCGCGACGTTTCGCACGCGCCATCGTGATGCCGAACCTGGCGCCACCGGTGCGCAGCGTGGCCGAAGCGGCCGCCTATCGGGATCGAATCCTTGCGGCGCTGCCCGAAGGCGCCGCGTTCGAGCCGCTGATGACGCTCTACCTGACCGACAATACCGCGCCGGAAGAGATCGAACGTGCGCGAGCATGCGGATTTGTGCACGCGGTAAAACTGTATCCGGCCGGCGCCACCACCAACTCCGATTCCGGCGTCACCGATGTTGCGCGCTGCGAGGCGGTGTTCGAGGCGATGCAGTCGGTTGGCCTGCCGCTGCTGCTGCACGGCGAGGTCACGACGCCCGAGGTCGACGTGTTCGACCGCGAGGCGGTGTTCATCGAGCGCCAACTCGCGCCGCTGGTCGAGCGCTTTCCCGGCCTGAAGATCGTGCTGGAGCACATCACCACGCGCGATGGGGTTGAGTTCGTTCGCACGGCGCGCAACGGCGTAGCGGGTACCTTGACTGCGCATCACCTGCTGCTCAACCGCAACGCGATTTTCGCCGGCGGCCTGCGTCCGCACGCCTACTGCCTGCCTGTGCTGAAGCGCGAGCAGCACCGCCAGGCCCTGGTCGAGGCGGCGACTTCGGGCAGTCCGCGCTTTTTCCTGGGAACCGACAGTGCGCCGCATGCGCGCAGTGCCAAAGAGTCGGCCTGCGGCTGTGCCGGCCTCTACACCGCACACGCCGGTATCGAGCTGTATGCCGAGGCCTTCGAGCAGGCCGGCGCGCTGCATCGGCTGGAAGCGTTTGCCAGCTTTTACGGGCCGGACTTCTACGGTCTGCCGCGCAACACCGGCCACGTCACGCTGCGGCGCGAGCCGTGGACCGTGCCGGCTTCGCAGCCGATGGGCGCGGCCGAACTGGTGCCGATGCGCGCTGGCGAGTCGATTGCCTGGCGACTGCTCGATAGCTGAGCGCTTGCTCTGGCCGGTAGTCCTCGACCACCATGCGCGGCCGATATCTCACCACCGGATCCTGAACATGCGATTGTCACGGACGAACCTGCTCTTGCTGGCCAGCGTGTTGCTGAGCCCTCTGGCCTTTGCCGAAGAGGTCTACCGCGACCGCGACCCCATGGCCGTGGCGCAGCAGCACGCGGACGTGAGCTCACCCGAGTGGCTGGCGCGGGTAGAGAAAGGCATGCAGCAGCGCGACAAGAGTCCCTGGCCGCACGTGCAGTATGGCTACAGCGAATCGCTGGCTGGCCGCGCGGAAAGTGCGCGGGAAAGTTACACCCTGGCTCTGCAGCTGGCTGCCGAGCCGGTCCAGGAACGGCACGTGCGCTGGAGCTACGGCTGGGGCCTGTTCAATCTGGGTCAGTCCCAGGCAGCCCTGGAACAATGGCAGTGGGCCGCTGATCTGCACGGCGGGCGCCCCTTCTGGCTGCCCTACACCCTGGCGGTCGGCCACTGGCAGGCGGGCAATGAAGCGCGGGCCCTGCACTGGTACGACGTGGCGGCGCGCAGTTTTCCGCTGCGCTGGGGCAGTGCCGAGGGCGTGGCGCGGATGACTGCCGGCTGGAAGGCGGCCGAGCGGGAGGCCGTCGATGCCCTGTTCCTGCGCTGGAAGAACCAGAACCCGATCCGCTGAGGCCTGCGGCCCCAGAAACGCGTGAGAGGTGCCGGATTTGACGGTTGTCATTTAACCGTCATGTTTCTGCAACAAAATGGCGCCGCCGATCGAAACGCCCAGCCGCTATCATGGCCGCCCCCGGCGGGGGCCTGAGGCCAAAGGGTCCGTCCGAACGGCAACCGATCCGCCACGAGCGCAATTCGCATGCCCCAGAACAAGAGTCAAATCCCTGCAACCCTAGGCCCGATGGAGGGCAGTTCGCGCGGCATGCAGGCCGCGCGGCTCGGCTTGGGCCTGCTGTTTGTCGCTGCTGTTGTGGTCTACACCCTGATGCGCGGCGACGGCAGCGGCGTGATGATCCTCGCTGTTGCCGCGGCCTTCGGCGCCTACATGGCAATGAACATCGGCGCCAACGATGTGGCCAACAACGTCGGGCCGGCGGTCGGATCCCAGGTGCTGACTCTGGGCGGCGCCCTCGTCATCGCAGCGATTTTTGAAGCCGCGGGCGCCATCATTGCCGGCGGTGAGGTGGTCGGAACGATCCGCAGCGGCATCATCAAGCCTGAGCTGGTAGCCGATCCAAGCACATTCGTCTGGCTGATGATGGCCGCCCTGCTCGCCGCGGCCGTCTGGTTGAACATCGCCAGCGCCGTCGGCGCGCCAATTTCGACCACCCACTCCATTGTCGGAGGCGTGCTGGGTGCTGGCATCGCCGCCAGCGGCATGGACGTGGTCAATTGGGGCACGATGGGTGGCATCGCCGCGAGTTGGGTCATCTCGCCGCTGATGGGTGCCGCGATCGCTGCCCTCTTCCTTTATCTGATCAAGCGCACCATTACCTATCAGCGCGACATGGTTCGCGCGGCGCGCACCCACGTGCCGGTGCTGGTTGCACTGATGGCGTGGGCCTTTGCCACCTACCTGATGCTCAAGGGGCTGAATCGCCTGTTTCCGGTGGGGTTCTGGACTGCGGTGCTGATCGGCCTGGGGGTTGCCGTGGCGGTGCTGTTCCTGGTTCGTGGTGCGGTCGTACGGCGCGCCGGTCTGCTGGAAAACGGCAAGGCCGGGCTCAATCGCCTGTTCCATGTGCCGCTGATTTTTGCGGCCGCCTTGCTGAGCTTTGCACATGGTTCGAACGATGTGGCCAATGCCATCGGGCCGCTGGCCGCCATCGTCGATGTCGTCGTCGGTGGCGGCGCGGTTACCGGCAGCGCGCCGATTCCGCTCTGGGTAATGGTGATCGGTGCATTGGGCATTGCCATCGGACTGGCACTTTACGGGCCGCGCGTGATTCGCACGGTCGGCTCCGAGATCACCGAGCTCGACCCGACGCGTGCCTACTGCATTGCGATGGCCGCGACGCTCACCGTCATTGTCGCCAGCCAGCTGGGACTGCCGGTCAGCACCACGCATATCGCCGTAGGCGCCGTGTTCGGGGTGGGCTTTCTGCGCGAGTACCTGAAAACCAACTGGGGACGCATCGTCGAGGAGATCAAGGCGCACCATCCGGAAGACGATCAGGCCGCCCTGGACGACTTCATGACGCGTTTCGTTGCGGCCGACATCGGCGCGCGTGGCACGATGCTGCGGGAGTTGAAGCAGCGCTACAAGAAGCAGCAGGTTGGCCCCGAGCACCTGCTCAAGTCCGAGCGCAAGCAGTTGCGCAAGACCTACAAGCAGGAGTTGGTCAAGCGCTCACTGGTGCTGCGCATTGCGGCCGCCTGGGTCATCACGGTTCCGGCCACTGGCCTGATCGCCGGCATGGTGTTCTACATGCTGCGCGGCATGTTTGCGGTCTGATACCCGCTTCACCCGATACTCCCGTCAGACAACAGCGGCAGCCGGGGCTGCTACCCTTGCAGCCCCATTCCGATCGAGCGGACCTGCCGCATGCGTCTGACCGTCATTGCTTTCTGCTTTGCCCTGCTGACTGCGGTCGGCGCGGCGCCGAAGATCCACGCCGAGCCGCTGACCCTCGACCGGATCATGGATCACCCGGACTGGATCGGACCGCCGGTCGAGCAGGCGTGGTGGTCGCTCGATGGCGGCAGCGCGCTTTACACCTTGAAGCGTCAGGGCAGCCCGGTCAGCGACACCTATCGGCTGGAACTGGCGGCTGGCGACAGCATCAAGGTGGAAGGCGAAGCCCTGTCCGACCTGGACACGGCGGGTGCGGTCTACGATGCGGGTCGCCACCGCGCCGCCTTCGTGCGCAATGGCGATCTGTTCCTGCGCGACCTGCGCAGCGGCACGCTGCGTCAGTTGACCCGCATACCCGGCACCGTGTCCGACCCGCGCTTTGCCTCCGACGGCGGCGGGATTCACTATCGGGTGGGCAGCGACTGGTACCGCGCCGACCTGCAGAGTGGCCTCAACGCGGCGATCGTTCTGCCGCGCGCTGCCAAGGATCCCGACGCCGATCCGGAAGCCGACCTGTTGCGCGAGCATCAGCTGCGCCTGATCAGTACTCTCAGGCGCGAGCGCGAACAGCGCGATGCGCGACGTGCCGAGGGCGATGCCCAGCGCGCTGGCGATGTAACCCGCGCGCCGGAGCCGGTCTATCTGGGCGACAAGGTCGAGCTTGGCAGCAGCGCATTGTCGCCCGATGGACGCTGGCTGCTGCTGGTCACGGAAGCCAAGGAAGACAATGGCGGGCAGGCAGGCAAGATGCCGAAGTACGTCACCGAGTCGGGCTACGAAGAAACCGAAGACGTGCGCGTGCGCGTCGGGCGCAATCCGCCGCTCGGCCACACCCTGCATCTGATCGATACCCGAAGTGGCGAGCTCAGCGAATTGAGCCTCGACCCGTTGCCAGGCATCGCGACCGATCCGCTCGCCGCGCTGCGCAAGGCTGCTGACAAGCCTGCCCTGGAAGGCAATCGCCGGGTGCGGGTGATGGGCATGAACTGGAGCGATGACGGCAGCCAGCTGGCCGTCATGCTGCGTGCCAACGACAACAAGGATCGCTGGATCGCCGGCCTGGATCTGCAGAAGAAGGCCTTGCGTCCGCTGCATCGACTGAGCGACCCGGGATGGATCAACTGGAGCTTCAACGAATTTGGCTGGATGCCCGATGGGCGGCTGTGGTTCCTGAGCGAGGAGTCTGGCTGGGCGCACTTTTACACCGCGAAACCGGGCGGCAAGCTGGTGCAGCACACCCGCGGGCAGTGGGAAGTTGCGGACCCCGTGATCGCGCCGGATGGCCGTCACGTGTACTTCCTCTGCAACATGGACTGGCCGGGCGGCTGGGAGATGTGCCGGCTTGATACGAACGGCGGAGCAGTCACTGAACTCACCGATCATGGCGGCATTGAAAGCTTCGCGCTGTCGCCCGACGGCCAGCGCCTGCTGCTGCGCTGGTCGGCGCACCACACCCCGCCGCAGCTGGCGGAAATGCCGGCCCAGGGAGGCGCGCTGCGTGTGCTCACTGACACCCGCCTGCCCGAGTACAGCGCACACGACTGGATGGAGCCGCAGTACGTGCAGGTGCCTTCAACGCATTTCGACGGCACGGTGTGGGCCAAGCTTTATCGCCCCGCGCAGCTGGAGCCTGGCAAGCGCTATCCCATCGCGCTGTTCGTGCATGGCGCGGGCTACCTGCAGAACGTCTGGGCGCGCTGGCCGAACTATTTCCGCGAGCAGATGTTCCACCAGTTGCTGGTCGAACAGGGTTACATCGTGCTCGACATGGATTACCGCGGTTCGGCCGGCTACGGCCGCGACTGGCGCACCGCGATCTACCGGCAGATGGGACATCCCGAGCTGGAAGATTACCTGGACGGCATCGACTATCTGGTGGCGCAGCACCAGGGCGACGCCGAAAAAGTTGGCGTCTACGGAGGCAGCTACGGCGGCTTCATGGCCTTCATGGCGCTGTTTCGCGAACCGGATCGCTTTGTCGCCGGCGCCGCTCTTCGTCCGGTCACCGACTGGACCTCGTACAACCACGAGTACACCAGCAACATCCTCAACACCCCGGACATCGATCCGGAGGCCTACCGCAAGTCCTCGCCGATCGAACATGTCGAGAACTTCCGCGGCCACCTGCTGATCAGCCACGGCATGATCGACGACAACGTCTTCTACCAGGACTCGGTGCGCCTGGCGCAGCGCCTGATCGAATTGAAGAAGCACAACTGGGAGCTGGCCAGCTATCCGCTGGAGCGCCACGGTTACGTGCACCCGGAGAGCTGGTACGACCAGTACCGGCGCATCTACGAGTTGTTTGAGCGCACGTTGAAGTAAGGCGGGGAACCGGGAACGGGGAACGGGGAACGGGGAACGGGGAACGGGGAACGGGGAACGGGGAACGGGGAACGGGGAACGGGGAACGGGGCTTAGATCTTGCGCCCCGGTCTATGTCGGCGCGGCGTCGTTCACCGATAGCTGGGTGGCAATCAACTCAGCCACGCGTTCGCCCCATTCACGGTGCATCGCCGGCCCGGGATGGTAGCCATCGGCTGCGAAGTGCTCCGGCTTCGGATCAAAATCGAACGGTGCGAAAATCACGCCTGGCCGGCTTGCCACCTGTGCGCCAATGGCGTTCAGACTGCGGCCGCGCAGCCCAAGGTGCCAGCGCAAGGGCTGCGGCAGCAACGGGAACGCATGCAGCGGTGGAACGCCCACGAGCAGGATCACCGCGTGGGGTGACAGGGCCAGCAGTCCATCCAGCAGCAGACCCAACTCGCGCCGATAGTGCTGCCCGCGGGTCAAGCCGGTGACATCGTTCACCCCGACCGAAATCAACGCTGCGTCAAATTCGTCGGCGCCAACCTCGGGCAGCTGCAGGCGGCGGATCTGGCTGATATCGGCGCCGACCCGGCCCAGGGCGCGCCAGGCTACCGGACGCCCGCAGATCTCCGAAAGCCGGCGCGCCGCAGCACCGGGCGCCGCATCGTGCAGTTGCTCGGCGCCAACCCCGGCGATCACTGAATCGCCCAAGGCCAGAAAGCGCAGCGGTTCGATACCTGTCTCTCCGAACCGCCCATGGGGTTCGCCCGGAGCCGGTGGAAACTTCGGCGCATGCGCCCTCACCCACAGCGCCTGCGGCAGGATCAGCGGCGTAAGGGCCCAGAACGCAACTCGCCGCAGAAGCGAGTCGTTCCGCTTGATCACACGCGATAGCCAGAATGGATCGCGACAATGCCTGCCGACAGGTTGCGATGGCTGACGCGCTCGAAGCCCGCCTCGTGCATCATTGCTTCCAGTTCGGCCTGCGGTGGATGCTTGCGGATCGATTCGGCCAGATAGCGGTAGCTCTCGGCATCGTTGGCGAACAGCTTGCCCAGGCGCGGCAGCACCTGGAAACCGTGAAAGTCGTAGATCGGTCGGAACCACTCGGCCTTGACCTGCGAGAACTCCAGCACCAGGGCGCGGCCGCCGATCTTCAGCACGCGGTGCATCTCGCGCAGCGCGGCGTCCTTGTCGGTGACATTGCGCAGGCCGAAGGCGATGGTGGCGAGGTCGAAGCTCTTGTCCGGAAAGGGCAGGGCTTCGGCATTCAGTCGCACGTACTCAAGGCCCCTCACCAGGCCTGCATTGGTCATGCGGTCGCGACCGACGCCCAGCATCTCGGCGTTGATATCGCCCAGCACGATGCGCCCCGTTTCGCCGACGCGCGAATGCAGCAGGCGGGCGATATCGCCGGTGCCACCGGCCAGGTCGAGCACGGCGTCGCCGCGCTTCACGCCGCTGGTGGCGACGAAATACTGCTTCCAGACTCGATGCAGGCCCAGGCTCATCAGGTCGTTCATCAGGTCGTAGCTGCGCGCCACCGAGCTGAAGACCTGGCCGACCAGCTTCTGCTTGTCGCCAATGGGCACTTCGGAAAAACCGAAGTGGGTGGTTTCGGGGGGCTTGGGTTCGCTCATCCAGCGATTATCGCACTCCGTGGACAGCACGCGATTGCATGCCTCGCGCTTCGGTGGGCCAAGGCCCACCCTACTAGGCGGGCGCCGCGACGAACCCTGTGTTACGTAGGGTGGGCCTTGGCCCACCGTTGCCCAACCTCGCCGGGTGACTAGCGCGACAGCCCCGCAGCCTCCAGCGCAGCGAGATATTTCGGCCATCGCTCAGCCTGCTCACGTCCCAGCTCAAGCAGGGTGGTCCAGCTGTATATGCCGGTGTTGTGCCCGTCGGAAAAGCGCAGCAGCACGCCGTAATGCCCAACCGGCTCGATTGCTTCGATGTTCACGTCGCGTTTGCCGGCGACGAGCACCTTCTGGCCCGGGCCATGGCCCTGCACTTCGGCGCTGGGCGATTCGACCCGCAGATACTCACAGGGCAGGGTGAAGGTATCGCCCGAATCAAATGCCACTTCCAGCGCGTGTGAGGCACGGTGCAGGACGATGCTGGTAGGGCGCGGCGCGCTGCTCATGACGGGTACGGCTCTTGGTGGGAAGGCGCGCGTCAGCGCCGCTCCCGGACGTGGGGAACGGCGCAGGCGAGGGGAAACAGCGGGAAGGGTCAGGCCTTGCGCTGGAAAGCGTTCTTCAGCACCACGCCGTCGAAGCCCTCGGGCGCATCGCCGACCGTGGCAAAGCGATACAGCGCGGCCGAGTAGATGCCGGCCAGCGCGGCCTGCACCAGGGACATCAACAGCACGGCGATAAAGGTGATCGACAGCAGAACCACCAGCAGCGGCACCGAACCCGTTGCCGAGCCGAGCCCGATCGCCAGCCCAAGGCCCACGATCAGTACCAGGAAGATCATCAGGCCGAAGGCCATGCCGATACCGCCGCTGCCGATCAGGTTCTCGCCCCAGGTCTTCTTCAGCAAGGTGGCGCTTTCCTTCAATGCATCAATCGGGCCGACGTTGCGAGCCACCAGCACCGGTACCACCAGAAAGCTCGCCACGGTCCAGGCCACGCCGATCAGGCCGATCACGAACGAGCCAAGTACTCCGGCGCGCTGTTCCAGCGCGCGAAGGGCCAGGCCCACGGTGGCGGCGATGGCGGCATAGCCGAGGATCGGAATGAAACGCTCGCGCGCGATGCGCAAGCCGTCCGACACGGTCGGGTCGCCGCCGTCGAGACGGATCATTGCGGCCCCAACCAGGGCGGTATTGAAGAAGAAGATCACGAAGTACTGCACCAGGTAGAAGGCGAATATCCACACCGCTTCGACCGCGCCCATCTCATCGCGCCCGCCTTCGAACATGCCCAGCCCGATGGCCGGTCCGATGAAGCTCGCCGCAACCAGGATTGCTGCCAGCGACGACAGCAGCGGGAACACCAACAGCTCCTTGTCGGACTGCAGCACCGATGCCGAGGCCTTGACCAGGCCCCAGCTGCGTGAAAATTTCTCGAACATGATGGCTCTCCCCAGCCGTGGAATGTCGGGAGATTATCCTGCCTGCGCGGCAGTTTGTGGACTGTTTTCCGCTGAAACCAGGATCCGGCGCAGGTCATGACTGCCAGGTTTCTGATAAACCCGCAGGCCAAACTCGCCGATGATCGCCAGCAGATGGTCGAACACGTCGGCCATGATTGACTCGTACTCGGCCCAACGGATGTCCGCGGTGAAGCAGTAGATCTCCAGCGGCAGGCCCTCGGGACCGGGCGCCAGCTGGCGAACCAGTTGGGTCATGCCGGGATGGATGCCGCCATGGGCGCGCAGATAGGCCGCGACATACGCACGGAAGCTGCCGATATTGGTCAGGCGGCGCTGATTGATTTCGCCCGGGTGCGCGGCATTCCACTCGGCCAGTTCGCCTTGCTTGCGCTGCAGGTAATCGCGCAGCAGGTCGAACTGCTCAAGGCGCTGCTGTTCCTCAGAAGTGAGGAAATGGATCGACTGGGTATCGATCAGCAGGGCGCGCTTGATGCGCCGCCCCCCAGAATCGCTCATGCCGCGCCAGTTGCGAAAGCTTTCGGTCGCCAGGCGCCAGGTGGGAATCGCGGTAATGGTGCGATCGAAATTCTGCACCTTGACCGTGTGCAGGCCCATCTCGATCACGTCGCCATCGGTGCCCAGCGCCGGCATCTCGATCCAGTCCCCAACCCGGACCATGTCATAACTGGAGATCTGCAGGCCGGCCACAAAACTCAGGATGGTGTCCTTGAACACCAGCAGCAGTACCGCGGTCATCGCGCCCAGGCCCGACAGCAGCAGCAGGGGCGAGCGCTCGATCAGAATGGACACGATCAGGATCGCGCCGATGATGAACAGAAAAATCTTGATCAGCTGCACGTAGCCGCGGATCGGTCGGGCGCGGCCGCGCTCGTTGCGTTCGTAGATATCGTTGGCGGCCGACAGCATGGCGCTGGCCGCCAGCACGATCATCAGTACGGTGAATGCGAGTGCAATATTGCGGGTCAGCAGCACGATGTGCTCGGGAATTCCCGGCAGCCACAGCACACCGAACTGGATCACCGCGGCCGGTGCAATATGCGCGATCCAGCGCAACGCACGGCGCCGCATGATCAGGTCGTCCCACTGGTTCTCGGTACGTGCTGACAGGGCGCGGACCCGCGCCAGAACCACGCGCCGGGCGATGAAATCGGCCAGCCAGGCGCCCAGGAGCAGAACGATGATGCCGGCAGACGTGACAATCCAGGGTTCCTGCCCCGGCAGGCCGATGGCCTCAAACAGAGTTTCCATGCGCTCAAGTTTAACGACTTGACGCTGCGATTGCCCCGCGGTGCGCTATAACCGGTTCTGTAAAAGCCGACGGAAAGGCACATGTCGAACCCTTCACTCCCCCCCCGCGTTGCCCTGGTGACGGGCGCTGCACGTCGCGTCGGCGCCTGCATCGCGCGCCGTCTGCATGCCTCGGGCTGGAATCTGGCGCTGCACGCGCGCCGTTCGATGGCCGAGTTGGAGATTCTCGCCGATTCGCTGCAGGCCGAGCGCCCCGACAGCGTGCTGACCCTGCAGGCTGATCTGTCGGACACGGCGCGACTTCCCGAACTGGTACTCGCGGCGGTGGCACGCTTCGGCCATCTCGACGCCCTGGTCAACAACGCCTCGACCTTCTATCGCAGCGAGATCGGCGAGGTGACCGAGCAGCAGTGGGACGAGCTGTTCGATTCAAATGCCAAGGCGCCGTTCTTTCTGTCGCAGGCTGCAGCAAAGCACCTGGCCGAGCGCAGCGGCGCGATCGTCAATCTGCTCGACATCTACGCCGAACGGCCGCTGCCCGAGCACCCGGTGTACAGCATGGCGAAAGCGGCGTTGCGCATGCAGACGTTCGCCCTGGCGCAGGCCCTGGGACCAGCAGTGCGGGTCAACGGGGTGGCGCCGGGCACCGTGCTGTGGTCGGAAAAGCCCTTCAAGGCCGAGACTGAAGACGCCATCCGCAGCCGCACCGCCCTGGGTCGCGTCGGTCGCCCGGAAGACGTGGCCGAGGCGGTGCGCTTCCTGCTGGAGTCGGCCGACTATTGCACCGGGATAGTGTTGCCAGTGGATGGCGGTCGGCTGTTGTCGACTTAGCTCGATTGCTCTTGCAAGCAAAGCGAATGCGGGAATGGGCAGGCCCGGGCAGGAGATTTGCTTGCTCCTTTCCCAAACGCTCACCACGGATGCGCGGCGCTTATCCGGGCCACGACGCTGCACTGATTCGATCTTTGGAGGGCGCCGCTCCGGCGGCGCTGTTCTTCAATCAGTAGCAAGAGCCGTCGCGCGCCGAGCGCGACCCTCCCAAAGCGAGAGCAGCTGAGCAGCTCACGGCGTCACCGATGGCGGCGAGGCCATGGGCATCGATTCCAATCGCACCCTCATCCGGCGCTTCGCGCCACCCACCCCAGCCTGCGCGCCTGCAGGCGCGCGGGCGTTCACAGGCTCGCGGCCTTCGCCGCTCGAAAGCCCTGCTCACCCCGGTGGGAGAAGGGAAGGAAGCGGCGCTGCTCTTGACCTTTGGAGGGCGCCGCTCCCGCGGCGCTGCTTTCAATCAGGAGCCAGAGCAGTCCCGCAGAAGCGCGCTGCACGCATCCGGGCTACGACGCCACGTCATCGCTGACCAGGCACAGCCCCGCCAACGTGAGCAAGTGAGCGGTCGGCCAGCGTGTCGGCTCGCCTTTGGCCAGGGCGTGGGCATCGGCGCGCCATAGGTCGTCCTGCTGCGAGCCCAGCAGGTCGATATCGATGGCGACGCGCGCAGGATCGTTGCGGTCGCGGCCCAGCTCTGCCTCGATGCGGCGCAGGGTTTCGCGTAGTGCTTCGCGCGGCAGGTCCGCCTGGAGAGCGATCAAGGCATTGAAGTACCACGGTCCCGTGCCTGAAGCAGGCCGCAGGTGTTCGATTGGTGTCAGCGCCTGCGTGGCGCCCAGCGAGCCGAGGCGCTTCAGCGCCGCGCGCAGCGTGCTGTCCTGCGGTTGATTGGAGCCAAGCAACAGCAGCCAGCGGCGCGCCATGCGAGCGCTCAGCCGCTCGGAAAGTTGCGTGTCAGGCTGATGCCAACCTTGCCGCAGCCAAGCGTTTCGGCGGCGCGCGGCTTCTCCAGCCGCAGCACGATGCGGTTGGGCGAAAAGCGCTTGCGCAGGAAGGCGCAGCAGGCTTCGCCCAGGCTTTCCAGCAACAGGTCGTCGCGCGCGCCAGCGAAGCGGTTCAGTTCGTCCACGATATCGGCGTAATCGATTGCGTCACCGATGTCATCGCTGGCCGCGGCACGGCGATGGTCAAAACCGAGCTCAACATGAAAGATCACCGGCTGGCGATGCTCGCGCTCCCACTCGTGGATGCCGATCAGGCAGGTGA
This sequence comes from Lysobacterales bacterium, assembly GCA_038257155.1. Taxonomy (GTDB): domain Bacteria; phylum Pseudomonadota; class Gammaproteobacteria; order Xanthomonadales; family Xanthomonadaceae; genus JANJTY01. Next base: position 43,658 of record JBBSJP010000014.1, on the reverse strand, counting down.
TTTCGAGGGCTTCGACGAAGACGGTGTCCATGGTGGGGTCAGTAAGAGCAGAAGGTCAGTAGGAGCGAAAGTCAGTTGGAGCGAAGGTCAGTAGGAGCAGCGCATCAGTAGGAGCGAAGTCAGTGGGAGCCTAGTCAGGTTACTGGGTCCAGGCTTGCCATGTCCCATCTGGCGCGGGCGGTTATGGGGCCGTCGTTGCGTTGCCCGGCTTGCAGTCGCAGGGCGCCGGCGAAGGCGATCATGGCGCCGTTGTCGGTGCACAGTTCCGGTGCCGGGAAGCAGACCCGACCGCCCAATTTGCTGGCCAGTTCGCCAAGCCGCTCGCGCAGGCGGCGGTTGGCGCCGACGCCGCCCGAGACCACCAGGGTGCGACTTCCGGACTGGCGCAGGGCGCGCTCGCATTTGGCCGCCAGGGTGTCGACAACAGCTTCTTCAAAGCCGCGTGCAATGTCGGCCCGCGCTGAGCTGCTTTGATCGGAGGCCTGCCAGGCCAGCATCACCTGGGTCTTGAGACCGGAAAAACTGAAATCCAGGCCCGGGCGATCCAGCATCGGGCGGGGAAAGCGATAGCGCTCCGGATCGCCGATTTCGGCCAGGCGCGCCAGATTGGGGCCGCCCGGGTAGGGCAAGCCCATCAGCTTGGCCGTCTTGTCGAAGGCTTCGCCGGCCGCATCGTCGAGCGTTTCGCCCAGCAGGCGATAGCTGCCGATGCCGGCTACTTCCATCAGCTGGGTGTGGCCGCCCGATACCAGCAAGGCGATGAAGGGTGGCTTGGGTGGATCGGCATCCATCAGGGGTGCCAACAGGTGGCCTTCCATGTGATGCACCTCGACCGCGGGAATGCCCAGGCCCCAGGCCAGCGCGCGAGCCAGGGCCGCGCCGACCAGCAGGGCGCCAACCAGGCCGGGCCCGGCGGTGTAAGCCACTCCGTCCAGTTCGTTCAGGTCCAGGCCGGCATCGATCAGGGTCTGACGCAGCAGCGGCACCAGCTTGCGCACATGATCGCGGCTCGCCAGTTCCGGCACCACGCCACCGTAGTGGGCATGCAGCGGAATCTGGCTGTACACGCGCTGCGCCAGCAGGCCGGCGCGGGTGTCATATACCGCAAGGCCAGTCTCATCGCAGGATGTCTCGATTCCCAGAACCCTCATGGCGGGACTCCGGAGCGCTTGCTTTTCATGGCCTTGGACTTGCACGGGACGAAACATGGCGAGTATCATACGCGGCTCGCCCGAGGAGACGGGCACCTACAGCCACCGGAAAACCCAATGCCCAGCGTCAAAGTCCGCGAAAACGAGCCGTTCGAGTTTGCCCTGCGTCGCTTCAAGCGCACCTGTGAAAAGGCCGGCGTTCTGGCCGAAACCCGCAAGCGCGAGTTCTACGAAAAGCCGACCCAGGAGCGCAAGCGCAAGCGCGCCGCCGCGGTCAAGCGTCACCTTCGCCGCGTTTCGCGCGAATCGACCAAGCGTCAGCGTCTGTACTAAGCCGTAAGGCTACCCGTCTCCAAGAAAGCCGGCCGGTGTCCACCGAGCCGGCTTTCTGCGTTTCTGTCGACCGCATTTCCCGCCATTGGAGAAAGACCATGTCCCTGAAAACCCGCCTTAGCGACGACATGAAGACCGCCATGAAGGGCGGCGACAAGCCGCGTCTTGGCGTGATCCGCCTGCTGCAGGCGGCGGTCAAGCAGCGTGAAGTCGACGAGCGCATCGAACTCGACGATGCCGCCGTGTTGACCGTGCTGGAGAAAGCCGTCAAGCAGCGCAAGGATTCGATAAGCCAGTTTGAGGCTGCCAACCGCGAAGACCTCGCCGCGCAGGAGCGCTTCGAGCTGGGCGTGATCGAGACCTACCTGCCGGCGCGCATGTCCGAGGCGGACATCCGCGCAGCGGTTGATGCCGCGGTGGCCGAAACCGGCGCCAGCAGCCCGGCCGACATGGGCAAGCTGATGGGTGTGTTGAAGCCGCGCCTGGCGGGCCAGGCCGACATGGGGCAGGTGTCGGCGATGGTGAAGCAGCGATTGGCGGGGTAACGCAGGGATTCACTCTCGTAGGGTGGGCCTTGGCCCACCGTTGATCCGTCGTGGTGGGCCAAGGCCCACCCTACGGAGGGTCTCGCATCCACCTGCTTGAGCGCACATCCCTAGCCGCGTAGGGTGCGCCTTGGCGCACCGTCGATCCGCAACGGTGGGCCAAGGCCCACCCTACGGAGCGCACGGCGTCCGGATGCGTGCTTCTGCTTTAGCGAATTCCGAATCCCGAATCCCGGCTTCCTAGCGAATCCCGAATCCCAAATTCCGGCCTTTCCAAGTGTCCCGCATCCCCGACGCCTTCATCGACGAACTGCTGGCGCGCACCGACATCGTCGAACTGATCGGGGTGCGGGTGCCGCTCAAGCGGCAGGGGCGTGAGTTCTCGGCGCGCTGTCCGTTTCATGACGAACGCAGCCCCAGCTTCACGGTGAGTCCTGGCAAGCAGTTCTTCCACTGCTTCGGTTGCGGCGCACACGGTTCGGCGATCAAGTTCCTGATGGACTACGACCGCCTGGAGTTTCTCGATGCGGTCGAGGAATTGGCCAAGCGCGCCGGCATGGAAGTGCCGCGCGAGACCCGTCAGCGCAACGAGCAGGGCGACTTCGCAGCGCTGATCGAAACCTGCAGCGAGGCTGGCAGCTTCTTCCGTCAGCAGCTGCAGGCCTCGAAGCGCGCGCAAGACTATCTGCAGCAACGCGGTCTCGATCGGGAGGTACTGGAACGCTTCAGCGTCGGCTACGCGCCGCAGGGTTGGGATGCGCTGAAGTCGGCGCTTGGCACCAGCCGTGAACGCCTAGATCTGCTCGACAAGGTCGGCCTGCTGTCCAGGAGCGATGGCGGCAAGATCTACGACAAGTTCCGCGACCGCATCGTGTTTCCTATCCACGACCGCCGCGGCCGGGTGATTGCCTTCGGCGGACGCGTGCTGGAAAAGGACGACGCCCCCAAATACCTCAACTCACCCGAGACCCCGCTGTTCCACAAGGGTCGCGAGCTCTACGGTCTGTGGCAGGTGCGCCAGGCGCACAGCAAGATCCCCAACCTGATCGTGGTGGAAGGCTACATGGACGTGGTGGCCCTCTCGCAGTTCGGCGTCAGTACCGCCGTGGCAACGCTCGGCACCGCCACCACGCCGGACCATGCCGAACTGCTGTTCCGCAACGCGGCCGATGTGTATTTCTGCTTCGATGGCGATCGCGCCGGTCGTGGTGCCGCCTGGAAGGCGCTGGAATCGGTGTTGCCGCGCCTGCGCGATGGTCGCCAGGCCTTCTTCCTCTTCCTTCCCGAAGGTGATGATCCCGACAGCCTGGTGCGACGCGAGGGCGCGGCCGGCTTCGAGGCTCAGATGAAGAAAGCCATGCCGCTGTCGACCTTCTTCTTCGCTGAAATGTCGCGCGATATCCAGCTCGGCTCGATCGACGGCAAGGCGCGTCTGGCCGAGCACTGCCGACCGCTGCTGAAGCAGATTCCCGATGGCGCCTTTCGCGACCTCATGGCACAACGTCTGGCCGAACTGAGCGGAGTGGGATTGCAGATCGAGGCCGCGCCGCGCATCAGCGAGCCGCGCCGCAGTGGCGGGCCAGCGCCGCGCAGCAGCCTGGTGCGCACCGCCATCGCGCTGCTGCTGCAAAGGCCGCTGCTGGTTGACCGCGTGCCGCTCGACTACGCCTTCGCCCAGTTGCGCCAACGTGGTGTCAGCTTGCTGGTCGAACTGATCGAACTGATTCGTGCCCGCCCGGACATCAGTACGGCCGCGATCCTCGAGCACTTCGATGGACGCGAAGAGCGCTCGGCACTGGAGAAACTGGCGATGGCCGACCTGCTCACCGATCCGGAAGAGTGGCGCCCGGAAATGACTGGCGCAGTGCTGCGGCTGGAGCTGGAGACGATCCGGCAACAGCGAGGCGAGGTCACTGATAAGCTCAACGCGCTGGGAAAGCTGTCTGCGCTGAGCGCCGAGGAGCGCAGCACCTGGATGAGTGCGGAGTCGCGCATTCGCGTGCTGGAAGCTGAGATCGCTGCGCTCTCGCGTTCAACAAAGGAGTGAGAAATTGCGACGCATGCGGCGGTTTCACGCTGTGCCATTGGTCACACAGATGACATGGCTAAGGTACTGCGGTAACTTGCTCGTATAAGGAGCCTGATTTGAAAAGGATTGTTCGACGGATCGTCCCGAGGTTTGGGGCGGTGACGACCGGAGGGGTCGAACGAAAAGGAGAGTTGTTATGCGTAGTCTCATCCTGGCAAGTCTGGCGCTGATGCTGGCTGCCTGCGGTGGCGGGCGCGAAGGCAAGGCGGCACAGGCCTGTGAGGCAGCCATCAAGGCGCGAATGACCGACCGCAGCGTCGCGCTCGACGTGGGCGACATGACCGCCAAGGCCAAGCCCGAAGGCGAAGACGTGATTCACATCCAGTCCGAGATCACCTTTGATCCGGGACTGCCGCGCGAACTGAAGCAGGTGTTCGACTGCAAGGCGCGCTTCGTTGCCGGCAAGGATCTGCCGGACGTGATCTCGCTGACCTTTACCTGGTAAGGGATCTGGCCCGGCACCTTGGTGCCGGGTCTTGCCTTATTCGAAACGCAGGTGTTTCACCGATTTGCCGTGACGGCGGATCAGGCGCAATGCCTCGATACCGATCTGGATGTGCGACTCGACGTAGTTGGTGGAAACCACCAGATCACTGGCTTCGGTCTTGACGCCTTCGGGCACCATCGGTTGATCGGAAACCAGCAGCAGCGCGCCGGACGGAATGCCGTTGGCGAAACCCACCGAAAAGATCGTCGCGGTCTCCATGTCGATGGCCATGCAGCGCGTCTTGCGCAGGTAGGCCTTGAAGTGCGCGTCGTGCTCCCAGACCCGGCGGTTGGTGGTGTACACCGTGCCGGTCCAGTAGTCATGGTCGAGGTCGCGGATCATGGTGGATACCGCGCGCTGCAGGGCGAAGGCCGGCAACGCAGGCACCTCGGGCAGCAGGTAGTCGTTGGAAGTGCCCTCGCCACGGATCGCCGCAATGGGCAGAACCAGATCGCCCAGTTGGTTCTTGCGCTTGAGTCCACCGCATTTGCCCAGGAACAGCACGGCACCGGGTTTGATCGCGGTGAGCAGGTCCATCACGGTCGCGGCGTTGGCGCTGCCCATGCCGAAATTGATCATGGTGATGCCATCCACCGTGGCGCTTGGCATGGGTCGGTCGCGGCCCACGACTTCGGCACCCGTCATGCGTGCGAAGTGATCCAGGTAGCCGCCGAAGTTGGTCAGCAGGATGTTCTGCCCGAAGCCTTCAAGCGGCACGCCGGTGTAGCGTGGCAGCCAGTTCGAAACGATATCGCTCTTGTTTTTCATGGGCGGATTATGGGGCGCGGCGTGGATAACTGCGAGTCTGGTCGGCCAGTTCGCGTCGATGCCAGTCGCGCAGCCAACGGGTTTCGCGCTGCAGCAGCCAGCAGCCGAACAGGCCGAGCAGTGCAAGCAGGATCAGGGCGAGATGCGAGACAAGCACAACCCCGCGCGCGTTGCCCTCGCTTTCGCCGTAGAAGATCAGCACGGGAAACATCAGCAGGAACAGTCCCAGGCCGCGTCCGCCAGCGGCGAACTGCAGGCGACCGGCGCGCTCACCCAGCCAGGCGTGGCGCAGGGTACTCAGTGCCGCCGCCATCAGTTGCCACCAGACCATGCCGATCAGCACCCAGCGCCATTCGCGTTGCTCGAGCAGCATCTGCCAGGTCTCTGGCCGGTACAGCCCGGACACCTTGACGATGACGCCGGTACCGATGCTGCCAAACACCAGATCGACGAACAGGCCCATGCCCGGCATGTAACCACCTAGGCGGTCGGCGCGAAGCCGGGTTTCGCCATCCATCAAGGCGTTGCCGACCGCCCACACCTGCGTGTCGTCGTTCCATTCTTCGCTGAGGCGCAGCACGGCGCGGCGGGCCAGGCTGTACTTCATCAGGTCGCCGATGATCTTGGCCCAAAGGCCAAGCAGCAGGCAGGCCACGGCGCCTTCCGGCGACCAGTCGAGCAGCCACATGCCGAACAAGCCGACGCAGCCGACCAGCAACAGTTCACTGGTTGCCAGCCATTGTTCGGCCATGTAACCACGGCCGCGTCGCGCCAGCGCGGCCGCCACATTGCTGCGGAAGCGCTGCATCTGCGCCACGTCCAGCGGGACGTACTGGATCTCGTTGCTGGCCATCGTCGTCTTCCTGAAAGCGCCTGGAATGCGCTGCGCAGCGACCCGGAAACCATCACACTAACCCGACAGCCCCCGCGAGGTCAGCCCGTGCGCATCGACTGGTATTTCGATTTCATCAGCCCCTTCGCCCACCTGGCCTGGCCGGCCATGCGGCGCCTGGGCGAGACCCACGAGCTGGTACCGCGTCCCCTCCTGTTTGCCGGATTGCTGGGGCACCTCGGCCAGAAAGGCCCGGCCGAAATTCCCGGCAAACGCGAATTTACCTACCGATTCGTGCAGTTCCAGGCGGAGCGTCTCGGCGTGCCCTTGTGCTTTCCGCCCACCCATCCCTTCAATCCACTGATGGCCCTGCGACTGTGTATCGCGGCAGGCAGCTCGGCCGCGGCTGTCACTGCGCTGTTTGACTGGATCTGGACCGAGGGCAAGGCCGCAGACAGCGTGCAAGCCCTCGCGCCCGTTGCTGAGCGATTGGCGATTGCCAACCCGGAAGCGGCAATCGGCGATCCGAAGGCCAAGGCGGAGCTGCGGTCCAACTTCGAGGCTGCGAAGGCGGCTGGCGTGTTCGGTGTACCGACGGCCGTGGTGGACGGCGAGTGCTTCTGGGGTCTCGACGCGTTGCCAATGCTGGAGGCCTACCTGCAGGATCCCGCGCTGTTCACACGCGAGCCCTACACGCGACTGGCTAGCATCCCCGCGTCCGCGTCACGCCAGTCGTAACTGACCAGGCCGGTCATCGGTACGGCATCGGACTTTGCCGGGATCCAACGGAGCATCCTGCAAGGCGATCGTCACACAGGGGGTAGGGCACGGAGTGTGGATCCGACCACTATCGAGCCTTCGTCAATCTGCCTATGCTTGCTCGCGCGCTCTGCCCGTCCGGGCAGAGGGGCACAACAAACAGGGGATCAACCATGCGTCGACTGCTGCTTGTCACCGCCATTGCCTCACTCGTTTCATTCTCTGTGATGGCGCAGAACTACAGCTTCACCGTCAACAACAATTCCGATACCGACATCGTCAAGATCGAAGTGTCCGAGGATGCCGAGAGCTGGGCACCATTCCAGATCGGCGGCGGCATTGCCGCCGAGGATTCCGCCGAGCTGGTGTGGGACTCGAGCACCGATGACAGCGACTGTGCGTGGCAGTTCCGCGCCACCTTCCGTGGCGGCTACGTCGCCTACTCGGACTGGATCGACTTCTGCGAAGACGACGTCGTCATCGATTTCGATTTCGACTGATCGCGGTAATGCATGGTTGCGACGTCGCGCGGAAGCGCGGCTTCGCAACCAACCGGCTCCAGCGCGCGCCGAGTGTGTTCACCAATTTCGCGGAAACTGGCGCGACAATTGCACCTGAAGCGCGACTTCTGGCACGGCTCCCGGCTGACACGGGCTGATAGGATTCGGCCCTTGTGCCTTCCAGGAACCGCCCGATGCGTAGCAGCCTGACTCTCGCCCTTTCGCTGGCCCTGTTTGCCGCCGGCTCTGCTCTGGCAAAGAAGCCCAAGGACGACGAAGCCAAATGGGACGTCGACACGGCCATGCCCGGCAAGACCGTGCGCTTCACGGTGGACGAGGGCACCTGGATGAGTCTCGATCTGTCGCCGGACGGCAAGACCATCGTGTTCGACTTGCTCGGCGATCTTTACCTGCTCCCCGTTGAAGGCGGCAAGGCACGTCGCCTGACCTCGGGCGCGGCCTACGACGTTCAGCCGCGTTTCTCGCCCGATGGCAAGGAAATCGCTTTCAGTTCCGACCGCGGCGGCGGCCATAACCTGTGGCGCGTCGGCGTCGATGGCAAGAATGCCGCGCAAGTGAGCAAGGAAGATTTCCGCCTGCTCAACAATCCGGTCTGGACACCCGACGGCGATTACCTGATCGGTCGCAAGCACTTCACCGGGCAGCGCTCGTTGGGTGCTGGTGAGCTGTGGATGTATCACCGCAGCGGTGGATCTGGCCTGCAGCTGACCAAGCAGAAGAACGACCAGCAGGACCTCGGCGAACCGGCCATGTCTCCCGATGGCCGCTACGTGTACTTCTCTGAAGATGTCAGCGATGGGCCCACCTTTCAGTACAACAAGAATCCGCACGACACGATCTACGCCATCAATCGGCTCGACCGCGAAACCGGCGAGACGGAAACCATTGTCAACACGCCGGGTGGCGCGGTGCGGCCGCAGCCCTCGCCGGACGGCAAGCAGCTCGCTTTCGTCAAACGCGTGCGCGAAAAGACCGTGCTGCAGGTGATGGACCTGGCCACTGGCGTCGTGCGCCCGGTATGGGACGGGCTGTCGCATGACCAACAGGAAGCCTGGGCGATCTTTGGGCCCTACACCGGCTTCGCATGGACCCCGGACTCGGCTGCCAGCATCGTCTGGGCGCAGGGCAAGCTGTGGCGGGTCGACATGCAGAGTGGCACACCGACGCAGATTCCTTTCAGTGCCGACGTCGAGCAGAAGCTCGCCGAAGCCCTGCGCTTCGAGCAGCAGCTCGATGGCGACGCGTTCGAACCGAAGATGATCCGCGACGTGGCCACCAGCCCGGACGGCAAGACCCTGATCTTCCATGCGGCCGGCAAGCTGTGGCGCAAGGCACTGCCGAATGGCAAGCCGGTGCGGCTGACGGCCGATGCGCAGAGTTTCGAATACCAGCCGGCGTTCTCACCCACTGGTGGCAGCCTGCTGTACACGACCTGGTCGGATGCCGAGATGGGTGCAATGCATGTGCTCGATCTGGCCAGTGGCCAGCGCCGCACGCTCAGCGCTGAAAAGGGCTATTACTACGGCCCGCGCTATTCGGCCGACGGCCAGCAGATCGTCTACGCGCGCACCGGCGGTGGTGGCCTGACCGGCGGGCAGTTCTCGCGCGAGACCGGCATCTTTGTGATGCCAGCAGCGGGCGGCGAAGCACGCCGCATCGCGAAAGGTGGGCGTGACCCGCAGTTCTCGCCCGATGCCAGCCGCATCACCTACTTCACCGGCGGTGGCCTGAGCAAGAAGCTGATGAGCGTCGGCATCAATGGCGAAGAGCCGCGCGAGATCTTCAATCTCAAGTACGTCAACTCGGTCGCCATCAGCCCTGACGGCAAATGGGTGGCCTTCACCGAGCTGTTCAATGCCTATGTCGCGCCGTTGCCCGCCACGGGCGCCAGCATCGAACTGAGCAAGGACACGAAGGCGGTTCCGGTGACCCAGGTCAGCCGTGATGCAGGTTCCTATCTGCACTGGTCGGCTGATTCCAGCCGCCTGCATTGGATGGTTGGGCCCGAATACTTCAGCCGCGACCTGAAAGACAGCTTCGCCTTCCTGCCGGGCGCGCCGAAAGAGTTGCCCAAGGTGGGCGAGCTCACCGGCATTGACGTTGGCCTCAGCCTGCCAACCGACAAGCCGACGGACCTTGTCGCCTTCGTGGGCGGTCGCATCATCACCATGCGCGACGCACACAATCGCGAGGAAGTAATCGAAGACGGTGTGCTGGTCACGCGCGGCCACAGCATCGTGGCGGTCGGTGCGCGTGATTCGGTGACGATTCCAGAGGGCGCGCGGGTGATTGATGTGGCCGGCAAGACCCTGATGCCGGGCCTGGTCGACGTGCACGCACACGCGGCGAACTTCGGCGGCGGCGTGGTGCCGCAGCAGAACTGGGCCTACTACGCCAACCTGGCCTTCGGCGTGACCGCGATGCACGACCCTTCCGCCACCACCGAGTTCGTCTTCTCGCAGGCCGAGCTGGTGAAGTCGGGTGCCATGGTCGGGCCGCGCGTCTATTCCACCGGCACGATTCTTTACGGTGCCGATGGCGACTTCAAGGCGACCATCAATTCGCTCGACGACGCGCGCTCGCACCTGCGCCGCATGAAGGCGCAGGGTGCCTTCAGCGTAAAAAGCTACAACCAGCCGCGTCGCGACCAGCGCCAGCAGGTCAACACCGCTGCACGCGAGCTCGGCATGCTGGTGGTGGAAGAGGGCGGCTCGACCTTCTTCCACAACCTGACCATGGTGCTGGACGGCGCCACCGGCGTTGAGCACAACCTGCCGGTCGCACCGCTCTACAAGGACGTGACCACACTGTGGTCGCACACCGATGTCAGCAATGTGCCGACCCTGGTGGTGAGCTATGGCGGCATCTCCGGCGAGCGCTGGTGGTACGCGCGTGACAATGTCTGGGAAGAACCGCGCCTCAACCGCTTCTTCCCGCGCGAGACCCTCGATGCGCTGGCCATTCGTCGCGAGACCGCGCCGGACTGGGACTACTGGCATATCGAAGTGGCCAAGGCCAAGAAGGCGCTGCGCGATCAGGGCGTGCGCATCGGCGTCGGCGGCCACGGCCAGATGCAAGGCCTGGCGCCGCACTGGGAGCTGTGGATGCTGACCCAGGGTGGTTTCAGCAACTTCGAAGCATTGCGCGCGGCGACCTTTGATGGCGCCGATTACATCGGCTTCGCGAAGGAATTCGGCTCGCTCGAAGCCGGCAAGCGCGCCGACCTCGTGGTGCTCGACGGCAACCCGCTGGAAGAGATCCGCGCCAGCGCCGCGACCCGTTACGTCATGGCCAACGGCCGCCTGTTCGATGTACAGGCCGACATGGCCGAGATCGGTGGCCAGCAGCGACCCGCACCGGAGTTCTACTGGCAGCGTCACGCAGCTGGCCGCACCTTCGGCGAACAGTACGGCCCGACCGGCGTCTGTCATTGCCCGAAGTCGGGCAGGGCGCACGCGCATTGAAGGTCGCACGTGCGTTGACCCGGGGTCGGTAGCGTGCACTGGTACGAGTCGGGATGTGATCGCCTGCGGCTGGAGTGCCACTTCGACTCGGTTCCCTGGGCAGCTGAGTTCCTCGGCTTATCAGGTTCGATCGACCTGCAACGCATTGGTGGCTGTGCGGACTGAGTACAGGCCGAGCGAGACTGCGCGGGCAAAAGCGACAACCTGTAGGGCGGATCTTGATCCGCCATTGCCAGATGCCCAAGCCTCGCGGCCGACGCCGATGTCCTCCCTGCGTTGGTGATCATGGCGTCCAGCAACGGCGCATCAAGATGCGCCCTGCAGCAGTTCGCCTCGACCGTGATCCGGCGCGGGATCTGGAAGGCGGATTCCAATCTGCCGTCGTCAACGGCTATCGGAGACCCGCGCGCCTTGCATCATTTCCTCCACTCCAACGATAGTGGAGCGACATGAGCCTCTTTCAGCCCAGACCAGTGCGGCGCCCCGGGTGAGTCTGCGCCCCGTGCTGCCGTTGGCATGCTTGCTCGCCGGGGCGCTGGGTCTTGGAGCCAGCCAATGCCTGGCCCTGGACGCCTCGAAGCCCCTCGCCGAGTTCAGCCTCAGCACCTGGACGCGCGCCGAGGGCCTGCCGCACGGCTTCGTCATCGACATCAAGCAGTCGAGCGAAGGCTACATCTGGGCTGCCACCTGGAGCGGTGCCGCGCGCTTCAACGGGCGTGAGTTTGAAATCTTCGACCAGAGCAAGCTGCCATGGAACGAGGACGGCTCGGTCTGGAAGATTGCCAGGTTGAACGACGGCGGCCTTCTGCTCGCTTCGCAGCGTTTTGGCCTGAGCCGCCAGCGCGATGGCCAGTGGAGCCACACCTGGCGGACCGAGCCTGGGTCACTCCTGCTCTCGGTCATCGAAGACAGCTTGGGACGCGTGTGGGTTGGTACCAGAGACGGCGTGTTCCGGCTCGATGCCAAGGGTCCTCGAAAGTTCAGCATTGCGGACGGGATGCCGGATGGCACGTCGCTGTCGATGTCCGCAGGCGCGCACGGCGTGGTGTGGGTCGGGACCGCCGATGGCGCGGCGCGCATCGATGGGGAAAAGGTGAAGGCCTACGGTACAGCCGAGGGGCTTCCGCCGGGTGAGATCGGCATGATGCTGGTAACGCCGGATGGCATGGTGCGGGTGGGCAGCAAGCGCGGCGTGTTTCGCCTCGACGGTGAAAGTTTTGTGGCGGAATTGCCGGCGCTTCCGTCTGATGAAGTTTCCGCCCTGCTGGTGGATCGGGCCGGAGCACTGTGGATTGGTACGGTGGGCCACGGTGTATTCCGTGCCACCGATCGGGGCCTTGAGCAGTTGAGCGTCGATCACGGGCTACCCAGCGCGCACGTCAATTCGTTGCTGGAGGATGTGCAGGGCAATCTCTGGATCGGCACCCATGGTGGTCTCTCGCAGCTGCGCGAGACGCGCTTTGCCAGTTATTCCAGCGCCGATGGGCTGAGCAACGATTTCGTGCGCGCGCTGGTCGAGGATCGTGCCGGCGAACTGTGGATCGCAGGGAACGGCGGCGTCGCTCGCATCCGCGACGGGCGCATCGAGCGGCTCGCCGATTCCCATCCGGACGCTGGACTGTCGACCCTTTCCCTGCTTCCCAGGGACAATGGCGAGGTATGGATGGGCACCTATCGCGACGGGGTTCGCGTGCTGGATGCGCAGGGCATGCGCGCAATCGGGCGGTCGCAGGGCCTGGCCGGCGAGGAAGTCCGTTCCATGATCGAGGCCGACGATGGCGCCATCTGGCTGGGCACCGCCAGCGGACTGACCCGGCTGCAGGGCGAGACTGCACAGAGCTGGGAACGGATCGAGGGCGATTCTAGGCTGCTCTATGTTCGCACCCTGCTGCAGCATTCCGACGGGCGGATCTTTCTGGGAACGCCCGAGGGACTGGCCTGGACCGATGGCGCACAGGTCGCCCGCCTGCCGCTTCCCGATGGCAACGCGGTGAGCGTCTTCGGTCTGCATGAATGCGAGCACGGCAATGTCTGGATGCTTGGATCGGGAGGCCTGTGGCGACTGCGCGAAGGTGACTGGGACCCGCTCGACGCCAGCCACGAACTTGGCCGCTTTGCCCTGTTCGGCATGGTGCCTGATGGGCAGGGAAATGATTGGCTGAGCACGGCGCGGGGATTGGTGAGAGTGACTCATGCCGACCTGGAACGCGCGGTGGATGATCCGGGCGCACCGCTGGAACTGGTTCGCTACGGGGATGGCCCCGGCTCTGAGGGATTCTCGTTCAACGGGGGCTCGACGCCGTCCTCGCTGCGTACCCGTGATGGCCGCATCTGGCTGGCTTCCGGGCAGGGCGCCATCGTGTTCGACCCGGCCGCGATGGAGACGCCGGTGGCTTCGCCTCCGACCGTGATCGAGCGCATCCACGTCGATGGCGCAGAAACCGAAGCATCCGCAGCGAACCAGCTTGCGCCCGGTACGCGACGCATCGAATTCGGCTATGCCGGGCTCTCATTTCTTGCGCCGGATTCGATCCGCTATCGGCATCGTCTGCTCGGCTTCGACGAGACTTGGAACGAGGCCGGTGACGCGACCTCGGTGAGTTACACCAATCTGGCTCCCGGTGCCTACCGGTTCGAGGTCGAGGCGCTCATCGCCGGCGCGATGGATGCCCCGCGCACGGCGAGCCATGCATTCCGGGTTCGTCCGCATCTGCACGAGTCCATCGAGTTCCGGGCCGGTGTTGCTGTGCTTCTGGCCTTGCTTGGCCTGGTCTGGTTCCGCCGCCGAACCCGTGAGCTGCGACATCGGGCAGCCGAACTTCAGGCCGTCGTGCACGAAAGAACCCGTGAACTGACACTGCGCGGCGATCGGCTCGAGCAGGCGGATCGCGAGAAGGCGACGCTGATAGATCAGCTTGAGGCCCAGTCCACCCTGCTGGCGCGACATGCCCAGGAAGATGGGCTCACCGGCCTGGCCAATCGCCGTGAGCTGGATCGCTCGCTGGGCGCTGCGCTGCAGCAGGCACAGGCTACGCAACAGTCACTGTCGCTCGCCCTGGTCGACATCGACCACTTCAAGCGGATCAATGATCGCTTCGGACACGGGGTCGGCGACGATGTGCTGCGCGGGATAGCCAAAGTCATCCGCAGCCTGGTCCAGCCGCCCTTGCTTGCCGGCCGCTACGGCGGAGAGGAATTTGCGTTGGTGCTGCCGGGCATGCAGGTCAGTGAAGCCATGGCCCTGTGCGAGGCGCTGCGCAGCCACATCGAAGAGGCGGGTGTCGATGTCGATCTCGAGGGCCTGCGATTGACGGTCAGCGTCGGTGTCGCCGAGGTCGCCGAGCTCGACCTCAAGACGGCATACGCGGCGGCCGACAAGTGCCTGTATCTGGCCAAGAACGCCGGACGTAATCGCGTGGTGTCCTGAGCAAGCCTGGCAGCGTGTACTGACCAAATGCTGGCACCATATCTCGTACCATCGCGGATTTCCGCTGTCGCGCTGGAGCCCTCCCCATGACCCGATCCGCCCACGCCGTATTCTGCGACGACATCCGGCACGAGGTCAGCGGCAAGTACACCTTGAGCGGGGTTTACGGCGAAACCTTGCTGGCTTCGAGCTTTCCCCTGGTGCTGCCCAAGCTGTGCCTGATGCTGTACACCCTGACGCCGATGCCATGGCCGCTGCAACGGCTGCAGTTCCAGGTGTTTCTCGGTGACAAGGCCTTGGCCAAGGCCGAGGTGTCGGCGTCCAAACTGGCCGAGATCGCGCAATCTGCCGCGCGTGTCGAAGCCGACATGAACTCGCCCACGCCGTTGCAGCGCATCGCAACACCCCTGAGCTTCAACTCGCTGACGGTGCCGGCTCCCTGTCTGCTGCGGATACGCGTGGTGACCGAGTCGGGGGAACTGCCGGTGAATGCGCTGCGCCTGCTGGGATCGACGCAGTCGGCGATCTCCAGCAGCCGACACTGAGAAATGCAGTCAACTGCGAGACCCCTCACCCGAGCCTTCGGCCCCCCCACCCCAGCCCGCGCGCCTGCATGCGCGCGAGCGGTCGGCGGCTTCGCCGCTACGACGGGCTATTGCCCGAACGCAGGCTCGCGGCGTTCGCCGCTCGAAACCCCTGCTCACCCCGCAAGCGGGAGAGGGGGAGATGTCGGTGTGCTGAGCCCCTCGCCCGTGGGGTAAGCATATCGGGCTGTGCGTCGGATCCGCGCCGCCACGCGTGATCGCATGGCTCGGCTATTTGGCGGCGCTTGATCCGACCTACAAGCAAGTCGTAGGTCGGCTCAAGCCGCGCAGCGGTGGAGCCGACATCGCGATGCAGGAGCAGTTCGGTAGTTCAACAAGTTGGGTGTGTGGGTTCCTGGAGTGTCTGCACCCTTGCCGCGCAAGACCACACAGGGATCATGAACCGCGGATTGCCTTTGCCTGAAGCCCTTCTCCCCGTGGGCGAGGGTTGGGGTGACACACGACTATTGCTCGAACCCGCCGGCGAAAACCGACATTCCCAGGCGCTGGTAAGCGCCGACATCGCAGTCCGCCGGGGTGCTTGGGCGAGGCAGGGCGCGCGCATCCAGCGCGGGGCAGTCACCAACCGCGGCAGCGAGCGCGGGGCTGGTAGCGACCGGTTGCAGGATCGGCATGCGATCACCCGTGCCCTCGTGGGCCTCCAGACCAGGCGCGGTGCCGAGCTGGTCGCCGGGGCCGATGGCGAAACTGCACAGTTCCAGATCATCATCGACGATGTTGCCACCGCTCGAGAGCAGTTGATTCTGGCAGCCGCCGCTGCCGCCGGGATTGGCGGCCACGTTGTTGGCGAGGATGCTGTTCGACAGGCTCGCCATGGGGGCGCTGGAGAAGTGACCAAACAAGGCCGCGCCAGTCGAGTTGGATCGGTTGCCGACCACGGTGCAGAAGTTCAGCGTGAGTCCGGTCCCGGGGCCGATGGGATCGCTGTTGATGGCGCCACCGAAGTTGGCCTGGTTGTCGAACAACAGCACGTTCTCCAGCGTGGTGGTGCCGGCATTCGTTATCGCGCCGCCGCCCTGAGTGCTGGCGCGGTTTCCCACCAGCGCCGAGCGGCGCACATCCAGGGTGGCACCGGCAAGGTTCCAGATCGCGCCGCCGCCTTCCGCGCGTCCCTGCTGCAGCAGGCAGTCCTCCAGCACGAGGCTGCCGGCATTGCGCAGCAAGCCGCCCATGTCGGCGACCTGCTCGGTGCCGCTGAGGGCGAGGTCGCGCAGGGTCAGGCTGGCACCGGCCTGCACGTTGAAGACTCGGAACGTTCCATCGCTGACGATCTCGCTGCGGCCGACGCCGACGCCGATGATCTCGATATCGCCGCTGACCGCTATTTCGCCGCTGGCCAGACGATAGATGCTGGGCGACAGCGCGATGCGGCGCGGGCCACCCAGGGCATTGGCCTCTTGAACGGCAGCGCGCAGGCTGCAGCGACCCTGGCTGTCAGCGCAGGTGCCATTGCCAGGATCCGCATCGTTGCTGTCGACCGGATTGCCGGCCACCACGAAGTCTGCGGTGGCAACCACATGCCGGTCGAGGACCACACGGTTCAGCGGGTTTCGATTGGCCTGGTAGGCGACCAGATCGGCGTGACTGCGAAGCAGGGTGCCTGGCGGCAGCGGAGCGGCCAGGATGGCGGTGACACTGATCTGGCGATCGATCGGCGTCGGGTCGCCGGGGTTGTTGCGCGGCAATGGCGCGAGACTGGGCAAGGTGCAGCTGCGCTGCGCACCGCTGCCCGTGCAGTTCACGCCGGTGCCGGGATTGATGGCGATGATGCTGAGCCGCGGATCAATGTCGATGTCGAGCACGCCGCCGGTGGCTGCGATACCCGGTCCGATTTCGGGCGCGAGATTGCTGACCGCGATGCTGAACAGCACCGGCTGGCCGGGCTGAACCACGGGCGATGCGGCAGTGTCGAACACGCTGAGATCGGTCATCGCAATCACATCGACGTCGAACCCCGCGCAGCCCGTGGCGCCGGCGGCATCGGTGACGCAGGCCTGCGCGTTGCGCGTGCCGAGCTGGATGTAGACGTGCTGCGCGGTGATCAGGCCGTCGCCGCTCGGGTTGAAGTCGATCAGCGGGCCGGTGATGGTGCCGTCGGACTGGATCTCGCCTTCTTCTTCGACGCTGCCATCGCCCCAGTTCACCTGCACGCTGTGCTCGTCGAGTTCGTCCGGGTCGCGCACGGGGATCGATAGTGCATAGCTGAAGCCGCGTCCGGCCAGCTGCGGGCTGCTGGGCGCGCTGAGCTGCGGCGCGTCATTGGCCGGATGCACCGTGATCACCACTTCTTCGGAAGCCGAAGTGAAACTGCCATCACTGACTCTGAAGTGGAAACTGTCGATGCCGTTCCAGTCCGGGTCGGGGGTGTAGATGGCAGTGTCGCCGGTGATGCTCACGCTGCCGTGCGCTGGCGCAGTGCTGACCGTGAAGCTCAGGCTGTCGAGCGGCTCCCAGGGATAGCTATCGCCGATGTCCGGATCGCTGCCGTCCAGGTGAACCTGGATGGCGCTGTCCTCGTCGCCTTCCGCAGTGATGCCAGCGGTGGCAAAGGGCGGCCTGCTGTTGCGCGTCACGCCGATGCTGGCTGTCGCCACATTGCTGCGCACCAGTACACCGTCGATCCGTAGCCCGTCGCTGGCGAAGAAATCGAAACTGTCGGTGCCGATGAAGTTGTTGAACGAGCGGTAGGTGACGGTCGCCGTGCTCGGCCCGGTCATGCTCACCGGATTGGCGCTGAAGATATGCAGGATATCGGTGTCCTCGTCGAGCACATAGAAGCCGGTCGAATTGACGCTGACATTCCTGGCGCTGCCGAACTGACCCACGATGAAGCAGTTGACGCCGCTGCAGTCGGACTTGGCCTGGCCGGCGAACAGTCCCTCGGGCGTGAAGCGCTGGATGCGGTTGTTGCCGCGGTCGGCGATGTAGAGGATGTCGTTGGGATCGATGGCAAAGCCGTGCGGCTGGTTGAACTGTCCGGGCCCACTGCCCGAATTCGGGCTGGCGCTGCAGATCGCGTCGCTGCAGGTGTAGCCCAGGCTGCGTCCCGTGGCCACGTCGCAGACTGCGGCCCCGCCGGGCGCGCTGTCGCCGCTGCAGGCGCCGAGCCAGCCGATGTACTCGCCCGAGGTGAACACGTTGGAACCGCCATCGACGCGCTCGAGCGTGGATGCGTCGAATTTGTGAATGCGGTTGCGGTCATGGTCGCTGACGTAGACCTTGTCCTGACTGTCGACAGCCATGTCCCAGGCCTGGCCGAAGTCGCCGGTCGACTGAGTGGCGGGCGCACCCAGGCGGCCGAGGAACAGCATGCCGTTGCTGCCGCCAACCGGACGGGTCAGAAAGTCGAAGGCGTAGACCCGACTGGTGTTGGCGACATAGGCGATGCCCTGGCTGTCGATGGCGGCGTACCGATAATTGCTGAAAGGCACGGTTCCCGGTGGCAACAGATCCAGGCGTATGGCTTCGGCCGATCCGGACAGGCTCTGTTCCAGCACCAGCAGTCGCTCCGTGATGCGATCCACCCAGTAGACGAAGGGCTGGTCGTATCCGGGTAGCCCGCCAGGGTGAAATGAGAGCTGGGTAATGGTGGTGGAGCCGAGCAGAAACTGACCCAGCAGCTCGCCGTCAGCGCTGATGCGGGCGATGCGCGATCGACTGGAGAGACTGCGCGGCAAGGCAGCCCCCTGACAGTACAGTTCGCGATCGATCACGAAACTGGTGCCCTCGTCGTCCACGGTGATGTACTCGGGCAGATACACGAAGTACTGCGGCGGCAAGGGCGCATTGACGGTTTCGCAATGCGCCGTCAGATCCTCGATGCTGGTCTGACGCGCCACGCGCAGATCCTCGACGAACACCGGCAGCAAGGGCGCCACGAAGAAGCCCTCGTCCGGCTCGCGATCGATGTAGAAGAACAGGTGGTCGTTGTCGGCATCGCTGGCCGCCAGCGGCACGGTGATCTCGTTGAAGGACAGGCCGGATGCGCTGGCAGGCGCGGCCAGCGGAACCTGATTGCTGCCCAGCGGTTTCACGGTAATGCGCTGCTCGACCCAGGGCGATGCATTGCCTGAAGCGTCGACGGCGCGCCAGCGCACCACGGTCAGGCCAAACGGGAAACTGCCTGGGCCGTCGCGCTCGATGCTCGGGTCAAGATCGACCACGTCGAACACCAGGGGCACGCCGATGTCGAGTGCAATGGGTGCGCTGGCCGATTCGATCACGATTGGCGGCGGAGCCTGGATCGCCGGTGGCCGGGTGTCCTCGATGATGATCGTCTGCACCAAACTGCCGCTGTTGACGCCGCCGGCGGGTGCCGGTCCGGCATCGCGCGCGGTCCATGTCAACTGGTGACTGCCCAGGGCCAGGAAGGGCGCGATCGGCACCGTCACTTGGGGTGTTCGATCGCAGTCATCGCTGGCGGTGATGCCGGGACGCAGCAGATCGCGCAGCGACGTGGTGCGCATCCCACCGGGTTCCTGCGCCTCGATGCGGAAGTTCTGGAAGGCCGGGGCCAGTGTGATGCTGGGGACGGTGGTGTCGAACACCCGCACCTGCTGCTCGCCCAGGCTGACCACGCCGGTGGGATAGCTCTTCATGAAAGAGCCGACGAAGGCCTGGCCCAGCGCATCGAAGGCGTTCTTCAGGATGATCTTGGCCAGCTCCTTCTTCGAGCCGGGTGGTGTGCCGGGCACGTAGAGCGGCGGCAGCATATCCAGCAGGCCGAGCTCGGTTTCCGCGCGCCAGGCAATCGTGTGGCTGCCAATCGGCATGGTGATGCGGCGATCGAGATCGATCGGGCAGGGTGTGCCGGTGACCGACTCTGTGATGCTGCCGTCGAGCAGACAACCCAGGGTGGCGAACGGGTCGAGGCTGGGGCCCAGGATGCCTCCGGGCGTAAGTTGCGCGACGAACTGTTCGTCGACGAATTCGTTGAGGAAGCCAGGCGGCGCTTCGCCGGGCAGGAACATGCGCACCTTTACATCGGTGTTGTAGTGGAAGGCTGAGGGCGTGCCGAATGAGCGCGAGCTGGAGGTGGCATTGAAGCCCCAGTGGCCGAGGATCTTCAGCGGCAGGCCCATGAAATCCGAGCGCGTCGCCTCGATGATCGGTTGGGTAAAGGTGTAGGCGCAGCTCGGGCCTGCGGCCGTGGTGACGTTCGGGTACACGGCGATATCCGCCGGCACTTCCAGCACCGGGCGGCAAAACTTCAGCCCCAGATTGGTGGCGTAGGCAGGGAGCTGACCGAACAGGTAGTCCCAGGGTGGATTGGGCACCAGGCCAATGCCGAAGGTGAACGCAAAGGTGCCGCCCAGGATGCCGATGCAGACCAGTTCGTCATCGGCCGCGGTGAGCTGCTTATTCGCTGCGCGCTGCGCCAATGCATCGATGCGCTGCGGGCTCAGGTCGGGCGAGTTGATCTTGCGCAGGCCCTCGATGGCCCGTTCGATCTCGGCTTCACTGTACTCATGCCAGGGCATGCGCGAGGCGCCGCCGCTGGCAGCCACGAAGCTGGAAGAGCCTGCGAGCAGCAGGATGGCGAGTAACTGGATGACGCGCATGGCAAGGATCCGGAGGGTGTTCAGTTGCTCTAGGCGATCTTTGGCATCGGATCGGATCAGGACTAAGGTGTCGCCATGAGCGAACCGTCCTCTCCTCCCGCTGGCGAGATGACCCAGCTGCTGCAGCGCTCGGCACAGGGCGATGCCGCGGCGCGCGCCCAGGTCTGGGAAGCCGCGCATGCCGAACTGCGCGCGCTGGCACGCGCCAGGCTGCAGCGTGAATCGGGCAATCCGACCTGGCAGCCGACCGAACTGGTGCACGAGGCGTTTCTCAAGCTCTGCGGACTGCGCATGGCGTTTCACGATCGCGCGCACTTCATGGCGATGGCCGCCACCGCGATGCGCCAGGTGCTGGTTGACCATGCGCGTGAGCGGCGTCGCGACAAGCGCGGCGGCGGCCTGCGTGCAATCACAATGGATTCGCGTCTGGTGGGTCAGGAAGGTGCGCAGGACATCGACCTGCTGGATCTCGACCGCGCACTCTCCGAACTCGCCACCCTGGATCCGCGCAAGGCGCGTGCCATCGAGCTGTCCTACTTCGGCGGCCTGGCTGATGCCGAACTGGCGCAGGCGCTGGAGGTGTCCGAAGCGACCGTCAAACGCGATCTGCGTACCGCGCGCGCCTGGCTGGCCACGGCGTTGCAGGACGGCGCGTGAGCGAGGCCGCGTTCCGCCGTCTGGATGCGCTGTTCAACCAGGCGCTGGAAATGGATGCGGGATCGCGCGACGACCTGTTGCGCGAGCTGGAGGTCGAGTCGGCCGAACTTGCGGCTCGCCTGCGCGCAATGCTGCGTGCGGCCGACAGCGATGCCGATCCGCTGCGTGCTTCAGTGGACCGCGCGGTGCAAACGCTGGCCCCGACCCTGCCAGCGCGCATTGGTCCTTTCGAGGTGCTGCGGCGGCTTGGAGAAGGTGGCATGGGAGCCGTGTTCCTGTGCCAGCGAGGTGACGGTGATTTCACCCAACTGGTGGCGGTGAAGCGTCTGGGTAGTGCTGCCGGCAGCGCAAGCGTGCGGCAACGATTGGCGCTGGAGCGTCGCCTGCTGGCACGCCTGCGTCACCCGCATATCGCGCAGTTCATCGACGGTGGGGAAGATGCCGACGGAACGCCATACGTCGCCATGGAGTATGTCGAGGGCCAGCGCATCGACCGGCATGCCGAGGAGCAAGCCCTGGATCGAGCGGCTCGGCTGCGCCTGTTCCAGCAGCTCTGCGCCGCGGTACAGTTCGCCCATGCCAACTTGATCGTGCATCGCGACATCAAGCCCGACAACGTGCTGGTCGATCGGCACGGCGAAGTGAAGCTGCTCGATTTCGGCATCGCCAAGCTGCTCGGTGAAGCCGAAACGACGGAGTCGGCGCCGACCATGGCCGGCGCGATGACGCCGCACTACGCCAGTCCCGAGCAGGTGCGCGGCGAGCCGGTCTCGCAGGCCAGCGATGTCTATTCGCTGGGAGTGCTGCTTTACGAATTGCTCAGCGGGCAGCGTCCGTACCGGATCGATTCGACCCGGCCTTCCGAGATCGAACGCATCGTCTGCGAGCAGCAACCGACGCCGCTGTCGCAGCTCAGCGGCAGGCGCGGCGGTGCGGCGCGCGATATGGATGCAATCCTCGGCAAGGCCATGCACAAGCAGGCCGAACGCCGCTACGACTCTGCCGCGCTGTTGTCCGAAGACATCGGGCATTGGTTGCAAGGCCTGCCCGTGCAGGCACGGCCGGATTCAGCCGGTTATCGACTGCGAACCTTGCTGCGGCGCCATCCGCTTGGCGCAGCGGCCGCTGCCCTGATGTTGCTCGTGTTGGTCGGTTTCGCCGGGGCGATGGCCTGGCAGGCCGAGCGCGTGGCGCGCGAGCGCGATCTCGCCCAGCGCGAGGCGCGCATCTCGCAGGAGACCGCTGATTTCCTGATTGAACTGTTCGGTGCATCGGATCCGCGCGTGGCGGGAGCCGGAGACCTGCGCGCGCGCGACCTGCTGGAGGCGGGCGCCGAACGCTTGCCGGGGGCCATGGCCAGCGATCCGCTGGCCCGCGCTCGCCTGCTGCAGGTCATTGGCCTTGCCTATGCCAACCTGGGCGACGATGCGCAGGCCACGGCATTGATGACCGATGCCTTGCGCCTGCGTGAACAGCATGCCGGGCCCGACGGTGCCGACGTGGCCGATTCGCTCAACCGGCTGGGCGATGTCCATCGCCGCTTCGGACGCCTCGCCGAAGCCGAAACCATGCTGGTGCGCGCACTCGACTGGCGCCTGCGCAACGGGCCGGTCGATTCCGATCTGGCCGACTCGCACAACAATGTCGGTCTGTTGCAGAACGATCTCGGTCACCATGCGCAAGCTGAAGTAACCTTGCGCGGCGCTATCGCACTGCATCGCCAGGTCGGCGGCGAAGACACCGCAGCGGTAATCTCGCCGCTGCACAACCTGGCCCAGTCGCTGCGCGCGCAGGGGCGTCTGGATGAGGCAAGACTGGCCGCCGCCGAGTCGGTCCAGCGCAAGCGCCGGGCGGGCACGGCGGCGGCCTCACTGGCCAATACGCTGGCGGTGCTCGCCAATATCGAGCGCGATTCCGGTCAGCTGGACCAGGCGCTGGAGCACGCGAGCGAAAGTCTGGCCCTGCGGCGCGGAGTTTTTGGCGACGACAGTCCGATGATTGTTCCCGGGCTGATCGCGCAGGCCAATGTACTGGCCGCCCTGGGTCGAGACGCCGACGCGCGCAGGCACTACCTGCAAGCGATGAGCTTGCACCAACAACCCGGACAAGGCGACACGCTCGGCGCAGCCAACAGTCATCTCAGCTATGGCCGCTTTCTGCTCGATCGCTCCGAGTTCGAGGCCGCGCGCCAGCATATCGAGCGCGCACATCGCATTGCCAGTGGCCAGCTTGCCGATGGAAGCCCGGCGCTGGAGCGCTACGCCAAGGCCTTGGCTGAAGTAAAGCGAGTCACTGCGCAGTGACCATCGAGTCCTCTCCACCCTGGCGCTCCTAGCTCCGGGATGTCCCTTTGCACACCGTTCGTGGTGAGCTTCCTGTCCGACTTCCGGCAGACCTGCCCAGGGATCATTAATCCCTCTCGGGTCGTGCGTCGGATCCGCGCCGACACGTTTGATCGTTGGCCCGGCTAATCGGCGGCGCTTGATCCGACCTACGAGCAAGCCCACGTAGGTCGGCTCAAGCCGCGCAGCGGTGGAGCCGACGTCGGGGTGCAAGACCAATTTAGGGATTCGATGAGTTTGGGTATGGGTTCATGGAGAGGAGCCATGATTCGATCATGAGGCCTCGAACCACGTTCTCGTTCGTCGGCCTCGCCGCTACGCCTCCGCAACGCTCGGTCCGGCCGCCTCACCACGATCAGGTAGTCGCACGCAGCGCGAGGGCGCGAAGCGCTGCCTCGACCTGCGGGTATTCGACGATTTCATCTTTGCGCCGTCACCGCATTTGGTCCGAGTTCGCATCCACGAACGGGCCCCAGGTTGAATCCCTCATACGGAGAGGATTGGGCGCTATCCTGCGCCCATGACTCCCATCCTGATCTCCTGGAGCGGCGGCAAGGACGCCGCCTTCGCCCTGCACCGCCTGCGCCAGCAAGGCGAGTTCGAGCCGGTGGCCCTGCTGACCACGGTGGTCGAAGACACTGGCCGCATTGCGATGCACGGCATCCGCCACGAGATTCTGCAGGCGCAGGCTGCCGCGCTGGCCCTGCCGGTGATCGAAGCGCGCCAGCCGCGCCATCCCGACAACGCGCTGTACGAAGCCCGTCTGGTCGCAGCGCTTGACGAGGCGAAAGCACGCTGGCCCGGCATCGCACACATCGCCTTTGGCGATCTCTTCCTGACTGACGTACGGGAATTCCGCGAATCGCTGCTTCAGCGGCATGCTTGGCAGGGCGTATTTCCCATCTGGGGCAGCGAAACCGCCAGCCTGGCGCGCGCCATGTTGGCCGAAGGCTTGCGTGCGCGCCTGTGCTGCGTCGACACGCGTCAGTTGGACGCCAGTTTTACGGGTCGCACATTCGATGCGGCGCTGCTGGCAGAGCTACCGGAGGCAGTCGACCGCTGCGGCGAGAACGGCGAGTTCCACACCGTGGTGGAGTACACGCCGGACTTCGCACAATCGCTGAACCTGCTTGCCGGTCTCGCGCACCACGACGAGTATGGATTCCAGTATCTGGACTTCCAGCTGGCCTGACATGGGGTCGGCCAAGTGGAACGATCTGCGCGCACTTGTTTCCGAGAGGCACGAGAGCAGGGAATGGTCGAGATTTCGAGCGCAACCTCGACTGGACGAGGTGGGCGAGATCAACACGAGCTCCGTCTCATGGGGAAGCTTCGATCAGCCCTGAGCTCGAAGCGTCATTTTGTCCAACGATGTTGGACATTATTATGAAGAATCAAACCAATGACCGTGTTCGGTTCGATGTTGTGCTTATATGCCCAGTATGGCTGGACAAAAACAGTTTAAACTGAACTTCCTTCTCGCCGAACTTGGCGACGGCTGGCTCGCGCCCTCAGGCTGGCTGTTGGCACGTGGCTACACGCGCAGCCTGCTCGGACACTACGTTCAACGCGGCTGGCTGCAGTCCCCCGCGCGAGGCGTGTTCCATCGCGCCGGCAGCAAGCCGACCTGGCAGACGGTCGTATTTTCGCTGCAGCGGTTGGCCGGGCTGCCGCTCCACGTGGGCGGACGTCGTGCACTCAGCCTTCAAGGCCATGACCACTATCTGCGGATGGGACCGGCCTCGGTGACACTGTGCGGCCGGGCGCGACTGCCCGGCTGGGTAAGTCGCCTCGGTTTGCCGGAGACGTTCGCCGTGATGCCGGACGCGAAGCTCGGGCTGGCCATGCTGACGCCCGAACTGCTCGCTGATCAAGAGGCGCTGCGCGAAGCAGGACTGGAGTCGATGCCTGGCGACCGACCAGACACTCCGCTCGCGACGGCGCTCCCGGAGCGCGCCATCCTGGAGTTGCTGCTCGAAGTCCCGCATAACGCTTCGGCGGTGGAGGTCGACGCCATCCTCCAAGGCATGTCGCGGCTCCGGCCGGAGCTGATGAGCGCCCTGCTGCGACGCTGCACCAGCGTCAAGGTGAAGCGCCTGTTCCTCGCCTTGGCCGAACGCCACGGTCATGCCTGGTTCCCGCATTTGGACCTCGCAGGCGTCGATCTGGGCGCGGGCAAGCGTGTCCTTCGCGCCGGCGAACGCTTGCACCCGAAGTATGGGATCAGCCTGCCGAAGGACCTCGATGAACAACTGGGCTGACCCGTTCCGCGAGCGGCTCCAGCTCCTGACCGACCTGCTGCCGGTGATAGCCCGCGAGCCGCGCTTCGCGCTCAAGGGTGGAACCGCAATCAACCTGTTCGAGCACGACCTGCCGCGGTTGTCCGTCGATGTGGATCTGACCTGGCTGCCGGTCGCCGATTTCGCTGAAGATCGGCGCGCCATCACCGCGGCGCTCGATGCGCTGGCGCGGGTGCTGCGCGCACCGCCCTTGCGCCTGCATGTCGCCGCGTCCGCCCCGGCAGGCGCGGACAGTGTTACCCGCTTGATCGCCTCCCGCCCGGGCGCACGCGTACAGATCGAAACCACGCCAGTGATGCGCGGAACGGTTCATCCCGTGCGGGTGATGACCGTGCAGCCCCGGGTGCAGGCCGAGTTCGGCTTCGCGCAAATGCTGGTACTCGACTTCGCTGATCTCTACGCGGGCAAGCTCGCAGCGGCCTTGAGCCGACAGCACCCACGTGATCTCTTCGACATCGGCTTGCTACTCGACTCCGGGCGCCTCGACGCGCACCTGTGGCGCACCTTCCTCGTCTATCTGACCGCGAGTCCCAAGCCGGCGTCGGAGCTGCTTGAACCGAGCGAGCCACGCGATCTCGCAACGTCTTTTCGCACCCAGTTCGATGGAATGACCGCCCAGCCGACGACGGTGGAAAAGCTGCTCGCCACGAGGAGCCGATTGCTTGCGCAGCTTCCTGGGTTGATGGACAAGGCAGCTCGCGACTTTCTCGTGTCGGTGGAACGCGAGGTCCCCGACTTTGCGCTCATCGGCCTGCCGCACGCCGCCAACCTTCCAGGCGTGCGACGCAAGCTGCAGAACCTTGCGCAGCGCTCCGATGCCAAGCGCGAAGCCGACTTTCGCCAACTTGCCGAGACGCTGAAGCGCATCGCAGCGAAAGGAAACTCATGATCCACAGCATAAACCAGCACATCGCCAACAAGGCCAGAACTTCGAGGGGGCGCACGACGCCTTGGGACAACGCAATAGCAGTGGTCATTTGGGCTCCAACCAAGGCGCGTGCAGTTAGACCGCTTCTTTCCGTAATCGCGCCGACGCACGGCTGGCGCGGGTAAGGCGCACGCCCGCCTTTTTCGCATAGCGGAAAACCGTGGTGTGCCGACCCGGCCGCTCTGCATCAAGCAAGCGCCTTCCCCCCCGCCACGCAAACCCGGACAATGGTCCGGTTGCTTCCCATCCCGGATCGCGGCTTTCAGGCCGCGTCCCTTCACGGAGGATTCCATGGCCGAACCCGTACTCACCCCGCCTGCTGGCGGTGCCAAGATCACCATTGCCGGCGGCAAGCTCACCGTTCCGGACAACCCGATCATTCCCTTCATCGAGGGCGATGGCACCGGCGCCGATATCTGGCGCGCCTCGGTGCGCGTGCTCGACGCTGCAGTTGCCAAGGCTTACGGCGGCAAGCGCCAGATCCACTGGCTGGAAATTTTCGCCGGCGAAAAGGCCAACAACCAGTTCGGCACCTGGCTGCCGGAAGCCTCGGTGCAGGCCTGCCGTGACTATCTGGTGTCGATCAAGGGCCCGCTGACCACGCCGGTCGGCGGCGGTATCCGCTCGCTCAATGTCGCGCTGCGCCAGATGCTGGACCTGTACGTCTGCCTGCGCCCGGTGCGCTGGTTCAAGGGCGTGCCGAGTCCGGTGAAAGATCCAGGCAAGGTCGATATGGTGATCTTCCGCGAGAACACCGAGGACATCTACGCCGGCATCGAATGGGCCGCCGGTACACCTGAAGCGCAGAAGGTGCTTGACTTCATCGCCAAGGAATTCCCGCAGGCCTACGGCAAGATCCGCTTCGGCTCGGCCGAGAAGGTGGCCGACTGGCAGAAGGCCCTCGAAGGGATTGGCGCACCGAAGCGCGAGATGCCGGTGCAAGTCGGCATCGGCATCAAGCCGGTTTCGTATCTGGGTACCGAGCGTCTGGTGCACAGCGCCATCGGCTATGCGATCGCCAACAAGCGCAAGTCGGTGACCCTGGTGCACAAGGGCAACATCATGAAGTACACCGAAGGCGCCTTCTGCGACTGGGGCTACAAGGTGGCGCGCGAGTTCTACGGCGCGGTGGAGCTGGACGGCGGCCCCTGGCACGTCATCCCGGAAGGCAAGCCCGGTGCCGGCCTGATCATCAAGGACGCGATTGCTGATGCGTTCCTGCAGCAGATCCTGCTGCGTCCGGCCGAGTACGACGTCTCCGCTACGCTGAATCTCAATGGCGATTACCTGTCCGATGCGCTGGCCGCGCAGGTCGGTGGCATCGGCATCGCGCCGGGCGCCAACATCAACTACGTCACCGGCCACGCCGTGTTCGAGGCCACCCACGGCACCGCACCGAAGTATGCCGGCCTCGACAAGGTGAACCCGGGTTCGGTGATCCTGTCGGGCGAGATGATGCTGCGCTACATGGGCTGGACCGAAGCCGCTGATGTGATCATCTCGGCAATGGACGGCGCCATCGCCGCCAAGCGCGTGACCTACGATTTCGCCCGTTTGATGGAAGGCTCGACCGAGATCAAGTGCTCGGAGTTTGGCGACGCGATCATCGCGGCGATGTAGGCCTGCCTGATCGTCTGAGGAAGACTGGGGGCCGCCTTCGGGCGGCCCTTGGCGTTTCAGGGGTGCTGGTTGCCTCCGTGACGTGGATCGGCTCAGGTCCGGCAGCGGTGGAGACGCCATCGCGGTGCAGTCGCGTGTCGAGCGATGCTGCTCTCGCGGGTCGAACCTCGGATCCGCGCCAATAGTTCGAACCGCTTGGTCTGGCGGTTCGGCGGGGAGTGATCCGACCCGCGAGCTCACTGTGTGGGAAATCGCACAGACCCAAACCAAGAGTGATAGCAAACCCGGCTCTCAGGCCGTGAACAAGCGTGCACACAGGGCGGAAGGGGAGGCACGCTAGGCCTATGCGCGCCGTCAAGACATGCCCATTCTCCTCGACTTAGCTGAATGTCGAGTGCACGTCGGTGTTCGAAACAATTACATCCATCGTTTCCTCCTGGGACCACATCATGCACACCTTTGTCCGTGACGCCGCTTCGGAATCGAGCGCTTTAACGCGCCGGGGATATAGTTCCGCGGTTGGGGCCCAAAACCCAGCGGCGCAAGGGAGTCCCGGTAGAGAAAAGGAAGCCAAGGCGCCCGGCCATTGCGGATCGCGCGACGGGCTTGCTCTGGCGGGTGAGAAGCAGATGCCTGTAGCAGGCTGGTTTGCTCGGGTTTGCATACTTCTCCGATTGGGCGCGCTGATCCCGGACCGGTTCGGCTATAAACTTCGTCAAGTCAATTCGCAACGCCTAACAGGCGGCCTGCAGTCGGCGATGGCGCGATTTTTCTTCGCGGGACTGGCTGTTTGTGCGGCAACGACGGTTCAGGCGGTCCAGTTGGTCTCCAATGGAGGATTTGAAACCGGCAATGCTACGGGTTGGGTGATAAGCGGGACTGCAGGAACGGGAAATTGCCCAAGCGCTCCGCGTAACTGGAACGTTTCGAACGTATCCTCCACAGGATGCAGCGCAGCTGGCAATCCGGTGGACGGAAGCTTTGCCATTTACAACATGAATGATGGGCCTGCCAATACCACATACGTCCTTTCGCAATTGATAAATGTGCCCGCGACTTCCAGCGCGCTGCAGCTGTCGTGGCGCGACACCAGCGTTTCCGGTTACAGCGGGACCCCCAGAACGTTTACAGTATCTTTCTGGGATGGTGCGGTAAATGTAGGTACTGTTTACAGCTACACGGTTCCGTACAGCGATGGAGTCAGCGCCTGGGATCTTCGCTCGATCGATGTGAGTAGTATTCTTCCGGCTGTTCGAGGCCGGCAGGTTGAACTTCGATTCCAGACAACTATCGTTACCGGCTGGACTGGCGGAGCTGGGTTCGGTTTGGATTCGGTTAGTGTTGAGGCGGCGGTGGAATACACGGTGGGCGGCACGGTGTCCGGGCTTGCCGGCAGCGGCCTGGTGCTGCAGAACAACGGTGGCGACGATCTGGCCATCGCGGCCGATGGATCGTTCACCTTTGCAACCCCATTGGCTGACGGCAGCAACTACGCCGTCACCGTGCTGTCCCAGCCCGGCAACCTCAGCCAGACCTGCACGGTCAGCAACGGCAACGGCACCCTGGCTGGCGCGAATGTCACCAATGTCGCGGTCACCTGTACGACTAATGCCTTCACGGTGGGCGGCACAGTGTCCGGGCTGGCTGGCAGCGGCCTGGTGCTGCAGAACAACGGTAGCGACGATCTGGCCATCGCGGCCGATGGATCGTTCACCTTTGCAACGCCGTTGGCCGATGGCAGCAACTACGCCGTCAGCGTGTTGACCCAGCCGGGCAACCTCAGCCAGACCTGCACGGTCAGCAACGGCAACGGCACCCTGGCTGGCGCGAATGTCAGCAATGTCGCGGTCACCTGTACGACCAATGCCTTCACGGTGGGCGGCACGGTGTCCGGGCTGGCTGGCAGTGGCCTGGTGCTGCAGAACAACGGCGGCGACGATCTGGCCATCGCGGCCGATGGGGCGTTTACCTTTGCGACCCCGTTGGTTGACGGCAGTAGCTACGCCGTCAGCGTGCTGACCCAGCCCGGCAACCTCAGCCAGACCTGCTCGGTCAGCAATGGCAGCGGCACCCTGGCCGGCGCGAATGTCAGCAATGTCGCGGTCATCTGTACGACCGATACCTTCACGGTGGGCGGCACGGTGTCCGGGCTGGCCGGCAGTGGCCTGGTGCTGCAGAACAACGGTAGCGACGATCTGGCCATCGCGGCCGATGGATCGTTCACCTTTGCAACCCCATTGGTTGACGGCAGCAACTACGTCGTCAGCGTGTTGACCCAGCCCGGCAACCTCAGCCAGACCTGCACGGTCAGCAATGGCAGCGGCACCCTGGCCGGCGCGAATGTCAGCAATGTCGCGGTCACCTGCACGACCGACACCTTCACCGTGGGCGGCACGGTGTCCGGGCTGGCCGGCAGTGGCCTGGTGCTGCAGAACAATGGCGGCGACGACTTGCCGATCGCGGCCGATGGTTCTTTCACGTTTGCAACTGCGTTGCCTGACGGCAGCAACTACGCCGTCACCGTGCTGACCCAGCCCGGCACACCTAGCCAGACCTGCACGGTCAGCAATGGCAGCGGCACCCTGGCCGGCGCCAATGTCACCAACGTGGTCGTCGCGTGTTCGACCGATACCTTCACCGTGGGCGGCACGGTGTCCGGGCTGGCCGGCAGTGGCCTGGTGCTGCAGAACAACGGTGGAGACAACTTGCCGATTGCGGCCGATGGCCCTTTCACCTTCGCAACAGCGTTGTCTGACGGCAGCAACTACGCCGTTACCGTGCTGACCCAACCCGGAAGCCCCACCCAGACTTGCTCGGTCAGCAGTGGCAACGGCACCCTGGCTGGCGCGGATGTCACCAATGTCGCGGTCACCTGTACGACCGATACCTTTACGGTGGGTGGCACGGTGTCCGGACTGGCTGGCAGTGGCCTGGTGCTGCAGAACAACGGCGGCGACGATCTGGCCATCGCGGCCGACGGGGTGTTCACCTTTGCAACCCCGTTGGTTGACGGCAGCAGCTACGCCGTGACTGTGCTGACCCAGCCCGGTAACCTCAGCCAGACCTGCACTGTCAGCAATGGCAATGGCACCATTGCCGGCGCGAACGTCACCTCCGTTGTCGTTACCTGCTCAACCGATACCTTCACGGTGGGCGGCACGGTGTCCGGGCTTTCCGGCAGTGGCCTGGTGCTGCAGAACAACAGCGCAGACAGCCTGGTGATCAATGCCAATGGGGCCTTCACCTTTGCGACCTCGTTGCCTGACGGCAGCAACTACGCCGTCACCGTGCTGACCCAACCCGGAAGCCCCACCCAGACTTGCTCGGTCAGCAGTGGCAACGGCACCCTGGCCGGCGCGAACGTCACCTCCGTCGTCGTTACCTGCTCGACCGATACCTTCACGGTTGGCGGCACGGTGTCCGGGCTTTCCGGCAGCGGCCTGGTGCTGCAGAACAATGGCGCAGACAACCTGGCGATCAATGCCAACGGGGCCTTCACGTTTGCGACCGCGCTGGCCGACGGCAGCAACTACGCCGTCACCGCGCTGACCCAGCCCGGAAGCCCCAGTCAGACTTGCACGGTCAGCAATGGCAGTGGCACCTTGGCCGGCGCGAATGTCACCACGGTGGAGGTGGCGTGCGCAAACGATCCACCGGGAATCGACGTGTCTCCCACCGCACTCAATTTCGGCACCGTGTTGCTAGGCAACTCGGCAACGGCCACAGTGACCGTGAGCAACACAGGCATGGGTGAATTGGTCATAAGTCAGATCACCGCACCGGAACAACCCTTCTCTATCATCGGCGGCAGTTGCACAGCAGTGCCGGTCACGCTGCAAACGGGAGAAAGCTGCGAAATCACGGTGCAGTTTGCACCGGGCGGTGCCGTTGGGGTGTATTCGGGCAGCTTCGACATTGTCAGCAATTCGGCGGGCAGCCCGAGCACGGTGGTGTTGTCGGGCAGCGGGCAGGCCGCTGTGATGCAGATTCCAACCCTCGATGGGCCCGCCCTGTGGCTGCTGGTTCTGGTCCTGGGCATGGTCGGTGTGCTCAGCCTGCGGCGGATGGGCTGAGCGACATCGCTCCCTGAAGTATCGGCGCTGGCTGGAGCTTGCACGCGGCGGGACCCTTGAAGGTTCAAGGACCCCCCCCCCTTGCTGAACTGTTCTGTGTGACGGGTCTGACTGCGCATTCGGGAAGGTGGTTCGATGCGTATCGTGCGGCCGCCAAACGTGTGACCTACAACTTCGAGCGCTTGATGGGAGGCTCAACCGAGAACAAGTGCTCGGAGTTTTGTGACGCGATCATCGCGGCGATTTAGGCCTATCGGTTGAGCAAGACTGGGGGCCGCCTTCGGGCGGCCTCTTTCGTTTCGGCGCCGACGTTGGCAATTGGCGATCTGCTGCGGTAGGAGCCTGCTGAGCAGTCAGCAGGTTTTTCTTGGTGGGTCGGCAATCCGCGCCGTGAACCCGACATGACCTTGTTGCCGCGGGTCGTGCGTCGGATCCGCGCCGACCAATGCGATCGCTCGATATGGCGATGCGGCGGCGCTTGATCCGACCTACGATGAGGTAGGCGTAGGTCGGCTCAAGCCGCGCAGCGGTGGAGCCGACATGAACATGCAGTCGCGGAAGCCGCGCGTGGTTGCGACGTCATGGGTGAACGAATTTGGCGGGCTAGTCCGGTTGGAACCAGGTGCCATTCTGTCCGCGCCGAAGATCAGCGGATATCCAGCCAAGCTTCTGGCTCCGCACAGGTTGAGGCGCTGTCAGGCGTGGCGTATCGCATGAGTTCCTCGAGGCTGACCGGTTCGGGCAATCGGCCACCGAAGAGTTCATCGGTCCACAGCGCCGCGGTTTCGAGCACCTTGGGCGAGGGCGGTGGGTAGAACCCGCCCAGCATCATCATGTTGGAGATTCCGGGAGACAACTGTTTGACCAGCACAGCCGCAACCTGCGGGTTCCTGTAGGCATCCGGCACTACTCCTGCGACTGGCGAACCCATTGGGCTGGACAAATGCAGCATCACTGCAGCCGCCACCTGCGGGTGGTTGGAAGCCAGGGCGCGGCGCAGCGCAGGCCACAACTGGCTGCGGTAAAGCTCGATGAGCTGGGGATTGCTGATGAACTCCGCAGGAGCGTCCTGCGGGAGCTGGGAAAGGGCGATCAAAGAGTCGGAGTGCCCGGCTAGACCGGCGCGCGCGGTAAACAGCGCGGCCTCGGCCTGATGGGTACGATTCATGCCTTCACAACGCCGCGTCATACGAGCGACGTCTTCCTGGCGGCTCGCCTCGCGCTCAATGAACTGGTCCAGTTCTTTGCCAGTAGCCGATGATTGGGCAGGATGATGGTACGTAGCCAGGTGCATGCGACACCCAGCCACCACGTGACCCAGTTCGCAGGCAGCCACTGCGTCGCCTGCCCGGGCGCGGTCACCGAGCTGTTCGAACAGCTCGATCAGACTCAGCTGCGCGGGGTCGGTTCTCGCTGTTGCGATGCCTGCTTCGGGACCGGATGAAGGGACCGCCTGCTCGATGGATGGTGAATCAGGATTGACCGATGCGGTCTCCTGGGCTGCAGCCTCGTCGCCCGACTGCATGACTGTCTGTGCCGCATCTTCTTGAGCGTTCTCAGGCGCTGCATGGGGCATGTTCAGCACGATGACTGCCGCCAGTGCCAGCGGCAGCACGGCGGCCAGCAGAGCGATCAGGCGGGGAGGGAATCGATGTCGTTTCATGGTTCAGGAACTGGCGTTGCGGCCGCCGATGGTATCGGCACGACTGGCCGGGCGCAGCCCGCAGGCGGCGACAGGAGCCTGGAACTGCCGCATGGCGCTTGCGGCCCGGCACCAGCCAGCGCAGACTCTGTTGCGTTTTTACAACGGATTTATCCATGCCCGATGCCTTGATCCTGGTCGTCGACGACGAGCCCGATATCCGCGCACTGCTGAAGGATGTGCTGGAGGACGAGGGCTATCGCGTCGTTCTGGCCGGCAACGCTGCCGAAGGCCGCAGCGTCGCGGCGGCCAGCAAGCCGGATCTGCTGCTACTCGATATCTGGATGCCGGGCGAGGACGGCATCGCCCTGCTGCGCAGCTGGCAGACCGACGCGGGCCTGCCCTGCCCGGTGGTGATGATGTCGGGCCACGGCACCATCGAAACGGCGGTCGAGGCAACCCGACTGGGCGCCTACGATTTCATCGAGAAGCCCATTACGCTGGCCAAGCTGCTGATCACGGTGGAGCGCGCACTGGAAGCGGCGCGCCTGCGGCGCGACAACGCGGCGCTGCGTCGCCAGGTGCAGGACGGACGTGCGCCGGTGGGTGAAAGCGAGACCATGCGTGCCCTGCGTGCGCGGGTCGAGCGGCTCGCCGCGCATGACACACCGGTGCTGCTGCGCGGCGAGTCGGGCGTGGGCAAGGAGAGCGTGGCGCGCTGGATGCATGCGCTTGGACCACGTCGCGAAGGCCTGTTCCTGGCGGTCGGTCCGGGCAGCATTCCGCCCGAACAGGCTGCCGCCAGCCTGTTCGGTTCCGAGCACGAAGGCATCATTCATCCGGGCCTGCTGGAACAGGCGCAGGGTGGAACGCTGTTTCTCGATGAGGTCTCCGAACTGACGCCGGAGCTGCAGCTGCGCCTGTCGAGCGCGCTGGAACGACGCAGCCTGCTGCGCATCGGCGGTACCCGCGCCGTGGAACTGGATGTACGCCTGCTGGCCGCCACGGCGCAGGATCTCGACGCTCTGGTGCGTGCCGGACGCTTCCGCGAGGAACTCTACTACCAGCTCAACGTCGTTCCGCTGGAAGTGCCTCCACTGCGCCGCCGCTCCGAGGACGTGGTCGATCTGCTTGACTGTTTCGT
Organism: Lysobacterales bacterium; assembly: GCA_038257155.1. Classification (GTDB taxonomy): domain Bacteria; phylum Pseudomonadota; class Gammaproteobacteria; order Xanthomonadales; family Xanthomonadaceae; genus JANJTY01. Next base: position 8,410 of record JBBSJP010000014.1, on the reverse strand, counting down.
GGCCCAGTTGTGTGAACGCGATGGGCTCGAGTCGCGACGCTTCAGCGAATCCAGCCTGTCGCGTCTGCGCCGCCATGACTGGCCCGGAAACGTGCGGGAGCTGCGCAATCTGGTGCAGCGCCTGCTGGTGCTGGGTGGCGAGCCAGTGGTCGAGGTCGACGAAGTGGAGGCCGCACTCAGCGGTCGGCTGCGCAACGAGGTGCGCGGCTCGCCCTTCGAGATCGATTACGGACTGCCCCTGCGCGAGGCGCGTGATCGATTCGAGCGCGCCTACCTCATGCATCAGCTCGGGCAGGTCGAAGGCAGCGTGGGCAAACTGGCCAAGCTGGCCGGCATGGAGCGCACTCACCTGTATCGCAAGCTGCGGGATCTCGGCGTCGAGTTGCGCAGCTGAGCGCTGCATGTCGCACCGCGGTCGAATGCGCGACAATGCCGGCTTTCGTTGCTGGCGATTGATGTCATGAAGATCCTCATCCTCGGCGCAGGCCAGGTCGGCTCATCGGTAGCGGCGGCCCTGGCCTCGGAAAACAACGACATCACCGTAGTGGATGCCGATTCCGGCCGTCTGCGCGAGCTGTCCGAACGACTCGATATCCGTACCGTGGTGGGTCATGCCTCCTTGCCGTCGGTGCTGGGTCATGCCGGTGCCGAAGACGCCGACCTGCTGATCGCGGTCACTTCCAGCGACGAAGTGAACCTGGTCGCCTGCCAGGTTGCCGACGTGATCTACCGCACCCCGACCAAGGTCGCGCGCCTGCGCGAGGCCGAATACCTGCAACATCCGGAATTGCTTGCCCGCGGCCGCGCCGCGGTCGACGTCGGCATCAGCCCGGAACATCTGGTTTGCGATCACATCAAGCGCCTGATCGAGTACCCGGGTGCGCTGCAGGTGCTGGATTTTGCCGACGGCCGCGCGCAGTTGGTGGCAGTGCGCGCTTTGCCGGGCGGTGCCCTGGTAGGCCACCAGATTTCCGAACTGCGCCAGCATCTGCCTTCTGGTGTGGATGCCCGTGTTGCGGCCATCTTTCGACGCGGCCGACCCATCAAGCCGGATGGCAACACCGTGGTCGAGATCGACGACGAGGTCTTCTTCCTCGCCGACCGCCGCAATATCCGCATCGTGATGAGCGAGCTGCGGCGGGTCGACAAGGCACTGCGCCGCATCTTCATCGCCGGTGGCGGCAACATCGGCCGCAACCTGGCCAAGGCGCTGGAAGGCCAGTACAGCGTCAAGGTGCTGGAGCGCTCGCGCGATCGCGCCAAACTGATCGCCGAGAACCTGCTCAACTCCATCGTGCTGGCCGGCGACTGCGCCGACGAAGACCTGCTGCGTGAAGAAAACATCGACCAGACTGACATCTATTGCGCGGTTACCAATGACGACGAGGCCAACATCCTCAGCGCGATGCTGGCCAAGCGCCTGGGATGCCCGCGCGTTCTCGCGCTGATCAATCGTCCTGCCTATGCCGAGCTGGTGGAAGGCGGCAGCATCGACATCGCGGTCAGTCCGCAGCAGGTGACCCTGGGTGCGCTGCTGACCTACATCCGCCAGGGCACGATGGTGCGCGTGCACAGCCTGCGTCGCGGCGCTGCCGAGGCGATCGAGGCCGTGGCGATTGGTGACCGGCGAACTTCCAAGGTCATCGGTCGCGGGCTGGAGGAGCTCGAGCTGCCGAGTGCCGCAACCATCGGCGGCATCGTGCGCGGCGACAAGCTGCTGATCGCGCATCACGATGTGATCATCGAGCCAAACGATCACGTCATCGTGTTCCTGATGGACAAGCGCCAGTTGCCGCAGGTCGAGGCGCTGTTCCGCGCGGATGCCACCTGGTGATTTCGCGGCGTTTCCTAGCCATCCAGCGGGTGCTGGGAGTCCTGGTCGGATTTTCTTCCGTCATCGCATTGCCGCCGCTGTTCCTGGCCTGGACGCTGGGCGAGCCAACTTCCCAGGCGTTCCTGTTGAGTTTTCTCATATCGTCAACGGTCGGTCTGCTGATGTGGCTGCCGGCACGCAGCATCGTCTACGACATGCGCCTGCGCGACGGCTTCCTGATCGTTACCGGTGTGTGGGTGGTGGCCAGTCTGGCGGCTTCCGTCCCCTTCATGCTGGCGCCGCCCAATCTCAGCTTCTCTCGCGCCATGTTCGAGGCCGTTTCGGGTCTCACTACCACGGGTGCCACCCTGATCGTCGGCCTGGACAATCTGCCCAAGAGTGTTCTGTTGTACCGCCAGTTGCTGCAGTTTGTAGGCGGCATGGGTATCGTGGTTTTGGCGGTTGCCATTCTTCCCATGTTGCGCGTCGGCGGCATGCAGTTGTTCCGCGCTGAAAGCACGGCCAAGGACTCCAAGTTGACTCCGCGCATCGCCGAAACCGCCAAGGTGCTGTGGCTGATCTACCTGGGATTGACCGCGCTTTGCGCCATCGCCTACTGGCTGGCGGGAATGGAGCTGTTCGACGCGGTGAGTCATTCACTCAGCACGGTCTCAACCGCGGGTTTCTCTACCAAGGATGCCAGCATCGGTCACTGGGATTCACAGCTGATCGAATCGATCGCGATTTTCTTCATGCTGGCCGGAGGTGTGAACTTCGGCCTGCACTTTCTGGCCTGGCGAAGGGCCACCATCGCGCCCTACCAGGCCGACGCAGAACTGCGCGCGTTTCTGCTGATCGTCACCGCAGCTACCGGAATGGTGGCCTTGGTACTGATGTTCGGCGATGCACACGAAGGCGTTGCCGACTCGGTCCGGCATTCCGCCTTCCAGGTGGTCTCGTCGATCACCACCAGTGGCTTTGGCACCCAGAGTTTTGCCGAATGGCACGGCATCGGGCCGCTCATCATCATCATGCTGAGCTTCATTGGCGCCAGTTCGGGTTCGACCTCCGGCGGCATGAAGGTGGCGCGCATCATGATGGTGATCAATCAGGGCTTGCGTGAGGTACGCCAGTTGGTGCACCCCAAGGCCCAGTATCTGATCAAGATCGGCGATCGTCGTGTTTCGGAAAGCGTGGTGCTTTCGGTCGGCGGATTCTGCACGCTGTACGTTCTAGTCTATGTGTTCATCGCCTTCGCCTTCGCGGTGGCGGGCATGGATTACATCAGTGCGTTTGGCGCCACCGCCGCCACCTTGAACAATCTGGGTCCTGGGCTGGGCTCGGTGGCCTCCAACTTCGCCGACGCGAACCTCGCCTCAATCTGGATCGGCAGCTTCGCCATGGTGCTTGGCCGGCTGGAAGTATTCACCGTACTGGTGCTGCTGACGCCGTCGTTCTGGCGGGAGTAGGTTCAATGCTGCTCCGCAGCCGTTGGTAGAGCATTCGCGCCTCATCCTCTGGCAGGTAGCGGATATGGATGCGGTGCCCGAACGGATTGGCGCCGGCCGTATCGACTACGACATTGGCCATGCCGTTGCGCTGATCAAACAATGAGCGCGTGAGTTGTACGCCCTGCAGCCGATGCAGTTCCACCATCGACCAGTGACGATTCAGCCAGCCAGAGCGGAAGGCGAGAATCCGATCACTCAGTGCGTATCCGCCAAATCGCCCACGCCCCAGCGCCGAAGCCAGCGCTAGCGGCAGAAGCAGCAGGCCCATCCAGGCCCATGCTCCGGGCTTGCCCAGCGACAGTCCGGCGCAAACCAGCAGCAGCACGACTACGGCGGGACGAAACATCCGACGCCAGGCTTTGGGATGCAGCGGGCGCCAGTCCAGATTCGGCCAGTCGGCTTGCGGCAGCAGGCGCTGAAGCATCTTTTCAATACTTGCCGGGACGCCGATCGGCACGAGGTGCGAGAGTCCGCGCTCGGCCTGGTTTGCCGCCTGCATAACCGCGGTTTCCACTTTCAGCGACTGGCGTCTGAACCAGCGGTGCAGCAGGCTTTCGTCCACCGTCCAGTGCTGGATGCGGCGACGCAGGGCGCTGGCGCGGATTCGCGTCAGCAGACCACTCTCGACGCGAAGTCGGTCTTCGGTCTGGACCAGTTGGAAGCCGTGGAACTGCAGAAACGCCAGCAGCACCGAAAACAGTCGCAGCAGAATGACGAAACCCAATGCCAGCAGGACGCCGGCCAGAACCCATTGCAAGGGGCCCAGACCCAGCGTGGCCATCTGTCCGAACAGTCGCTCACCGAGGTTGGCGATGCTGCGCGAAAATCCGTCCGGGCGAAGCTGACTGAGTACGCCGATGGCACCGGCCACCACCACCATGCCGCGATTCGAGATCAAGCCCAGCCGCAGGATTTCCGAGCTCGGCAGTGTTACCAGTATTTCCTCTGCATCAGCCTGGGACTGGGCGGCGGACAGCACATCTCCGTGCTGGGCGTGCAGGCGCACTTCCCGAATCAGTTGCTCCAGTTCAGCGGCGCGCTGCATCGAAAGCACCCGCATCTTCGCTTCGGGAGTCACACCCGCGGCCGACTCGAGCTGAACTTCGGCAACGCCGAACAGGCGATGCAGCGGATTGCGATGCAGGGAGACGTTCTGGATTCGCGCTAGCGGAACGTGGCGTACGTTGCGGCTCAGGATGCCCTCGCGGATGACCAGATCAGGTCCAACAATGCTGTAGCGATAGCTCAGGTACTGCACAAACGAAATGCCGGCCAGCACCAGGGCACCGACGATGCCGAAGTACTCCCAGAAGGCATTGCCGTCGCGCCCGAAGAACAGCGCCGCCACCAGTGGCAGGGCGAACTCCTTCAGATTGACCAGCAGAACGAACAGCCAGGACATCGGATGCAGGCGTCGCGGCGCATCCTGGGACAGTTCGCCTAGGTCAGCTGGCGGCTCAAATGGCGTCGTCATCGTGACTCACCAGGGCGTCGCGCAGGGAAGTGGCACGGTCATGGGTGAGCCCCTCGACCTGCACCGAGGCAAGCCGCGTTCCCGCGGTGTAAAGCTTCAGCGAGGCCAGGCCAAGCCAACGCTCGATCGGCCCGCGGTTGATGTCGGTGTGCTGGACCCGGGAGCGCGGCACGAAAGTTTCGCTTCTGAACCATACGCCGCGACGGATTGCGATACCTCGCTCGTCCAGCGCTACGCCGGCATGTCGCCAGCTTGCACCGCCGAACCACCAGCCAAAGCCCAGCGCGATGATTGCTCCGAGCAGGAACAAGCCCAGCCCAGCGAGCAATCCGATATCGAACTTGCGCACCGCAATCAGGCAGGCCATGCCCACCGGGAAAAGCAGAAACGCGCAGCGGATCATGGCGGCGATCCGCATCGCGCCGCGCGCTTTCGCGGCCAGCGGCTCAAAGCTGTCGCCTGCAGAAACGGGCGGCGACAGCGCGCTGTCCTCAGCGTGTTGCATTGGGCTTTCCATAGAACTTCGCTTCCGTGGGGTCGGGTCGTCGCTTGAAGCGGCGGTAGCTCCACTGGTACTGCCGTGGCGCCAGCAGGACGCAGTCTTCAACGGCTGCATTGAGCGCGGCGGCGGCAACCATGTTGTCCTCATCCTGCAGTGCCGCTGGCGCGGAGCGGAAGTGCAGGTCGTAACCCGTGTGATCGTCGCGACGCAACAGGCAACAGAGAATAACCGCCGCGCCGCTGCGTCGCGCCAGGCGCGGCAGCAGGGTCATGCTGAGCGCGGGAATGCCAAAGAACGGTACGAACACACCTTCGCCAGCTTTGGGCTGCTGGTCGGGAAGGATGCCCAGCGCTTTGCCTTGCACCAGCCAGCGCAGCATCGCGCGCACGCCGCCGGAGTCGGCACGGATCTGCTCGCACGTGGCCTTCCGCCGGCCGCGTTGCAGCAGGGGTTCCAGCCAGGCTTGGCGCGGCGGTCGATACACCACGGCCATCGGCAGATTGGCCGCCAGCCACTGCGAAAGCAGCTCCCAGCTGCCAAGATGCGGCGCGCTGACGATCACGCCCTTGCCGGCGGCCAGAGCTTCGCGCACCGTCTCGAAGCCGTGTACTTCGCGTACCAGCTTCAGGTTCTCGCTCGCCGGACGGCTCCACCAGCGCGCCGTCTCGGCCATGGTGCGGCCGTCTTCGCGCAGGCTGGCACGCTCCAGCGCGCGCTGCTCATCGCGGGGCATGTGTGGAAAACAGCGCTCGATATTGCGCCGCGTGTAGCGTGCCGCCGGCAGGCGCAGCAGCGCGGTGAGCACACCCAGCGCGTCGCCGATGCGATGCAGAAGCCAAAGCGGCAGGCGGCCGAGCAGCCAGATGACCGAATAGGCGCAGCGCGCAGGCCAGGGCAGGGAAGAATCCGACATGCCGCCAGTCTACCGGCCGCGGCCTGCGGTTAGCCTTCCGAAGGCATGCCTGTTTTCAGCCTTGCATTGCCGCCCACAGCTTGCGACCCTCCCCGTTCCCCGTTCCCCGTTCCCCGTTCCCCGTTCCCCGTTCCCCGTTCCCCGTTCCCCGTTCCCCGTTCCCCGCTCCCAAACCAATGATCGCCCTGATCCAACGCGTCACCGAGGCCCGTGTCGAGGTCGAGCAGGAAACCGTCGGCGCCATTGGCCCGGGCCTGCTGGCCTTGGTTGCGGTGCAGCCACAGGACAATGAGTCCCACGTGCAGCGCCTGGCCGAGCGTCTGCTTGGTTACCGGGTGTTCTCTGACGGGCAGGGACGAATGAACCTGTCGCTGAGCCAAACGGGCGGTGATCTGCTCCTGGTCAGCCAGTTCACCCTGGCGGCCGACACGCGCAAGGGCATGCGGCCCAGTTTCACTACTGCTGCCGATCCGGCGCTTGGGCGCAGCCTTTTCGAGCGACTGGAAGCGGTGCTGCGTGAACGCCATCCTGGACTTGCAACGGGTCGCTTCGGCGCCCATATGAGGGTCAGCCTGGTCAACGACGGCCCGGTTACGTTCTGGCTGGAGACCTGAATGAGCCGGTCCCAGCGGTCGAAATGCTTCCAGATCACGGAATTTTCCCCAACTGTGACAGCCGTTTAGCGGAGCCTGAAATCCGCTGGTATACTGGTTTGTTCTTTACCACCCTTTTGAGCGCTCTCGCACATGGCTACAGAACCCCAAGAGCAGCAGAATGAGATCAAGCAGCTCATCACCAAGGGCCGCGAGCAGGGCTATCTGACCTACGCCGAAGTCAACGATCACCTGCCGGACGACATCGTCGATCCGGAACAGATCGAAGACATCATCGGCATGATCAACGACATGGGCATCGAGGTGCACGAAGTTGCGCCCGATACCGAGCTGCTGTCGGAAGCGCCGGTTGCGACCGATGATGAAGCCGCCACCGAAGAAGCCGTCGCTGCGCTCTCCGCGCTCGACGCCGAAGTGGGCCGCACCACCGATCCCGTCCGCATGTACATGCGCGAGATGGGCACGGTCGAACTGCTGACTCGCGAAGGTGAAATCGCGATCGCCAAGCGCATCGAGGAAGGCCTGAACCAGGTCCAGTCCGCGCTGGCCAGTTTCCCTTGGTCGATCCAGTTGCTGCTGGAAGAGTTCGACCAACACCTCGAGGGCAAGAAGCGCCTCGCCGAAGTGATGACCGGTTTCATCGATCCCAATGCGATGGACGCCGAGCCGGCCGTGCCGGTGCCGGCCGCGCGCGTTGCAGAGGCTGAAACCGAAGACAGCGACGACGACTCCGACGACGTCGAGGACGAAGCTGTGGTCGATACCGGCCCGGACCCGGTCGAAGTCGCACGTCGCATGGACCTGATGCGCTCCTACTACGGCAAGTTCCAGAAGGCGCACGCCAAGCTGGGTCCGGCCGACAAGAAGGTGCTCAAGCTGCGCGAGCAGATGGCCGAGGAGTTCCTGCAGCTCAAGCTGCCGCCGGTGATGGTGGAAGCCCTCACCCGCAAGCTGCGTGAAGTGGTCGCGTCGGTGCGCCTGCACGAGAAGCACATCATGGACATCTGCGTGCGCCTGGCGAAGATGCCGCGCAAGGATTTCCTGCGCAGCTTCCCCGGCAACGAGACCACCACCGGCTGGGCCGACGACGTGATCCGGCGCAAGCAGAAGTGGGCTTCGGGCATGCGCGAGCACAAGGACGCCATCGTCGCCGAGCAGGAGCGTCTGATCTCTTCCGAGCAGGCGGTGTTCCTGTCGCTGTCGGACATCAAGGAAATCAACCGCTCGATGGCGATCGGCGAAGCCAAGGCGCGCAAGGCCAAGAAGGAGATGGTCGAAGCCAACCTGCGCCTGGTGATCTCGATCGCCAAGAAATACACCAACCGCGGCCTGCAGTTCCTCGACCTGATCCAGGAAGGCAACATTGGCCTGATGAAGGCGGTCGACAAGTTCGAATACCGCCGCGGTTACAAATTCTCCACGTACGCCACCTGGTGGATCCGCCAGGCCATCACCCGCTCGATCGCCGACCAGGCGCGCACCATCCGCATCCCGGTGCACATGATCGAAACGATCAACAAGTTGAACCGCATTTCCCGCCAGATGCTGCAGCAGTTCGGCCGCGAGCCGACGCCGGAAGAGCT
>JBBSJP010000013.1:0-98067 GCA_038257155.1 Lysobacterales bacterium | reverse complement strand
CCGACTCGCCGCAATCGGTCACCCACGGCCAGACCACGGCCTTTACCCTGACGCCGAGTGTCGGGTTCGCGATCGATTCGGTCGGTGGAACCTGCGGAGGCTCACTGGTGGGCAACACCTTCACCACCAGTGCCATCACCGGCAACTGCACCGTGGTGGCGAGCTTCGTGGCGCTGAGCTACACCGTCACACCGTCTGCTGGCGCCGGCGGCAGCATCACGCCCAATTCGCCGCAGTCGGTCACGCATGGCCAGACCACGGCCTTCACCCTGACGCCCGATGTTGGATTCAGTATCGACGGTGTAAGTGGTTCCTGCGGCGGTGACTTGGCGGGTGGGATCTTCACCACCGATCCAGTCATCGCGGATTGCACCGTAGTCGCCAGCTTTATCAGTGGCGCTGAAGACACCTCGACATCCTTGGGCGCCGTGGTCGGTCCGGTAGCTCTCGGCAGCGACGTGAATCTGCTTGTCACCGTGACCGGTACGGCCACCGCGCCTGCCGACGGCACAGTGGAGATCTCTGCCGATACCGGCGAAAGCTGCATAGACGCCGGACCGCCCCAGAGCTCCGGCAGCGAGGCGACGTTCGGTTGCACGATTGCATTCGCCACGCCGGGGCCGCGCCTGCTCACCGCCAGCTTCAGCGGATCGCAAACACACAACGACAGCGTTTCCGCCGCACAGGCGCTCGATGTGGTGCGGATAGCGGACCTGTCGGTGTCGATCCAGTTGGGCGACGGAGAGATTGAGACGGGCCAGCCGGTCACCTATCTCATTGAAGTCCGCAACGCCGGACCGGATGCGGCGCCAGGTTCCAGCATCAACGTGGTAGCCGATCCATCCCTGATCGCGTCCGACTGGATCTGTGAGCCAGTCGGAAGCGCGCTGTGCTCCTCGGAGACCGGCAGTGGTGACATCAGCACTCTGGAGGAACTGCCCCCTGGAAGCGGACTGGACTTCACCCTGGTAGGCGAGATTGCCGAACTGGTGGACGGCAGCCTGATACTCGAGGCCGAAGTAACCACCGACGCGGCCGCGCCAAATCATGTGGTTGACGAGGCGCTCGGCAACAACAACGCCACCAGTACGGCCTTGGAATCGCGCATCTTTTCCGACGGTTTCGAATAAGCCACTGCCCCGCGGGCCACCCGGCTGGATCTCGCCAGGTGGCCCGCCCTTTCAGGCCAACGATGACGCGGACCATCGCTAAGCTATCGTAACCGGCATGCCAACCTTGCCTTCCCTGCGTGACGCCAGGCTTGCCGACCTGCCCGAATTGCTGTCCCTCGAAGCCTCGTTTCCTGGTGATCGACTTTCGGCCCGCCAGATGCGCCGCCACATTGTTGGGGGCCACCACGCCTTCCGCATTGTCGAAGACCAATCCGGCCTGCTCGGCTACGCCCTGCTGTTCACGCGCCGCGGAAGCCAGCGAGCCCGGCTCTATTCACTGGTGGTTGCGCCGCGTGCTCGTGGCCATGGCACTGGAGCGCGGTTGTTGCAGGACGCTGAAGCCTGCGCCCGCCAGCGAGGATGCTCGCTGCTGGGACTTGAAGTGCGTGCCGACAATGCAGCCGCCATCGCACTGTACCAACGCGCCGGGTACGGCGAGCTGCCAAGCAAGCTGGACTACTACGAGGATGGCGAAACCGCCCGCCGCTTTCTACGCCAGCTAAACCACCCATGACTTTGGGCAGGGTTGCTGGGCCGGGCGAGCGTGCTAGCGTGCCTGCCCTTTCCCCGAATTTTTGCCGGAGCGTCGCATGCGCCTGCTTCCCTTGGCCTGCCTTCTGGCCGGTTTGTTTGTCCTTCCTTTGCAGGCCGAAACCGTGAGCGACGATCCACATCTGTGGCTGGAAGACGTTGAGGGCGAAAAGGCGCTCGACTGGGTGCGGCAGCGCAACGCAAAGACCCAGACCACGCTTGAGGCGGAACCGGGTTTTGAAGCGCTGCGCACGGACCTGCTGAAGATCCTCGATTCGGACTCGCGCATTCCCTATGTCGGCAAGCAGGGCGAGTACTTCTACAATTTCTGGCGTGATGCCACCAACGAGCGTGGCTTGTGGCGGCGCACCACCCTGGCCGAGTACCGCAAGCCCGAGCCGGCCTGGGAAACCGTACTGGACCTGGATGCGCTGGCCAAGGCCGAGGACGAAAACTGGGTCTGGGCCGGTGCTGATTGCCTGCGGCCCGAGTATCGCCGTTGCTTGATCTCGCTGTCACGCGGCGGCGCCGACGCCAGCGTCACGCGTGAATTCGACCTGCAGGAACGCCGCTTCGTCGAAGACGGTTTCCTGCGACCGGAGGCCAAGGGTGGCCTGGGCTGGATCGACGAGAACCGCGTCTACGTGTTCACCGATTTCGGCGCCGGCAGCACGACCAGTTCGGGCTACCCACGCATCGTAAAGGAGTGGACGCGCGGCACGCCGATGGCCGAGGCCAAGCCGGTGTACGAAGGTACCGAGGCTGACATGTACATCTACGCGTACCGCGATCACACGCCCGGTTTCAGCCGTGACCTGGTCGCCCGCGTGCTGGCGTTCTACAACGATGAACTTTACCTGCGCGGCACCGATGGCGCCCTGAGCAAGATCGATGCCCCGAACAGCGCCAAGAAGTCGGTGTTCCGCGACTGGCTGGGGCTGGAGCTGCGCGACGCCTGGGAAGTGGGTGGCAAGACTTACCCGGCAGGTAGCCTGCTGTTTGCCAAGCTGGATGACTTCCTTGCAGGCAAGCGGGAATTCGATGTGCTGTTCGAACCGGGTGAGCGTACCTCGCTGGATGGCTACGGCGCGCTCAAGGATCACTACTTCATCAATGTGCTCGAAGACGTCAAGAACCGCATCTACGTGCTCAGCCATGGCAAGGATGGCTGGCAACGCGAACCCTTGGCCGGGGCGCCGGATTTCGGCACCGTCAGCATCAGCGCAATCGATGCGGACGAGTCGAACGACTACTGGATGACGGCCACCGATTTCCTCACCCCGACCACGCTCGCAATCGGCAGCATCGGCAAGGCACCCGAACAGATCAAGCAGCTTCCGGCCTACTTTGACGCGTCCAATCTGGCAATCAGCCAGCACTTCGCGCAGAGCAAGGACGGCACTCGCGTGCCCTACTTCCAGATCGGCCCGAAGTTCCTCGAAGCCGATGGCGAGAATCCGACCCAACTCTACGGCTACGGCGGTTTCGAGGTCTCCGAGACACCCCGCTACAGCGCGACCGTGGGTCGCGGCTGGCTGCAGGGCGGCGGCGTTTACGTAATCGCCAACATCCGTGGCGGCGGCGAGTACGGCCCACGCTGGCACCAGGCTGCGCTGAAGCAGAATCGGCATCGAGCCTATGAGGACTTCGCGGCGGTGGCGCAGGATCTGATCGCGCGCAAAGTGACCTCCCCAAGACATCTCGGCATTCTCGGCGGCTCCAACGGTGGCCTGTTGGTCGGCAACATGGTGGTGCTGTATCCAGAACTGTTCGCGGCCGGCGTCAGTGCGGTACCCCTGCTCGACATGCAGCGCTATCACAAGCTGCTCGCCGGGGCTTCCTGGATGGCTGAGTACGGCGATCCGGACAAGCCGAAAGAATGGGAATTCATCAAGACCTTCTCGCCCTACCATCTGCTGAAGGAAGGCCAGAAATACCCGGCCGTGCTGTTCACCACCTCGACGCGGGATGATCGGGTGCATCCCGGCCACGCGCGCAAGATGATGGCCAAGATGGAGGCGCGCGGCGACGACGTCTGGTACTACGAGAATATCGAGGGCGGCCACGGCGGCGCGGCGAACAATCGCCAGTCGGCCTACATGAATGCGCTGCAGTACACCTTCCTTCGCCAGCGCCTGAGCGGCGCGGAATAGTCGCGCAATCTGGCAATGCGCGTGTGGCATTGCCGATAGCGCGCCCGCCGCTTCACGATTGAATCAACAGATACCACCAGCCTGGGCTGGTTCACCTTCCGGAAACGCGTCCGATGTCAGTGCTCCGCCACCTGCTTCTGCTTCCCATGCTGCTGCTCGCCGCCTGCGACATGCCGAGTTCCACGGCGCCGCCAGCCGTTCCGTCCGCAGAAATCGCCCCGGCAGCGGCCGCTCCGGCTTTGGCGCCCGACGCAAAGCCGCCCATTGCGGAACGCCGTGAGCATGCAATCACCGCTCCGCATGGCGCGCAGCGCCAGGACGAGTATTACTGGATGCGTGACGACAGCCGCGAGAATCCGGATGTGCTGGCCTACCTCAACGCCGAGAACGCCTACGGCGACGCACTGATGGCGCCCTTGGCGCCACTGAAGGATCGCCTGTTCGAAGAACTCGTCGGGCGCATCAAGCAGGACGATGCCACGGTGCCCTACCGAAGCAAGGGTTACTGGTACTACACCCGTTTCGAAGACGGTCGCGAGTACCCGATCCATGCGCGGCGCAAGGGCGATATGGAAGCCGCCGAGGAAATCCTGCTGGACGTCAATGCCTTGGCCGAGGGCCATGGCTACTACGGTGTCGGCAATTGGACCGTCAGTCCGGACAACCGGCTGCTGGCCTATGCCGAGGACACCGTCGGTCGCCGTCAATTCACCCTGCGCTTCAAGGATCTCGACAGCGGCGAACTGTTGCCCGACACGATCGAGAACATGTCAGCCAACCTGGTCTGGGCCGCCGACAGCCGCACGGTGTTCTTCGTCGAGAACGATCCGGTCACCTTGCTCAGCAAGCGCGTCCTGCGCCACACCCTGGGCTCCGGGCAGGCACCAACCCTGGTGTACGAGGAAGCCGATGCGAGTTTCTACATGGGCGTGACGGATACGCGCTCCGAAAAGTACATCTGCATCGTTCTGCAGAGCACGGTGTCTGGCGAGATGCGCTGTACCGACTCGGCGAATCCGGGCGAGTTCCGCGTGCTGGCGCCGCGCGAGCGCGGACACGAGTACACCGCCGATCACCTGGACGGTCGCTGGGTGGTCCGCAGCAACTGGGAAGCGAAGAACTTTCGCCTGATGGAAGTGAAAGACGATGCAGCGTTCGGTGGCCGCAAGGGCTGGCGCGATCTGCTGCCGCACGACCAAGGGGTCTACATCAGCGGATTCACCCTGTTCACCGATTTCTTCATTGTCAGCGAACGCAGCGAAGGGCTGGAGCGCCTGCGTGTGATGCCCTGGAGTGGCGCGCACAGCTATGTTGCCGCCGACGAACCCGCCTATGCCATGGGTCTGGCCGCCAATGCCGAGCCGGATACCGACTGGCTGCGCTACACCTACACCTCGTTGACCACGCCGAGCAGCACCTTTGAACTCAACGTGAAGTCCGGCGAGCGCCGCCTCCTCAAGGAGCAGCCGGTGCTGGGCGGATTCGACAAGGCCAATTACGTTACCGAACGGCTGTGGGCGCCGGCTCGTGATGGTGTAAAGGTTCCCGTCTCGCTGGTGTATCGAAAGGGCTTTGCGAAAGACGGCACCGCGGCCATCCTGATCGGCGGCTATGGAAGCTATGGCGCCAGCCGCGATCCCTACTTCAACAGCAACCTGATCAGCTTGCTGGACCGCGGCATGGTCTATGCCATCGCCCATATCCGCGGTGGTCAGGAGCTGGGTCGCGCCTGGTACGAAGACGGCAAGTTGCTGAAGAAGAAGAACAGCTTCACCGATTTCGTCGATGTCACCACCTTTCTGGTGGAACAGGGCTACGCAGCGCCCGAACGCGTCGCAGCACAGGGTGGCAGCGCCGGCGGCCTGCTGATGGGCGCGATCGCCAACCTCGCACCGGAAAAGTACGCCGTGCTGATCTCGCTGGTGCCCTTTGTCGATGTGGTCACCACCATGCTGGACGAGAGCATCCCGCTGACTACCAACGAGTTTGATGAGTGGGGCAACCCGGCCGATCCGGAGTTCTACGAGTACATGCTCTCGTACTCGCCCTATGACCAGCTTGAGGCAAAGGACTACCCGGCCATGTACATCGGAACCGGCTTGTGGGACTCACAGGTGCAGTACTTCGAACCAGCCAAGTACGTGGCACGCCTGCGAGCCCTCAAGACCGACAGCAACACAGTGCTGTTCCGTACCGAAATGCAGGCTGGCCACAGTGGTCGCTCGGGCCGATTCCAGCGCTTCCACGAGACCGCCGAGCAATTCGCATTCATGCTCGATCAGCTGGGAATTCGCGAGTAGGCCAGATCCAGGTCCGACCGGCTACGCCCCCGGAGGCGGGTCTCGCCCAGCGCAACGCAATTCGCGATGCTCCGGGAGCAACCCAGGCACTCGCATCGCGGGCCGCTAAACTATGCCTCCCCGATTCTGCGAGCCGCGCCGTGAGCACCTGCCTGCATACGTCCAACCTGCCCCTGCCGCTATTGCACCGGGGCAAGGTGCGCGATGTCTACGAACTGCCCGAGCACCGCCTGCTGATCGTCGCGACTGATCGACTCTCGGCCTTCGACGTCGTGCTGCCTGATCCGATTCCCGGCAAGGGTGAACTGCTCACCCGGCTGTCGAACTTCTGGTTCGCCCGCACCGACGACATCATGCCCAATCACCTGTCCGGTGTCGGGCTGACCCAGGTCTGGCCGCCGGCTGCGGATCCGCAGCTGTATCGGGAACGCAGCGTCGTGGCCAAGCGGCTGAAGGCGTTGCCGGTCGAGGCGATCGCGCGCGGCTACCTGATCGGCTCGGGCTGGAAGGATTACCACGCCAGCGGACAACTCTGCGGCATCGAACTGCCGGCCGGTCTGCATCTGGCCGAACAGTTGCGTGAACCCATCTTCACCCCATCCACCAAGGCCGCGGTGGGAGACCACGATGAAAACATCGGCTTTGACGCAGTAGTTGCCCTGATCGGCGGCGAACTGGCCGAGCGGGTGCGCGAAGCGACCCTGGCAATCTACCGTTTCGCTGCCCGCTTCGCGGCCGAGCGCGGCATCCTGATCGCCGACACCAAGCTGGAGTTCGGTCTGGACCAGGACGACAACCTGCTGGTGATGGACGAAATGCTGACCCCCGATTCCTCGCGCTTCTGGCCAGCCGACCAGTATCGGGTCGGCATGAGCCCCCCGAGCTTCGACAAGCAATATGTCCGCGACTATCTGGAAACGCTGGACTGGGACAAGACCGCACCCGGCCCCAGCCTGCCGGCTGAAATCATCGAAGGAACCCGACAGCGCTATGCCGAAGCGGTACGACAGCTGACCGGATCGGCCGACTGAGCACGGCACGCGACTTGCTTCTCTTTCGGCTTTGAACCTGCGACGCCTGCCGCCATGTCCCTCAGTCTTCGCCTTGCCCTGATCCTGGCCGCGCTGTTCCTTGCCCTTACCGTGATCGGCGCGCTCGGCCTGCAACGCTTGTCGGATGGGCTGAAGCTGGCCCTGGCCGAAGGCGCCAGCGAAGCCGGCCAGCGCGTCATCCGGGTGCTGTCGGATCGCATCGAGCGGGTCCAGGTTGGCGAAGAAAACACCAGCGCCAAGGCCGAGACCGAATTGCGCGTGTTCATGGATGGGCGGGAGTTGCCGCCAGAAGAAGCCGCGCAGCTGGCTCAAACGGGACATGATTCGGCCCACCTGGCAATCACCACACTGCAAGGCGATCCGAACCTGCACAACCGGCGCGATGTGCACCTTGAGGTTCGGGCATTGGCCATGGCCGGCCAGGATCCCGGGCTGTGGGTCGCGGCCGATGGGATCGGCCAGACCATTCCCTTGCCGCGCGCCGGACTGCAACGCGAACTCGGTGAGTTCACCCGACGCCTGGCCTGGGGCATGGGCGGCCTGTTGCTGCTTGGTCTGTTGCTCGCGGTCTGGCTGGCGCACCGCGTCGCCAGCCCCTTGCGCGAATTGGCCGCTGGCGCCACCCGCCTGGGCGCCGGGCAACGCGGCGTACGGGTCGCCGATGGTGGCGTGCGCGAAGTGCGCGAAACCATTGATGCCTTCAATCGCATGGCTGGCGAACTCGAGCGCCTCGATGCCGAGGCGCAACGCCTGCGCGGGCACCAGGCCCTGGCCGAACTGGGCGAGATAGGTCGCGGCCTGGCGCACTCGCTGCGCAATCCGCTGCATGCACTCGGACTTTGCGTGGAGGCACTGGAAGCCGAAGCGCGCTCCCCGCAGTCAGCGAGTGCTCTTGCACGCGCAGCGCGCGAGCAGATCTCGCGCCTCGATGGCAGCCTGCGCGGCTTCCTGGCCTTGTCGGCCGGTGCCGATGCGCCGGTGGAGCCGGTAGCACTGCGCGAGGTGATCGACGATGTATTGCTCGAAGCACGCCAGACCTGGGGCGACCGCCTCGATTTCGGCGCGGTCGGCGACCTTGATGCGCAGTTGATGGCGGTGTCGATCGAATTGCGCATCCTGCTGCATAGCCTGGTGACCAATGCTGCAGAGGCAAGCGCAGTCGGCGGGCGAGTGCAGATCACGGTCGCCGATGGCGATGTGCTGGAAGTGTGCGTCGTCGATAACGGCACCGGTGTTCCGCCGGCCTTGCGCGAGCGCCTCTTCCAGCCGCATGTGTCGAGCAAGCCTCAGGGCGCCGGCATGGGACTCTATCTGGCGCAACGCCTCGCCGTGCTGCGCTACCAGGGCGATGTATCGCTGCACGATCAGGCGGGCGGTGGCACGCTGGCGCGCCTGCGACTGCGACCGCGACAGCGCGCATGAACCACACCCTGCTGCTGGTCGAAGACGATGCCGCGCAGCGCAGCCTGGTGGCCACCCTGCTGCGGGGCGCCGGCTATGCGGTGCTGGAAGCCGATTCGCAGCCAGCGGCCGAGGCCCTGCTGGGCGAACCTGCCTTGAGTCTGGTGATATCCGACTTCAAGCTGGCGGAGGGCGATGGCCTGGGCCTGTTGCGGTCGCTGCGGCGCCAGCGTCCCGAGCTGAGCTTTGTGCTGGTCACCGCCTACGGCAGCATCGAACATGCCGTCAGCGCGGTGCGCGCCGGTGCAGACGATTATCTCGCCAAACCGTTCGAGCGCCAGGCGCTGCTGCTGGCGGTCGACAAGGCCCTGCGCACGCGAGCCCTGCGCGAGGAGAACCGCCGGCTCAGCGCGGATCTGGACGCGCGCGAACGCATGATCGAACTGATCGGCAAGGCACCGGCGATGCAGCGCCTCTACCGCCAGATCGAGAAGCTCGCACCGACCGAAGCCACCGTGCTGATCCAGGGTGAGTCGGGCACCGGCAAGGAGCTGGTGGCGCGCGCCCTGCACAAACTGTCACGGCGGCGCGATGCGACCTTTGTGGCGGTGAACTGTTCGGCCATTCCCGAGGGCCTGATCGAAGCCGAATTCTTCGGCGCCGAGCGTGGCGCCTACACCGGTGCCAACAGCGCGCGTAGCGGGTATTTCGAGCAGGCCAACGGCGGCACCCTGTTCCTCGACGAGATTGGCGAGCTGCCACTGCTGCTGCAGCCCAAGCTGCTGCGCGCTTTGCAGGAAGGACGGATCACACGCCTGGGCGGACGCGGCGAGATCGTTCTCGACCTGCGCGTGATAGCCGCCACCAACCGCGACCTGTCGCGCGAGATTGCCGAGGCGCGCTTTCGCGAAGACCTTTACTACCGTCTCGCGGTGGTGACGCTGGCCTTGCCGCCGCTGCGCGAACGCCGCGAGGACATTCCCCTGCTGGTCGAGCACTTTGCCGAACGTGTCGCGCGCCAGCATCGCCTGCCGCCGCAGTCGATGCCAAAAGCCGTGCTGCGCGCCCTGATGGATCGTCCCTGGCCAGGCAATGTGCGGGAACTCGGCAATGCCGTGGAACGCCTGCTGCTGCTGGCCGAGGACGAACCCAGCCTGGATGACCTGCCGGGCGCCGCCACGCCCGCCCCAGTGCCCGCGTTCGAGCTGCCGGCCGAAGGCCTGAACTGGGACGCGCTGGAGCGCGCGCTGCTGGCGCAGGCCCTGCACCGCGCCACGGGCAATCGCAGCCAGGCCGCCAAGCTGCTTGGACTGCCCTACAAGGCCTTCCTGTATCGCCTGGAAAAGTTCGGCCTGGGTGAGTGACGGGTTCCCGATATGGGGAAACGTGCTCCGCGGATGCGGAGCCCGCGGCGCTGAACTGCTCCCACGGGCCAGGCAACCCTGCTGCAATGCACTTGGCACGCCGCTTGCTCTTCTGGATTGGGCACTGTCCCAACCTTTCCCCCACACACGGAGCGTTGCCATGATCCTCAAGACTCTCTTCCGCGCCAGCCTGCTCAGCCTCTCGCTAGGTGCATTGCTGGGCGGCACGGTCGCCGCCTCGGACGAAACCACGGTCAAGATCGTTACCAATGGCCAGGCTGAAGTCGTCGTGTTGCGCGACCTCGATCAGACCCTGCCGATCGGCGAGACCCGTGAATTCACCGCCGAGTCGGGCAAGCTGGTGATCGTTGGTCGCAGTGAGGAAGGGCTGCTGATCGACATTGACGGTGACCTGACCGACATCAAGCTGCTGCCTGCGTCGGCAACGGTCGCGGACGGCGAATCGCATGACGTGAACGTCTGGGTGCACGGCGCCGAGGGCGATGCCGAGGTGGTGCAGATCGACAAGCGCATCGCGATCGTGCATGGCGGCGATTCCGAGGTCAGCGCGCACGGTGATGAAGACAAGCGCGTAATCATGATCAAGTCGCATGCCGACCACGCCCTTGCCCACGCCGAAGCGGCGGATGGGGATGGCAAGCACGTGGTGGTAATCAGGTCGAACGGCGACGAAGCCGAGATCGCCGCGGCTCTGGCCGCAGCCGGCGTCGACGCGGCGACGCAGGATCGCATCCTGGTCAAGATCGATGCCACTACGGAAAGCGGTAGCGGCAAGCAGGTCTTTGTCACGCGTCGGGTAACGCCGTAAGCGGCGCGCTGCCGGTGATTGTCTGAGAACGTCTGTCCTCACGCCTTCCTCAGGCCAGTGAAAGGGCGGTCAGACCGCATCGAGTCCGGCACCTGGCCGGGTTCGACGTCGCTGAAGCGATTGCCAGCGCGGATGTCTCGCGGGCCACTGACCTGGTCACCGCGCCACTGACGCGGCGATTCGCGCGACGCGCCGAGCTCGTGGGAGAATCCTTGCATTCCGCACAGCGAGGCCGGCATGAACGCAGCCACCGATGAGTACGTCGATCCACGCCGTCCGATCGACCGTTTCCTGGGCAATTACGCCGAGGATCACCGCAATCCGGTCAACCAGGTGGTGCACTGGATCTGCGTGCCGCTGATCGTGTGGACCGTGATCGCCCTGGTCTGGGCGATCCCGGTTCCCGCCGCGCTGGGGCGACCGGGCCTGTGGGCCGGGCTGTCCATGGTGCTGGCCCTGCTGTTCTATTGGCGCCTGTCGCGGCCACTCGCATTGGCGATGACTGCGGCCTTTGTGGCCTTGGGTTTTTTCACCCATTGGCTGCACGGTTTGCTCGGCACGCAGGGACTGGTGATCGCGGCGGTCAGTGTGTTCGTGCTGGCCTGGATCGCGCAGTTCATCGGCCACAACATCGAGGGCAAGCGTCCCTCGTTCCTGACCGATCTGGTCTACCTGTTGATCGGCCCGCTGTGGCTGATGAGCAAGCTGTTCCGCCGCCTCGGCTTGAGCTACTGAACGTCGCCCAGACTCAGTGCTGGAACTAAAGAGCAGGTGCCACCGCGCCATCTTCTGCTGGTATTGGTGATCTGCATTGCCTGGGCAGGGAATTTCCTCACCTCGGCCATGGCGCTGCGCGAGTTCCCGCCCTTCCTGTTCACCGCCCTGCGCCTGGTGCTGGTGGCAACCCTGCTGCTGCCTTTCCTGACCCGCCCCGGCAAGGGGCAGTGGCCGCGTCTGCTGGCGGTGGCGCTGTGCAACGGCGCACTGCATTTCGGGCTCAGCTTTTGGGCCCTGCAATTGGCCGGCAACCTGGCCTCACCCGCCATCCTGATGCAGAGCTACGTGCCGATGGCGACCCTGCTGGCGGTGTGGTGGCTGGGCGAGCGCATCGGCTGGCGCACCAGCACCGGCATTGCCGTCAGCTTTGGCGGTGTGCTGGTGCTGGGCTTCGATCCGATCGTGCTGGCCGCGCCGCAGGCGATGGTCCTGATGCTGGTCTCGGCCGCATTCCTGGCCACCGGCACCGTGCTGATGCGTGGCCTGACCGGCTTCACGCCGATGTCGCAGCAGGCCTGGAGCGCGTTGATCGGGATTGTCCCACTGCTGCTGCTCAGTGCCTGGCTGGAAAGCGATCAGCAGGCAGCCATTGATGGCGCGAGCTGGGTGGCCTGGGGCGGCGTGGCCTACTCGGCGCTGATCGCCTCGGTGATGGGCCACGGCATCTTCTACTGGCTGGTGCAGCGCCATCCCATTTCGACCCTCACCCCATACCTGTTGCTGACGCCGGTGTTCGCGATCATCCTGGGGGTGCTGTTCTGGGGCGACCAGCCGGGCCCGCGCCTGCTGATCGGTGGGGCCATGGTGTTGGGCGGCGTGCTGGCGATTGCGTTGCGGGCGCGCAGCAAGACCCGTACGCCTCCCGATCCGGTCGAGGTTTAGGCGGCAGGCTTCCGCACCGGAAAGCCTGCTGCCCCACGGCTTCAGGCAGTGACCGCTTTCTCTACCGCAGCCTTCTTCACCGCAGCCTTCTTGGCTGGCGCCTTCTTGGCTGGCGCCTTCTTGCTGGCGGCTTTCTTGGCCGCCGATTTCTTCGCCGGAGCCTTCTTGGCAGGAGCCTTCTTGGCTGGTGCCTTCTTTGCCGGTGCCTTCTTTTCGGCGACCTTCTTGGCAGGCGCCTTCTTGGCGGCGGTCTTCTTGCCACCGCGGCCACGGCTGCGAACCGGCTTGCCGGATTCGACCAGGATCTGCTGGCATTCTTCCAGGGTCATCGAGGCCGGCTCGCGCTCCTTGGGGATCTTGCCGTTCTTCTCGCCATCCGAGATGTAGGGGCCGTAGCGGCCGTTCAGGACCTGCACAGTGGCCCCTTCCCACTGCTTGATGATGCGGTTGGCGGCGGCCTCCTCCTTGTCGCGGATCAGCTGCAGGGCCTGGGTCAGGGTAATCGTGTACGGATCGTCTTCCTTGCGCAGCGAGGCGTAGGAGCTGCCGCGCTTGGCGAAGGGTCCGAAGCGACCGATGCCGACGCTGATTTCTTCCTCGCCATCCATGCCCAGCACGCGTGGCATCAGGAACAGATGCAGGGCATCGTCGAGGCTGATGGTGTGCATGCTCTGACCCGGACGCAAGGAGGCGAAACGCGGCTTGTCTTCGTCCTCGGCGGTGCCGATTTGCGCGAACGGGCCGTAACGACCGAGCCGCACGCTGACCGGCTTGCCCGACTTGGGATCGTTGCCGAGCACGCGCGCGCCGGTCGCCTCGCTGCGGTCGACCGACTCGCTCTTCTCGACCACCATCGACTTGAACGGCTTCCAGAAGCGCTCTAGCAGCGGAATCCAGTCTTCCTCGCCGCGCGAGACGGCATCGAGCTCGTCTTCGAGCTTGGCGGTGAAGTCGTAGTCGACGTACTTGGCGAAATGACCCATCAGGAACTTCGCCACCGCGCGACCCACGTCGGTCGGCATGAAGCGACGGCTGTCGAGGAACACGTATTCGCGCGTCAGCAGGGTCTGGATGATGCTGGCATAGGTCGACGGTCGGCCAATGCCGAACTCTTCCAGCGCCTTAACCAGGCTGGCCTCGGAGTAGCGCGGCGGCGGCTCGGTGAAGTGCTGGTCGGTGTGGATCGACGTCAGGGGCACGCGGTCGCCCTTCTGCATCAGCGGCAGCTTGCGACCCTCGTCCTCGTCCTCGCTGCTCTTGGCATCCTTGCCTTCCTCGTACACCGCCAGAAAGCCCGCATCGATGATCGTGGTGCCGCTGGCGCGGAAGCTGTGTTCACTGCCTGCAGCCAGGTCGACCGACACGGTGTTGAGCGTGGCGTGGATCATCTGGCTGGCGACGGTGCGCTTCCAGATCAGCTCATACAGCTTGGCCTCGTCCGGATTCAGATAAGCCGCCACACTGGCCGGATTGCGCAGCGAAGAGGTGGGCCGGATCGCCTCGTGCGCTTCCTGGGCGTTCTTCGACTTGGTCTTGTAGACGTTGGGCTGTTCGGGCAAGGCCTTGTTGCCGAAATCACGCACGATGACTTCGCGCAGTTCGGCCAGGGCTTCCTGCGAGATGTGCGTCGAGTCGGTACGCATGTAGCTGATCAGGCCGACCGAGCCTTCGCTGCCCAGCGTCACGCCCTCATAGAGTTTCTGCGCGACGCGCATGGTGCGGCTGGTCGAGAAGCCGAGCTTGCGCGCCGCTTCCTGCTGCAGGGTGGAGGTGATGAAGGGCGGCGAGGCCCGTCGCTTGCGCTCCTTCGACTGCACATCGGCAACCAGCAGGGCGCCGTTGGCGGCAGATTCCAGGCGCGCCTGCGCAGCCTGCGCGTCGGCAGCATTGGTCAGATCGAACTGCTCGAATTTCTTGCCGTCGAGCTTCAGCAGGCGCGCGGTGAAAGGCTGCTGGGCATGGGCGCACTCGGCCTGCATGGTCCAGTATTCGCGCGGCACGAAGGCTTCGATCTCTTCCTCGCGCTGCACGATCATGCACAAGGCCGGCGACTGCACCCGACCGGCCGACAGGCCACGTTGCACCTTGCGCCACAGCACCGGCGACAGGTTGAAGCCGACCAGGTAGTCCAGCGCGCGGCGGGCCTGCTGGGCGTTGACCAGATCGGTGGACACCCGGCGCGGATGCGCCATGGCTTCCTTGATGGCGCGCGGCGTGATCTCGGTGAAGATGACGCGGTGCAGCGGCTTGCCTTCGAGCAATCCGCGCTCGCGCAGGATCTCGGCGATATGCCAGGAAATCGCCTCACCCTCGCGGTCCGGGTCGGTTGCCAGAAACAGGTTCTCGGCGCTGCGCGCGGCCTTGGCGATGGCGTCGACGTGTCGTTCGTTGCGCTCGATCAGGCTGTAGTTCATCGCGAAGCCACGTTCGGTATCGACCGCGCCTTCCTTCGGCACCAGATCGCGCACATGTCCATACGAGGCCAGGACCTGAAAGTCCTTGCCGAGGTACTTGTTGATCGTCTTGGCCTTGGCCGGCGATTCAACGATGAGAAGGTTCTTCGCCATGTGTCCTTGATCGTCCTGCGCAATCCGTCGCGTTTACGTTAGGACGCCTGCATCCGCATCGGACACAGGCGTCGTTTGACAGGCGATACCCGCCCTGCAGCCTCGTCGAAAGCCCCTCGACCCGACCTGCCGGCTGGGTCGTCCCTTTTTCACTGGAAACACAGGGATGGGCTTCCTGTCAAGTTTTTGCTTTCTGGCGGAGCCCCAAAAGACGACGGCCCGTGCGTGGACACGGGCCGGCTTTGTCCGCTGCAGTGCGGGTTTGCCGCGTCAATGCACCAGCTCACCCTCGTCCTCGAAGATGAGATTCTCCATCCAGGCATAGGCGGCCTCGGAGCCGGGCTGATTGAACAGCACCATCAGCACCACCCACTTCAGGTCTTCCAGATCGACCTCGTCCTGATCCAGCGCCATGGCGCGATCGAGCACCAGCTCGCGCTGCTGCGCGTCCAGCACGCCGCTTTGCTCCAGAAACATCAGAAAACCGCGGCACTCGGTATCGAGCCTGGCCTCTTCCACGTCGCCATAAAGCCGCACCGGGCCCGGCGCTTCGCCACTGCGCGCAGCCATCGCCGGACGGCTTTCGGACAGCTCGTCCAGCCAGTCGAAGGCGCGATTGATCTCGGAGGGGGCAAACCCCGCCTGGATCAGGCTGGCTTGCAGCGAATCCCGGTCGCGGACGGCATCGGGGTCGTCGTAGAAGTAGTTTTCGAACAGGTAAAGCAGTACGTCCAGTATGGTCTCTTTCATCCAGCCTCTGCCTGCGCCAGACCGCGGCGCGGTGGGGGACGCCTCAGGTGCGGCGGGTGTAACGGCCCCGTTCGGCGACCACTTCACCCTCCAGCTCCATTGACAGCAGCATGGCCGATAGGGCATCGACCGTCAATCCCGTGCGCCGCACCAGGGCATCCAGATCGACCGGATCGTGGCCCAGGGCGCGCCAGACACGGGCACGTTGCGGGTCCTTGGATAGGGTGCGCGGCGTTGCGCTTCCGGCCGGCTCCGGGTCGAGGCGTTGTCGCAGGTGCGCGGCCAGTTCCTCGGCGACCGGGCCCAGCGCGTCGATCACCTCGGCGCTGGTTTCCACCAGGGCCGCGCCGTCGCGGATCAGTCGGTGACAGCCCTTGGCCATCGGGTTATGGATCGAACCGGGCAGGGCGAATATCTCGCGTCCGGCCTCGGAAGCTAACCGCGCAGTGATCAGGGCGCCGCTGCGAAGCGCGGCTTCCACCACCAGGGTGCCCAGACTGAGGCCAGCAATGATGCGGTTGCGCTGCGGGAAGTACTCGCGCCGCGCTTCGGTACCCGGCGGGTACTCACTGACCACAGCCCCGTGTTCGGCAATCGCCTCGGCCAGGTGGGCGTGCCGGGCCGGGTAGACCAGATCCAGGCCTGTCGCAACCACGGCTATGGTTGTTCCGCCAGCCTTCACTACCGCGCGGTGGGCGGCGGCATCGATGCCCTCGGCCAGGCCGCTGGTCACAGTAAAACCCGAGCGGCAGAAGCTGTCGGCAAAATCGGCAGCATGATCAATGCCTGCGGCAGTGGGATTGCGACTGCCCACCACGGCGATCTGGGCCGACCACAGCACGTCGACCTGACCATCGACAAACAGCGCGGCGGGAGGATTCGGCGCGCGACGCAGCAAGGCCGGATAGTCCTCGTCGCTCCAGGCAATCAGGCGATGTCCGGCTCCCTTCAGCCAGCGTTCTGCGCATTCCAGGGCCGTTGCATCCGGGCGATTCAGGGCGTCCAGCGTGGGTTCGGCGAGTCCCAGTTCGCGCTGCGCCGCACGTGACGCTGCAACGGCCGCTGCGGCCGAACCGAAATGCTCGACCAGACGACGGACGCCGCCGGCCCCCAGTTTGGGAGCAAGAATCAGCCTGAGCCAGGCACTGGCGTCATCGACGGTCATTGGCATCATCCCTGAAACGCAAAGGCCCGGCCGTTGGAGCGGCCGGGCCCTGCAGGTAAAGCGACCCGCACCTCGATCACATGTGATCGGGCGCCTTGAGCTTGTCGTGGATCCGGGTCGGACGAATGCCGTCCATGACCAAGCCGTAACTGACCCGACCGAAGGTACGGAACACCATCACATGGCCATTGAACTCATCCGGCAACTTCACCCGGTTCGATGGATAGTTGGCCGCCAGCTTGTTGCGTGCGTGCTTGACGTTGTCCGGCACTTCCTCGCCCTCGGTCCAGACCGAGAACACGTCGCCGTTGCTGATGCCGTCCTCGCTTCCTACCGAGAGCGCCACTACGCGGCCCGGGCCAGAGAAGGTTACCGCCACGTCGGAAACTGCCAGGATGCGGGCGTGGGCAGGTATCTGACTCGGCGCCTTGGGCATGAAGCTCAGGTCGTAGGCTTGATCCGGCGTCTTCATCAGCAGATCGCCCTTGGCCACCTCCAGACCCTCGCCGGTCAGCAGCACGACGGCCGGATCCCCGGCACGCGTCACGATGCCGGTCGCGACTTCACGCGCCTCGTAACCGATCACCTCGAAGTCGTTGTCGACTGCCGCAAATTCAGCCCAGCGATGCGATGGCGGCTGATAAACCACGCCGCGTCCTGCTTCCCACGGCGTTTGCCGGGACTGGCGCTTGCCGGTGGCCGGATGCGGGTGGACGGCATAGCGCACCGTCGGGCGCACCACCGAGAAGCGATCACCCGACTGGGCATCCTGCAGTCCGCGCACATAGATGGTCTGGCCGGAGGTGGACCGCGTGCGGCCCTCTTCCAGTCCCAGCACATAAGGCAGGTTTGCCAACTCGCCTTCCTGCAAGACCCAGTAGCTGGTCAGGTAGGCCTCGATGTCCGACAACGGAATCGCCGTGACCGCGTCAGCCGGCTCGCGCCGGATCTGCGGCGATAGCTTGGTGATACCGACCCTGGCTCGGCCATCGGCATACACCAGGGTGAGTACATCACCCGGATAGATGAGATGAGGGTTCTCGACCTGCGGGTTGGCCTGCCAGATTTCCGGCCACTGCCAAGGCCTGTCGAGAAAACGACCCGCAATGTCCCAGAGTGTGTCGCCCTTCTGGACGACATACGTATCGGGATGGTCGCGGCGCAGTTCGGCTGCGACGACGAGTCCCGTAAGGGTGAGCAGGGCTGCTGCGCTGAATGTAAGTATTTTTTTAAACATGGCCGCCATCTACCTGATTCCCCAAGCAGGTTGGGCTGACTATAGCCCAAACGAAAGACAATCGGAACGGCCCGCCGGGCACCGTCCTCCGCAACTGCGGGGTACACTCTACACCCGTCCGGGCGCTGCGTGCGGCCCGGATTGCATCCGATTTGCAGCGAGCGACCATGGCCAAGCTTCCCATACTCGAATTTCCCGACCCCCGGCTGCGCACCCGCGCCAAGCAGGTCGAGCGCGTGGACGCACCCCTGCGGCAGTTGATCGATGACATGTTCGAGACCATGTATGACGCGCCAGGCATTGGCCTGGCTGCGACACAGGTCGACAGACACCTGCGTTTCATGGTGATCGACGTCTCCGAGAACAAGGATGAACCGCTGGTCTTCATCAACCCGGAGATCCTCTTGCGCGATGGGGAGCAGGTCTGCCAGGAAGGCTGCCTGTCGGTGCCGGGCATCTTTGCCGACGTGACGCGGGCCGAGCGCATCGCGGTGCGCGCCCTGGACCGCGACGGCAATCCGTTCGAGTTGCAGGCCGAAGGTCTGCTGGCGGTATGCATCCAGCACGAGATCGACCATCTGGAAGGCAAGGTGTTCGTTGACTACCTTTCGCCCCTGAAGCGCGAGCAGGTTCGCAAGAAGCTTCAGAAGCAACGCCGCGCCGCGTAAGACCCGTCAGCTCCGTGAAGCCCCTGAAGCTGGTATTCGCCGGCACCCCCGAGTTTTCCCTGCCTTGCCTGCGCGTGCTGCTGGACGGGCCCGATACCGTGCAGGCGGTCTACACCCAGCCCGATCGACCCGCGGGTCGTGGCCGCCAGCTCAGTGCCAGCCCGGTCAAGCGACTCGCCATGGCGCGCGGCATTGAGGTGCGCCAGCCGCGCACCCTGCGCGACGCCGAGGCGCAGGCCGCGCTGCGCGAGTTGCAGCCCGATCTGATGATCGTGATTGCCTACGGGCTGATGCTGCCGCAGGCGGTGCTGGACATTCCGCGCCATGGCTGCTGGAACGTGCACGCCTCATTGCTGCCGCGTTGGCGCGGCGCGGCTCCGATCCAGCGCGCCATCCAGGCCGGCGACAGCGAGACCGGTGTCTGCCTGATGCAGATGGAGAAAGGCCTCGATACCGGCCCGGTGATGCTCAGCCTGCGCACGCCGATCGCGCCGGACGAAAGCGGCGGAAGCTTGCACGATCGCCTTGCCGAACTCGGCGCGGAAGTACTTGGCAACGCACTGAACCAGTTTCGTAGCGGTACGCTCCCGGTGGCGCAGGCGCAGCCAATCGATGGTGTGACATATGCGCACAAACTCGACAAGGCCGAGGCCGTGCTCGATCTGTCGCTGCCAGCGGTCGAACTGGAGCGCAAAGTCCGCGCTTTTCAGCCCTGGCCGGTGGCCGAGATCGAACTCGACGGCGAGCGCCTGCGCGTGCATTCGGCCGAGGCGGTACTGACACGACATGACGCGCGTCCGGGCAGTGAGCTCGCGGCCAGTGCGCAAAGCCTGGACCTGGCCTGTGGCGAAGGCGTGCTGCGCCTGCTGCGCGTGCAGCGGGCGGGCGGCAAAGCCATCGCCATTGGCGACTTTCTCAACGCGCGCCGAGCCCGCCCGGACATTTTATGAGGGGGCGCGGATGATCACGTTCGGCGGCCTCGCCGCTACGCGGAGCTATCGCTCCGAGCGGATTTGCGGCAAGCGCAAGGCGCCATGGCGTGCAGGTGCGCAGCGTCGGGGCGCAGCCCCGGGTAGCCGCGCAAGCGGCCCAATGCCGCAAAGACCAAGTGAGCGCCGCGCCAGTGGGAAAATTCGGGCGGAAGGCCTGTTAGACGCGCTGCTAGCGGGAGAAACCGCCACAGCGAACGCAGACGTGAATTTTCCCGCGACCTCGTGAAATGTCCGGGCCAATGACGCGTGGAGAGTTGGCGCGTGCCGGCGCGGCGCGCGCCCTGGCCAGCGTCAGCACCGCGGGCCAATCGCTGCGTGCCGCACTGGCGCCTGAGCTTGATCGATTGGCGGATTCACGCGACCGCGCCCTGCTCGAAGCCATGTTGTTCGCCAGCCTGCGCGGGTTGCGCCGCTACGAGGCCGCGCTGGCGCGCCTGATGGATCGGCCGTTGCCACAGAAGCTGGCGCAGATCCGCGCCCTGCTGCTTGTCGGCATGGCCCAGCTCGACGCGCTCGGCATGCCGGACTACGCGGTGATATCGGCGACGGCCGAATCGGCCCGCACCCTCGGGCAACCGCGGCATGTGGGCCTGGTCAACGCCGTACTACGTCGTTTTGCGCGCGAGCGCGTCGCCCTGCTCGCGGCAGTCGATGCCGATCCGGCCCTGGCGCACAGCCATCCGGGCTGGCTTCTGCGCGCCCTGCAGCAAGCCTACGGCGATGAAACGCCAACGATCCTGCAAGCCAACCTGAGCGAAGCGCCGCTATGGCTGCGCGTCAATCGACGTTTCTGCAGTCGCGATGAATACCGTGCGCGGCTGCAGGAAGGTGGCATCGAAACCGACATCCTCGAGTATCTGCCAGACGCCCTGCGCTGCGCGCAGCGCATGGCACCCGCCAGCCTGCCGGGCTGGAAGGAAGGCTGGGTGTCGGTGCAGGACGGCGCTGCCCAGGCGGTCGCCGAAGCGCTCGATTGCCAGCCAGGCGAGCGCGTACTTGATGCCTGCGCGGCACCCGGTGGCAAGACCGCACACCTGCTGGAACGCGCAGGCGGCGATCTGCAACTGCACGCCGTTGAGCGCGACCCAAGCCGCATCGGTCGCATGCAGGAGAACCTGCACAGACTGGGCCTTGCAGCCACCCTTCACACGGCCGATGCGGCCGAGTCCGGGTGGTGGGACGGCCAGCCCTTCGACCGCATCCTGCTCGATGCACCTTGCTCGGCCACCGGCATCATCCGGCGCCAGCCCGACATCCTGCTGCACCGCCGCGAAAGTGATATCGACGGATTGTTGCGGGAGCAGGCACGACTACTGGATGCGCTCTGGCCTATGCTGCAGCCGGGTGGGCGTCTAGTCTATGCAACCTGCTCGGTGCTGCCCGACGAGAACGCGCGCCAGATCGATGCCTTCCTCAGCCGTCATAGCGATGCCCGCGCCCTGCCGGCGCCGTTGCCGCTTGGTCGTGCCCAGGGCGGCGGATTCCAGCGCCTGCCTGGTGAGGAAGGCATGGATGGTTTTTTCGTGGCGCTGCTGGAGCGTGCTGCTTAGCGCCCTGCTGCTGGGCGGCTGCCTGGGTCGAACTCCGGAGCGCGCTGAATTGATCGACGCTCTTCCCGGCAGCAGTGGCGACCGGCACTGGCTGGAACTCAGCCAGCGTTTGCAGCTTTCACCCACCATGCTGGAAGCGCTGGACAGCGGCATTCCCTTGCGGCTCGCCTATCGCTTCGACTGGTGCACCGACGCCGTGGTGGTGGGCCGAGCCCTGCTGCTGCGTTATGCGCCGCTGAGCGGGCGCTACGAGCTGTCAGGCCTGGACGGCCCTGATCGCCGATTCAGCCAGCGCTCTGCCATGCTCGCTGCGCTGGATCGAGTGCGACTGCCGCTCGCCAGCGCAGCCCCTCGCGACTGCACATTGCGTGCCGAAGTCGCGCTCGACCTTACTGCCCTGCCCACTCCGCTGCGCTTTCCGGCCCTGCTCGAGCCCGACGAGTGGCGGCTGGTATCTCCGGTCAAGCAATGGCCCCCGGCTCGCGCCTGACGCGCCTGCTGCGGCAGGCACTGGCGCCCGGTGCGGCGGTGCTGCTGCTGCTCGCGGCACTGTATCTGGCAGCCGATGCCGAAGGCCTGGGCGTCGGGTACGCGCGCTATTACCCATTCGTGTTTGTTGCGGCTGCAGCGGCCCTGGGCTTGCTCGCCCTGGCCATCGGCCAGCGCCTGCTGTGGCTGCGACGGCAGCTGCAGCGCGGTCAGCCCGGTGCCTTGCTGACCCGTCGCCTGGTGCTGCTGCTGATCCTGATCGCGGTACCTCCGGTCGTGCTGGTTTACGCATTCAGCCTGCGCTTCGTCTCCAGCACGGTCGACTCCTGGTTCATTGCCAATACGTCGGAGGCGATGGAAAGCGCACTGCAACTGGGGCAGGTGTTTCTCGACGACCGCATCGCCAGCGCGACTACTCGAACTGCTGCGGCGGCGCTGCGTCTGGCAGGTCTTTCCGGACGCGAACTGCGCCTCGAGCTGGAGCAAACCCTGGACGACAGCGCGGCGCTGCAGCTGGCAGTGTTCACCGAGGAAGGCCGCAATCTGGCGGTGGCCGCAGCACGCACCGACCTGCTGCAGGCCGAGCCGCCGGACTCCGAAGCCCTGCTGGAGTTGAGTCGCCGCGGTGAAGCTGCGGCGGCGGAAACGATTGGCACCGGCATGCGGATCCGCAGCCTGCACCGCATCGACGAGGGACCACAGGGCCGACGTTTTCTGCAGGCCCTGTTCGACCTGCCGCAGGACTACGCCCGCCTGGCGCTGGATGTGGAGCGCGCGGCCCACGCGCAGCGTCAGGCCAGTTTCCTGCGCGGGTCGCTGAAGCTGGCACTCGGCCTGATCCTCAGCTTCGTATTGCTGCTCTCGCTGCTGATGGCCCTGCTGCTGGCATTCGAGCTGGCCCGGCGTCTGGTGCGGCCGATCGGCGAACTGGCGCGCGCTGCCGAATCGCTCGCAGCGGGGCGGCCGGAAGGGCCGATTCCGGAACCGGCGCAGGATGAACTCGGCTTCCTGGTGCGCGGCTTCAATCACATGGTGGCGGAGCTTGAACAGGCACGCGCCGCCGAGCGCGCCAGCGCCACTGAAACCGAAAGCCAGCGTGCCCGGCTTGAGACCATCCTCGCGCGCCTCTCCTCCGGCGTGATCGCGCTGGATGCTGACAGCCGGTTGTCGGGCGTCAATCGCGCCGCCGAGGCGATACTTGGTTTGGCA
This sequence comes from Lysobacterales bacterium, assembly GCA_038257155.1. GTDB lineage: Bacteria > Pseudomonadota > Gammaproteobacteria > Xanthomonadales > Xanthomonadaceae > JANJTY01. The sequence continues at coordinate 74,979 of JBBSJP010000013.1, read as the reverse complement.
TTGAACGACGCCTTGCAGCGGCCGCTTGGCGAACTGCGCGAGCAGCGACCCTTCGCAGCCCCGCTGTTCGACGCCCTGCTGCGCCGCCAGCGTGAAGGCGCACAGGAGTGGCGCGATGAGCTGCGCCTGGCGCGCAGCGAGGGTGAATTGCGCCTGATACTGCGCGGCGCGCGCCTGCCCGATGGCGGCATCGTCGCGGTATTCGACGACAGTGCCGAACTCGATCGCGCGCAGCGTGATGCGGCCTGGGGCGAAGTTGCCAAGCGCCTCGCGCACGAGATCAAGAACCCGCTCACGCCGATGCAACTGGCTGCCGAACGACTGCGCCGGCGGCTGTTGCCGAAGCTGTCCGGCGAAGACGCCGAAGTGCTGGACCGGGCCAGCAATACGGTCATTGCGCAGGTCGAATCGCTCAAGACCATGGTCAACGCCTTCAGCGACTACGCACGTCCGCCACCGCTCACCCTGGTACCGCTGGACGTTTCGGGGCTGCTCGACGAGGTACTGGAGCTGTACGCCCAGCAGCCCCGCCTGAGTATTGAACGCGTGATCGAAGCCGACTTGCCGGCGCTGCGTGCCGATGCAGGACGCCTGCGTCAGGTGCTGCACAACCTGATCAAGAATGCCCTGGAAGCCGGCGAAGATCGCAGCCTGCTGCGCCTGCAGATCAGCCTGCGCCGCGCCAACCATGGCAGACGCAGCGGCGTGGAACTTGTCGTGGCCGATGACGGGCCGGGATTGCCGGATGGATTCGATCCCAGCTGGTTCGATCCCTACCGCAGCAGCAAGGCGCGTGGCACGGGCCTCGGCCTTGCCATCGTGCGCAAGATCGCCGAGGAGCATGGCGGCAGCCTGCGCGCCGGGCCGTCGGAACTGGGCGGGGCGAGTTTCGTGCTCTGGCTGCCGGCCTGAGCCCTTAGCTGCAGTGGGCCAAGGCTCACCCCACGCAGCGCAGCGCCCTCGCCCGCGTCGTACGGGCATATGCTGGCGGAACTTGTCCGCACCGGCGTCAGTCGCAACCAGTGCGCGATCGCGCCGCAGCCCCGTTGCACCCGGGCTGACGACAACGACAAGGCTGCCACTGCGGCCGCACTACGGAGACGTGACCATGAAACCCCGCAGCATCCTGCTCTGGCTGGCATTCGCCGGCCTGCTCTACGCCAGTCCGCCGGCCACGGCACAACTTCCCAGCGGCATCAGCGGTGCCTGGTACAACCCAGCCCAGTCCGGCCATGGACTCTCAGTCGAGCTGCATTCGCCCACCAAGGCCATCGTGTTCTGGATGGTCTACGACCCGGACGGCAATCCGGTACATCTCTACATCGATGCCAGTGTGCAGGGTCAAAGCCTGGGTGGGCCGGCCTACCTGAGCCGCGGCATGCGCTTTGGCAGCTTTGATCGCAAGGAGCACCAGTTTCTCCACTGGGGTGAAGTGAACATCAAATTCCTCACGTGCAGGGATGCGCGCCTGAGCTACGACGCCAGCGGACCGGCTGGCGAAGGCTACGGCGAGGGCCAGCTGCCGCTGCAGCGTCTTCTGGGCATTGCCGGCCTGCCCTGCGAGGGCAGTTCGGAGTATGTCGGGCTTTACGATGGGAGCTTGACCGCTGCTGACGGCCGAAACGATCCCGTCGTCGCGATGCTGGGGAGGGACGGAAGGTTTCATCTCGCCATTGATGGCCAGGAGTCAGACGCAAACAGCTCGGTAGTCGCGATCGGCAGCCACCAGTGGTGGGGAGACCGCTACGCCCCGATGCAATTCGACCTGCTGCTGGCTCGCGCCGGAGATGAGCCGGTCAACCCGCTGTTGCCGCTGCTGAACGCGCATGGAGCGGTGCTCGACCTGGCATCGCGCTTCAACAACGACACGCAGCCTTACGAAGGGGACCTGCAACTATCCGATGGTCGCGAATATGCCTTGCGTCTGGAGCTGCGCAACTGGTCGCACTTCGAGCGCGCCATCACCCTGGCGGGTATTGCCGGCGAGTATCGGCAAACCGCTGGCATCCCGGGCAGCAACACGTCATATGCCCTGAGTCTCAGCGTGAGTGATGTTTCGGGAGCCAACGTCCACGGCCTGGAGTTCCGCGGGCCGGAGGGCTCGCCGCCGAGCTGCCGGCTGCTGGGCCAACTGCGTCCTCACAGCGGCCAGACCGTGGAACTGGGCCTGGACCTTCAGCTTGCCGACTGCGGAGAACGCACCGGTCACTATCGTGGGCAAGGTTGGGTCGAAGACCTGCTCACGGTCGGCGACAACCGCCGCCTGCAGCTGATCGCCACCACGCTCGACTTCCGGCACGCCCTGCGTTTCACCCTAATCCGCTGAGCATCGTCCGCATGACGTCGCGCCCTTTATGGCTGCAGCGACGCCGAGCAGATCCGATGCCACCCTTCAGGAGATGAACATGAAAACCCGCTGCATTCCCCTCTGGCTGGCCTTGCTGGGCCTGCTCTGTGTCGGCCAGCTTGCCCATGCGCAGCTGCCCGCCGGCATGAGTGGCGCCTGGTACAACCCGGCCCAATCCGGTCACGGCCTGTCGGTCGAAATCCACTCCGCCACCCGCGCCATCGTGTTCTGGATGGTCTACGACCCGGACGGTAATCCCGTCCATCTCTACATCGACGGCCAGGTAGGGCCGCGCTCCATCGCCGGGCGTGCCTACCTGAGTCGCGGCATGCGCTTTGGCAGCTTTGACCGCAGCGAGTTCGCGTCTGAACTCTGGGGCGACGTTGCGCTGGAGTTCGAGGACTGCGACACAGCCGAGCTGCACTACGACGCCAACGGGCCAGCCGGCGCAGGCTACGGCGAGGGCAGCCTGCCGCTCCAACGCCTGATCGGTCTGCACGGCCAGTCGTGCAATTTCGACCTGCAGATGGTCGGCCTGTTCGACGGGGAATTGACCAATGCCGCCGGTCGGTCGGCATCGGTCGTCGGTCTCTTCAGCGATGACGGCGAAGTGATGCTGATCGTGGATTCGCATCCTGGCGGCCGCACTCCCCGAGACGTTGTATTCAGGGGGCGTCAGTCGCCCCGCGCAGACACGAGTGGTCAGCCGGTTGAGGTGCAGCTGGTAGCTGCCAATGGCCGTGAGTCGCCGCCAATAGCCGAAGCGAACCTGGTTGTGCCCCTGCAGGGCGTCTTCAGAGCGCAGCTGCAGCTTCAACCGCAGTCGAACGGGTCGCAATACATTGGCGTGCTGCGGCTTGCTGATGGACGCGAATTTGCCATCGATATCGCCCCACGCCAGCTGTTCAGCACCTGGACCATTGGGTCGTTTCCGGCGGCTTATCAGCGCAGCTTGTCTTTGCGAAGCCTCGTCGGAAGCTACCATCGATCGTTTGCCGACATCGGCGGCCTGTACTACAAAGTGGAGTTTTCCCTGAGCCCGGTGCTTGGCGGCGACAACTTCACCGGCAAGGAAACCGACGATCTCTGGGGGTCAACGCCGCAAGACAGGGTGAACTGCGATTACAGCGGCAGACTGCTGCCGCGCAATGATCGAGTCGCCGAGGTCGAGGTGGATGTAACGATCAGCAACTGCGGCGCGCGCAACGGACGCTACCTGGGCCGCGGATGGATCGAGGATCGACACAACGAAGGGGACAACGGGGTGCTGCATATCATCGCCTTTGGCAAGCAGCCTGGACAGGGATTACGGCTTTTCATGCTTCGCAGACCCTGAGGCGCGTCCAGAGTCGCCCCCTTCCTGACAGGACCTCGCGCAACCCGGCTACCATCGCCGCATGACGACCCTGTTGTTGCTGCTGGCGCTCTCGGCTATGCCTGAGCCCACTGAACTCGATGCCATCCACGTCACCGGCCGCGCCCCGCGCGCGGCCGGTGCCGAGAGCGTCACGCAGCGCGATGGCGAGGAGGTTGCACGCATCGCCCCCACGCATCCGAACGAGCTGCTGCAGCGTTTTCCGGGGGCATGGATCAGCCGCGGCAGCGGTCAGGAGCAGCTCACCGCGATCCGCTCGCCGGTGCTGACCGGGCCGGGTGCCTGTGGGGCCTTCCTGTGGCTGGAAGACGGCGTTCCGATTCGGCCGGCCGGCTTTTGCAACGTCAACCAGATGTTCGAACTCGACAGCACGCAGGTCGACGCGCTGGAACTGCTGCGCGGGCCGGGCAGCGCCGTGCATGGCTCCAATGCGCTGCATGGTGCGATCAATGTGCGCACGCCGTTGCCGGGCGAGGATCCGGGTACGCGGGTGGCCATCGATTCCGGGCCGCACGACTATGCGCGGCTGCGCGCAGCGCAGTCGGTGGCCACCCAAACGCAGGCCTGGCGCCTGGAATTCGGCGGCGTGGGCGGCGACAGCTTTCGCGATGCCGAGGGTGTCGACCAGCAGTCGCTGCGCGCCGCTATGCAGTGGTTCGATGCGCCCGGCGCGCCCCTGCTGCGCGTCTCCGCAGTCAATCTCAATCAGGAAACCGCCGGATTCGTCAGCGGCGAGAATGCCTACCGAGATGCACGGCGTCGCCGCAACGAAAATCCCGAGGCGTTCCGCGATGCGCGCGCGTTCCGCATCAATGGCGAGTGGCGTTTCGAACTGGGAAGCGGACGCAGCCTGCTGCTGAGGCCCTACGCCAGGCGCGACGACATGCGCTTCCTGCAGCACTTCATCCTCGGCAAGCCGCTGGAGGAAAACGGCAGCCACAGCCTCGGACTGCAGGCGGCGCTGCAGGGCGAGCGTCTGGACGTGGGCGTCGATGCCGAATGGGCCGAAGGTTACGTGCTGGAAGATCAGGCTGCGGTACTGAGCGAAGGCAGCGCCCTGCAGCAGGCGATCCGCCCGGCTGGACGGCATTACGACTACCGCGCGCGTTCGGGCAATCTTGCGGCGTTCGTGCAATGGCGGCAGCCACTGGGCGAGCGCTGGCGACTGGAGAGCGGCGCGCGCCTCGAATCGCTCAGCTACGACTACGACAACCGCATGGCGGCCGGCAACCTGCGCGAGGATGGCACGCCCTGCGCGATGGGCGGCTGCCTGTTCAACCGTCCAGCCGATCGGCGCGACCGCTTCGGCGACTGGAATGCACAGCTCGGCCTGCTGCGCGATAGCGATGCGCACGGCGAAGCCTTCGGGCGCCTGGTGCGCGCCTTCCGCTTTCCGCAGGCATCCGAGCTGTATCGCCTGCAACGCGGCCAGGACGTGGCGGACCTGGATTCCGAACGGCTCGACGGCATCGAGCTGGGCTGGCGCCGCCGCACTACGTCACACAGCATTGAGCTGGCCACCTACCACTACGACAAGCGCCGCGTGATCCTGCGCGATGCGCAGGGTTTCAACATCAGCGACGGCCGCACCACGCATCGCGGCATCGAGCTGGACTGGCGTTGGGCCCTGGCGCCGGCCTGGCGTCTTGAAGCCAATGTTTCCTACAGCATCCAGCGCTACGCCTTCGACCGTGCCCTGGGCGGCGGCGAGACCATCCTGCGCGGCAATGAGGTCGACAGCGCGCCTCGCTGGCTTGGCGGCGCACGCCTGGCTCACGAGAACGCGCGGCTGGGCAGCTTCGAACTGGAATGGGCGCACCTTGGCGACTATTACCTCGATGCCTCCAACACCCAGCGTTACCCCGGCCACGACTTGCTGCACCTGCGCTGGCAGCGCGCACTGTCGCCGCGCTGGACTGTATCTGCGCGACTGATGAATCTCAGCAACCGGCGCTACGCCGAACGCGCTGACCTTGGTTTCGGCCAGTTCCGCTACTTTCCTGGCGCCGGGCGTAGCCTGTTCCTGGGCCTGGCCTGGCAGCCGCAGAGCCGGGCAGCACCCCTGTAGAACCCGAACTTTTCGGCGACCGGGGTGCTCGGTTCTGGCGTTTGCGCAGGCAAGCCTGGGTCGCAGTATCAGCTGCGCCAGCTCCGCGCCGCCCACGATACTGCCCGACGTATCTCAGCAATCCAGGGCCTGAACCTTGAAGCGAACGGCACTGCCGCGGGTGCCCGGCCACCTGTATCCTCGGCCGCCTTGCGTCATCCAACCATGAGGTCCGTCCGATGCGTCTGCTATTTTCCCTCGCCCTGTTGGCAGCTTCCGGCTTCGCCGCTGCGCAGAACGCGCCGCGCGTGCTGCTGGAAACCGACCGCGGACCCATGCTGCTGCAGCTCGATGTGCAGCGCGCACCCAACACCGTGGCGAATTTTCTCGCCTACGTCGACGATGGCAGCTACAACGCCACCTTGATCCAGCGGGTGGTGCCCAATTTCATCGTGCAGGGCGGCGCGTTCAAGGACACCGGGGCCGCGATCACGCGCCGGCCGGCGATCAACAGCGAACGCAACAACGGCCTGCTGAACACTCACGGCAAGATTGCCATGGCCTTGTCGGGCAATCCGCCCAACATCAACAGCGCTACGTCCGACTGGTTCATCAACACGGCTACCAACACCACCCTCGACCAGCATTTCACGGTCTTCGGCGAAGTGGTCTTTGGTCTCAGGACACTGGCCGCCATCAACAACACGCCACGTTTTTCCGGTAGCGGGGCCGAACAACCGATCCGGATGCCGTTGTTGAAGCGTGCCGTGCGTGTGGCAGAAGGCAAGTTCCCCATCCTGCCGCTTCACACCGGCTCTTGGTACGACCCGACCAAATCGGGCCGTGGCATCTTGCTGGAAATCACCCAGGCCTCGGGCAGCGAGACCGGCCCTCTGTTGGTGCTCAGCTGGTATGACTACTTCGAGGGCGAGCAGGCCTGGTTCACCGGCGCGGTGCCTTTCCAGTGGGGCGCGCACGAACTGGTGGTGCCGATGCAGGTGACCCGTGGCGGTGAGTTCGGCGACGCGTTCGATCCCGCGCAGGTCATCGCCAACCCGGCCTGGGGCACCCTGACCGTGCGCTTCACCGGCTGTGCCACCGCCGAATTCAGTTACGAGTCCGATTACGGCAATGGCAATCTGACCCTGCAGCACCTGACCGAGCCGGTCGAGACGCTCTGCAAGGACAGCTGAAGCGGCAGCGGGCTCCGGGAACCTCTGATTTAGTCAGAGGTTGCACCGGCAAGGGATGGCCGAGGATAGCGCCGCAGGTAGGCAGCGGTGTAGGAACACACCGGATCGACCTGCAAACCCTGCTCAGCGGCAAATTGCAGGACCTGTTCGGTAAGCGCCGCGGCGATACCGCGCCCCCCGACCGCGCGCGGCACCCGGGTCGACAGCACGCGCAGTACCGCGCCATCACGCTGGTAGTCGACCACGCACATTTCGCCGTCGAGCTCGGCGACGAAGCGATTGCGTGCCGGTTCGTGGCGGATGTCGGGCGTCGGTTGGGTGCTCATCGAAATGTCTCCTGCGAAGGTAGCGCGGCGCGCTGCGCGATCAATTGCGCAAGGATGCCCACGGCGATTTCGTGCGGAGTCTGCGCCGCAAGTTCGATTCCGATCGGTGCGGTAATGCGCAGTTCGGAAGCGCCGAGCGGCAGCGCCGCGCGCACCTGGGCCACCCGGCGGCGGCTGCCCATCATGCCGATGAAGGCCGGTGGCGACTCGGCCAGCGCTGCCAGCGCATCAAGGTCGCGCTGGAAATCGCGTGTCAGCAACACGGCAAACACTGCTCGCGATGTATCCAGCGCCTGGCGCAGCAGGCCGGCCTCGCCGCACAGCACGCGCGCCTGCGGGCAGGGATCGGCCTCGAAGCAGCCCGGCCGCTGATCAAACAGCCACAGCTCGAAATCCAGATGCCGAGCCAGGTCATACAGCGCCAGGCCGCAGTGCCCGGCGCCGATGATCAGCAGGCGCACGTCCGGCTGCAAAAGTGCATCAGCAGCTCCCAATCCAATCAGGAAGCCGGGCAGTTCGGCTGTGTTGCCCGCCCCGAGTGTCGCGGCGATGTCCTGCGCCAACTCCAGATCGTCATCGGCCTGCCAACGCCGCAGGGCGATGCGCATATGCCCGCCACAGATGCCCGCAGCACCCGCGCCACCAGACAGGTCGATCTCCAGCACCGACTGCTCATAGCCGGCGCGCAACAATTCGCGCGCCGCGGCAACCACGCGCGCCTCAGCCTCGCCGCCGCCGACGCTGAATTCGCACGCTTCCGCACCAATCAGCATGCGCGCACCCGGTTTGCGCGGCGTGGCGCCGCGCGTCTCCAGCACGCTGGCCAGGATCACTGGCTCTAGCGGGAGTCTCGCAGCAAGACGCGCGAACAGTCGCTCATCCATGAGTCGCAGCGCGTGCCTTGGCGATGGCGCGCCACACCGCTTCGGGCGTGGCCGGGCTTGCCAGTGCCACGCCATCGCGCGGCGAGCTTGCGAAGGCCGCCACCGCATCGCGCAGCGCCTCGCGTACTGCGAGCGCGAGCATGAAAGGCGGCTCGCCAACCGCCTTGCTGCCGAAGATCACCTCGACGCTGGGCGGCGCCGGGCGCTCGAAAAAGGCAAGGCGAAAGTCGTTCGGCACCTCGCCCACGGTAGGAATCTTGTAGGTGCTGGGCGCATCGGTCAGCAGCCGGCCATCGGCGCCGGTGCGCAGTTCCTCGCAGGTCAGCCAGCCCAGACCCTGTACGAAGCCGCCCTCGATCTGGCCGCGGTCGATGGCTTCGATCAGTGAGTCACCCACATCGTGCAGCAGATCGACCCGCCGCAAGGTGTAGCCGCCGGTCAGCCCGCAGATCTCCACTTCCGCCACCGCCGCACCGAAGGCGAAGTAATAAAACGGATGGCCGCGTCCGGCGAGTGGATCCCAATGAATCAGCGGTGTGCGGTAGTAGCCGGTCGCGGAGAGGCTGACGCGCGCGCAGTAGGCCGCCTGGGTGAGTGCCGCAAACGCTACGCGGCGCAGTGGATTGCTGCGCAATGCAGCGTGATCGTCAGCGAACATCACATCGTCCTCTGCGCCCTGCAGCAATTCGGCCGCGACCGGTCGCAGCCGCGCCAGCAGGGTTTCACAGGCCGCCTTCACCGCCTGACCATTGAGATCCGAGCCACTGCTGGCAGCGGTGGCCGAGGTGTTCGGCACCTTGTCGGTGCTGGTCGGCATGATCTGGATATGCGCCTTCGACACGCCCAGCACGCGCGCCGCGACTTCGATCATCTTGCTGTGCAGACCCTGGCCCATCTCGGTGCCGCCGTGGTTGAGCTGCACGCTGCCATCGGCGTAGAGGTGCACCAGGGCGCCGGCCTGGTTGTACTCGGTCTTGTTGAAGCTGATGCCGAACTTTACCGGCGTGATCGCCAGTCCTCGCTTGGTCTGTGGGTGTGAAGCATTGAACGCGACGATCTCGCTGCGGCGCGCGTCGAAGTCAGCATCGTGCTTGAGCTGCTGCCACAGCGCGGCGAGATGGTTGTCGGCCACCGGCTGTCCGTATGGCGTGAGCTGGCCGGCGTCGGATCGATAGAAATTGCGCTCGCGCACCACCTCCGGCGGCAGGCCGAGGTGACGCGCAATGCGGTCCATGACTTCCTCGCCCACCAGCATGCCCTGCGGCCCACCGAAACCGCGGAACGCCGTGTTCGAAGGCAGGTTGGTCTTGCAGATCAGCCCGGTGATGCAGGTGTTGGCGCAGAAGTAGGCGTTGTCGACATGCACCATGGCGCGCATCAGCACCGGTGGTGAAAGGTCGCAGCTCCAGCCGCCGTCGGCGAACAGGTCCACCTGCAGTGCCAGCAACTGACCCGCGTCATCGAAACCCGCCTGGTAGCGCGCAAAGAACGGATGGCGCTTGCCAGTGAGCTGCATGTCGAGACTGCGCGGCAGCTTGATGCGCACCGGCCGGCCACTGAGCTGGGCACCGATCGCGGCCACCGCGGCGAAGGCATTGGCCTGGGTCTCCTTGCCACCGAAGCCGCCGCCCATGCGCAGGCAGCGACAGACCACGCGATTGGAGGCGAGGCCCAGCACCCGCGCGACGATGTGCTGGGTTTCGCTGGGATGCTGGGTGGAGGCGACGATCTGCACCAGGCCCTCGGAATCGATCTGCACCCAACTGGTGTGGGTTTCCAGATAGAAATGGTCCTGCCCGCCGATGCTGATCTCGCCGTCGACACGATGCTGCGCCGCGCCCAATGCGGCCGCGGCATCGCCGCAGGCCACCTGCGCCGGCGGCCGATGGAAGGCCTGCGCAGCGATGGCTGCCGCAATGTCGAGGATTGCCGGCAGCGGCGTGTACTCGGCCCGTACTGCCTGCGCCGCAGCGCGCGCCTGGTCTTCGCTTTCGGCCAATACCCAGGCCACGGCCTGACCGTGGTAGCTGACAAGGTCGGCGGGGATCAGCGGTTCGTCGTGCAGGATCGCGCCGGTGTCGTTTTCTCCGGGAATGTCGGCCGCGGTTATCACCGCCACGACGCCGGGCATGGCGCGCGCCTCGCGCGCATCCAGCGCGTCTATTCGCGCGTGCGCATGTGGCGCCTGCACCGGATACAGGCTGAGCTGGTTGGCTGGTGCGTGCTGCTCGTCGGTGTAGACCGCGCGGCCGGTTACGTGGCCGACGGCGGATTCGTGCGCGGCGCTCATGATGGCAATCCCGCCACGAACTTTGCGAACAGATTTCCACACAGTGCACGCCGATAGGCCGCGCTCGCGCGATGGTCGTCGAGCGGCTGGAAGCTGGCCTCCAGCATGGTACAAGCCGCATCGACCGTGGCCTGATCGAGGACCCGGCCGAACAGGAAGTCTTCCACGTCATGGGCGCGCTTCGGAGTCGCCGCGACGCCGCCATAGGCCAGGCGCGCGTGGCGCACCGTGCCATCGGCCTCGCGCAGCAGGGCAAAGCTTGCCGCCACCGTGCTGATATCGTCGCTCGGCCGTTTGGCCAGCTTCAGGCTGGCGTTCTGCAGGCCGACGCGGCGTGGAATCTCCACGGCGACGACCAGCTCGTCGGCCGCGCGCGCAGTCTTGCGGTAGTCGAGGAAGAAGTCCTGCGCATCAAGCCAGCGCCAGCCCTGGGGACCAGCCAGCTCAATGCGCGCCTCCAGAGCCAGCAATACCGGCAGCAGATCACCAATTGGCGAGGCCGAGCCGAGATTGCCGCCGACGGTGGCGCGGTTGCGCACCTGGCGCGCTGCGAACCAGTGCAGCATCTGGTCCAGCGCCGGGAACACGCCGGCCAATTCGGTCTCCATGCGCGACAGGCTGACGCCGGCGCCGATACGCACCACGTCGGCTCCAATTTCCAGCGCCTGCAGTTCAGCGATCCGATCGAGAGATATGAAGGCCTCCGCCACAGCTTTGCCGCGACTCAAGTCAACACCAAGATCCGTGGCCCCAGCGATCCACGCCGCTTCAGGATGCTGGGCCTTCAGCGCCAGCGCCTCGGCCAGCGCCACGGGGCTGTGGAACTGCGCCAACCGCGCTGCGCCCAGCGTGTGTGTTTCGACGTGAAACTCGTTGCTCGCTGACGGCTGTTCGCGCAGAACCTGCATCGCCGCGCGGATTGGCCGGTAGCCGGTGCAACGACACAGATTGCCTTCGATGCAGGCATCAGCCAGCTCGCCATTCTGCTGCCCGGCGAAAAGGCTCATCACGAAACCCGGCGTGCAGTAGCCGCACTGCGAACCGGCGCAATCAACCATGGCCTGCTGTACCGGATGCAGCACCTGACCCTGCGCCAGTCCTTCAACAGTCCGCACCTGCCGGCCGGGCAGGCACCCAAGCGGCATCAGGCAACTGTTCACCGCCCGCCAGCGCGCCTCGCCCGCGGCATCGGTTTCCAGCAGCACGACGGTGCAGGCGCCGCAGTCACCATCGCCGCAGCCCTCCTTGCTGCCGTGCAGGGCACGCGCATTCAACCAGCGCAGCAGTGACTGGGTTGGCACGCAGCCATCGAGTGCCACGAGTTGACCGTTCAGGTGAAAGCTGGGGACTTCGCTCATGCCGCGCAGGGTAGCGCGATGGGCTGAAATCTCGTAGCCGGGCGTCGCAGTCCTGCTTCAGGCTCGCGCTTCGGGCAAACTCCACCCAACGACACTGTCGGACCCACACTCATGAACCCCTCGCCATCCGATTTCGCCCGCGGCCTGCCCAAGGCCGAGTTGCACCTGCATATCGAGGGCTCGCTCGAGCCGGAATTGATCTTTGCCCTGGCACAGCGCAACGGCATCGCGCTGGCCTACCCGAGCGTCGAAGCACTGCGCGCGGCTTATGCCTTCACCGACCTGCAGAGCTTTCTCGACATCTACTATGCCGGTGCCAGCGTGCTGATCACCGAGCAGGATTTCTTCGACATGGCCTGGGCGTATTTCCAGCGCGCGCACGCCGACCGGGTAATCCATGCCGAGCTGTTCTTCGATCCGCAGACCCATACCGAACGCGGCATTGCTTTCGAGACCGTGATCCGCGGACTGCGACTGGCCGCCGACAAGGCCCAGTCGGAGCTGGGCCTGCGCGCCGAGCTGATCCTGTGCTTCCTGCGGCATCTCAGCGAGGAGGCGGCGTTCGAAACCCTGGAGCAGGCCAAGCCGTTCCTCGGCCAGTTCATCGGTGTGGGGCTGGATTCGAGCGAGGTCGGGCATCCGCCCGAGAAGTTCGCGCGGGTATTTGCCGAGGCCCGCCGCCTCGGCCTGCGCGCGGTTGCGCACGCCGGCGAGGAAGGCCCACCCGAATACATCTGGAGCGCGCTCGACGTGCTGAAGGTGGAGCGCATCGACCATGGCGTGCAGTCGCTCAGGGATGAGCGACTGGTGCAGCGCCTGGTGGCCGAGCGCATCCCGCTCACCGTGTGTCCCCTGTCGAACGTCAAGCTCTGCGTGTTCAAGGACCTGGCCCAGCACAACCTGGGCCGCATGCTTGAGCTGGGAATGGCTGCCACGATCAACTCCGATGACCCGGCCTACTTTGGCGGCTACGTGAACCAGAACTTTGTCGAGACCGCCGAAGCGCTGCGCCTGACGCGCGAACAGCTCGCTGTCCTGGCGCGCAACAGCCTGCAAGGCAGCTTCGCCAGCGCGGAGGCAAAGCGTGCCGATCTGGACCGACTCGCCGGCTATTGCGACGATGCCCGCGTACGCATCTAGGGAGCGCAGATGGGCAAGCTGACTACGCATATCCTCGACACCGCGAACGGCCGTCCCGGCGCCGGCATCGGCATTTCCCTGCATCGCCGCGATGGTGACCAACGCATCGCCCTGGGGCAGTTCCGCAGCAATGCGGATGGGCGCTGTGATGCTCCCCTGCTGGATGGCGCGGCCCTGCGCGCCGGCGAGTACGAGCTGGCGTTCGCGGTCGGGGACTACTTTGCCGCCACAGGCGTCGTGCTGGCCGAACCGCGCTTCCTCGACGTGGTGGTGCTGCGCTTCGGCATTGCCGATCCCGCTGCGCACTACCATGTGCCCCTGCTGGTTTCGCCCTGGTCCTACAGCACGTATCGCGGCAGCTGAGCGCGGGCAATCCCCGCTCCCCGCACCGACAGGCTCAGCCGCCTTCAGCGTTCCTGTGTGGCGCCCCGCACGGTGTCCGGACGCCGCAAGCCCTGATCATTCGTGTCGCCGCATTCAGCTGCGATTTGCCAACTGCTTAACAGTTGTTCACAATCCGGCGTGCGGCGGTTCACAGTTTTGATGCTTGAAACGCGCAAGGCAGGATGCAGCCGTGCCCCGGTTGGGGCCGGATTACCGCCGGGAGGGGCGGCCAGCGAGGGAGGGCGGACAGGGGTTCGCAACGCTGGAACGGGACGCCCATGTTCAGGGACGGGACGGAAGGATCGGGCGGAAACCGAACTATCCCCACCGAAACACGCAAAAGGAACACACTGATGCGAAAGTCCTCCTTGTTGGCTGCCGCCTGCGCGCTTGCCGGCCTCAGTCTCGGCGCCAGCGCCAGCCTCCCTTCGCCAGAACGCTTCGAAGCCTGTAACAAGGGCAGCGCGGGCTCCCTGGACACTACCGAAAGCGTCGCTGCCGGTGACTATGCCTCGATGCCGGGTCGCAGCGTGCCGATGCTCAAGTCGAGCGCGACCTATCTCGATGAAATGATCGACTTGAACGCCTGGCTGCACAATGGCGCGTCGCATCTGCTGCCCAAGTCTGCCGGCATGGCGATCGAACTGACCCGCGAGGAGCAATTCTCGCTCGGCATGATCGACTGCGCCGAGTGCGCGAGCCTGAAGCATGAGGAACGCCGTTATCTGGTCGGTCTGTCGCGTCCCGTGGGCCACCAGGTCGACTTCTCGCATGCCGGCGAGAAGGCCGGCGACCAGACGTTCCAGCGCGGCGCCCTGCGCAGCATGGGTAACGGCGACTTCACCTGGACCGCGAGGCTGGAATCTCCCGGCGCAGCGGGCCTGCGTCTGGGCCTGTCGGGCCTGGATCTGCCATCCAACGCCGCCCTCTACGTATTCAACGAGCGCGGTGAGGCCTTTGGGCCCTACCTGGCGCGCGGCGTCAATGGCAGCGGCGAGCTCACCACCAACCTGGTGAGTGGTGATGTCGCCTTCCTGCAGCTGCGTGTGTCCGGCAAGGCCAGCGGCCACCCGGGAAGCATGGCGTTCCGTATCGACGAAATCGGCCACATCAGCGATCGCTTCGCCCTCGCCTCCGACCTGAACGCGGCCGGCGGTGCCATGGCCAAGACCCACTGCACCAGTGGCATCGTCAATGCCAGCTGCGTGCAAAACGCAGCCTGTCAGGGCACTGGCAACAGTCAGATCAACAACCTGCGCAAGGCCATCGCGGCCATGTTGTACCGCTCGGGCGGTGGCTACTACATCTGCACCGGCGGCCTGATCGACAACACTGCCGGCGACCCGATGTTCCTGACTGCCAACCACTGCCTGAGCAAGGGCAGCGAAGCCGGTTCGCTCGAGGTCTATTGGAACCACACTGTTTCCTGTGGCACCAGTTCCTGCAGCGGCGCCTGGGAAGTGCAAGGACGTGCCAGTGAAGTTGGCGCCAGTATCCTGGCGACCAGCCGCACCGGTGATTTCACCCTGCTGCGACTGAATTCCAGCCTGCCGACAGGTGCCTACCGGATGGGCTGGAGCAGTGCGCCAGTGGCGAACACGGCCAATACCCAGCTGCACCGCATCAGCCATCCGCAGGGTGCGCCGCAGGCTTACTCAGAGCAGCGGGTCAACACCACGGCCGGGGTTTGCGGCACGCTGCCGCGCGGCACCTACATCTACAGCACCGACAATTACGGTGCGACCGAGGGCGGCAGCTCGGGCTCGCCCGTGCTGAACAGCAGCGGCCAGATCGTCGGCCAGCTGTATGGCGCCTGTGGAAGCAACCTCAACAACGTCTGCGACAGCAACAGCAACCGCACCGTGGACGGCGCCCTGGCGGGCTACTTCCCGCAGGTCGAAGCGCACCTGACCGGCGGCGGCAGTGATCCTGGTGACCCGGGCGATCCCGGCACAGGCTTCAGCCTGAGCGGCACCGCGTCGAAGGTGCAGGGCCGCTGGCGCTCCTCGCTCGACTGGAGCGGCTCGGCCGGTGGCAATGTCGACGTTTTCCGCGAAGGCAGCAAGATCGCCACCGTTGGCGGCAGCAGCTATGTCGACCAGACCAACTTCAAGGGTAGCGGTTCGCTGACCTACAAGGTATGCAACGCCGGTTCGACGACCTCCTGCTCGAACGAGCTGACCCTGGTGTTCTGATCGCGCGGCAGTTGAGTATTCGATGCCCGGCTTCGGCCGGGCATCGTCATTTTGGGGCTGGCGCGGTTTGCCAGCGTGTACCCTTAGCGCCCCCCCATTGCATCAGAACGGCCTGCTACTGATGGAAGGCTTCCTGCTCGAGAGCGTGACCTTGCTGCTGCGCTGGCTGCACGTGGTGGCGGCGATTGCGTGGATTGGCGAGTCCTTCTACTTCGTGGCGCTTGATCGCGGCCTGCGGGCTCCCGCACAACCTTCCGAGGCGCTGTACGGCGAGTCCTGGTCAGTGCATGGTGGTGGCTTCTACCGCAAGCAGAAGTACCTGCCAGCGCCGCCGCAGTTGCCTGAGGTTCTGCACTGGTCGAAGTGGAAGTCCTACACGACGTGGCTGTCGGGCTTTGCGCTGCTGGCCGTGATCTATCTCGCCTCACCGCACATCTACCTGGTCGATCCGGCAATCGCTGATCTCACCAATGCACAGGCGGTCGGTCTGGCGATCGGCTTCCTGCTGCTGGGCTGGCTGGTGTACGACGCGCTGTGTCGCGCGGTGGGCCTGCGCGAGCGCGCCCTCGGCGTGGCCATGACCCTGTTCGTGCTGGCGCTGTGCTACGCCGCGACGCATGTATTTGCCGCGCGCGCGGCTTTCCTGATGGTAGGCGCGGTGCTGGCGACGATCATGTCGGCGAACGTGTTCTTCATGATCATTCCCGGCCAGAAGCGCATGGTGGCCGCGCTGCAGCGCGGCGAGCCGGTCGATCCGCTGCCCGGCCTGCGCGGCAAACAGCGCTCGGTGCACAACACCTATTTCACCCTGCCGGTGGTGTTCGCGATGCTCAGCATCCACTATCCGGCGGCGCAGGCGCACCCGCACAGCTGGCTGGTCCTGTTCGGGTTCATGACGGCAGGCGCCTTGATCCGGCAGTTCTTCGTGCTCTGGCACAGTGGATTGCGCGCCTGGTGGCTGCTCGGAGTCGCTGCGGCGCTGTTACTCGGCGTGTTCGCCTGGCTGGCACCTCACCCTGCGCCAATCAGCAGCGTTGCGGTTGGTGAAGATCCCGCCGCAGCTCGGCCCGACGCCTGGGGTGAACGCCCCGAAACCACGGTCATCCTGCCGATCATGCAGCGCCACTGCGCGACCTGCCATTCCGCCCAGCCCAGCCTGATGCCGTCCGCGCCGCAGGGATTGCAGCTGGACTCGGTGGAACAGGTCGAACTGCAGGCCGCCCGAATTCATCAGCAGACCGTCGCCCTGCGGCTGATGCCGCCCGGCAACATCACCGGCATGAGCGATGCCGAACGCGCCGCGATCGCGCGTTGGTTCGAGTCTCGCCCGCGGTAGGAGTCGGGGTGTTGTAGCGCGGCCACGGGCAAGGATCGGAGGCGCGCCAAGGACCCTGCAATGAGCAGATTCTGCGCTGGGACCGGGTGGCGATCGAGGCGGTAAAGCGCGCGGCGAGTGACGCGACCTTGCGCAACAGTATCGGTCCACGTGCAGAACCGGCGCCAGCGGGCGATACGCAACCGGAACTGCGCGCCGTGCGGGACCTTGAACCCACGGGCGCGCTGTCGCGGCTTTGGAACCTGTTGCCGATCTTCCGCAGTTGAACGCATTTGCCTGCGCAGCGCGCCTACGACGACGCAATCGGCTTGAACGGTCTGCCCGGGCTTATTCGGGACTGGCGCCTTCGATCCAATCCTTCAGCTCATAGCTCGCCAGGATGCGCTGTAGTTCTCCTTCGGCGCGCGCCCGTGCCATGCCCGCATCGAACTTGGCGATCAGTGCGCGTCCGCGCTCGTTCGGCGTACACGCCACAAACAGGTCGTCGGCCTCCATGAAGTTGACTTGGATCGGCTTGATCGACTGGTCCATCTTGATCTCGTGCAGCGCCACCGTTGCCACATTGATGTCTTCGATAATTACATCAACCTGCTTGGTGGCAAGTCGCATGACCAGCAGTGGAACGGCGCGTCGGCTCGACTGCACGCGCAGTACCTGGGCACCATCCTCGGCCAGCAGCGCATCGATGTCATCGCCATACGAGTAATCGGCGACCACACCGACGCGCAAGGCACGCAGCGCATCGATATCCGCAATCGTCGGCATGCGGTCGACATGACCATAGAAGGTGTTCAGGCTCCGCCCCCACGGCTGACTGGTGCGCGCGTGTCGCGGCGCATCGCCCTCGGTTGCGCCAACCACGCAGTCGCCACCACTGCCCGACTCGGTGCGCTGCAAGGCCAGCTCCCAGTCCAGCAGCCGATAGTCGACGCTGTCACCCGTCTGTTTGGCAACCCAGCGCAGCAGGTCAATCTTGTAGCCCTCCGGCGCGGACTTTGGCTCGCCGTTGTAGGGGAACCAGTAATCGCTCAACACCGTGATGGTGTCGGCGCGCAGTGGCGCGGTGGGAAGCAGAAAGATCGTCACCGCCAACAGAGCCATCAGCCTCGTTCGCATCGCACGCCCCCCACTCAGATTGGAGTTCGAGACTACCCCTAAACCGACCGCTTCGGATACTGTCCTTGGTAGCAGTCTAGCGCCGGCAACGACTCGCAAGCTCGGCGCGCTCACGCTGCAGCCAGGGCGGCAATTCGCCGGGCGAAACATCACCCAGCAGAGCGCAGGCCGCGGACGCATCGTCGCGCAGCAGGGCCAGCGCTGCGCGCAGCAGGACAAGCTCGGCCTCGGCGTATGCGGCATACGGCTGGGGCGAGTCAGTGGCAATGCTGGCCGCGCTGCGCGCTGCCGCATCCACCCTGCCGTTTGCCAACTCGGCGCGCAGTTGCGCCTGCCGGGCCAGACCGCGCAGGCGATGTTGAGCAGGCAACTCGGCTGCACCCCGCTCGGCTTCAGCAACCGCACCGAGCGCCTCGCTTCCGCGGCCGGCCACAGCCAAAGCCTGGGCCAGGTTGGCGGCAATCAGGATGCGGTTCGGATCGGAACGAGAGCTCCCCGCATAGCGTGTGCGTGCTGCCAACAGGTCGTCCACCGCTTGTGTCGGGCGATCCTGCAGCAGCGCCGCCAATCCTGCGCCACGCAATGCCAGCGCCGCGGCAGGATCATCCAGCTCTCCACCGCCACTGAACTCATCCACCGCGGTGCGGTAGGCCTGCTCCGCGGCGGCGTAATCTGCGCGCGCCAAGGCAAGAGCGCCACGACCAATTTCCAGCGCGCCACGCAGGCCATGCGGAACTTCGCCACGGGCCGCCAGGCGGCTGGCGGCATCGAATTGTTCGGCAGCGCCATCCAGGTCGCCGCGCTCCAGCAGCACCAAGGCCAACTGATGCCGATCAGCCACGCTGCGCGCGTGGCCTTCACCGAAGCGCGCACGATGCACTTCCAGTGCCTCGCGCAGCAGGCGCTCGGCTTCCAGCAACTGACCGGAATCCCGCAGCACGGTTGCCAGCAGGGTAGCGGTATGGGCAACGGTCGGGTGATCCTCGCCAAGCAGACGCCGGTACATGGTGTGCGACTGGCGCAGCAGGCGTTCGGCCTGGGCCGGATCGCCCAGCGCCACACTGGTGCTGCCAAGGTCGCGCAGCACCTGCGCCACACGGGTCGAGTCGCCGCCGAAGTCGGAGTTGAAGATCGACAACGCCGCCTGCAGGTGCTCCTGCGCCTCATCGTACTCGCCGCGCCCAAGGGCCAGTCCGCCAAGGTAGTAAAGGTCGCGCGCCACCGCCTCGCTGCGTTCGCCGCTGACTTGCCGGTCGAGGCTCAGCGCGGTGCGCAGGCTGGCTTCGGCATCGACGAAGCGCGACTGCCCTCGCAATGCCTCGCCCAGCAAGGCGCGGGCACGTGCATGCAGCGCCGCTCCTGACACCTCGGCCTGCGCCATCCATGGCGCCAGCGTGTCTTCGGCGGTCTCGAACTGACCGGCGGCGAGCTGGGCCTCGGCCAGATCGAAGTAGGTCTGCATGGTGTATTCGTCACGTGCGCCGAAGGCCTGCTCGCTCTCGGCTGCTGCCTGGGCGAGGGACTCCTGTGCGCGGCCATGCTCGCCCAGTCGCGAGTACAGTCCACCCAGCAAGCGACGAAATTCTGCCGACAAACTTGGTTCGCCAGCGAAGTAGGCCTCGACGCGTCGATCACCTTCCTCCAGCAGTTCAAGCGCGCTCAGGCCCTGACCCTGACTGAGGTCGGGGTCGCCCTGCGCAAACAATCCGACCAGAAACTCCTTGACCAGTTCGGCACGATTGGCTTCGGCGCGGGCCCGTTCGGCCTGCCACCACAGACCCATGCCGGCGGCGGTCAGTGATGTCATCACCAGCAGCGCGCCAATCACACCGGTGCGCTGACGGCGCAGGAACTTGCCCAGCCGATAGGAAAAGTGGTCCGGTCGGGCGCGGATCGGACGCAGGCTGAGGAATCGCTGCAGGTCCTCGGCGAGTGCCTCGACCGAGCTGTAGCGCCGCTCCGGCTCCTTGGCCAGGCAGCGCTGCACGATGGTGTCGAGATCGCCGCGCAGGGCGCGACTGCCCTCCACGGCTATCAGCTGCGAAGGCAGCCGCGGCGGCTGTTCCAGCACCGCACGAGCCAGCCCGCCATTGCCCTCATCGCCTGCCTGGAAGGGGCGCTGCCCGCTCAGCAGTTCGCACAGCAGCACGCCCAAGGACCAGACATCGGACGCCACCGAGACACGCTCGCCGCGCTGCTGTTCGGGCGCAGCATAGGCCGGTGTCAGAGGACGCAGTTCGTGGGTCGCATCGTCGCGCGCTGCGTCGAGCAGCTTGGCAATGCCAAAGTCGAGCAGCTTCACCTCGCCGTCGGCGGTGACCATGATGTTGCCCGGCTTGATATCGCGGTGCACCACCAGGCGCGAATGCGCGAACCGCACCACGTCGCAGATTTTCAGGAACAGCTTCAGGCGTGGGCGCAGGCCCAGGTTATTGCGTTGGACGTAGTCCAGCACCGACTCGCCGTCGACGAACTCCAGGGCGAACCAGGGCAAGGCATCGTCGGTGGTGCCACCTTCGATCAACCGCGCAATACCGGGGTGCTCGAGTTCGGCCAGCATCTGCCTTTCCGCCAGGAATCGAGCGCGCCGGCCTTCGCTGGCCAGCGCCGCCGACAGCAACTTGATCGCGGCTCGCTGACGGAACTGGCCATCCTCGCGCTCTCCCAAATACACCACGCCCATGCCGCCGCGCCCCAGTTCACGCACGATGCGCCAGGCACCGATGCGTTGGCCGATGCGGGCTTGTGCGGGCGGGCTGAGCCAGGCCGGCGCGTCACTGGCAGCGCGGATCATGCGCAGGGCGTCGCGCCGCAGGCTCGGCTCAATCTCTTGCTGCTCGAGCCAGGCTTCGCGCTGGTCCTCGGGAAGCTCCAGCACCTGTTCAACCAGCGCGTCGAGCGCGCGCCAGTGGGCCGGATCAGGCAGGGCCACGCCCACCCTCCTCGCCCAGCGCCATGGTGAGCAAGGCGCGGGCCTTCTCCCAGTCGCGCCGCACCGTGCGCGCGCTGGTGCCGAGCAGGCCGGCAACCTCCTCGGCGGTCAGGCCGGCGAAGAAATACAGTTCCACCACTTCGACCAGGCGCGGATCGAGCGCCTCGATACCGCGCAGCGCCTGGTCAACGGCCAGCATCTGCTCTGGTCCAGCCTGCATGGCCAGCTCATGGGCGGCCTCCAGCTCCACATGCGCCTCGTGTCCACCGCGTTTCATGGTGAGCCGCGCGCGGGCGCGATCAACCACGATCTGGCGCATGGTGCGGCCTGCCAGACTCAGGAAATGCGTGCGGTCCTTCACTTCCGCCAGCGCCCCGCGGCAGAGCTTTATGTAAGCTTCGTGCACCAGGGACGTGACTTCGGCCACCGGCCGTGCATGGCCGCGCAGCTCCGACTGCGCCAGCATGCGCAACTGGCCATAGAGCAACTCGAACAGCCGCTCGGGTGCGCGCGGATCATTTGGATCGAGTTCGGCGAAGAGTTGGGTGACGTCAGACATGGTGGCAGCGCGAAGTAGACCGTCACTGTAATGCAAGCGCGCTTGACTTGCGCCGCGATTGGGGCAGGCTGCGCGCATGCCGAAACTGCACGCCCGCCGCATTGTCCGTGAACACGATGAACTGCTGTTCGATGACGGACTGCGGGTGCCGCTCGAGCGGGTGCACGACCCGCGGGCGCGCAACCTGCGACTGATCGTGAGCGAACGCGGCGTGCGCTTGACCGTTCCGCGCTGGGCCGCAGCGGCTGAATCCGAGAAGTTCCTGCAGCGCAATCATCTCTGGCTGCGTCATCAACTGGCTCGCCAGCTCGCCTCGCAACCTGCGGTCGGCGTGCTGGACCCTTTGCTGACCACCGAACTTCCGCTGCGTGGCGAGCGCCTGCCGCTGGCCTGGCGCGAGGGCCGCTTCGCGCGCCTGCAGCGCGAGGCGGACGGACTGGTGTTGCAATTGCCGGAGCGCTTCACGGCCACCCAGCCGGCTCACCTGCTGCGCGAGTTCTATCTGGCCGAGGCGCGCGCCGACGTGGGCCGCTGGCTTCCGGCCTACCTGGCGGACCTGCCGCGGGCGCCGAGCCGATGGCTTATCCGGCCGCTCAGTTCGCTATGGGGCTCGCTCAGCGCCAGCGGCTCTATTTCACTCGATCTGTCTCTGGTGCTGGGCCGCGCGCCTGCATTCGAGTATGTGCTGGTGCACGAACTTTGCCACCTGATCCACGCCAACCATTCCCGTGGATTCTGGCGTGAAGTTGAAACGCGCTGCCCGGACTGGCGCAGCGAACGTGACTACCTGCGTGGCGCAGGCATGGGACTCAAGCGCGAGTTGGCCGTGCTGCTGGGCGCGTGAAGCTCGCCGCAGCAGTGGGTTTTCAGATGAGCGGCGCGAACAGTTCCGCCAGATCCGAGTCGTCAAAGCGCAGGCTCTGCGTGCTGCCGCCTTCCAAAACGGCCTGCGCCAGATCGGCCTTGCGACCCTGCAGGGCCTGGATCTTCTCCTCCACCGTGCCGCGGCAGATCAGCTTGTAGACGAATACCGACTTGTCTTGGCCAATGCGATGCGCGCGGTCGGTGGCCTGTGCCTCGACCGCCGGATTCCACCAGGGGTCGTAATGGATCACGGTGTCGGCGGCAGTCAGGTTCAAGCCCACGCCGCCAGCCTTCAGGCTGATCAGAAACAGGGGTGCCTCACCGTCCTGGAAGCGCCTCACCAGATCCGCACGTGCCGCACCGGGTGTCTCGCCGGTGAGCCTCAGGAAGCGGGTTCCACGCGTCTGGAGCTCGGCTTCGATCAGGTCGAGCATGCCGGTGAACTGCGAGAACAGCAGTACCCGGCGGCCCTCGTCGAGCAGGCCTTCGAGCAGCTCCAGAAGGGCATCGAGTTTGGCCGATTCGTCGACTTTCACTTCGTGCTTGAGCTTCACCAGGCGCGGATCGCAGCAGACCTGACGCAGCTTGAGCAGGGCGTCGAGTACCACGATGCCGGACTGGGCCAGGCCGCGCTCGGCTATCGCCTCGCGCACCCGCTGGTGCTGGGCCAGACGCAGGCTTTCGTAAAGGGCACGCTGCCCGCCCTCAAGCTCCAGATGGCGGACGATCTCGGTTTTCGGGGGCAGCTCATCAAGCACCTGATCCTTGCGCCGGCGCAACAGCAGCGGGCCGATGCGTCGATTGAGGCGAGCCTGGCGTTCGATGTCGCCGTGCTTCTCGATCGGCGTGCGATACAGGCGGGTGAACTCGCGCTCGCTGCCCAGCAGGCCGGGCTCGATTGCGTCGAACTGGGCCCACAGCTCGCCCAGATGATTCTCCAGTGGCGTGCCGGTCATGGCCAGACGCCGCTCGGTCTTGATCTCTCGCACCACCATGGCGGCCTGACTGCGCGCGTTTTTCACCGCCTGCGCCTCGTCCATGACCAGCAGCGAGAAACTGTGTTCCAGCAGGCGCTCACGATCGCGCGACAACAGCGGATAGGTGGTCAGGATCAGGTCGTGCTTGGGAATCGCATCGAAGTGCTCTGCCCGGTTGATGCCCTGCAGCACCAGCACCTTGAGGCCGGGAGCAAAACGCTCGGCCTCGTCCCGCCAATTGCCCATCAGGCTGGTAGGCGCCACTACCAGGCAGCGGAAGTCCTTGCCGAGTCGGCGCTTCTCATCGAGCAGGTGCGCCAAGACCTGGACCGTCTTGCCCAGGCCCATGTCGTCCGCGAGCACGCCGCCGAGACCCGCTGCAGCGAGGAAGTTCAGCCAGGCAAGACCTTCCTCCTGGTAGGGGCGCAGGGTCGCCTGGCAGCCGCGCGGCGCCTTGGCGCGCTTGGGCATGGCCGACAGATCCAGCATGCGCTGACGCAGTGGCTCGTCACCACGCCAACGCAGGTCAGCTGCCCCCATCGCATCGAGCGCCGCGCTCTGGGTACGGTGCAGACGCAGTGGGCCCTCGCGGGCTTCGCCCAGATAATCAATCAACGGCGCCAGCAGGGCTCGCAGACGCACGATCGGCAAGCGCAGCGCGCGCTCATCGTCCAACGCAACCCGCCAGGTGGCATCCTTGCGCTCGCCCTTGGAACGCTGCAGGGGAAAGGACGGATCGGCCAGTACCTGGCGCAGGACCGGCAACAGGTCGATGCGCTGACCCTCGACATCGATGCCCAAGGCCAGATCGAACCAGGCGCTGCCCGATTCGGTCAGTTCCGCCTGCAAGTCATCCACGGCAATCTCGCGCAGCGGGCGGGGGAAGTCATCCGTGTAATCAAGCAGCACGCCGGCAGCTGCCAGCGCGCGCAGGGTCGACGCCCAGTCCTCGGCGCGCAGCGGCCAGATCTCGCCCTTGGGCAGCAGCAACAGGTCGCGCGGGGAGAGGTCGAGAAAACGGAATGAAATGCTCCACGCAATGGCACTCACCGGCAACAGCTGCCGGCGGCGCAGATCTGCGGCCAGTGCAGATTCAGCCTTGCGGTCGCGCTGCACCTCGACCAGTTCGCCGTCCAGCAGGCTGCGCTGACGTTCGGGACCGGCCGGATCGATGCGCAATCCGGCATAGTCGAAACCGAAGCTGGCGATGCCCATGCGATAGGGCTCGGCCCTTGGCTTGAGCTTGCCGCGCTGCGGCGGCGGACGCAGCTCACAGCGCATGCTCAGTGCGGCTCGCGGTGCGGCCTGCAACCGCCGCGGTGGCGCCTGCACGCGCGGCAGCGGCAGCCCCGTCGCGGCGTTTGCTTCGATGTGCTTGCGCAACGCGGCACTGCGCTCTGGCGGCAGGGTCGGAGCGCGCGCCAGCATGGCCAGATTGCGTGAATCCGCCTCCACCAGTCCTATCACTCCTTGCGCGACGTCGACGTACCAGAGCGACTCGCCGCGCAGCAGCAGCGCGTCCGGCATCCCCCCAACCCGTGCCACCAGCCGTTGCGCGCCGTCCTGCTGCAGCGCCCAGTCGAGCACCAGTGGTTGCGCCGCTGCGTAGCGCAGCGGCTGCGTGGCGCGTTCGAAGCAGGCCGGATGACGCTGCAGCAGGCCGAGCAAGGCGCGCTCCGAGGCGCGACCGCGAATCGCGCTGTAGAAAAGCGCTCCGACGCGCTCGCTCTGGCGATCCATCAGCAGGCCCAGCTCCAGCAGGTCCTGCTCCGGCCAGCCGCCATGTGGAGCCGGCAGCGGATCGGACAGGGTTGTGCGCAGGTTCTGCGGCTTGACCAGGCCGCCGCGCTTGCCCTGTTGCATTACCATCATCGCCGCAACCAACTGCGGTGACTGTCCTTGCCCGACACCGCGCAGCACCAGCATGTGACTCTGGTCCGCCGTCAGCTCGGAGCCGGCAGGAAGTGGCTCGCGACGCTGCCAAAGGCGCAACCATCGTTGCCATTCGTCGAGCCCGGAATCGGATGCCGCAGCCAGCTCCGGCGCGGCGCCGCCGGCCTCCCGGCTGACGACATAAAGCACGGCCAGAACATGCTTGCAGTCGCTGGCCATGGGACAAGTGCAGCGCGACTGGATTCGATACGCAGTGCCCTCCGGACGCAGCCGGATATCGCACTCGTAGGGCTCCTCCTCGCTGCCCTGCACCACGCCACGCAGATGCAGGCCCTCGTCATCGATGAAATCCGCCGCCACCACGCGCCCTTGCTCGGCGTACTGCAGGCCACGCATCAGCACGGCACGAGGAAAGGCATCCTGCCAACGCAGCTGGCGCAGCAGCGGGCTGATATCGAAGCTCGACAAGCGGGAAAATTCCGGCAAAACCGTCGGCCAGTTTCGCATGCGACCCGACGATTACCCAAGCGGCGTGAGCGCTTCCACATCAGTGCGCAGTGGCAGACGCCAATCAACCGGCGCCTGGCCGTGTTCCGGCAGATAGCGGTTGGCGGCAGAGAAGTGGCCGCATCCAATGAAGCCGCGGTAGGCCGACAACGGCGAAGGATGTGGCGCCTTCAGCACGCGATGTCGGCGCCCGTCTATCACCGCGCCCTTGCGCTGCGCATAACTTCCCCAGAGCATGAACACCAGGCCCTCGCGCTCGCGGCTGAGACGCTCGATAATCGCATCGGTAAAGCCTTCCCAGCCCTTGCCCTGATGACTGCCGGCGCGGCCAGCCTCGACCGTCAGTACGGCATTGAGCAGCAATACGCCCTGCTTCGCCCAAGGCAGCAGGCAACCGTGATCGGGCCTGGGCAGACCGAGATCGCGTTCCTGCTCGGCGAAGATGTTGAGCAGGGAAGGCGGCGGCGGCACGCCGGGCAGTACGGAAAAACACAGGCCATGCGCCTGTCCGGGGCCGTGGTAGGGATCCTGGCCGAGAATCACCACCTTGACCGATCGGAACGGCGTGGCGTCGAGCGCTGCAAAGATGCACGAGGCGGGTGGGTAGATGCGCTTGCCGGCCGCTTTCTCGCTCCGCAAGAAGGCTGAAAGAGCCTGCATGTCGGCGCGTTGCAGGTAGTCGGCGAGACGCTCTTTCCAGCTCGATTCGAGCGCAATGCGGGGAGAACCGGAACTCACCGCACTACGGTTCTTCAGTCGCCGCCACCTTCTCGCGCATCATCCGCCCGACGCGCAGCTGGAACAGCAGCTTGGTAACCAGCAGGCGTTCCTCGATCGGCTTCTGCACCAGGTCGTTGGCGCCGGCACGCAGCAGTTCACTCTGATTGGCCGGATTGTCATCGCCGGTCATCACCAGGATCGGCAGCTGCGCCTTGGCGTAGCCATACTCCGGTCCACGCACCGTATGCAGCAGGTCCTTGCCGGTCAGTCCACCCTTCAGGTAGACGTCGGTCAGAACGATGTCCGGCCCGGGAATGCGGCCCTGGGCGCGGGCGGTTTCGAGGTGAGCCAGCGCATCCTCGACGCTGACCACGTGGATCACCTTCAGATCGTGCTTCTCCAGCATGCGGCGCGTCGCCAGCGCGACTACCTTGCTGTCCTCGACATACAGTACTTCGCCGCCCTCGAGCGTTTCGGGGCGCACATAACCGCGGATGAAGGCCGACAGCGCATTGAAGCCAAGCGACTTGTCGAAGTAATCGGTGACCTCGTCGGTAAAGCTGCGCGCCACCAGGCGCTCGTGCACGTCGCCCGACACCACGATGATCGGAATGTAGGCCTGCGGGGCGTGCTCTCGGATGAAGTGGGTCAGGTCCATGCCGTCCATGTCCGGCAGGCGCAGGGCCATGGTGACCAGGTCGATCACGCCATCCTGCAGCGCAGCCCTGGCTTCGGCTCCAGTTTCGCAGGAAATCACGGTGACGCCAGGCACGTCCTTCTGCAGCAGCTGTTCGATCAGCTTGCGCACCACCTTTGAACCGTCCACCACCATCACGCGAGGGTTTTCGGAGGAGATGTGTCGGGCGATCGGAGTGCTCATGCGTTCTCAGTTTGCCTGCCGGTGGCGGCGCAAATGATGACCCACGGCGAGAAACGCCCCCAGCCAGCCCAAGGCCAAAGCCATGCCGACCAGGCCTGCCGCATCGTCCAGGGCCAAGCCGCGCAGCGCGAAATCACTGCCGTAGCTTGAAGCCAGCGCATTGACCGAACCCTGCAGCACCATGGCACCTCCCCCCGCCAATACTAAGGCCAACATACCAGCAAGCAAGCCATACCAGGCCCCCAGATACAGAAACGGCCGTCGCACGAAGCCATCGCTGCCGCCCAGCAGTTGCACGGTCGCGATCTCTTCGGCCCGCGCCTGGATATCCAGCCGCACGGTATTGCCCACCACCAGCAAAGCCCCCAGGCCCAAGAGTATGGCAGCAAGCAGGGCGGCACGCCGCCCCAATGCCAACATGGCGGTGAGACGGGCGCGCCACACGGCATCGTATTGCGCCAGTTCGACCTGCGGCAGCGCCCCCAGGCGCGTCACCAGCGTTTCGGGATTGACCTCGGCCTGCGGCGTGACAACCAGTACCCAGGGCAAAGGGTTGTGCTGCAGGGCAGCCAGCATGTTGGCCAGGTCGCGATCCGCGGCCAGTTCGTCCAGACCTTCGGCGGGACTCCTGCGGATGACCGAAGCAATTTGCGGATCCGCCTGCAGCTGGGTCGCGAAGGATTCGACCGCGGTCTCGTCAAGCTGGACCGGCATGTACAAGCTGATATCACGCGATTCCTGCCACTGCCCGGCGAGCCGCTCGACTTCGCCAAGCAGCAGACCGAGGCATAGCGGCAGAGCCAGCGCGATGCCCATCACTGCCACGGTCAGGCCGGTCGCGAATGGCCGCGCCGCCAGCCGACCCAGGCTGGAAACCAGGCTGAAGGCGTGCAAGTCGCGCCAGACCGATATCCGCTGCAGCAGGCCCGGCGCGCTGCTCCGCACCACGGCCGGCTGCTCCTTGCGCCGCGCGCGATTGCGCCGGGCGGCCATCAGACCTTTGCTCCGGGTCGGTAGTCGTCGATCAGCTGGCCGCGCTCGAGCACCAGGACACGGCGGTTGAGGCGCTTGATGAGGTGCAGATCGTGGCTGGCGATCAGCACCGTGGTGCCTTGTGCGGGCAGCGCGCAGAACAGGTCCATGATCTCGGCCGACAGGGTTGGATCGAGGTTGCCG
Organism: Lysobacterales bacterium; assembly: GCA_038257155.1. GTDB lineage: Bacteria > Pseudomonadota > Gammaproteobacteria > Xanthomonadales > Xanthomonadaceae > JANJTY01. Next base: position 46,480 of record JBBSJP010000013.1, on the reverse strand, counting down.
GTCGGCTCGTCGGCAATCAGCAGCGGCGGCTGCGACACGATGGCGCGGGCAATGCCGACGCGCTGCTGCTCGCCGGTCGAGAGGGCGAAAGGAAAGGCGCGCTCGCGTTCACCCAGGCCCACCTTGTCGAGCGCCGAACGCACGCGTTTGCCGACTTCGCGCGGCGGCTGTCCGGCAATCAGCAGCGGCAGGGCGACATTGTCGAACACGCTGCGCTCCGGCAGCAGGCGATGATCCTGAAACACCATGCCGATGCGGCGCCGCAGCTGGGGCACGCGGCGGCGCGACACCTGCGCGAGGTTGGTTCCGTCCATCAGGACCGCGCCACGCGAGGGCCGCTCGATCAGGCTGATCAGCTTCAGCACCGTGCTCTTGCCGGCGCCCGAATGTCCGGTGAGGAACACCAGTTCGCCAGCATCGACGGAAAAGTCGACATCGGCCAGGGCCAACTGGCCACCAGCGTAGCGCTTGCTGACTTGATCGAAACGGAGCACAGGCGGCACGCGGGAAAGGCCAAGTGTGGGCAGGCGACGTTAAACCGAAATGCGGAAACTGCAAACCCGCAGTCGACTCATCGAATCAAGGTGTTCAATTCAAAAATCGGCAGCAACACCGCCAGCACGATGAACAACACCAGCATGCCCAGGCCAAGAATCACCACCGGACCAAGCGCTGCGCCAAGCAGTCCCAAGGCCATCTGCAGTTCACGCTCGCACTGCGCAGCGGCCTCGTCGAGCATCTCCGGAAGGCGTCCCGCCTTCTCGCCACTGGCGATCAGGCGCAGCGGCACCGGCGGGAACTGACCGGAGGCCTGCAGCGCGCGGGCAAAACCCTGGCCTTCGCGCACGCCGCGCGCGGCTTGCTCCATGGCCTCGCGCAGCGGCGCCTGCTGCAGCACGCCGGTCGCCACGCGCAAGGCTTCCAGCAGGGGGACCGCGGCGCCGCCCAACAGGGCCAGGGTGCGGGCGAAGCGCGCGGTGTCGGCGGCGCGCAGCAGTCGCCCAAGCAGGGGCAGCCTCAGCAGCAGGCCCTGCAGGCGCGCGCGCATCCGGGCTTGCCGCCAAGCCACGAGCGGCAATCCAATCAGCGCGACCAGCGCCAGTAGCCACAGCAATCCGCCGGCGCGCAGCACATCGCTGACCTCGAGCAGGATTCGGGTTGGCAGGGGCAGCGCTTGACCACTCTGCACGAACACACCCACCACTTGTGGCACCACATGCGCCATCAGACCGGCCACCACCGCCAGCGCCACGACCAACAGCAGCACCGGATAGGCCAGCGCACCGATCAGCTGGCGACGCAGGGCGTCGCGGCTTTCCGCCCAGTCGGCCAGGCGCAGCAAGACCGTGTCGAGTCGGCCGCTGTGCTCACCTGCCGCCACCGAGGCGCGAAACGCGGGCGGAAAAGCGCGCGGAAATCCCGCCATGGCTTCAGCCAGGGCCGCACCCTCCATCACTCGGGCACGCAGCGCCAGGACCGTAGACTGGGCGCGCCCCTCGCTGGCCTCGGCCAGCGCCGACAAGGCTTCGTCCAAGGGCAGGCCGGCCCGCACCAGGGTGGCCAGCTGACGGGTCAGCAGGCTGAGCTGCGCGCCGGACAGACGTCCTGGGCTGCGTCCGCTGGCCCCAACGCGCTCCGCATCGACTTCGTCCACATCAAGCGGCGACAGGCCGCGCTCGCGCAGCAGGGCGCGCGCAGCACGGGCTGAGTCGGCCTGCAGCACGCCGCGTTCGCGGCGGCCACTGTCGTGCAGTGCAAGAAATTCATAGGCGGGCATGCGGCAAGTGTAGCGGGCGATCCGCACCGTCGTGGCCATCGTGAGCCGGCGCCCGATTCGGTATCACCCGGGTGTCGGGCTATCATCCTGCGCTTCGTGACGCTGCTGTCTGGTCCGCCGGCGTCGCGCTACGCTTCCCGCACGGCGATAACCGATATGTCCGAACCGCTGCCCGACATCGAACGCGTCGCTGACTTCCTGCGCAGCCTGCAGGACCGCATCTGCGCCGCAATCGAAGTCGCCGACGGCGGGGCGCGTTTCAGCGAGGACACGTGGCAGCGCGCCGAAGGCGGTGGGGGCCGCTCACGCGTGATGAAACGGGGCGCAGTATTTGAACAGGCCGGCATCGGCTTTTCCGACGTGCGCGGCACGAGTTTGCCGCCTGCAGCCACGACGCATCGCCCGGAGCTGGTCGGCGCGCCGTGGCGGGCGGTCGGTGTTTCCCTGGTGTTCCATCCGCACAATCCCTACCTGCCCACGACACACATGAATGTGCGCAGCTTCGAGGCACGTCCGCAAGGCCGCGAGCCGGTCTGGTGGTTCGGCGGTGGCTTCGACTTGACGCCTTTTTACCCGTTCGACGAAGACGTGCTGCACTGGCATCAGGTGGCACAGCGCATCGCCAGTGCACATGGCGGCGACGCGCTGTACGACGCGCACAAGCGCTGGTGTGACGACTACTTCTTCCTCAAGCACCGCGGCGAAACGCGTGGCGTTGGCGGGCTGTTCTTCGACGACCACCGGGTCGGCGGATTCGAGCCAGCCTTTGCCTACCAGCGCGCCGTTGGCGAAGGCTTCCTTGACGCCTACCTGCCGATCGTCGGGCGCCGCAAGGCCCTGCCTTTCGGCGAACGCGAACGCGAATTCCAGCTCTACCGCCGTGGTCGCTACGTCGAGTTCAACCTGGTTTTCGATCGCGGCACCCTGTTTGGCCTGCAGTCTGGCGGCCGCACCGAGTCGATCCTGATGAGTCTGCCGCCGCGGGTGCGCTTCGAGTACGGTTACACCGCCGAGACCGGCTCGCCCGAAGCCCGTCTTGCTGATTACCTGAAACCACGCGACTGGCTGCGCGAGCTGACGGTGCCGCAGGACGCGTCTATCCAGGAAACTGTCGGCCCGGCGACCTAAGCGCGAACTGTTCAGCCACACAGGGGCCGGATTCCGTTCGCGCATAAAAAAACCTCACGGGCGAGGGGGCGCCCGTGAGGTCGGGGGGTCCGGAGCCTGGTCTGGGGAGGGACCGTATGGCTCCGACGGGATCCACTCAGGGGGAGTGAGTGAAGATCCGCGACAGACGTTGCATCTGTCGGAGACTATGAAAGCAAATCGAAGCTGGAAGTTTCGTGAACCAACCGGTTAAGGAATGGTTGAATTCAGGATCGGTTCAGAGGAAATCCTCCAGAACGCCCTCAAGCTACTGATTTACCGTGACTTTCGGCAGGGGGCGCTGCCTCGAGCTGGGTGCATTTTAGGGCCGTCGCCGGTCCGCTTCAGTGCGCTTCGTCCCAGTTCTCGCCAATCCCCGCATCCACCACGAGCGGCACGCTTAGCTCGGCGGCGCCCTGCATCAGCTGCTTGACTGATGCCATCAAGGTGTCGACAAACTGGGCATCGACCTCGAACACCAGCTCATCGTGCACCTGCATGATCATGCGGGCGTGTTCGCCGTGCGGGGCCAGCCAGGCATCGACCATGATCATGGCGCGCTTGATGATGTCGGCGGCGGTGCCCTGCATCGGCGCGTTGATCGCGGCACGCTCGGCGCCGGCGCGCTGCGCCTGGTTGCGGCTGCGGATTTCGTTCAAGTAGAGGCGGCGACCGAATACGGTTTCGACGTAGCCCTGTGCCTTGGCCTGCTCGCGAGTGCGCTCCATGTACTCGCGCACGCCCGGATAGCGCGCGAAATAGAGCGCGATGTAATCCTGCGCTTCACCGCGCGACACGCCAATCTGGCGCGCCAGACCAAAGGCACTCATGCCGTAGATCAATCCGAAGTTGATCGCCTTGGCGGCGCGCCGCTGATCGCCGTCAACCTGTTCCAGCGGCACGCCGAACACTTCGGCGGCGGTGGCACGATGGATGTCCTGGCCACCGGCAAAAGCCGCCACCAGCCCGGGATCATCGGACAGGTGCGCCATGATGCGCAGCTCGATCTGCGAGTAGTCGCAGGCCACGATGCGGCGCCCCTCGGGCGCGATGAAGGCGCGCCGGATGCGCCGTCCGTCTTCGCTGCGGATCGGAATGTTCTGCAGGTTGGGATCGGAAGATGACAGCCGTCCGGTCGCCGCGCCGGCCTGGTGATAGCTGGTGTGAACCCTACCGGTGTGCGGATTGATCGCCTCGGGCAATTTCTCGGTGTAAGTGCTGCGCAGCTTTGCCAGGCCACGGTAATCGAGGATCAGGCGTGGCAACTCGTGCTGGTCTGCGATGGCCTCGAGCGCTTCCTCGTTGGTCGATGGCTGGCCGGTTGGCGTCTTCACCAGGGCGGGCAATTTCAGTTCGTCGAACAGCAGGGCCTGCAGCTGTTTGGGCGAATCCAGATTGAAGTTGCGTCCGGCCAACTCGAAGGCCTGTTGCTGGGTGGCGTGCATGCGCTTGGCCAGATCGTGGCTCTGGCGGCGCAGCTCGGCGGCATCGACCAGCACACCATTGGCCTCGATGCGCGCCAGCACCGGTACCAGGGGCATTTCGATTTCGCGATACACGCGCTGCAGGGAAGGCTCGGCCTGCAGCTTACCGGCCAGCGCGCGATGCAGGCGCAGGGTGATGTCGGCATCCTCGGCGGCGTAATCGACCGCCTGCTCCAGCGCGACCTGGGCGAAGCTGATCTGCTTGCTGCCCTTGCCGGCGACGTCCTCGAACTTGATGGTGCGGTAACCGAGGTAACGCTGCGCCAACGAGTCCATGTCGTGGCGACTGGCGGTGGAGTTGAGCACGAAGGATTCCAACATCGTGTCTTCGGCGTAACCAGCCAGCGCGATGCCGTGGCGCTGCAGGATGTGCAGGTCGTACTTGCCGTGCTGGCCTAGCTTCGGACGCGAGGCATCCTCCAGCAGCGGACGCAGGGCGTCGAGCGTCTCACGCATCGGCAGCTGGATCGGCGCGCCGGGGTAGACATGCGCCAGCGGCAGGTAGGCGGCCTTGCCGCACTCGACCGCGAAACTCAGTCCGACCAGGCCGGCCTGCATCGGGTCAAGTGCATCGGTTTCGGTATCGATGCAGATCAGAGTCGCCTGGCCGAGCTGCTCGATCCAGCGTGCCAGCGCATCCTGATCGAGGATACATTCGTACTCGCCTTTCACCGCCAGGGCCGGATCCAGCGCTTCACCAGCGGCATCGCCAGCTGCCGCGCCGCGAGAAGCAGGCGCCGACGTGCTGGCTGCATTGCCGCCGTCAAGCTCCTTCAGTGCCTGGTTGAAGCCATAGCGTGCATACAGGACGCGCAGGTCATCGATATGACGCTCACGCAGAACCAATTGCTGTGGCGTCTGATCAAGCTCGACGTCGGTCTTGATGGTGACCAACTCGCGATTCAGCGACAGTCGCGGCAAGGCGATGCGCAGGTTCTCGCCGACCTTGCCGCCCACTTCGTCGGCGCGCGCCATGACGGAATCCAGATCGCCAAACTGGCCGAGCCATTTGGCCGCGGTCTTGGGGCCGCACTTGTCGACGCCGGGCACGTTGTCCACCGTGTCGCCCATCAGGGCCAGCAGGTCGACAATGCGCTCGGGCGGCACGCCAAACTTCTCGATCACACCGGCCCGATCCAGGCGGCTGCCGCTCATCGTGTTGACCAGTTCGATACCGGGACGCACCAGCTGGGCGAAATCCTTGTCGCTGGTGGAGATGGTGACTTCCACGCCGTCCTGAGCGGCGCGCAGCGCCAGGGTGCCGATCACATCATCGGCTTCCACACCCGACACGCGCAGAATCGGAATACCGAGTGCCGCGACGATCGCCTGCATCGGCTCCACCTGAGCGCGCAGCTCGTCAGGCATCGGCGGCCGGTTGGCCTTGTACTCGGGATACAGGTCATCGCGGAAGGTGGGCCCGGAGGCATCCAGCACGAAGGCAAGGTAGTCGGGCTTCTCCTTCAAGGTTCCGCGCAGCATGTTGACGACGCCGAACAGCGCGCCGGTCGGCTCGCCCTGCGCATTGCTCAATGGCGGCAAGGCATGGAACGCGCGGTAGAGGTAGGAGGAACCATCAATCAGGACCAATCGGGACATGGCAGTGCGTGAGTGTTGGACGCGGCCATTGTAGGCTTGTACCGAAGCACGGCCCGCTCGCGCCGACACTGGAGATCAACATGCGTACACAGACACTGGTTTTAGCGCTGCTGGTCTGCAGCGGCTCGGCCCTGGCTCAGCCCGAGCCGCGCACCGAGACCGAATCCAGCGACAGCACAGCGGCAACTGAAGAGCGCAATGACGTCCCCATTCCGCCCAAGCTGCAGCCACCCTCGGAGCAGGGCGCGCCGACGGTCAGCATCCGCAGCCAGGACAATGGCGACCGGGTCGAGGAATATCGCCAGAACGGAAGGCTCTACATGGTCAAGGTGACACCTGAGCGCGCGCCGCCCTACTACCTGCTGGATACCAATGGCGATGGTCGTCTCGACGCCAAGGACGGTGAAGGCCGGGTGGCGCCGGTCTACTGGACGATCTACGAGTGGGATTGACCGGTGGGGCTGAAACGGCTGCCTCGCCGCCGATGCGGCAATCCATGTCGGATCGACTCAGTCGCAGGCTGGACGCGTTCAGCGCGGCCATAGGGCGCGTCGTCGCCTGGCTGCTGGTGCCCATGCTGCTGCTGGCAGCTGGACTGGTGGTGGCGCGTTACGCCTTCGGTGTTGGATCGATCGCACTACAGGAATCGGTGCTGTGGATGCATGCCAGCCTGTTCATGCTGGGCAGCGCCTGGACCCTGCAACAAGGCAAGCATGTGCGCGTCGACGTGTTCTCGGCGCACGCTTCCCGGCGAGGTCGGGCCTGGATCGAATTGCTCGGCTGCGCATTCCTGCTGCTGCCGTTCTGCGCCTTCATGCTGTGGATCAGCCTCGACTACGTGGCGGCAAGCTGGCAGTTGGGTGAAGCCTCGCGCGAGCCGGGCGGGCTGCCGGCGCTGTGCCTGCTCAAGGGTCTGATCCCGGCCAGCGCCGTACTCTTGCTGCTGCAGGGCCTGAGCGAAATGCTCAAGGCGCTGGCTCAGTTGCGTGAGCGGTCCGACTGATGCAGACCTTCCTGTTGCTGGCCCTGATTGTAAGCCTGTGCGCTGCCCTGCTCGCCGGCTTTCCAGTGGCCTTCACCCTGGGCGGCGTGGCCCTGCTGTTTGCCGGAACGGGTCTGCTGCTTGGCGTGTTCGATCCGTCCTTCCTGCAGGCCTTCCCGAATCGCGTGTTTGGCGTGATGGGCAACGAGACCCTGCTGGCGGTGCCGCTGTTCGTGTTCATGGGCGTGATGCTGGAGCGCGCCAAACTGGCCGAAGATCTGCTCGGCAATGTCGCGCGCCTTTTCGGACATCGACGGGGTGGTTTGGCGATCGCGGTGATGCTGGTCGGCGCCCTGTTGGCTGCGTCCACCGGCATCGTCGGCGCCACGGTCGTCACAATGGGCCTGATCTGCCTGCCGATGATGCTGCGGCATGGCTACGACCCTCGTCTCGCTGGCGGCACGATCTGCGCGGCCGGCACCCTCGGCCAGATCATTCCGCCTTCGATCGTACTGGTGCTGCTCGCCGACCAGCTCGGCAATGCCTATCAACAGGCGCAGCTGAAGCAAGGCGTGTTCGCGCCAAAGACGGTGTCAGTCGGCGACCTGTTTGCTGGCGCCCTGCTTCCCGGCCTGATGCTGGTGGCCCTGTATCTGGCCTGGCTTGTCTGGGTGGCCTGGCGCAGTCCGGAACGCGCACCGGCAATGCCGGCACCGGAAGACCCTTCGATCCTGCCGGCGCTGAAAGCTGCCTTGCCGCCGGTGATCCTGGTGGTGGCGGTACTCGGTTCGATTCTTGGCGGTGTCGCCACACCGACCGAAGCCGCCTGCATCGGCGCACTCGGTGCGAGCCTGATTGCCCTGGCGCGGCGTCAACTGACGCGGGAACGGCTGCGTGAGGTGGTCCAGCAGACCGCCTGGGTAACCGCCATGGTGTTCGCCATCCTGATCGGTGCCACCTTGTTCTCGCTGGTGTTCCGCGGCTTTGGCGGCGAGGAGCGCGTGCACGAGCTGCTCGCGGCAATTCCCGGCGGGCGCGTCGGCGCAGTGCTGGCAGTAATGGCCTTGATGTTCGTGCTGGGCTTCATCCTCGACTTCATCGAGATCACCTTCGTGGTGGTGCCGATCGTGGCGCCGGTGCTGTTCCTGCTCGGCGTCGATCCGGTCTGGCTCGGCGTGATGATGGCGATCAACCTGCAGACCAGTTTCCTGACACCGCCGTTCGGCTTCGCCCTGTTCTATCTGCGCGGCGTGGCGCCGCCTGAACTCACCACGGCCGCGCTCTATCGTGGCGTCGTCCCCTTCATCATGCTGCAGCTGCTGATGCTGGCGGTACTGGCGCTGTGGCCGGGGCTGGCTACGTGGCTACCGAGCGTGCTTTACGGCTGAATCCTCGCGCGACTCGGATTCGCCCGGCGCAGCTTGCGCATCGGGGCGCGATCTTCCCTGCCTGCGCCGTGTGCGCCGGTTTGCGTATTGCGCCGACGAATTGACTGTTTGCGCGCTCAATCGCCGTGCGGATCGCCATCCTCCGCGGTCGGCGTGTCGGTGAGGCGCTGCAGCTGCAGATTCTCACGCCGCCAACTGACCTCGCCAAATTGCAGGCCGGATTCAATCAGAACGGTATCCAGGGATTGCGGATCGAATCCGAGAAAACCGGCGGACTGGCCTTCGGCATTGCGCGGACCGCTGCAGGTCGGACAGCGATCGGGTCCGAAGAACCACTGCATGTCGATCCGCAGCGGGTCGCTCGGATCGGTGGCGGCCCCGCCGAACCAGACCGGCTCGCCGTCGCCGTCGTAGACGAAAGCCATCGCATAACGCAGGTCGCCCTGCTGCGTGATCGAAAGGCCCCAACCCGACTCCTGCGGCCGATACCAGGCGGCGCTCGGGAATTGGGTTTCCGAGCTCGGACCCACTTCCAGCGGCCGCATGGGTTCGCTGCCCGAGCTGTCCGGCAGCACCCAGGAGAACACCGCATTGCGTTCGCTGCTGAACTGCAGGCTGACGCTGCCGACCACACTGCTGACTGCGGCACCCTTGTGCCAACGGAACCTGAGCAGGGGCGCGCTCCAGCTGTCGCCCACCAGGGTGCCGGAACCGAGGAACCACTGTGGCCGGCCATCGACATCATAGGTGTACCAGACCATGCCGAGCTGGCTTCCGCTGGCCTGCAGATCCAGGCCATGGCCGGAGCGCGCCGGGTTCGACCAGCCGCCGGCAATCGGACGGAAGCGGCGCTGCGCATCGCGCGGAAAGCGGTCGGCGACCTTGGGCACGACCAGCAGGGCGCGCGGCTGCTGCAGCACGCCCGGCGCAGCCACACTGAACACCCCGAGCGGCCCACCGGTTTGACCATCGAAACGCAGGATCTGGTCGCTGCCGCTGCTCGATACCAGCAGATGACCGTCGGCGCCGAAAGCCAGTCCGCTGGGCGAAGCCAATCCGCCGCCGGCGCTCGCCACGAAGACGCTTGCGGTGTCGGACTGGTTCGGATCGACGCGCAGAACGCGATTCTGGCGCGCGTCGGCAATGAACAGCGAATGCCCATCGGGTCCGACCACCATGGCGGTCGGATCGAAGCTTACTGGTGGCGTCACTACGCGCAGGGTGAAGCGACGCAGCAGGGCGCCGCTGGCAGCATCGACTTCGCTGAGCCGCCCATCGCGCTCCAGGGTCCAGAGTCGGCCGGCAGCGTCCAGCGCACTGCCGCGTGGATGCTGGGCAAAGAAGGCTGGGCCTCCGAAGACCCCGCCGCCCACTACTGAACCGTCGATTGCATCGCGCTTCCACAGCGTGCCGCTGCTGCTGTCGGCCAGCAGTACCGTGCCGTCTGGCAGCAGGCTCAGAGCAACCGGAAATCCGCTGGGAAGACCGAACAGGGACTGGGAAGGGTCGCCACCGATGAAGCGGTCGAAACGCTGGCGTGCCGCGCGGTCATAGCGGCGCAGTTCGCTGCTGGTCAGCGCATAGAGCGTCTTCTGGTGGGGATTCCAGGCGAGGTTGGACTGAAAGCCGAATGCCTGGGGAAGATGCGACTCGGCGATCTCCACGCCGGCAAAGAGTCCACTTTCGCCCTCGAAGCGCAGCACCCGGTCAGTGCCCTCACTCACCACCAGCACATCCGTCTGTGCAGTGCTGGAGCCGCTGTGAAAGTCCTCCAATCCATCGCCGTCACTGTCGGCATCGGCATGGTCGCCCACGCCGTCGTCATCGGTATCGCGCCATTCGCGCCGATCACCGGGAAAGGCGTCGCCGGTGTCGCCCACGCGGTCGCCATCGCTGTCCTGCCACTCGTCCGGGTTGAGTGGAAAGGCATCCTGTGCATTGGCGACGCCGTCGCCATCGCGGTCCGGATCAGCGTGGTCGCCGGTGCCATCGCCATCGGTGTCGGCCGATTCGTCGGGGTCGCCGGGGAAGGCATCCATTTCGTCTGGCACGCCATCGCCGTCGCCGTCGCTGTGGTAGCGCGCGTCGACGGGAAAGGCATCCTGGCTGTCGGGCACCCCGTCGCCGTCGGGATCAGGATCCAGGGCTGGCGGGGCTTCGACAGCGGGTGCGCCAGGCTTTGGCGGCAGGTAGCCCGACACCAGGGCGAGGTTGTTGCGGATGCGGCGCGCGTTGTCCGAGAAACCGGCAACGCCGCAGGGCCGTCCGCCGCAGAGCTGCTGAGGATTGGAAAAGCGCGGCAAACGCCGGTACCGATCCGGGCTGCCACTGCCGAAACTGCCCATCACCGTGTGGAACTGGCCGGGAACGACGTGCGCGGTGCCGAAGCCTGCGTCCGGCGAGTTCGCACCGCTCTGGTGTTCGGCGCCAAGGTTGTGGCCCAGCTCATGGGTGAATACCTCATCGCCGCACAGCGACCAGGAGCTGAATCCGTCGGAGACAACGTGCACAGCGACATCGGGCGAACCGGTGGGAAACCTCGCAACACCGCAATTGCCACGCGTTTCGATATCGTGCGGCCGCAGCAGGACGACGATGTCCGCGCCAGCGATGCTGCGCTGTGCGGCCAGCTGGGTGAAGGCGGAATGCGCGACAAATCCACCCAGTGCATCGCTCATGCGATCCAGGGCCGAGACATTCGGTCCGTCGAGATCGGGATAGCTGGTCTGGTGGCTCGCCGCCAGGCGCACGACGGCATCAATGCTGCTGTTGGCGAAGTGCTGATTGGCCACCGCCACCAAATGGTTGATACGGGTCTGCGCGATGCCGCCGGGATAACGCTGCGCGATGCCCTCGCTGTAGAGGAACATCACATCAATGACGCTGGGGCCGTTCTTGAGCGCGGCAGCAGTGAGGGCTGCATGCGTGCCCGTTTCGCCCACGCCGGAACTGTCGATCTGTTCCAGGCGCAGCTCGGGATGATCCAGCTCAACCAGCCACGCCTCGTGGCCGGCCGACTCGAAACGAAATCGCCCCTGCGGTGTGTCCCAGGTGCCGAAGCTGGCCTCGGCGCCGATCGTGGTCAGCACGCTGTACTGCGCACCGGCACGCTGCAGCGAAGCGGCAATCGTGACGTCACCATTGGCATGCATGGTGCGATGCGCGCCTTCCAGGCGATGCCGCACGCCGCCAGGCAGGAAGATCTGCGCCGCCTCGCCGAGCTTGGGTGCAACGGCCTGCAGGCGGGTGACGCTGCCAGGCGGGAGGGCGTCAAGCAATTCCAGATGCTTGGGCAGCGCGCGCTTCGCCGCTTCGTCCGGCACTGGCTGCCAGTGCGGCATTGCGCCGAGTTCTGGTGCTGCAAGGAGCAGGCCCAGAAAAAGAACTCCGATGTTGCGCATGTTCCACAGCACTCCGTTTGTTGGCCCCGACGGCCCGGATGAATCCAGATTGAAACAGCAGGCTTACTGGGGCGCGACAGCATGCCCCCAGCGAGCCAGGCCTTCCAGCACCAGGTCGGGCACAAGATCAGCCGGCACGGCCAAGGCCGCGGCCAGTTCGGCCGCGCCGCCGCCGGCCAGCAGCAGCGGAATGCCGGAGCAGTATTCCGCGCGCAGGCGCGCGACGCTTCGCTCCAGCAGACTGATCGCCGCCAGCAGGCAGCCCGAATGCAGCGCATCGCGGGTATTGCCGGCGAAGTCCACCAGGCTTCCACCATCGACCGGAAGGTGGGCAGCGTCGCGGCTCAGCGCGGCACGCATGCGCGCTGGCGAAGGCAGGATCAGTCCGCCCAGATGGTGGCCATCCGGTGCCAGCGCGTCGATGGTCATCGCCGTGCCGACCAGCACCACCAGCGCGCCAGCACGGCTTCGCTGACGCGCAGCCAGCATCGCCAGGTAGCGGTCCACGCCGAGGCGCTGGGGTTCGGCATAGGCCAGACACAGTCCGTCGACGCCATCCTCGACGCGCGCATTGCGCAGTGGCGCAAGGCTCGACAAGTGCCGAACCAGGCGGTCGCTGAGTTGCGGCGGCCGTGAACTGGCCAACCAGATGCCAGACAAGGGGCCGAACTCGCGCAGCGCCGACTCCAGCCGGTCACCAAAATCGGCCTGCGCGTGCGCGATGGCCAGCACGGTTCCGTGGCGCCCGTCTGGCTGCAGGCGGGACAGCTTCAGTCGGGTGTTGCCATCATCCAGCAGGGCGATCGTCATTTCAGGGTATCGCGTCCTGGGGGCTGGCCTCGCCGCTGTGCACGGCCAGCACGCGGCCGCCCTGGCGCAGCAAGAGCGCGCCCTGCGCATCTATGCCGGCGGCTTCGCCACGCAGCGGCGCTGCGGCGCCGCGATCTATCAGAAGGCTCTGACCACGCAGTGCGTCGAATTGCGGCCAGCGCTGGTGCCACGCGCCGAACCCATGGCGGTCAACATCAACCAGGGCGGTGATCAATGCGCCCGCCAGACATGCGGCCAAGGTACTGGCATCCGGCACGCCACCGAGTTGGGCAAGATCGACAACCGGGCGTCCCAGCAACTCGGCGCTACCCTCGGGAAGGCGCAGATTCATACCCAGGCCAACCACCGCACAGCCCGCCGCAGCGTCACCCAGTTCGACCAGCAGGCCGCCAAGCTTGGCCTCGCCCACCACCAGATCATTCGGCCACTTCACTGCCACGCGGGTGAAGCCCAGATCGCGCAGCGCGGAGGCCACCGCCACGCCCAGCGCCAGGCTGAGACCACCCAGCTGGTTCGCCGGTCGCTGCAGGTTCCAGCCCAGCGAGAGGTACAGCCCCGCATCCGGCAGCGACAGCCAGGTTCGTTGCCGCTGCCCGCGGCCAGCACGCTGCTGCCGCGCGATCAGCAAGCAGCCTGTGGCTGCTGCGCCGCGTGCACGCAGGGCGTCCTGGGTGGAGTCGATGCTGTCCACCACCTCGATACAGGGCATCGGCAACTCACCCGGCCAGGCGCTCGCTATTGCTGCGGCGGAAATTCCGGCGTTCATCCGGAGCGTGTGCCCATTCGCTTCCAGGCGCGATGCCAGATGCGCGCCCGTTCGAAGCGGTTTTCGCTGCCCTGAATCAGTCGCAGCAGGTTGCCGCGATGGGTGAAGAGCAGAAAGACGGCGGCAAACATGGCAAACGCCAGCGCCCAAGGCGGCATCGCCCAGTACACCGCCATCAGCGGCAGCAACAATCCGGCGCAGACCGTGGCCAGGCCGACATAGCCGCTGGCCGTCAGCACCAGCAACCAGAGCGCGAACAGCGGCAACACTGCCAGCGGCCAGAGCACGGCCAATGCGCCAACCAAGGTGCCCGCGCCCTTGCCGCCACGGAATCCGAAAAATACTGGCCAGGTGTGGCCGAGCACGGCGGCAGCACCGGCGCAGGCTGCCAGCGCCGCTGCCGACAGTTGCATGCCTTCGCGCCACGTCCACAGTGCCAGCGCGGCTGCCAGCGCGCCCTTGCCGATGTCGACCAGCACCACCGCCAAGGCAAAGCGCCAGCCCTGGGTGCGAAAGGCATTGGTGCCGCCGGCATTGCCGCTACCCTGGGTTCGGATGTCGATGCCGCGCAGTCGACCCAGCATCAGGCTGCCGGACACCGAGCCGAGCAGGTAGCCCAGCACCACCAGCCCCAAGGCGAAAAGATCTGGACTCATGCGACAAGGGTAATGCTGGAAGGATGCCCCAGGGGGCGGAGCGCACGTCTCGCAAGGCGGAACCGCGAATTCATGCCGAACCGGGAACCACCTGCAGTCCGACCACCAGGGCACCGGGTCCGGCATGCGCGCCGATGGCCGGTCCGGCCTCGACCAGCCAGGAATGCTCGCAATCAAGCTTGGCGCGCAGCGCTTCTGCCAGTCGCTCAGCCTCTTCCGCCGCATCGCAGTGCCCCACCAGCAGGCGCCAGCGCTGGCCGCGCGGCAGCCGTTTTACCACCCAGGCAGCGAAGCGCTCCGCTACGCGGCGCTTGCCGAACAGCGCGCCACTGACCGCCAGACGGCCCTCGGGCTGCATCGCGGCCAGGGGAATCAGTCCGGCAAAGGTGGCGAGCGGCCCGATCCAGCGCGGCACACGTCCGCCGCGAACTGCATGGGCAATATCACGGGCACTGGCAAAGGTGTAAGTGTCGGCGCGTAACGATTCGAGCCGCACGATTATCTGCTCCAGCGATTCTCCGCGTGCCGCCGCTTCGGCCGCTGCCAGCACCAGCAGGCCCTGCCCGCAGGACGCATTGCGCGTGTCGAACACGCGCACCCGTTCGGCATCGACGCGCTGCGCGGCGCTTTCGCCCGACTGCAGGGTGCCGCTGAGCGCGCTGGAAATGCCGACATACAGGACCGCATCCTTGTGCGACAGACTGGACTCGAAGCGCCGCCGGAAGTCGCCCGGCGGCGGTTGCGAGGTCTTTGGCAGCTCTCCGCCGGAGCGCAGGCGGCGATAGAACTCGGTGGTGCTAAGGCCAACCTTGTCGAGGAAATCTTCGCTTCCGAAGCTGACTCGCACCGGCACGACCTGCAGGCCGTGCTGGATGATCCAGTCATCGGGAAAGTCGGCGCCGCTGTCCACCGCGATCGCCACGCGCTGCGCGCTGGCCGCCGCGGCATGCTGGGCGTGCATGTCCTCGGCCTTCTGGCCGGATACCCGTCCATAGCCAGCGGCCAGCTCGAACAGCTGCTGCGGTGCACCCAGATGGGCGTGGATACGGGCACGCGTGGCACTGCCCGCCACCACCACGCTGCCGGCCCCCAGCGTCTCAACCGCGTGGCGCAGCGCGGCGCGATCAATGCCTTCGGCTTCAATCAGGCATTCGGTGCAGAATCGATGCAAGGGGTCGAATTCCAGTTCGGCATGACCCGCGACGTCCACTCGATCGTCGTTCAACGCCAGCGTGGCTTGGGCTGCGCGGCCGTGCAGCAGAAAGCTGCGAATGCCCTCCAGCAGTTCGACGAATCCCAGCGCACCGGCATCCACCACGCCCGCCTGGCGCAATACGGCAAGCTGCTTCGGGGTGTCGGAAAGTGCCTTTTGCGCGCGCAACACGGCCTGCTCGTACCAGCGCAACAAACCGGCACCGCCGCCAGCGGCGCGTTCTTCCAGCGCATCGGCAAAGGCACTGATGACGCTGAGGATCGTTCCCTCGCGCGGCTCGGCCAGGGCCTGTCGGGCCTGATCGGCCCCGCGCCGCACCGCGCGCGCCAGTTCCACTGGAGTCAGAGTCGCTTCGCCATCCACGGTTTCGCCCACGCCCTGCAGAAACTGGGCGAGGATCGCGCCGGAGTTGCCGCGCGCACCATCGATCGCGTCATCGGCCACGCGCCGCATCAACAGACCGCAATGCGGCGCAGGGGTGCTCAGCGCACCGCCCAATACCGCATGCAGGGTAAAGGCCATATTGCTGCCGGTATCGCCATCGGGCACGGGAAACACGTTGATCCGGTCAATGGCTTCGCGTTGTGCCAGCACCTGGCGCACACCCGAGATGAGCGCGCGCTTGAGCGCGGCGGCATTGACCCGGGGCTGGTGAAAATCGATCTGGAGGATGGCTGCCATGGCCGGAGTCTGCCGTAAGCCTCAGGCGTTTTGGTGCTGCATTGCAGCGAGAATCTCGGGGCCCGGTCGCCGTTCGGCACAGGACGCGCACCCGCAGACCGCGCTAGACTCCGGTGCTGATCGCTCTGGGTCGATGCCATGTACCGCCTACTGCTGCTGATGATGTTGAGTGGCTCCGTTCTCGCTGCGGAGGTTCAGGAGCCTGCGCTCAAGAGCAACGGCTGCCCGTCCAGCACGCCAACGGAAGCCACGATCGAGATTTCCACCAACGCGCCCGCCCCAGGCGCGCCACCTGCACTCAAGTCGAGTGAAGCGGGCGCTGCAGAGCCCGACCAGCGGCCGCGCGCGCGCAGCCGCGGACCAGCCTGGCACAGTTTCCTGCCCGGGATGTTCAAGTAGTTCGGGGGTTCGGACCCTGTTCACAGCTGGGGCAGGAACTAAGCTCCACCTGGCGCACTCAAAGCCCGTGACACGGACGTGACCGGCAAGGGTGCGGCGGAAGTCCCCACAACACTCCCCGCTGCATCCTTGCCCTTCCGTGCCCTTGTCTTTCCTTTCCCGTCTGCTGCCACGCCTGTTTCCCGCCCCGCTTGTGGATGAGGCCGTTTGGCAAGTCTGCTTGCAACGTGTGCTTCTGCTGCAGGCGCTGACGCCAGATCAGCGCCTGCGCCTGCGCGCCTTCACTGCGCGCTTTCTGCGTGACAAGGCCATCACCGCGGTTGCCGGACTGCAGCTGCAGCCATGGCAGAACGCGGCGATTGCGGCGCAGGCCTGTTTGCCCTGCCTGCGCCTGGGCTTTGATGTGCTTCGCGGCTGGCATGAGGTGGTGGTGTACCCGGGCCAGTTCGGCCTGCGCCGACATCATCATGACGAGGATACCGGTGTGGTCACCGAATGGGACGACGAACTCGCCGGCGAAGCCTGGGAGCGCGGCCCGATCATTCTTTCCTGGGCGGATATCGAGGCCGACCTGGACGAGCCCGAGCAGGGCATGAATGTCATCCTGCACGAGATCGCGCACAAGCTCGACGCCCTCGGTGGCGCGCTCAACGGTACGCCACCCTTGCCGAGTTCCGACGCGCATCGCGCGTGGGCCAGCACCATGCAGGCCGCCTTTGATGCGCTCCGCACCGAAGTCGAGGCCGAGCGCGAGCCGCCAATCGATCCCTATGCCGCCGACTGCCCGGAAGAGTTCTTTGCCGTGGTCAGCGAGTATCACTGGTCAGCGCCCGGACATCTGGCCGAGGTCATGCCCGACGTGGCCGAGCAGTTGAGAAGCTACTACGGAGACTCGCCTTTCGCGACGCGCTGAAGCACGGGCGGCATTTGGGCAGATCAGATAGAACGGCGCATCGGCATGGTGCCGCCGCGATGCCTGCAGGGCTCGTCAGGCCGCTCGCCGCGCCTCGTCCATCAGGGCTTCGATTTCGTCTGGCTGCTTGGGTGCATCGCGCGACAGCACTTCGTGACCCTCGGCGGTGATCGCAATGTCGTCCTCGATGCGGATGCCGATACCCTGCCAGCGCGCCGCGACACCCTTGCTGCCCGGCGCGATGTAGAGCCCGGGCTCGATGGTAAAGACCATACCGGGCTCAAGCAGGCGGAAGTCACCGGCGAGCTGGTAATCGCCCACGTCATGCGTGTCCAGACCCAGCCAGTGGCCGGTCTTGTGCATGTAGAAGCGCGAGTAGGCGCGCGTCTTCAGGCAGTTCTCCAACGTGCCCTTGAGCAGGCCCAGGCGCAGCAGCCCTTCGCTCAGCGTCTGCACCGCGGCCTGGTGCGGCGCAATCCACGTGGCGCCGGGTTGCACTGCCGCGATGGCGGCAAGCTGGGCATCCAGTACCACCTCGTAAAGCGCGCGTTGCTCGCGACTGAAGCGCCCGTCGACCGGAAAGGTGCGCGAGATATCGGAGGCATAACCCTGCAGCTCCGCACCGGCATCGATCAGCAGCAGGTCGCCGGTTTTCAGCGCGGCATTGTTGTCGACGTAATGCAGCACGCAGGCATTGGCACCACCGCCGACGATCGGCTGATAGGCCGGCACCGCGCCTTCGCGGCGCATGACGTGAAGCAGCTCGGCCTCGACCGCGTACTCGTGCAGTTCGGGTCGCGTGGCGCGCATCGCGGCCAGGTGCGCGGCGGCAGAAATGCCTGCAGCGCGTCGCATCAGCTTGAGCTCATCGCGGCTCTTGAACAGGCGCTGCTCGTGCAGCAGGTGGCCAAGTTCAAGGAACTCGTGCGGCATCTGCCGCGCCTGGCGCAGCTCGGCCCGTACCCGATTGACCCAGCCGATCAGCTTGAGATCGAACTCGGTGTCGCGGCCGAAATGGTAATAGACGCGCGAGCGCCCTTCGAGCAAGCCAGGCAGGATTTCGTCGAGATCGGCGATCGGATACGCATCGTCGAATCCGAGCGTTTCGATGGCGCCCTCCGGCCCCCGCCTGGGCCCGTCCCACGCCTCACGCTCGGCGTCGCGCTCGCGGCAGAACAACAGGCACTCACCGTGCTTGCGCCCCGGCATCAGCACGATCACCGCCTCGGGCTCGGCAAAACCGCTCAGATACCAGAAATCGCTGTCCTGGCGGTACGGATAGTGCGTATCGCCATTGCGCAGGCGCGGCGCGGCGGCAGGCAGGATGAGAATGGATTCATCGCCCGCCTCGCGCATCAGTTGACGCCGACGGCGGACAAACTCTGCCGGCTTGATCCCGATTGTGGCGGCCATCAGTGCAAGGTGCCGCGCGCACGCGCCTGCATGTGTGAATCGCCATACAGCAGCATGGCGGCCACCCGGATGAACTCGGAGACCTCCATCAGCGAGTCCTCGTCGGTGTCGGGCTCGTCGAAGCTGACGCTGGACGCTGCGATACGGGAAATATCCTCCAGGGCCTCGGCGGCGTCCGCCCCCATCGCGGGATCGGCACCGGCGGCCAGACCAAAGCCTCCGAGGAAGCCTCGGCACCAGGCGAGCAGTGCCTCGGCCCGCTCGTCGATCGGGTCCTCATCGTCCGGCAGCAGCAGTTCGAATCCCAGGCTGGGATCGCCAAGCTGCCCGCAGCTGGCAAGGTAAAGTCGATCCAGCGCCAAATCAGGTTGCGGCGCAACGCCGTTGTCACCCTCCAGCGCCAGCCGGGTGAGCCAGTCGAGCCGGCTGGACTGTCCTCCGCCGCAAAGGTATCCGCACAGCGCGCCATGCAATTCGGAAGCGTCCACCCCAAGTGCCAGGGCGTCGGCGTCCTGCTGGACTTCGTGATGCAGGGGCAGCATTTCGGGCTGACTTGGCGAGCTACTCATGCGACGTAGTCTACCTTCTCCGCGCTGTTTGCCAGGTACTACCCGGCGCGTTGCGCGCTTGTAGCGGCGTGGTGGGCACCCCTACACTCCGGGACGGGGGTTTGCCCGCAATCATCGGAAACCATGCATGCCGCGCAGCTTGGCGCCATCTGCGAGCGCCTTCATCTCGCCATGGACGTGGCGGGCGCTGGTGTGCCTGTTCGCGCTGAGCGTGTCTGTCCCGCTCCTGGCAGAAGAACGGATATTCTTTTTCCATACCCCGCAGGGTGCAGAAGGGCTCTCGCAGAATACGGTCAACGCCCTGCATCAGGACCCGGAAGGCTACGTCTGGATAGCCACCCAGAATGGCCTGCACCGATTTGACGGATACGACTACACCCTGCTGGAGCATCGCCCCAAAGAGCCAGACGGCCTGCGCGACAGTTTTGTCACCGCCCTGGCCAGTGATGTCGAACGTTTGTTCATCGGGACGCGGACGCGCTGGGTCACCGCGCTGGATCGACGCAGTGGAGAACTGACCCACTATCCCGATTCCGAAGCCCAGGTCACCAGCTCGCCTCTCAGCAGCGTACAGGCTCTGCTGAGTGTTGAAGGTCAAGGGCTCTGGGTTGGCACTGCCGCTGGCATCGATCTGCTGGACCCGGACAGCGGCAAGCGCAGTTCACGCTACCGGTTCTCTTCCGACGCAGCCCTCGACGCCAGTACGGCGGCTTTGGCTGTGGACGGCGCCGGACGCGTGTTGGCGGCCACCAGCAAGGGCCTGCTGCGCTTCTCCGCGGAGCCGGACAGCGAGCCCAGCCTGCTGGCGCTGCCACAGCTGCCCACAGCCCTGCTGGTCGATCCGCAGGGACGCATCTGGGCCGGTAGCAGCCAGGGGCTGATGCAGATTGGCAGTGACGACAGCGTCGTGCAGATCTGGCCTCAGCCGGGCCAGCCGGGCGGCACGGTACAGGCCCTGGCAATGGATCAGGACGGGCGCCTTTGGCTGTCTCTCAAAGCGCTGGGCGTGCTGCAACTGGACCCGGAGACTGGCCAGTCACTGATGATTCGCCCGACCCCCGAAGTGCCGGCCGGACTACCCGAACCCAACATCCTCAGCCTGATGGTCGACCGCTCCGGCTTGCTCTGGTTGGGTGGCGAGGTGAAAGGCGTTGCCAGCGTGCGGCCGCGTGGCGCCGGCTTTCGCTATGTAGTCGATCTGGAGGCTTCGCAAAACCGTATCACGACCAACAATATTCGCGTGATCCACGAAGCTGCCTCAGGCGATCTGTGGATCGGCACCGAGGGCGACGGGCTGAAGCGCTACCTGCGCAAGGAACAGCGCTTCGAAAGTCATGCCATGTCGCTGGCGCGGGCGCTGGGAATGTCCGAACCGCCGGAGCTGCTGCGCATCCAGGGCATTGCAGACGCGAACGGTGGCCGACTCTGGGTCAGCAGCAACCATGGCCTGTTCGAATTCGACCCGGCGACCGGCAAGGCAAGGGCGATTCCGGTTGGCCTGCAGTCCGCCGGGGCCTCGTCACGCATCAGCCTGCGCAGCCTGATCCGCAGCCGCGACGGCAGCTTGTGGATCGGCAGCCTCTCCAGTGGCGTGCTGCATTTTCAGCCGGATGGCGAACGCTGGCGACATTTCCGCAATCATCGCGACAGCCTTGGTTCGCTGTCTCACGATCTGGTCAATGTGCTGTTCGAGGACAGCCAGGCGCGCATCTGGGCGGGCACGCTGGAAGGTCTCAACCTGCTCAATTCAGCCAATGGCAGCGTCACGCGCATCCTGCATGATCCGGCCAATCCCGAGTCGCTGTCGGGAAATCTGGTTCGCAGCATTCTGGAAACGCGCGATGGCAGCCTCTGGTTCGGTACTCACAGCGGCCTTAGCCGATTGCTACCCGGAGAGGAGGGCAAGCCGCCGCGCTTCGAGCGGTTTTCCACCGATGATGGCCTACCCAATTCCACAGTGTATGCGTTGCTGGAAGATGCCAGGGGACTGCTCTGGATGTCGACCAATCGCGGTATCGCCAGCTTCGACCGGCGTAGCCGTCAGTTCCGCAGTTTCGGGATGCGCCACGGATTGCAGGACCTCGAGTTCAACGGTGGTGCGAGGGCGGCACTGAGCACCGGCGAGATGGCCTTTGGTGGGCTGCGCGGCTTCAACCTGTTCTGGCCCGAACGTCTTGCAAGCAGTGACTTCCAGGCGCCGGTGGTGCTGACCGATGTGCAGATCGGTGCGAAACGCTTCGATGCCGCGAGCTTTTCTACGGCAACCGGCCTGGTGCTGAGCCATAGCGATCGACTGCTTCGGCTTGGCTTCGCGGCGCTCGATTACACCGCGCCGCAGGAAAACCGCTTCGCATATCGGCTGGACGGCTTCGACGCTGAATGGATCGACGCCGGCAACCGCACCGACGCCACCTACACCAATCTCAGTCCCGGCGACTACCGCTTCCGGGTGCGCGGCTCAAATCACGATGGCGTGTTCAGCAGCATCGAGGTCGACATGCCCGTGCAGGTCGAGTGGCCTTGGTGGTGGTCGGGAACAGCCCGTTTCGGCTACCTGCTCGGCGCGCTTGTCGCCGTCGCATTGGTGTTGCTGGTGCGACGGCGCAAGCGGGAAGCGGAGCAGGCCCTGCTGCAGGAAATCCGCGAGCGCGAGGACCGGCTCAAACTGGCTCTATGGGGCTCGGGCGACGAGTTCTGGGACTGGAACGTCAAGGACAACTCCCTGTACCGGATCGGTGCCGACGAACTGCTCGGTTTCCACAAGGAACAGCAACTCTCCACCGATGAGTGGCGCACACGCGGCGTGCACCCCGACGACCTGCCTCGGGTGCAACGCATCCTGCAGCAGCACATCGTCGGGGCCACCGAACACTTCGAGTCCGAACACCGCATCCGCAACGCCCAGAACGAATGGGTCTGGGTGCGTTCGCGCGGCCGGGTGGTTTCCCGCGATGCCGAGGGCAACCCGCTACGCATTGCCGGCACCGCCCGCAACATCACCGCCAGCCGCAATGCCGACCACGAGCGCCGCATCGCGCTGGAGGTGCTGTCCAGCATGAGCGAGGCGGTGGCTGTGGTCGATCTGGACTTCCACTTCGTTTCCGTCAACCCGGCCTTCTGCCGCATGACGGGCTACGACGAGGATGAGGCGATGGGGCTCGACAGCAGCGCGCTGGACAGCGATCAGCACAGTCCGGAGTTCTATCGGCAGGTACGTCAGACGCTGCAGGATGCAGGGCACTGGCAGGGTGAGATGTGGCAGCGACGCAAGGACGGCGAGGAGTTCCTCGGCTGGATCGAGCTGTCGGAGGTGCGCGATGCCAGCGGCGAACGTACCCGTTTCGTGGCGGTAGCCAATGACGTTACCGACAAGAAGCGCGCCGAACAGGAGCTGCGCTATCTGGCCAACTACGACACCCTCACCGGCCTGCCCAATCGCACCCTCCTTTCAGAGCGCCTGGCGCGCGCCGTGGTGCGGGCACGACGCATCGAGTCGCGCGTCGCGGTGCTGTTCCTCGACCTGGATCGCTTCAAGGACATCAACGATTCGATGGGCCACGCGGCCGGCGATCGCATTCTCAAGGCGGCCGCTGCCCGGCTGCTTTCAACCGTGCGCGAGACCGACACCGTAGCGCGGCTGGGTGGCGACGAGTTCACCGTGGTGCTGGAGGAAATCGACAGCGTGGCCGAGGCCGAGCGCGTGGCCAAGAAGATCATCAGTGCCTTCCAGGCACCGCTTGATCTGGATGGTCAGAACGATGTCTCGATCTCTCCCTCGATCGGCGTCAGCATCTACCCTGACCACGGCCTGGTGCCCACCGATCTGCTCAAGTTCGCCGATACCGCGATGTACCAGGCCAAGGATCGCGGCCGCAACACCTATCAGGTCTACACCGAGGCGATGGATGCCGAGGCGCGCAAACGGGCCACCATGGCCGCCGCACTGCGCAAGGCGCTGGAGCGCGGCGAGTTCCATCTGGTGTTCCAGCCCCGCCTGTCCCTGCTGGAGGGGCGCATCACCGGCGTCGAGGCCCTGCTGCGCTGGTACAGCGTCGAGCTGGGGGAAATCCCGCCTTCCACCTTCATTCCGCTGGCCGAAGAGACCGGCTTGATCCTTTCGATCGGCGAGTGGGTGCTGCGCGAATCCTGCTGCACCCTGCAGCGCTGGCGCCGCCAGGGCATGAACAACACCTGCATGGCAGTCAACGTATCGGTGCTGCAGCTGCTGCGCTCGGATCTACCGGGACAGATCCGCAGCATTCTCGACGAGACCGGCGTACCGGCCAACCGGATCGAACTGGAAGTGACCGAGAGCATGGTCATGGCGAATGCCGAACAGACCATCAGTGTGCTGCGCGAGCTCAAGCGCACCGGCGTCAGCCTGGCGATCGACGACTTCGGCACCGGCTATTCCTCGCTCGTCTATCTCAAGCGCCTGCCGATCGACACCCTGAAGATCGACAAGGAATTCATCGGTGACCTGACCACCGATCCCGATGACGAGGCGATCACTGCCACGATCATCACCATGGCGCATTCGCTGGGACTCAACGTGGTGGCCGAAGGCGTGGAGCTGCCCGAGCAGCTCTATTACCTGCGCGAGCAGGGCTGCGACGAGATCCAGGGCTACTGGCTGTCGGTGCCAATGGAACAGCATCGCTGCCTGGCCTTTCTGCGGGATTATCAGCCGACCCAGGGTCTGGGCCCGCCGGCTGCGTCCTGAATCGTTGCCAGCCGCCGGATGCGGGTCGATTGACCGCAGCCGGCAGCACGCCTATCGTGATGCCCGTGAGCGCCTCCGATTCCCTTGTCGAACTTCGCGAACTGGCCGCCCGGGTCGAGCGTCTCGCCGACCTGGCCAAGCGGCTGGGCGACGAGAATCGGAGCTTGCGCCACAGCCAGGAGCAACTGATCGGCGAGCGCGCCGCCCTGCTCAGCAAGAATGAGCAGGCCCGGTCACGGGTGGAAGCCATGATCGTCCGCCTGAAGTCCCTGGAACAGAACGCGTGAGCGAGCCGGTATCGGTCCACATCCTCGAACGTGAGTACTTGGTGGCCTGCCCAGCGGAGGAACGTCCTTCCTTGCTGGCGGCATCGCAGCTGCTCGATTCACGCATGCGCGAAGTTCGTGGCAGCAACCGCATGGCGTCGATCGACCGGATCGCCGTTCTCACCGCGCTCAATCTTGCCGCCGAGTTCATCAAGCTCAAGCAGGATGCCGGTGAACGCGACCGCGAACTGGGCCGCACCCTGAGTGAACTGAACCGCCGCCTTGACGGGCTGCTTGAAGTCACCTCCTCACGTTAGTTTTGCGGGTCTGGTTAACACCCGGTTGCAACGCCGTTGGTAAACTAGTCGCGTCCTCTGCCTTGCTCGACAGCGTACGCCTACATTTGCCTTGACCCTTTAAGAACGACCCCGGGAACGCAGTGCCGATGCCGGTGTGCATGTCCGCCACGTGCGGAAAGCCTGAAGGCGCGGCGAGCCAACCCACCTGATCCTATGGATCAAGGTCGTTAGTGTGCGCATCGGCATGGCGGAGGAACTTCTTTCACGCGCGGCTTGCCGCTATCGATGCGCCATCGTGTAGCCGCTGATGCCCGGTACGACCATCCAGTCCACTGACAAAGCTGCCCTGCGTCGTGCCTTGCGTGCACAGCGCTTGGCGCTGGGGGCGCCTGAACGCATCCAGGCCGCGCTGGACATGGTCGAGAATCTTGCCGGCCTGCCCGACTTCGCTCACATCCAGAACATCGCAGGCTATTGGGCGGTAGGCGGCGAACTACCCTTGCTGGGACTTTTCGGACGCGGCTTTTCGGCGCGCTATCACCTGCCTTGTCTGCACGACGATGGCATCCTGCGCTTTGCCGCCTGGAAGCCTGGCGACGCGGTGCGCAGCAACGCTTTCGGGATTCCCGAGCCTGACGTGACGCACGAATCACTGCGTGGTCCGGAAACCCTGGACGTGGTTTTGCTGCCGATGCTCGGTTTCACCCGCGCAGGTCACCGCCTCGGTCAGGGCGGCGGCTGGTACGACCGCAGCTTCGCCTTCCTCAAATCCAGGGCACGCCCGGCGCAACCGCTGCTGGTCGGCGTGGGCTACGCCCTGCAGGAGATTGCGGCGTTCCACACCGACAGCTGGGACGTGCGGCTCGACTATGTCGTCACCGAGCGCGAGTTGATACGCTGCGCCGCCCACGAAACCGATCCGACTTAACCCGCATGATTCATGAATTGCACGCGCCCTCGTTCGGCGGCTTCGCCGCTTCGCGGGGCTTGCACCCCGATGTCTCTTGTCCGCACAAGGCTTTTCCCTCAGTCGGCCGTATGAGTGGATACGGCGCTCCTTCGAGAAACGCCTTGTGCAAACAATATCCTGCGCGATCATCGCGCGAATTCATGAAACATGCGGGTTAGCGTCATGAACTACTGGCTGATGAAGTCCGAACCCGAAGAGTTTTCCATTGCCGATCTGGAACGGGTCGGAAGGGAACCGTGGAGCGGGGTGCGCAACTACCAGGCGCGCAACTACATGCGCGACGGCATGCGGGTCGGCGACGGCATCCTGTTCTATCACTCCAACTGCGAAGTACCCGGCGTGACTGGACTGGCCAAGGTGGCGAGCAAGGCGTATCCCGACCCGACCCAGTTTGATCCGGAGAGCGATTATTACGACCCGCGCAGCACCAGCGAGAACCCGCGCTGGCTGATGGTCGACGTGGGCTTCAGCAAGCGCTTCGCGCGTACGGTCTCGCTTGAGGAACTGCGTGGCCATGCCGAGCAGCTGGGCGACTTCGCCCTGATCCGGCGTGGCAATCGGCTTTCGGTGCTGCCAGTAGAGACGCATCAGTGGCAGCTGGTA
The DNA here is from genome assembly GCA_038257155.1 of Lysobacterales bacterium. Lineage (GTDB taxonomy): Bacteria > Pseudomonadota > Gammaproteobacteria > Xanthomonadales > Xanthomonadaceae > JANJTY01. The sequence goes on along the minus strand of JBBSJP010000013.1, from coordinate 20,401 downwards.
AAGCGCCTGGCCACGAAGCAAACCTGACCTGCCCCATCCGCAAAGGAACCAGCATGAGTGCCGACAATCCCAAACGCCTGGCCGCCGAGCGCGCCATTGCCTTCGTTGAGCCAGGCATGACGGTAGGCGTCGGCACCGGCTCCACCGTGGCCTTCTTCATCGAGGCGCTGGGTCGCATGCGGCACGACATCGAAGCCGCGGTGTCCAGTTCCGAGCGCAGTACCGAGCTGCTGCGCGCGCAGGGCATTCGGGTGATCGACCTGAATGCCGCGGCTGACCTGCCGATTTATGTCGACGGTGCAGACGAATGCGATGCGCACAAGCGCCTGATCAAGGGCGGCGGGGCGGCCCTGACCCGCGAGAAGATCATTGCCGCCGTGGCGCGCCAGTTTGTCTGCATCATCGATCCGAGCAAGCGCGTCGATGTGCTGGGCAAGTTTCCGCTGCCGGTCGAGGTGATCCCGATGGCACGCAGCCACGTCGGACGCCAGCTGCACGCCCTGGGCGGCAACCCGGTCTGGCGCGAAGGCGTGACCACCGACAACGGCAACTGGATCATCGACGTGCACGGCCTGCGCATCGTCGATCCAGTCGGTCTGGAGCAGCAGATCAACCAGATCGTCGGCGTCGTCGCGAACGGACTGTTCGCCGCGCGCGGCGCCGACGTGGTGATCTGTGGCGAGGAAATCCTGCGCTGAAGCCCGGGCTCTTGGCCCGAGGCTAGGGTTTGCGGTCGATCTGCCGCAGCATGCCGGTGATGCCGCCCTGCAGGGCAAACACGGTGAAGCCGAGCCGGGTCAGGATGAAGGCCGCCGCCGCAGAACGCTCGCCGGTGTTGTCATAGACGATGTAGCGGCCAGCCCGGTCATAGCGCTCATTGAAGATTTCGCGCAGCCGGTACAGCGGTACGTTCTCGGCATCCTTGATCGCGCGCTGTTCGAACTCGGCCGGCAGCCGCACGTCTATGACCTTGGCACCCTGTCGCGACATGATCGAAGCCTGCCCGGGGGTCAGCCAGTCCACCACCGGTGGCTTCAGCACTTCTTCAAAGGACTTGCGCCCCAGCCGCATCAGATGTCCGTCCTGCATCATCTTCACCGTGGCATTGCGGGTGGTGTTGGCCAGCAGTGCGTCTTCGCCGAAGCAGTCGCCCTGGCGCAGGTAGGCCACGGTTGCCTCCACTCCGTCGAGATACTTGGAAACCTGCGCGGCGCCTTCCTTGATCACATAGAAGTAGTCTGCCTCCTGGCCCTCGCGCACGATGGTGTCACCGGCCTTGACGTGCACTTCCTCGAAGCGGCGGAACATGCGCTCGATATTGCCAGTCGGCAGCTTGTGGAAGGCGCGGCTTTGCAGCAGGCGGAATACCCAGCGATTGCCTTCGGGTGAGGGGTCGAAATGGTTGAAGTTCTCGCTGCGGGTGAGCTGATCCCAGGTAATCACCTTTTCCAGAAAGCGGCGCTCGAAGCGCACCACCTTGGCGCCCGCCGACGACACCACCGAAGCGGTGAAGCGGCGTGGCTGCGAGTCGCCGAGTGCATAGCGGCCCTGCAGTGACTGCGCGTTGACGTTCTTGACCCTGCCATCGGTATAGATACCACTGACTTCACCCTCCAGCAGGTAATAGGTCTGGTCATCGGCCTCGCCCTCGCGAAACAGCACCTCTTCCTTCGCATACTCGACCAGCACGGCTTCTGCCGCCAGCTGGGCCAGAGTATCCGGGCGCAGGGTCTCCAGCGGATAGAGCTTGGCGAGGTCGGATTGTTCAATGGACATTGGGCGGGAATCCTCGGGCGATGGCGCAGTGTAGCGGGTGACTCTGCCCTGACAAGCAGTGAAATCAGCCGCGGGTGGCGAAGTAAGCCGCCTCGGAGATCGAATGCCAGGACTGCGCCTGGGCACGGAAGGCACGCATCGAGTCATCAACGCGACGCGTGAAGGGATCCCCCGCCGCGGCGGCTTCCAGCACTTCCTCACTGGCCTGCTTCAGCGCAGCCAGGATGTCGGGGGGCAATGGTTTGAACTCCACACCATGCTCGTTGCGCAATTGTTCCAGGGCCTGCTGGTTGCGTGCGGTGTATTCGGCCAGCATGGCGTCGTTCACCGCGCGACAACATACCTCGACGATGGCTTGCAGTTCAGGCGAAAGCGAATCCCAGGACGGCTTGTTGATCATGCATTCCAGCGTTGGACCCGGCTCCTGCCAGCCCGGGTAATAGCAGTGGCTGGCGGCACGATGCAGCCCGAAAGCCAGATCGTTGTAGGGACCGACCCACTCGGCGGCATCGATCGCGCCGGATTGCAGGGCGGTGAAGATCTCCGAGCCTGGCAGGTTGACCGGCACCCCGCCGAGCTTGGCGATGACTTCTCCGCCCAGCCCGGGAATGCGCATCTTCAGGCCGCGCAGGTCATCCACCGTCGTGAGCGGCCGCTTGAACCAGCCGGCCATCTGCACGCCGGTGTTGCCGGCCGGAAACGGTACCAGGTTGAAACCCGCATACAGTTCACGCCACAACTCGAGCCCACCGCCGTTGTAGAGCCAGCCGTTCATCTCCTGCGCATTCAGGCCGAACGGTACCGAGGAGAAATAGGGAGCGGCGGTGGAACGGCCCGACCAGTAATAGGATGCCGAGTGCCCCATCTCGGCGGTGCCGCGGCTGACCGCATCGAAGGACTCGAACGCCGGCACCAACTCACCCGCGGCGTACACCTTGACGCTGATTCGGCCACCGCTGACCCGGGTGATCAATTCGGCCAGCAAGGCCGCGCCGGTTCCCAACCCCGGAAAATTTGCCGGCCAGGTGGTGACCATCTTCCATTGGCGGCGAGGCTGCTCGTCTGCTGCGGCATCGGTAGCCGCCGGCGTTTCTCTGGAAGCGCCGCAGGCCACCAGGCTTGCCGCCAGCGCCGCTGCGCCCGAGGTTTGCAGCCAGTCGCGTCGTTTCATGATTCACTTTCCCGTTCCCGAAGGCTGGCAAGTTTAGCCCGCATTTCTCACACCGGTCGCGGATGATCGCGCCGGAACCGTGGTGACTGGCGCCGCTCCGGAGGGCGGCCTGTAGCCGTAGCTACAGGCCAACTGACTGCGAGCGCCGGGAGCGCGAGCGAACTGCGACAGCAGGCCCGAAGGGCGGCGGGCAGGGCTGCCCGCCGTAGGAGCAAGCCAGGCGCCGCGAGGCCGGCGCGAGGGCCGCGAAGCGCGAAGATGCAGCCGAACGGTTCGTTGGGGACCTTGAGCCTCGCATTCGCAATACGGGTTTGAGGTGCGGGGCATCTTCGTGCGCCGGTGTGAGAAATGCGGGTTAGCCCGCATCCGCTGCCAGACGGTTCTGACCGGCCGCGCACTCCGACCCACGGCCCGAACCACAAACCACTCCAGGGGTCACAATGCGGGGAGTTGCTTGGATAGCCACGGAATGCGCTGAGCTTGCTGGATGCTGCGGCTTCTGCGACAACACCAAGGTGATTGCGGTAGCGCGCGCAAGCGTCAAGCCTTTCCAAATCTTTCCTCTCCCCGAGATCCCATGAACTGGCCGCTACCACTCACAACGCCGCAGCCGCGTTGGCCCGGCATTCCAGTTCTTGTGGCGCTGCTGGTGCTGACCGCTTCGCATGTCGCAGCGCTCCCGCTGGCTCTGCTCGTGATCGATTCCGGACGCGATATCGCCAATGCCTGGGTGATCGCGCAAGGACTCGATCTGCCGATGCGCGGGCCGTCCATCTATCGTCTGTGGTACCTGGGGCCCGTCTGGTTTTACGCCCTGGCCATTCCACTCCTGCTTGGCGGCTCGGTCACAGCGCTGTCGTTGTGGGTTGGTGCGCTCGCCGCCGCCAAGGTGCCGCTTGCCTACCTGCTTGGACGACGCTGGCACGGAAGTACCGGCGGGCTGTTGCTGGCCGGCATCGTGTCCATTCCAGGCTGGGCTTCGGTCGGCGAAATGGTGATTGTGCACACCTCGGTGATCGAGGCCGCGGTACTGGCCAGCCTGCTCGCCTCCACCATTTCGCTCTCTCAATCGTCCTTGAGATCGATTGCGTCGGCGTGGTTCGTACTCGCGCTCGCCATGCATGCCCATCCCACCGCGGTGTTTGCGGCGCCCCTCGCCCTGATGGCGAGCTACCACGCTGCCCGATGCATTGGCACATGGCGTGTGGCCGCGGTCGGCATTCTTGCGTTCTCTGTTCCCTGGTTGCCGATGCTGGTGGCCGAATCGATGAGTCAGTGGCCACAGCTGGCGACGACCAGCGAGTTTCTCGCCGGGGGCGGATTCCTGACGCGGAGCAGCAGTGTTCCCAGCGTGCTCTACAGCACGATCACCGGTTGGCCAAGTCTGGTGGCAGAGTTCCTGATCCGCGCCCCCTGGATGCACTGGCCCTTGAGTGCGCTCGGTGGCGCTCTGGCGGTGCTCGCCGTGATCGGCACCGCTGGCGCCGTGCTCAGGCGTTCCGTCATCGCACTGCTGCTGAGCCTGCAAGCGGCGGCGGCACTTTGGGGCGCGGTGGTGCTGCGCCCCGATGTGCCGGTTTACATGCTTTTCGCGGTGTTTCCTCTGGCAGCCTGGACCGCCTGCCACGGCATCGTTCACTTGCTCGGCAATGGCAGGGCCCTCGCCGCCGTTGCCTGGCTGGCAGTGACCCTTGGAGCCTGCCTGCAGTTGTGGGTGCTGGAGGTTCGGCACTACGACGTGAGCACCGGCACGTCCCGTCCATTCCCGGGACAGGCGATGTCCGATGTTCGCGCTCCGTTGCGCGATGATGGCTGGGTGCGCTTCTGGCTGGCGGCGAAGGATCACCAGACTGTCGCCCGCAGCCTGTGTTCGCCGTCCGCATCGATTCACGGCGAGTTGGCGAGCGCGTTTGCCTGGTCGCGATCCCTGGCGCTGGAGAGCGAGTGCAGACCGGATGAGCGCCCCTCCCTGGGCGGTGCCGACAGGAAGCTCAGGACAGTCGGGATCCCACTCGCCCATGCCGGGCAATTGGGAATTCCATCGACGCACCCGCTTGCCGGATTTGCCCTGCTCCAGGCCGAGCAGGTGGTTGTGCCCAGTTCCGGCCTTGCCGCAACTGCCGATCCCGAGTACGCCGTTTGGGAGTATCGAAAGCATGCAGAAACGGGGACAAAGACGTTGCCCGTCCGCGTCGAATGCCGGGCTGGCCTGGTCGTCGTGGTCAATAACCTGATGCCGGGCCTCAATCACTCCACGATCCGAGGTGCAACTCCCTCCGGCAGCGTCAGTCCCCTGCTCGCCACCGGTGCGTCGACCTATTTCCCGTGTGACGGCGACTACGCGCTCCTGCTGGAGCTGGAGAGCCTGAACCTGGCTGCGCTTGAAGTATTCAGTGTTCGCCAGGCTTCGGATTGAGCGCTGCTACCGAACCGACCTCGAAAAACGAGGTTCCGAGCGGGGCAACCGTCCTCATGAACCTTGTCGGCCCCTGGCATTGCTGGCGCTTCCGCGGGCCACAACACCCGGGACAGATCAGTTCCGACCCTTCCAGGCACAATCCCCGCTGAATGAAGGGTGGCCCGGGTGTCGCCAGCGCTCGCGCCGGCGCGTTACCCCTTAAGTAGCCCCCCGCATCGGACGGGGCGACAGGCAGGGCCGGTGGTACCATGAGCGAGCACACTTCGTCGCCGCGGGAGGCGACCATGAAAACACAGCTGGGTCATTACGAAATCGTCTCGGAACTTGGCCGCGGCGGAATGGGCGTGGTCTACAAGGGCTACGAGCCGGCGCTCAACCGCCATGTCGCCATCAAGGAGCTGTCGCCTTCGCTGGCCGGCGACCCGAGCCTGGTCGAGCGCTTCCTGCGCGAAGCGCGCTCGATGGCCTCGCTCAACGATCCGCACATCATCCAGATCTACTTCATCGGACAGGAGAACGGTCAGCCCTTCTTCGTGATGGAGTTTGTCGAAGGCGAATCGCTCTCGCAGGTACTGCGGCGCGAAGGCAAGCTGAAGGTTGCCGACGCCCTGAAGATCATCCATCAGACGGCGCAGGGGCTTGCCACCGCGCATGATCGCGGCGTCGTGCATCGCGATATCAAGCCAGGCAATCTGATGCTGACCCCCAAGGGTCGGGTCAAGATCGCCGACTTCGGTATCGCCCTGGCGACCCAGGACATCTCCAAGAAGCTCACCTCGACCGGCGAGTTCGTCGGCACGCCCGGCTATCTTTCGCCCGAGGTCTGCCTGGCCAAGCCCATTGACCAACGTTCAGACATCTTTTCCCTCGGCATCGTGCTGTTCGAGATGCTGAGCGGCGGCATGCCCTTTTCCGACGAGAGCCCCTTGGGCCTGATGCTGGAAGTGGTCAAGGCTGACATTCCCGACATCCGCGAACTGAACAGCGAAGTCGACGCACAGACCTTCGCGATCCTGAGCCGCATGGTGGCCAAGGACCCGGCCGACCGCTTCCAGAGTTGCCACGATCTTGCCGCTGCGCTGTCGGCGCAGCCCGATGTGGCAAAGGGCGGGCCATTGAGCGTGCGTATCGGCGCCCCACCGCCGGCCAGCGCCGCCACTGTGATCGGTGCGCCGACCCCGGCAGCGCAGGCTCGCGCACCGACACCGCCGCCGGAAGTGGGCACGCGCAAGCCGACGCCCGTGCCGGAACCTGCTACGTCTGCGTCTCCCGCTGCGGCACCGATCGACGGCGCGACCAGGCCGGGTACCGGACCACAGCGCGCGTCGGTATTGGAGCGCCCTGCAAAGACCGGCGGATGGAAGGTTCCTGTCGCGATCGCCGCTGCACTGCTGATCCTGATGGGCGGCAGCGCCTTCGCGTTCCGCGACTACCTGACCGGTTTCGTGGGCGGCTACCGCGACGGATTCGTCGCCGGCAAGGTGACCAACCCGGTACCGGCAAGCAGCGCGGGCACGCTGGATGGTTCGCAGGTGCAGCCTGACGGCCTGGTGCAGTCCGGCACGGCGCCTGCCCAGGCGACTGACTCGGGCAATGCGATCCAGACGACGGCCGATGCCGCTTCGCCGGCAAGCAGCCAGGTCCAGCCCGACGGCAGCAACGCATCCGCGCCGTCGGCCAGCTCACTTGCGGTTGAGAGCGGTAGCGTTGCGACCACCAGCAGCGCACTCGCCAGCGCTAGCAATCAGACGCCGGCAGAGTCGCCGGCGGTTCCGGCAGCGCAGGTTGCCGAGTCCGTATCAACAACGAAGTCGACGCCAACCCGGCTCGCCTCGCGCGAACCGCCGAAGCCTGCTGTACCGCGCAATCCGCGCATTCTGGTGGTGGCAATGGGCGACAACGCCATCACCACGCCGGCCGCGCAACGCATCGAGCAGGCCCTGTCGGAAGATGGTTTCGACCTGCTCGACGCCAGCGTGATCAGCGGCATTTCCGGCCACATCGCCAACGAGGATGTTGCCGGCCTGCTCGATACCCTGGCGCGTCGAAACGCCGCCGAAGTGGTCCTGGTGGTGCGCGCCGAGCCGATCGGCTCGCAGGAACTGCAGTACTACGGGCGCAGCTCGACCATGTACTCGGCCTATCTGGGCACGCGCGCCTACTCGGTGAGCGAAAAGCGCCCGCTGGGCCCCGGCTTCCGCAAGAAGGTCGAGTTCGCCGCGCTCAATGCCGACTTCAAGGCGAACGAGGCGATGGAGGGCGAGTTGTTGCCCCTGCTGCGGGTGCTGCGTCCTTTCAGGCCACGCGGCCGCGGCTGATCGCATTCAATGGCAAGAGCGAAGGGCGAATCGCAAGATTCGCCCTTCTTTTTTGGGCGCCTGGATCCTGAGAGCGATTGGTCGTGCGCAAAGGCGCACCTAATACGTCAAACGCGGTCAAAGTCCAGTGCTGTGCGAATCGCGATCCAACGGAGTGTGAGGGCGCAACACGCTGTGTTCCCCGTTCCCCGTTCCCCGTTCCCCGTTCCCCGTTCCCCGTTCCCCGTTCCCCGTTCCCCGTTCCCCGTTCCCGTTCCCGATTCCCCGCTACACCGCCGTCAACGGTGCATACGCCAGCACCAGCCACTTCGGTCCAGCGCCTTCAAAATTGACCTGCACTCGCGCATGGGTGCCGGATCCTTCGCAGTCCATCACCGTGCCTTCGCCAAACTTGGGATGGGAAACGCGCTGACCCAGGCGCAGTCCGGGCAGCTGCGGCTCGGCAAACATCGGTCGCCGTGCCGCGCCCATCGAAGCCGGGTACCGCGTCTGCAACTTGGGCCGCACCTCGTGCAGCAGATCGGCTGGCAGTTCACGCAAGAAGCGCGAGGCCACGCCGATGCGGTCCATGCCGTGGATGCGGCGCGATTCGGCATGGCACAGCACCAGGTGACGGCGCGCGCGGGTGATGCCGACATAGGCGAGGCGGCGCTCCTCCTCCAGCCGACCACGCTCCTCCAGCGACTTCTGGCTGGGGAACAAGCCCTCTTCGAGGCCGACCATGAAGACCTGGGGGAATTCCAGGCCCTTGGCCGAATGCAGGCTCATCAGTTGCACGGCGTCTTCGCCTTCAGCGGATTGGCCTTCGCCGGCTTCGAGTGCGGCGTAGGTGAGGAACGCGGCCAGCTCGCTCATGCCGGCCTCTTCCTCGTCGTCGCTGCGCACGAAGCGACTGGCCACCGACACCAGTTCATCGAGGTTGTCGGTGCGCGAGTCGAGCGCGCCACGCGACTCCGCGACGTAATGCGCGCGCAGACCGGAGCGTTCCAGTACCGCGTCGAGACGTTCGTGCAATGACAGATCGGTCGTCTCGACCGCCATTGCATCAATCAGGTCCATGAAGCCTTGCAAGGCATTGCGCGCACGCGCCGCAAGCGCATTGCCGGTGGCCTCGCGAGCGGCTGCATGCCACAGCGGCACGGCCTCGCGCCGCGCATGGGCGCGGACCTGGTCGAGAGTGCGCTCGCCGATGCCGCGGGTCGGCGTGTTGACCACGCGCTCGAACGCGCTGTCGTCATCGCGGAATGCGATCAGGCGCATATAGGCCAGCGCATCCTTGATCTCGGCACGCTCGAAGAAACGCATGCCGCCATACACCCGATGCGGAATACCGTGCCTGCGCAGCACTTCTTCGAACACCCGGGATTGCGCATTGGAGCGGTACAGCACGGCGTTGTCGTCATGCCGGCCACCGTCGGCGACCCAGGCTTGGACCCGGCCGGCGACGAACTCCGCCTCGTCGATTTCGCTGTGCGCGGCAAACACCTCGATCGGCTCGCCACCCACATCCTCGGTCCAGAGGTTCTTGCCCAGGCGTTCGGGATTGTGCGCGATGATCGCGTTGGCGGCCTTCAGGATGGTGCCGGTGGAGCGATAGTTCTGCTCCAGGCGCAGGGTGCGAGCGGCGGTGAAATCGCGCAGGAATCGCTGCATGTTCTCGACCCGCGCGCCGCGCCATCCGTAGATCGACTGGTCGTCGTCACCCACTACAAACACGTGCCCGGAATCGCCTGCCAGCAGGCGGATGAAGGCGTACTGGATGGCATTGGTGTCCTGGAACTCGTCGACCAGCAGCTGGGCGAAGCGCTGCCGATAGTGGTTCAGCAAGGCAGCGTGTTCGCGCAACAGTTCGTGCGCACGCAGCAGGATTTCGGCGAAGTCGATCAGACCGGCACGCCGGCAGCGCACTTCGTATTCGGCATAGATGCGCTGCAGGGTCTGGTCGATGGGGCCATTCGGCTGCAGGTGCTCGGGGCGCAGGCCCTCGTCCTTGTTGCCGTTGATCCACCACACCGCCTGGCGGGGCGGAAAGCGTGCCTCATCCAGTTCCAGATCCGACACAACCCGCTTGACCAGGCGCAGCTGGTCATCTGAATCGAGAACCTGGAAGGTTTCCGGCAGCCCGGCCTCCTGCCAGTGCAGGCGCAGCAGGCGATGTGCCAGACCGTGGAAGGTGCCGACCCACATGCCGGTCCTGGGCCCGGCAGAAAGCCCGCTCGGGTCGGCTTCGATCAGCTGCTCCAAGCGATGGCGCATCTCGCGCGCGGCCTTGTTGGTGAAGGTCACCGCCATCACGCCCCAGGGCGGTACACCGTCGACCTGGGTCAGCCAGCCGATGCGGCTGGTCAGCACACGGGTCTTGCCCGACCCCGCGCCAGCCAATACCAACAGATGGCCTGCAGGGGCGGTCACGGCTTCGCGTTGCGCCGGGTTCAGCGCATCCAACAGATGAGAGACGTCCATCGCGCCAGTGTACGCGGTCGGAAAACTGCGCCTTGCTGCCGCCTTATTCGCAGTTCGGCATTTCCTGCGGCACAGTGAGCCGCTGCAAGGCGATTTCACCGGCGCCCCAGCCAGGCAGAACACCGACATACTGCATCAGCGCCGCATCGCAACCGGCGAAGTCCAATCGGATGTGGCCCCATGCGGTTCGCACCACGTCGGCCGGATCGAAGTCTTCGCCGAAGCGGGCGCCGGCGGTGATCGACAGGTCGAAGACCAGCCCACCGGCGTCCTCGCGGCCCGCCCCGGTCAGATGCACCGGGTTTCCGGCAGCGTCATAGGTGTACCAGACCGCGACCAAGGGGCCGCCATCCTGCGACTGCAGGAACAGGCCTTCGCCACCTTGGCCAGGCCCGCGATACCAGCTGCCCGAATAGCGCGCGAACGCGCTGCGCGGCGGCGGCGGGCTGGGCTCCACACCGAGGCAGTCGTAGAGCCCGCTTCCCACGAAGCTGAAAAGCGTCAGGCTTTGCTCGCCATTGCCCCAGGCTCTCGGGCCGGCATAGCGCAGCCCCATTTCGCCGCAGCGGCCCACGGCCAGTTCAACGCGACCCCATGGCAGCGACTCGACCTCGGCCGAATCGAAATCCATGCCAAAGCGGGCACCGCGGTACTCGCGCATGTCATCCACTTCGATGCCGTTCTCCAGAATGCGCCCGAGACCGCCGAGCCAGCGCTGTTCGCCATTGGCATCGGAACCGACTGGCGGGTAGGTGAACCAGGTTACGGCGACCAGATCGGCCGAGACCTTTTCCACCAGCAGGCCCTCCCCGCTGCGCGACGAATCCCACCACACGCCGCTCAGGCCGGCTGTTTGAGACAGTTCATCGACCACGTTTGGAGACCGCACCTTGGCGTCATACGCTCCCAACCCACTGCTGGGTTCGTAAGCGCAGCGTCCGTCGTCACCCACACCGGCGGCGTTACTCAGCTCGCACAGGACGTTGAGCCGGTCTGCATCTGGGCGCATTTCGCCATCAATCCAGCGCCGCAGGCTGTCGAAGCCGGCGAGAAATTCGGCGCGCGAATAGGCGCAGTGGCCCACCGCGTCCTCGCGCACCAGCGCGCTCGCCAGTCGATCCTCAGCAAGCCCCAATCTGGGCAGCTCAGACAGATGTTCCGGAATCACCAGCTCGTCGCGGCTGGTGTGGGTAACCAGCACGCGCGCCTGGCCCCACGGCCCGCGCGGATTGGAAGCGCGCCGCAGATCGAAGCGCGCCAGTGGATCCAACTGCACGCTCTCGACCGCCTGACCCAGCTCCGTACGCCACGCCGGTCGGCTGTCAAAGGGATTGCGGTCGTGCAATTTTTCTGGTGCCCGCACCAGGTCGGCCAGTGCAAACACCGCGTAGCCGACATTGGTCAGAAAAAAGTCTTCCGAACTCAGATCGAAGGCTGACATGAGGGTGGCCAGTCGCTGCCGCTGATCCGGGCTACGCAGAACCTCTGGACGCAGCACGCCGGTGCACTGGTCGACGCGCGCCGCGAAGCGCAACACGGCGTCCGCCGAACCAGGTGAACGAAAGTCGCCCAGATCGTCGGGGATGTCTTCGTAGTCGATCAGCCAGGAAAGCGGTTCGGCGCCACGTTCGAACTCCCCACCCCCGACGCCTGCGCAGACCGCGTCGTAAGCCAGCTTGAACTCGAAGGCTCGATCCCAGGTACGCGCGCCGGCTACCGGCGGACACAGGGCGTATACGCCCGCCACCGGTTCCCCGTCGGCTACCAAGGTCCCAGCGGTCTTGAGCGACACCAGCCCACCCAGCGACCCGCCCACCAGCAGGATCTCGCCTGGCTCGCCGATCTGGGCGTGAAACTGGGCCAGCAGCGCGCGCTGATCGCGCGCCAGATCGAACATCGCCCATCCGCGCGTGCTGTAGCTACCCGCCGCCAGTGCATAACCGCGCTGCAGCCAGTACTGCTGGGTTTCTTCGTCCGGCGCGACGCTGCGCGAGGGCTCGGCCGTCACCGGAGCCAGGGAAAAGCCATGGTTCCACAGGATCAGGCTGTCGCCTGGCAGCCACTGTTCAGGTACCACAAATCGGTAGAAGCCGGCCTCGCCGAGACTGCCGGAAACATCCTGCGAACCGGCCTGCACCGCGCTGCTCAACACCATCAGCAGTCCCAGCGAGCCGGCCAGGGCGTATCGAAGTCGCTTGATCAATGTCGGTTTCATGCGTCAACCATACTCGGGCCGGCTGAAGCCGGGCTTGCTCGACGCACCCAAACCCGGTAGCGTCACGCGGTTCTGCACCTTCCAGACCCCAGCGTATGCTTTACAACCACGTTTCCGTCGCCAGCGTTGCCCACATTGACGCGCCTATCCGGCTCACTTCGGCCGAGATCATGGACCGGCTTTCGGCCACCATGGAGCGTTTTGGCATCCGCGACAATCTGCTCGAGGACGTGGCCGGGATCCGGGAGCGGCGCATCTGGGGTGACAACACGCAGCCTTCCGATGCCGCCACCATGGCGGCGCAAAAGGCCCTGGCCGCCTCGGGCGTGGCGCACGAGAACATCGGCATCCTGATCAATACCTCGGTTTGCCGGGATTTCCTCGAGCCCAGCACGGCCAGCATCGTGCACGGCAATCTGGGGCTGGCCGACACTTGCCAGAACTTCGACGTCGGCAATGCCTGCCTGGCCTTCCTCAACGGCATGGACATCTCGGCACGCATGATCGAGCGCGGCGATATCGAATACGCCCTGGTGGTCGATGGCGAAAGCTCCAACGAGATTACCGAGCGCACGATCGAACGACTGTGCCGACCGGATTCGACGCCGGAAGATTTCCGCAACGAATTCGCCTCACTCACCCTGGGCTCCGGCGGCGCGGCCATGGTGCTCGGACGCAGCGAATTGATGCCGAATGGTCATCCCTTCAAGGGCAGCGTCACACGGGCTTCGACCCAGTTCTCGCATCTGTGCCGCGGCAATATCGACCGCATGGTGACCGATACCCGCACCCTGCTCGTCGAGGGCCTGAAGCTCGCTGCCAAGACCTTCCAGGCGGCGCGCGCCGGGATGGGCTGGGCTGCCGACGAGATGGACGAGTTCGTGGTGCACCAGATCAGCAAGGTGCACACCGCGGCATTGATCGACCTGCTCGGCATTGATCCCAAGAAGGTGATGGCCATCTTTCCCGAGCACGGCAACATCGGTCCCGCGTCGGTGCCGGTGGCGCTCTCCAAGCTCAATGAAATGGGCCGCCTGCAGAAGGGCAAGCGTGTGGCGCTGCTCGGCATTGGTTCCGGCCTGAACTGCTCGATGGCCGAAGTGGTCTGGTAGCTGCGACGATCGACCGGTTTCGGCGCAGGCATCTTCGAGCTTGCTGAGCTGCGCATCGGTTTGCTTCTCGGCAACTCGACGCGCAAACGTCTACCATTGGCAGTTTCGTGCACCAAGGAGACTGCCCTATGCGATTGACCCTTGCCCTTGTCGGCAGCCTGGTGCTGGCGGCCTGCCAGCCCACACCCCCGCCGCCAGCTGAAACCGCCGCACCCGCCGCGACACCCTCCAGCGGAACCTCGGTGGTTGATACCGCGGGCCATGCTTTCGGCCCGGAAGTGTCCGCCGAAGACCTCGCTGCCCATATCAAGACCCTGTCCTCCGATGACTTCGAAGGCCGCGGCCCGGGTGGTCGTGGGGAAGAGCTCACCCTGGCCTACATTCGTGGCCAGTTTGAACGTCTCGGTCTTGAGCCCGGCAACAAGGGTGACTGGTACCAGAATGTGCCGATGGTCGAAACAACCGCTCAACCCACACCCATCACCATCGCGGTGGGCGGCGAATCCATCGAACTGGCTTACGGCAGCGAGCAGGTCATCGGCACGCGCAGTGGCCAGGCGGAAGTGAAGCTCGAAGCCAGCGACATGGTATTCGTCGGTTACGGCACGGTTGCTCCTGAGGCCGGCTGGAACGACTACGAAGGCCTCGACGTTAAGGGCAAGACTGTCGTCATGCTGGTCAACGACCCGGGCTTTCACGCCAGCGACGAGACCCTGTTTGCCGGCAAGCGCATGACCTACTACGGGCGCTGGACTTACAAGTACGAGGAAGCTGCCCGGCAAGGCGCGGCCGCTGCGCTGATCATCCACGACGACGCCGGCGCCGGTTACGGCTGGGACGTGGTGCAGAACAGCTGGTCGGGCGCGCAGTTCGACCTGCCGACCGAGCATGATCCGGAGCCGCGACTGCCGCTGCAGGGCTGGATTTCCGGGCCGAAGGCCACGGAGGTCTTCGCCAAGTCCGGTCAGGATCTTGAAGCGCTGCGCACTGCGGCAAACCAGCGTGGTTTCCGCGCCGTTGCGCTCGATGCCAAAGCCAGCACCACGCTGACCAGCACCACACGCAGCGGTGAGTCGCGCAACGTGATGGGCCTGCTGCGCGGCAGCTCGCAGCCGGACGAGGTAATCGTCTACATGGCGCATTGGGACCACCTGGGCCGCAGCTTCGGCGGCGCCGGTGATCGCGTCTACAACGGCGCAGTGGACAACGCCACGGGCGTGGCCGCGATCCTGGAAATTGCCGAACGCTTTGTCACCCAGGGCACGCCGCCGCAGCGCTCGATCCTGTTCCTGGCGGTGGCGCTGGAGGAGTCCGGCCTGCTCGGCTCGAAGTATTACGTCGCCAATCCGGTGTATCCGCTGGCGAGCACGGTCGCGGTGGTCAATATCGACGCGATCCAGCCGGTCGGCCGTACCAAGGATTTCGTGGTCATCGGTCATGGCAGCTCGGAGCTGGAAGACATCCTGAAGCCGATCGCTGATTCTCAAGGCCGCGTACTGAAGCCGGAAGATGCACCTGAGAAGGGCTATTTCTACCGCTCCGATCACTTCAACTTCGCCAAGGCCGGCGTGCCGGCGCTGTATGCCAAGGGCGGCATTGATCACGTCGAAAAGGGCGCGGAGTTTGGTCGCCAGATGGGGCAGGACTACACGGTCAACCGCTATCACAAGCCGGCCGACGAGTTTGATCCGGCATGGGATCTTTCCGGCATCGTCGAGGACGTGAACGCGCTGTACGGTGTCGGCAGCAACCTGGCTGCGTCCGAGACCTGGCCGCACTGGTACGAAGGCAACGAGTTCCGCGCCGCGCGCGAAGCCTCGCTGTCCGAGGCACGCTGAACCCAAGGCACCCCTCTCCCGATCGGGAGAGGGGTTGCTGCGTGCGATCCGCAACGCCGGAGCTGGACGCAGCAGCCATGCTTGGTGTCTGATGGCCGCTTCCCTCGCGAGGCGCCGCCATGAACATCGCCATTCTCTGCCTGCTGATCGCCTGCCTGATGCCCTTCGTCTGGACCGGCGTGGCGAAGTTCAGCGGGCCGCGCTACAACAACCGCAATCCGCGCATCTGGCAGGGCAAGCTCGACGGCATGCCGCAGCGCGCGCACGCCGCGCATCTCAACAGCTTCGAGGCGTTGCCGATTTTTGCCGCGGCGATCCTGGCTGCCCTGCATGCCGGCGTGGCACAGGCCAGCATCGATCAGCTCGCCATTGCCTTCAGCGTGCTACGCCTCGGCTACGGCATCACCTATATCGCCGACATCCACTGGCTGCGAAGCCTGCTGTGGCTGGCAGCGCTGGGCTGCTGCGTGGCGCTGCTGGTGATGGCGCTGTAGCGGACGCAGGGTTGGCAATGGTGCGGTTGAGCCTATTGGACCGAATCGCCAGCCTGCCGGCAGCGGTCGCGCACTAGAGAGCAGGCGCAGGTCAAGAAATTTTCGGGATGGAGACTCTCCGTCCGGCGCATCGCAAAACGCATGTGCCCTGCAGGTTGGCGCTGAGCGCAGCGAAGCCCAACATCGTGATATCCAGTCTCGCGTCCCCGCCCTGCATCGCGCACTGTTGGGCTTCGCTGCACTCAGCCCAGCCTAAGAAAGCTGATCATGGGCAGGAAGTCGAACGCGATGGTGCGGAAACGCGCGGAGAAGTGCGTCGCAACGTGTTGGAGCCGAGCCTGTTGGCGACCAGGGGCTTCTGCCACCCCAAAGCGCAATGCCCCCGCAGCGTATCGGCCCAAGCACCCCGTCTACCGCACGACCGGCAGGAACTCGCGCAGCGCCTCGGCAACTTCGCCTGGCGCCGCCATCAGTGGCATGTGCCCGCAGCCCTCCAGGAGCACGCTCTGCGAGCGGGCCAGGCCGCGCCGAAACACCGCCTCGGCGCTGACGTCGATCACCTTGTCGTCCCGACACCAGAGCAGCAAGGTGGGTGATTGCACATCAGCCAGACGCTGCTGCAGCAAGGTGGCCTCAGGCCCGCTCGCCTGGGCAAGCACTTCCCGCTCCAAAGGCTGGTCCGCAGCGCGGCGTCGGGTCATCGCCTCATCCGCTGGCCACGGCACGAAGGGCGGATTGGTGAACACGAGGGCCAGCTGACGGTGCAGGTCGGCACGCGTCTGCACCGCATAGGGGTGCTCTCCCGCTTGCACGGCGCGCAAGAAGTCGTTGGCTTCGAACTCGGTGCCGGCCGAAGACATCAACAGCAGGCGCGGCACGCGATCGGGGTGGTCGGCCGCCACCAGACCGGCGATGTGTCCGCCCATCGAATGTCCGCCGAGCAGTACCAGCGGCTGGTCAAGCGCCGCGATGAACTCGGCCACACGTCGGGCCTGCGCGGCGACGCCATAGTCGGCCCCCTCGATGCGCTGGCTGGCATTCCAGCCCGGCAGATCGAGCGCGACGAGGCGGTAGTCGTGGCGCAGCTCGCGCATCACCGGCAGCCAGGTTTCCTTGTTGCCCGTAAATCCATGCAGCAACACGATCAGCGGCCCGCGACCGGATTCCACGTAACTCAAACGGTGATCGGCAACCTCGATCTCGCGAACATCCGCCTGCGCCAGCCAGCGCAGGCGCCCGTACTCTGCCTCCAGTGTCCAGTCCGGGTAGTACAGGCCCAGCGCGGCGTACAGCGCCGCCAGCCCGATCAGTGCCGGGGCGAGTGCTCGCAACAGACGCTTCATTGCGGCTCGGGAACGGATTCAAGTGGCAAGGATTGGCTTTCTGCCTTTGCGAGCAAGGCCTCAACCGATACCACGGTGATCGGGTGATAACCTGCGCGGGCCTCTTCGAAGACCTTGCGCGCGAATCCCAGGTCTTCCTTCGATGCAGCCAACGCGGTGTAAATCGGCAGGATCAGCTTGCGCCGCCCGATGCGCTTGAGGAAATCGCCGATCGCCACGCGTGCCTCGAAATAGCCGCTGCGGACGCTCAGCGGATACCAGCGCTGGGCGATCTCCGGATTGGGTGTGCCGGTGAAGCGGAAGGCCCCATCCAGCTCGCTCATTCGCTCTACCGGCAGGGTTTGCGGCAGGCCTTCGAGAAAGCGGATCCACTCCTGCGTGCTCCATTCTGATGTGCGCAGTTGTGCAGCGCCGCGTACACCGCTCATCCACTGCTTCAGCGCGGCGTCGACGTCATCAAAGCGGGGGCTCGGCGTGGGCTTGGCCAGCTCGGGAATACCCGCGCCATTCAGCCAGATTGTCAGTTCTTCTTCAGTGATCGCCTTGGGGCGCTTGGGCCAGAGGTGCTCACGCATATCAGTCAGGAAATCATCCGTGGTGACACTCTGGAAGGCGTGCCGGTCGAAGTAGCCGCGCAACCAGGCATCGAACCGCTCACGTCCGAAGCGCTGTTCCAGGAAGTGCAGGAACCAGGCGCCCTTGTCGTACGCCACCGCAGTAAGTGCCTCGTCCGGATCGCGTCCCGGTGTGGAGGGCAGGGCCAGGACCTGGTCGGCAGCATCCAGTTCGGCCAGCTCATCGGCAAGCTGTCGCTGGCTCAACGCCTGGTCCATCTGCGCGCGCTCCAGTCCGTAGACTTCCTCGACGATGCGGTTTTCCACATAACTGGTAAAGCCCTCATTGAGCCACATGTCCTTCCAGCTGGCATTGGTTACCAGATTGCCGGACCACGAATGGGCAAGCTCGTGCGCGATGAGTCCAGTCAGCGAGCGGTCACCGACAATCACCGTTGGCGTGATGAAGGACAGTCGCGGGTTCTCCATGCCGCCAAAGGGAAACGAGGGCGGCAAGATAAGCAGGTCGTAACGCTGCCAGCGATAGGGACCGTAAAGCCCCTCGGTGACTTCGATCATGCGTTCGGTGTCGGCGAACTCGGCCACCGCGCTTTCCAGCACCGAAGGCTCGGCCCACACGCCGGCGCGCGGAGAGATTTCACCGAACACCAGGTCACCTGCGGCAATTGCCATCAGGTACGAGGGGATCGCTTGCGGCATGCGGAATACATAGTTGCCTGTCCGCGGTGCTATCGGATCGTTGTCGGCACTCATCAGCGCCATCAGCTGCGGCGGCGTGCGAATCCGCGCCGTGTAGGTGAAACGCACACCCGGGGTGTCCTGCAGCGGCACCCAGCTGCGCGCATGGATTGCCTGCGACTGACTGAACATGAAGGGATGCTCGCCGCCCGCTGTCATGGAGGGCTCCAACCATTGGAGACCCGAGGCTTTCGGTGAGGTGCGATAGCGGATGCGTACGATTTCGTATTGGCGACGCAACTGGATGTCGAGGCGCGAGCCGAAAATCGGGTCGGATTCGGACAACTCGAATTCGGCTGGTCGCCAACCGGAATCGGCCGACTTCGCAAGCACCTTCTCGATGGTCAGGTCACGCGTGTCGAGGTGCAGGCGGCGAGCCTTCGGATCACGCCAGTCGAGCACCAGGTCCACGAAGCCAGCTAGTTCACGCTTAGAGAAATCAACCTTGAGGTCCAGCGCCATGTGGCTGATGCGAACGCGCTCCGGTTCGGCATGCGAATGTTCGTCGTGCGCGCGAAGCGGTGCATCTTGTGCAAGGCTGGACAAGGGTGCAAGCAGACAAAGCAGTGCGGCTAGCAGACGCATGACGGGGGTGCTCCTGACGCATATGGAAGCCACCAGTTTAGCCTGCCGAAGCGGCCGGCCTGACCCAATCAGGTAGTTTGAGCATTTTTTGCGCGCTTTATCAGTGCAGCGACGCTCTCAAGGTCTCCCGGCTCCGTGTTCAGCGCGCTCGCCAACGACTTCTCGGTTCGAACCACACAAACGTCGCACTGCGAGCTTGCTGTGGAACTGGCGTCTCTGGACGTGCAGTTGAAGCGCAAGGCCGCTACGCTTGGCTCATGAAGATTGCCAGTTGGAATGTCAATTCACTGAATGTGCGCCTGCCGCATCTGCTGCAGTGGCTCGAGTCGTCCAAGCCGGACATCGTGGCCCTGCAGGAAACCAAACTGGAGGATCACAAGTTTCCAGACTCGGAACTTGCGGTGGCCGGATACCGAAGCGTGTTCAGCGGACAGAAGACCTACAACGGTGTGGCTGTCCTGGCTCGCGAAACAATGCGAGAGCCGGTGTTCGACATCGCGGGCCTGGATGATCCCCAGCGCCGCATCCTGGCCGCCACGGTCGGCGATCTGCGCATCGTTGACATCTACGTAGTGAACGGCAAGGCGGTTGGCGACGAGAAGTACGAGTACAAGCTGCGTTGGCTCGCCGCGCTGCAGGCGTGGCTCGCGCAAGAACTTCAGCGCTACCCGAATCTGGTATTGCTCGGAGACTTCAACATCGCCCCGGATGACCGCGATGTGCACGACCCCGACGCCTGGCGCGAGCAAATCCTTTGTTCGACGCCGGAGCGGGAAGCTCTCCAACGGCTGCAGTCCCTCGGCCTGTCGGACAGTTTCCGCCAGTTCGAGCCTGCGGCTGGGCACTTCACCTGGTGGGATTACCGTGCCGCGGGATTTCGCCGCAACCTTGGACTTCGAATTGACCTGATCCTGCTTTCCGAGGCATTGCGAGCGCGTTGTGTCGCAGCCGGCATCGATCGCGCGCCACGCACCTGGGATCGCCCCTCCGACCACACACCGGTGTGGGTGGAACTGTCAATCTGAGCGGGTACGCCACTTGGTCGGAAATGACCGAGTTGCTTTGGGCAAGGCCCTGAAAGGTGAAAGCTGGTCCCTGCGCGTTCCTGCGCCCGCTCGCCCTTTGCGTAGCAGCTCCTGATCGGCTCAAAAAGCGTGGTAACGAGGCGCAGAGCGCCGGTCATGATCTGGCTGGCGCCGCAGAGCAAGGATCATGTAGGTTGGTGCTGAGCGCAGCGAAGCCCAACGTTACCCGCGACTGAGGAACACGCCAGGCCACCACCACCGCGCCGCGTTGGGCTTCGCTACGCTCAGCGCCAACCTACCAGAACAATCAGCATCCGAGAGTCTCTGTT
>JBBSJP010000012.1:0-100451 GCA_038257155.1 Lysobacterales bacterium | reverse complement strand
CGTCACCGGCCTGATGGAAACCGTGCGCGACGTGCTCGCCGGCCTCACCCCGCGGGAAGCCAAGGTGCTGCGCATGCGCTTCGGCATCGACATGAACACCGACCACACCCTGGAAGAAGTCGGCAAGCAGTTCGACGTCACCCGCGAGCGCATTCGCCAGATAGAGGCCAAGGCCCTGCGCAAGCTGCGCCACCCGACCCGCAGCGAACAACTGCGCAGCTTCCTCGATCTCGAGTAAGTCGCAACGCTGCAGCTGATCCCACAAGGGCCGCGAAAGCGGCCCTTGTGCGTTGGTGTGAGGGTGCGTACAGCGCGGGGGGAGTAGGGTGGTCGCTATCACTCGCTCGACTATCCCTGACGCATGAATGCTTTTCGTAGCCCGATGCTGATCGCCATGGCTACCGGCGCGATCGGTTTCGCATCGGCGGTTCACTCGGCTGATCAGCCGACGTGGCGCGTGGAATCGCCCACCTATACGTACCAGCAAGTGCCCGATGTAGTGCCCCTGAGCGATGGTGGCGCGATCATTCTCAGCCCTCTGCACATGCTTGGCCGCCATGCATGGCACCTGGACGCCGATCTGCAGTTGCACCCGCAGGGACTGGTTCCGGCGAACGTCTACACCTTGGGCGAGGTCCTTACGTCGTCCGGTCCCTTGTTGGTCGGCGAACGGTACACGGGCAGCGATACATGCAGGCGGTTTGCAGGCGCCATTGCCAGCCGAGAGCTGCGGCTCGTCGACGGCGGGCAGGAGGACTATGTAGACGAGCTGCCTTTCGTCGCTACGGATGGCCGTTTCGGGCATTTTTCAGAGTATGAGTTTGTCCCCGGCGGCGAGCCAATTGTGCGCATCCTGCGCAGCGACCACGATTGCACGCCCGACTTGCTGTTCGATACTGACCTCTGGGCTATCTCAAATCTCACCAGTCTCAGCGACGGCTCGGGCGCCATAGCCCTTATGCATCTTCCCGACGGGACGCAGCACACCAGGGTGGTGCGCCTGGATCGCAACGGCATCGTCTGGGAAAGGACGATGGAACTGCCGGATGGCACCGAGTTTTCTCCCAACAGCCTGACAAGGCTGCCTGGCAATAACGTGCTGGCGCTCGGGCGCGGCCCCGGCGACGCGAGCACGATCTTGCAGCGACTCGACGCCGACGGTGAGTTGCGTTGGACTCACACGATCAATGAATCGGGTCTTCCGCCGCGTCCAGAAGTACTCCAGACGCTGGTGCATGGCGAAACAGTCATCCTTACTTTTCGTGAGGGTGGATTTATAGAGCCTCCACCTTTTATCCCTCCGCGCCCCCCAACACACCTGGTCGCGATCAACGCCGACGGCGAGGAGATTGCCCGCCAGCCGCTCACCGCGGCGTTCAGCAGGCTCGCGCAGGCGCCGCAGCGCCGTCATCGGCCACTGTACGTGTCGGCCGACCAGCTGATGGAGACCACAGCCGCGGGCCGGCTTGAAGTGATCGGACCGCGCGATGGCGCCTTGGCGGAGTTGGCCGATGGCAGATTGCTGCGCGGCGCCATCAATCCTCCGCGGGTGTGGTTCCGGGATGACGCGGGTGGCGAACAGGCCATCGAGATTCCGATGCCAGTGACGCATCCGCAATCCGGATTTCTGAGATACGGCGACGGCCTTGGACTGGTCGATGTTGCTTCCTCAACCGGGGAATACTGGAAGGCCAGAGTATTCGACGCCGATGGCAGCTTGCTTTGGGTCTGGACCGGATTGCAGGCCGAAGCGATTACTGGCGAGGTCGTCGGTTTGACTGCCGTGCATGCCGATGAGACCAGCGTCTGCCTGCTGCTGCGTCGCAGTTCAAACATGTGGCTTGCCTGCTTCGAGCGTGAGGGCGGCGAGCCGCTGGGCCCCGTTGCGCACGTTGCTGATAGTCCTTGGCTCTTCCAGGTATGGAAGCGCGATACCGGGATTTGGCTGCTTGGCTTCCGTGAAGGGCGTATCGTGAGCCGGCGCCTGACCGGTCCCGACGGACCGCAGCCCGAGCAGCTGGTTGCGGGGTTAGGGACCTACGCATCGCCTCCACGTTTCTTGCCGCTCAATGATGAACACCTTCTCGTGGTCGGTTGCGTGGACGACTGGTGCCGCTCGCGCGTGGTGGATACGCAGGGCGCAGCCGTGCTCGATCTGCCCATGCCGTGGCCCGGCGCTGACGTGCAGATACATCGCGCACCGAACGGCTTCCTGTTGAGCGCCTATTTGGACAGCAACTCCCCCGACCGTCGCCTGGCCATGCAGCGTGTCGACCTGGCATCGGGCTCGCGTTGGCAGCAGACACTGGTTCCGCCCGCCGACGTTCACAACACAAGTACGCTCGGCGGGTTTCTGCAGCGTGACGGTCGCTGGATCCACTGGGTAAATACGCGATCCGGAATGCATCTTGCAGCGTTCGACGATGCCAATGGCAGTGCTGTCTGGAACCAAACCCGTCGCGAGCGAGGCGATGAGTCGGCCTGCCTTTCCTCGAACATCGAGGGCCCCGTAGGCCTGATCACCCAGCGTGGATTTCGGCTGGATGTCGAATGGCTCGATCCAGTGGACGGTGCTGTCGTCGCTGCTTCAGCATTCGAGGATGTGGGTGAAATCGTTTGTCCATCTTTCCCCGTAGGCGATACCGGAACGGCGCTGAGCGCGGTCGGGATTGAAACGCGCGAAGTGCTTCGCATCGATCCGCCCGCCCAACCAACCGAAGCACCCGATATCGCCTGGATGCGCGGCGTCTGGTACGACCCCGGATCGAGCGGGCAGGGCTTCATGCTCCAGAACTATCCGGATCAGGAACTGATGTCCGGTGCCTGGTTCACCTATGCGTCGCACGGTGAGCATGACCGTGCCGATCAGCGCTGGTACACGCTACAGGCTGCGACTGGATCCAGCAAAAGCAGCGCTGTCGGCACGCTCTACAGCAGCGAGGGCGGACGCTTCGGCGAGCCTCCCGCAGTGAGTTCCGTGGCGGTCGGCAGCGTGGAGCTGAGCATGGTGAGCTGTGATAGCGCACTGCTTTCATACCGCTTCAACGATCCCGAAAGTCACGGCCAGCAAGGCACGATGCTGCTGCAGCGCCTGGTGGCCGATGCGCCTGAATGCGCTGCTGCGCCGCACGCTGCAGCTTCGCCAAGCGGCAGCTATTGGTACGACCCAGCCACCTCAGGCCAAGGCCTCTACCTGCAAACCATTGGGGGCCGGGCCTTTGGCGCCTGGTTCACCTTCGATCCGGCCGACAGCGCGGATGACCCGACCGCGCAGCACTGGTTCACCCTGGCCGGCGACGCACCATTGCATTTTAGCAGCCTGCCGGCGCGCATCATGCGCACCATCGGCGGCACGCTCGACGATGCGGCAACCACCAACGCCGCACAGATTGGCGAAGCCTCGCTCAGCCTGATCGATTGCGAAACCGCGCAACTCGACTACCAGTTCAACGATCCGCGTTACGCCGCCGAGTTCGAGGGCCTCGAAGGGTCGATGTCCCTGCGGCGCATCGGGGGCTGCGAGACGAGTGCCTCCCAGCAGTGATTGGCGCGCGGCGCATGCGCTCGATTGCTCTGCGGTAGCGGGGGCGGCGCTGTACCGCAGCCGCATGAGTGCGCGTAGTGCGGAGATGCGCGGGGCGCCGCCCTGACGGACGACGCCGCGCAGGCGCAGGGCTCAGAGGGTGAGAGGAATTCGACCGCCGTAGCGAGGGCGTCTCCGGGCGTTCGTGACAAGGCGCGCTGCGCGAAAGCAAGGGAGTTTGGCGAGCCAAATGACCGCAGTTTTTGCGCTGCGCGCCGCCGGCACGGGCGTCCGGAGGCGGCCGCAGTAGGCGGGCGATTTCCTCTCGCGCTCTCAGTCCACGCAGGCATCCAGCCGCTGCAGGTCCATGCTGCGGTTGCGGTTGGCGAAGGGCCCGGCCACCGGCGTGTCGTCGAACACATACTCGAGTGTGGCGCTGGCGCAGTTATGCACGGTGAGCAGGGCCTGCCCCACCGGATGCGTGTTGCGCGTCGCGTCGCCCGCCGAAGAGCCGCCGATGGTGCGGAAGATCGTGGCCGGCGCCGCCTCGCCATAGGCCGTAGGCAGCGTGCCCTGCAGGGTGAACCAGTGCTGCGCGTCGTCGTCGTCGACCGCGTTCTCGACGTCGTAAGTGAACCAGCCCGCCATGAATACACCGAAGTGCGTGCCGCTGGTCGAGACGATCAGGCCCTGGCCGCTGCGCGCCGGGTCGTACCAGGGCGCGTCCAGATCGATGGCGCCCTTGGCATCCTGCGGCGGCAGGGTCTGGGTGCCGTCGAAGCAGCTGGCAGTGCGCGGAATCAGGCGCTGCAGCGGTAACGCACCGATCTCGCCGTCGAGCTCGTACCAGAACTCCAGTGCGTCGCAGCCAGTGAAGACCAGCTCGGCCGAGCCCACGACCTCGCCCTCAGTGCGCTCTGTCACGTCGAAGCGGCCGTCGCGGTTGCGGTAGACCGGCAGCACAATCGAACCAGCGGCGTCGCCGACCGGTCCGCCCACGGTCAACCAGCGCTGCGCCGACAGCGTGTTGCCGTTGCCGGCGGCGTAGGTATGCCAGGCTGCGAACAAGTCCCTGCCTTCGTTCAGCAGGTCGAGTAGCAGTCCCTGCCCTGTGGCCGCCGGGGTGTACCAGGCCGCGGCCAGCACGGGCTGGTCGAGCGGCAGCGCGGCGGGCTGTGCCGCGGACGCAAAGCGGCGCAGCACGAAGCGTCCGCTGCCGGGGTCGCGGTCGAGCAGTTCGATTTCTCCCTCCGGACTCACGCTGAAGCGCGGCTTCCCGTGGTGGACGCGGTAGTCGCCCAAGGCCAGCACGTGACGCGCGCGGCGCGCGCCATCGTCGGCGTCGAAACGCTGCAGGACCAGGCCTGCCGGCGTCAGCGAGGCAACCCAGGGATCGCCGCCACTGCCGGGCCAGAGTGTGTGCCCCGCGCCATTGCCGTCCGGAATTGTTCCGTCCATGGGCTCCATCGCCGCGGCGGGAAGTTCCTGCGTTGCCAGCGTCCCAAGCTGCGCATCGAACAGCAACAGGCGGCCGCGGCGATTGGCCGATGCGCTGCGTTTTCTCAGCAGCACCTGCACGCCAGCGGCCGAGGCCTCCAGCGCCAGCGCGTCGAACCCGTTGCTTGCCGTATCCAGCGAGGTCTCGGCGATCAGCGTGCCGGTGTCGTCGAGACGCCGCAATAAACGCGAGGGACTGCCACCCAGCACCACGGTGCTGCCGTCCGCGCCGACTGCCACCTGTGCGTCGTCGGCGTCATGCGGCCAGTCCAGCTCGAACTGCAGGCTGCCATCGACGCGGAAACGCCGCAGTCGCGGCGCATCGCCGCGATCGAGCACGACCGCGCCCAGCTCTCCGCGCACGGCGACCGCGCTGTCCTGGGGCAGGGCATGTCTGGCGAGCGAGCCACCCGTACGCGAGAAGAACGCCAGCTCGTGGCCAAGCTTCACGACCAGGGTAGAGCCCAGGTGTGCGACCCGCCCCAGGCTGCCCAAGGACAACGCGGGAAACGCGGCCTCGCCGCTGCTGCGGTCAAAGCAGCGCAAGACCAGATAGGGGAGCACGAGGGTGTCCACGTACTCGCCGCAGAGCAGCTGTGCGTCAGCGACCAGGCCGCTCAGCGACTGAAACCCGCCGAATCGGCGTGGCAGCGCGAACGAGTCGGGCTCGCCCGCGGCATTGATCAGGCTGAGCCGCTCCGGATCGCCCGGCAATTCGACGACCGCGTGCGCGTGCACGGAACCGAGGCGCGAGTCGGGTCGGCCGGTTTCAATCTGACCATGGAAGCGACGGACGAGATCGGCCGAGCGCGAGTACAGCAATGTCGCGCGGAATGGAAAGCCCGACACCGGGTCACGATGCTCTACCAGCGCGCTACCGCTGCGATGCACGGTGAGGTGGAAGGCTTCCGGAACGAGCGTGCGTGCGCGCTCGTTGCCGTCGGGCCCGAGATGACGCAACTGGGAATCGGATTCGCTCCAGAACCAGAAGCCGTCGGCGCTGGCGGCGCCGAGCTTGGCCAGCAGCGCGAATCGCTCTTCGCCCTGCGCATCGAAATGGCGCCAGCGCGTTTCTCCACCTTCGTTTGACAGTTCGCCAAACAACATGCCGCCACTCTCCAGCACCTCGAACGCCGTGGGCTGGTCGATCTCGACCGCCATATCCCAGGTCTGTTCGGGCGTCGCGCCGATGCGCTGCAGGCTGCGTGGCGTGGTACCGTCATCAGGACAGAATGCGTAGAAGCCGCCCTGGCGGTCGTCGATGGTCCACCGCGTGCACGCCGGGGCGGCCAGCTCGGCTAGCACGCGGACCTGAGCATCGAGCCGCAAGACGCGCGCCTGCTGTTCGGCGCCGTCGGTGGCCACCAGCAGCGCGAGCGCGCCGCCGGCGCCGTGGCGCGGTCCGGCATCGCGCAGCGCGAAACCCGGATAGCCCAGGTCGACGGCGCCGAGTCGGGTCTCCTGCGCGCCGTCCGGGGCCAGCCGGATGAGGCGTGCCGTGCCGTAGTCGTGGCCCCAGAGATTGCCTTCGCCGTCCTGCTGCAGCGGCAGCGGCTGAAGCGGGCCGCGATCCACCCGCCAGAGCCGGCCGCGGCGCGAGCTGGTCGACTCTCTGTAGTCCGCAACGATGCGCTCAGGCAGGGCCCACGGCGAAAGCGTCGCGCCGGTGGCTGGATCGAGCGCGAAGTCGCTGCCGATCCAGAGCGCCTCCGCGCTGGCACCGAGCGATCCTTCCAGGGTGCGGGTCTGGGGCTGTTCCGAGATCAGGTCCAGCGTCTGTGTCCACTCGGCCGCGAGGCCGCCGGAACTGGCAAGGGCCAGCACCAGCGCCGCGGGCAGGGTTAGTGTCTTCATGATGTCACTCCGTGAATGGGTCTTGCGATTCCGGGTCTGTGCCCGGTATGGGCGCGGCGTCGGGCGAATGGCGTTCATCCGCCCGCACCGCTACCTTGGTCATTCGCGAAGCGCGGAAAGTTCGGTGCAGTCGTGTTTGCTCAGTCGCAGGCTGCCGGCTTCTAACGCTCCACACCACCAAACTGGCGCAGCAAGGCCCGCATCGCATCGCTGCGCGCGAAGACCATCACGGTATAGCCACGTTCGGTGCGCGCGTTCGGGTCGGCGCCGGCCTTCAGCAACAGCGTGGCCAGGTCGAGTCGGTCATCGCGGGCAGCCAGGTTGAGTGCGGTGTTGCCGTCGCCATCGGCGGCGCCGAGCGCGGCGCCGTGTTCGATGAGCAGCTTCAAGATGGCCGGATCAGGCAGATGGCGCAGCGCATTGCGCAGGCTGCCATTGTCGGGATCCGGGCCATTCGGATCGGCGCCAAACTCCAGCAGCAGGCGGACCATTTCAGCCTGACCCTGGCGCAACGCAATGCCCAGTGGTGCCGCACGCAGTTCGCGCAGCTCGCTGGAGATCAAGGCGGGCCGTTGGTCCAACAGGGCGCTCACGGCATCGCAGCGCCCCAGCGCTACTGCCGAATGAACATCCACCGGCGCGCCCTGCTGCAGCAGCCAGGCGACCTGCTCGGCGTGACGGCCAATCCAGGCTTGCTGAAGCGGAGTCAGGCCATCACTGCCGGCGGCATCGATCGGCGCGCCATGGCGCTGCAGCACGTCCACGACATCCTTTAGACCTTTGCCCGCCGCGATGGAGATGGCGTCACGTCCATACTGACCTTTGGCGCGCGGATCCACCCCGGCGCGGAGCAGGGCATCGAGCAGTTGCAGGGTATCGCCATCCCCGCCATCCCCGCGAAACGCGTAGATCCCGCTGATCATCTGCATCACACAGGTGTTGCCATGCCGATCGCGGACGCACGGATCCGCACCGCGGTCCAGCAAGGCGCGTGCGCCGGCAAGGTGACCGCGCAGCAGTGCACTCATCAAGGGCGTGTCGCCACCCTCGAACTGATCATCGAGGGGCAGTCCGCGGGCCAGTACCTCATCCAGCAGACCCAGGTTGGCCGGATAGGCGACTACCAGATGCAACAGCGATCGCCCGCCACGATCCCGCAGCCGGATATCCGCGCCGGACTGCAGCAGGAAGCGCACGGCCGCGGGCTTGCCAGCCTGCGCGGCACGCAGCAGGGCGCTTATGCCCTCCTTGTCGCAGGTATCGACCGCGCTGCCTTCGCCCAGCTTGCGTCGCAGGGTGTCGATATCGCCATTGACCGAGGCGGAGAGAAATACGTCCTGCGGGGACCAGTTGTCCGAGTAATAGAATCCCGATTCACCCGCGCTCATCCAGTCAGCCCCTGGCAACGGCTCTAGCGGAAGTCTCCTCGCGCGTTGCTCTGCGTGCAAGTTGCAGGGCACGCTACACACAGCCATCGGACCGCACTGGAGCATCGAGTACCGAGTATCTCCACAAGTTCGGGCGAAGGCCCGGATAGGCTGTGCGGACGGCGAGCAAAAGTCTTTGGCGCGTCGTGGCGGCCCACAAACTCGGGGCGGGGCGCTCGTCGACGAGCGGCATGCCTCGCGCGCTTCGGCGCGCGCCGTCAGCATCCGAATCCTGGACCCAAGCACCCACGCCAAATTGCTGCTTCATTTCGGCGAGGATGTACTCGTCGAGCGTTGCTGAATCGAACCGGGCACGGGGTTGGCAGGCGTACCGGGTGGGGCGCACTATTCGGCAAGTCATCGCTTGGAGGGCTCGCCGTGATCACGCGCATCCTGCTCTTGTTGCTGCTGACCGTGCCCTGGCCTGCGGCCGCACAGTTCGTGGTCGAAGACCGCGAAGTGCTGGAATTCGACCGGCCGGAAGCCTGGGCGATGGCCTATCTCGGCAGCACCACTTTGTTCACCGGCTTCGCCACGCCGCGGCGCCGCGCAACCGGCGAGTGGCAAGTGGGTGCCGAGCTCAGCCAGATACCACATGTTTCCGAATCGCGCCGTCGCGTTGGCTTCAATGGAACCAAGCTCGAAGACTTGAACAAGTCACCGGCATTTGGCCGCCTGCGCTTCTGGCTCGGATTGCCGGGTGATGTGAGCCTTGAGATTGGCTGGTCGCCATC
This sequence comes from Lysobacterales bacterium, assembly GCA_038257155.1. GTDB lineage: Bacteria > Pseudomonadota > Gammaproteobacteria > Xanthomonadales > Xanthomonadaceae > JANJTY01. The sequence goes on along the minus strand of JBBSJP010000012.1, from coordinate 91,416 downwards.
GTTTGAAATTGGTGGTGCGCGCAATCACGACATGTTCGGCATTGCCCTGGAGCGTCCCTTGCTTGAACACGGGCCGTGGCGTTGGGGCGCGCGCGCCTTCGCGCACCGCGGCAGTGTGCAAGGCGACTTCACCTGCGATCGGGAAACCGCCGCAGAGCCACCCGGTTCGCCCGCCAACCCCTTTGGATGCCGTGCCGCTTCGCGTGACCGTTTCACCTTGAAACACTACGGACTGCAAACGAGTATTGCGCGTGCCGTGTCCGGTGGTCGAGGCGAGGCCTACTTCGGCCTTGCGCACACCCGTCTGGAGGCACGCACCCAGGTGAACGCGCAGGTATTTTCGGTCATCGATCGCAGCCTGCTACTCACCCAGGGCGAGGTGACCAGCGTGAGCCTGGGAGTTTCCCGCCAGCTGTCGCGTGGCATTGAGCTGTTGGCAGAGGCGTCATGGACGCCGCTGTCCGTGAGGCGTCCGCCGCAGTTCCGCACCAACAGTGACGACCTGGTGCACGCGCGACTGATGCTGCGTTGGGGACGAAGCTAGGCAACGATTTGTCGCGTTGAACTGCACTGGTGTCGACGGTCCATCGGCGTATGATCCTGAAGAACCGGTGGGCCGCGCCCGCTTGCCTGCCGCAGGTGCCATTGCGCCCGTTGTAAGCGGCCCGAGTTGGACTTCGCCGGGGCCGCGTGTGGTCGCTGAGGTGCGGGTACGGGAGCTACAGCATGCGCAAGAGCATCCTGATCGGCCTGTTTCTAAGCTTCGCATGCGCGAGCATGGCGGCCGAGCATGAGGTGCTGCTCGTCGAACACCGCTTCGAACCCGCGGACTTGACCATCGCACCCGGTGACACGGTGCGCTGGACCAACGAGTCGGGCATGGCGCACAACGTGCGTGCCGATGACGATCGCTTCCGTTGTTCGGTCGATTGCGGGTTTGGCGACTCCGGCTATGGCGGCAGTGCCGGCGATCCATCGGCCGCCGGCTGGAGTTTCACGCGGACCTTCACTGAGTTGGAGACCATCGCCTATCACTGCGATGCGCATGGCGCGGTCGGGGGAATCGGCATGGCAGGACGCATCGTGGTGCAAGGGCCCGCGGAGAAAACCTTCGCAATCAACTACGGTTTGACCGGGCCCTGGTACAACCAGACCACCTCGGGCCAGGGGCTGTACGTCGATGTGGTGCCCTCCTTCAATCCGCCGCTGGTGGCGGTGGCCTGGTTCACTTTCGACAAGGAATCCGGTGGCCAGGAACGGCAACGCTGGTTCACCGGCATAGGCCCCTATGAGGAAGGCGGGGATCGGGTGCAATTGACCCTGTTCCGCACCACGGGTGGGCGCTTCGACATGACCACACCGCCGGCGCAGACCGAAACCGTGGGCAGCGCGCTGCTGGTGTTTGAAAGCTGCCTGAGCGCGACCTTCAGCTACAACCTGGAGCTGGGCAGCCAAGCGCAGCCCGACGCGCGCAGCGGCAGCATCGCCTTGCAGCGCACCACGCCTGACGTCGTCTGCGCAACACTCGCCCAACCGGACGACGAACAGTGAGTGCGCCGTCCTTACCCACCTTCGCCACCGTAACCGGCAGCCGATGGTTGTGAAAGCCAACTTCACCATGGAGAAGAACGCATGAACCGATTGACGAGAGCTGCGTGCGCGCTGATTGGACTGATGGTGGGCGGTGTCGCGGCAGAAGAACATCAGGTGACTGTGCTGGAGCACGGCTTCGACCCGCCGGTGCTCACCATCAAAGTCGGAGACACGGTGCGATGGACCAACCAAAACAACGTGCTTCCCCACAACGTGCGCGCAGATGACAACAGCTTCCGCTGTTCCACCGCCTGCTCTTCGCCGGCTTCCAGCGGTGGTGGCGTGGGAGCGCCCAGTTCGGCCGCCTGGAACAGCGCGATGCAGTTCAACAGTGAGGGCGAGGTGCCGTACTACTGCGAGGTGCACGGCGCGCCCGGCGGAGTTGGCATGGCTGGAAGCATCATAGTCGAGGCACTGGAGGAACCATTCGCGATCAATTTTGGGCTGACCGGCCCCTGGTACGACCCGAGCATGTCGGGCCAGGGCTTCTACGTGGATGTCGTGCCATCCTTTACTCCGCCTTTGGTGGCGATGGCCTGGTTCACCTTCGACAAGGAAGCCGGTGGCCAGGAGCGGCAACGCTGGTTCACTGGCATTGGCCCTTATCAGGTAGACGGCAATGAGGTTGAATTGGCCATCTTCCGCACCACGGGTGGGCGCTTTGACCTGACCACGCCGCCCGCTCAGACCGAAACGGTGGGCAGCGCGCTGCTGGTATTTGAAAGCTGCCTGAGCGCGACGATTACCTACACCCTGGAACTGGGCAGCCAAGCGCTGCCGGACACGCGCAGCGGCAGCATCGACCTGCAGCGCACTACGCCGGATGTGCTGTGCCAGACATTGGCAAATCCGCCGGAAGATGGGGAGCAGTAGCCATTTGCTTGGCGGGCGCGAGGCAGAGCCGACGAGCGGCTGTCAGCAAGGCCGACTGCGTTGATGCACCATGCTGTGCTTAATGAAGGCTCGGGGACTCCGACCACGTCGAAAGCTTCCCCTCTCCCGCGCGCGGGAGAGGGTGGGCCGAAGGCTCGGGAGAGGGGCTCCCTTTCAGGGATTCCAATGGCTACCCTGGCCTGCTCGTTGGTCGCGCGCCCGGAAACGATGGTCACGCGCCCGTTTCATCGCCTACCGTTGCAAGGTCGGGCCTATAGCTCAACGGTTAGAGCAGAGGACTCATCGAAACGTGTCGCCGCAGCGGAAGTTGCGGACGAGAACGGGATGAATTCAGGGAAACCGCAGCGGTTCGGCCGGCGGCAATCCTGAGCCAAGCCGGCGGTACACCGTCGGACAGCAGAGACTACCTGAGGGCTTGCAGTGCCCTTGATAACAGGCTCGAGCGTCCCGCGCCCCATCCGCGCCAGCGAAGGGCGATGAGATAGTCCGCGTCGGATGGAAACATCCGGATCAGGAGAATCCCGTTGGTTCCAGGTTCGAATCCTGATGGGGCGAGCCGCAGCTTTCGCGAGGCATGCCTCGCGCCGGCGAGCGCCCTGCCATGGATGGCAGGGCCGGCGCCAAGCGCCATGGATGGCTGTTGACACGCTGCTTCGCGTACCATTCCAACTTCGGGCCTATAGCTCAACGGTTAGAGCAGAGGACTCATCGAAAGGTGTCGCCGCAGCGGAAGTTGCGGACGAGAACGGGATGAATTCAGGGAAACCGCAGCGGTTCGGCCGGCGGCAATCCTGAGCCAAGCCGGCGGTACACCGTCGGACAGCAGAGACTACCTGAGGGCTTTGAGTGCCCTTGATGACAGGCTAGAGCGTCCCGCGCCCCATCCGCTTCGGCGAAGGGCGAAGAGATAGTCCGCGCCGGGTGGAAACATCCGGGTCACGTGAATCCTTTGGTTCCAGGTTCGAATCCTGGTGGGGCGAGCCGGAGCTCTCGCGAGGCATGTCTCGCGCCGGCGAGCGCCCTGCCATGGATGGCAGGGCCGGCGCCAAGCGCCAGGGATGGCTGCTTGCGTACAATTCGCGTTAAGGGCCTATAGCTCAACGGTTAGAGCAGAGGACTCATAATCCTTTGGTTCCAGGTTCGAATCCTGGTGGGCCCACCACGATGTACCGTTGGTGATCGTTTTGTGGCGAAAAGCGTGGTCTGACCGGAAACGATCACGCTACCGATCCATGCCATTTCACTGCCCACTCGCCGCCAACAACGCGATTTGTCGCAATGGACTCGAATCCGATGCTTTGCTAGCCGCTTGGAGGGTGGCCAGTGGCAACCGAGAAGTGGTCGTCCTGGCCCTTGGGCATGGGAAAAGATCAAGTCGAGGCCCCCGAACTGATCAACCCAGGTTCCACTCGACGGAACCTCGGGCAGCGCGTGATCATGACTTGCCCGATTGGTGTCAAGGGCTTCCTCGCTCGCTTCGTCCAGCGCCCGAAACAGCCAGGTCAAGCAATGCAAGTCTAGATGTACACTAAACCGGGGTCGCCCAGATTCATGGGATTCGGGGCTGGGCTGGACTGTCCGATCGGGGCTGCTGTTGGGTATCGTTCAAACCGGAACCCTAACTTTTCGGGGGATAAGACCATGGCTTCAAACGTCGGGGTATTTTGCGCTGCAGCGCTGTTGTGTCTGGTTGGTGTGAGCCCGGGTCTAGCCCAGGCCGCATCTGCACACAAGCATCCGCCAGGCTCGGTCGCGGTTGATGCACCCACTGGCGCCCCCAGCGCCGACACGGTGCCGGAACTCATCCACTATCGGTTCGATGGCCAAGGCACCAGCGTTCCCAATCTGGCGAGCAGCCCGCCATCGGGAACGGCCACGGCAACCATCATGGGCGGCCTGACCCAGACCGGTACCGACCTGAATCTCAGCGGCAATGGCTTTTCGCTGGTTGGCTCCGGTGCCAGCTCGACGACCGACTACCTCCACACCGGATGGGCAACCGACCTCGGAAGCGGCTCGTGGACAATCTCGTTCGCCAGTTCAAACATCACGTCTTCAACGACCCTGTTTTATGTTTTTGGCGATATCAACACAGGATCCTTTCGTTGCTTCACCAACGGGGTCGCGGGGCCCAACAACTGGATACTGCGTGGCAACGGGATGACCGATGTGTCTGTGCCTGGTGGTGCAACCGTGGCGACCCACCGAACCACCTTCGTGTACGACATGCCTGCGGCGGAAATCAGGGCCTATCTGGACGGCGTTCTGGTCAGCACGGTGCCACAGGGCCCGCTGAACTTTGTCGGCCCTGGCCCGTTCAAGGTCATGGGGTACAGCACCAACGTGGGGTCGCCCGCAGGCGGGCTTCTTGATGATTTCCGGGTCTATAACCGTGCGCTGACCGCGCTTGAAGTGATGGACCTGGATACTGCACTGGGCGAACTGACGATCACGCCGGCGGCGGTTCCGTTTGGCGATCAGTTGATCGAAACCACCTCGGCTCCAGTGAGCGTGACACTCGCAAACATAGGCGGCGCTCCGCTCTTCGTCACCGCCCTGACGGCCCCAGAGGCACCCTTCGAGCTGAGCGGAGGAAGTTGCGGCAGCGTCCCGATCAATCTTCCAGCCGGCGCCGATTGCACGCTGGACTACAGCTTTGCGCCAACCGTAACCGGTCCATTCAATCAGTCGCTCACCGTGACTTCCGATGCCCCCGGCAGCGGCAGCATCGAACTGAGCGGCACGGGTGTCCAGGGCAATCTGGTGATTGATCCAACCGATATCGACTTCGGCGACGTACTGGTCGGCAGCGTCAGCGGCGAGGCCATGGTCACACTGTTGAACGACGGCACGGCCAGCCTGAATGTCACCTCGCTGACGGAAGCAACGGCGGACTTCACCCGCTCGGGCGGCACCTGCTCCGATACCCTTCCAATTACCCTTGCTGTCGATGAAAGTTGCACACTCGGCTACACCTTCAGTCCCAGCGTCACGGGCTTGTCCGAGCTGACCCTGACGGTCGATGCGGATGCTCCGGGCAGTGGCAGCGTCGAACTGAGCGGCACGGGCGTGCAGGGCATTCTGGTCATTGACCCTGTCAACATCCAATTCGGCGAAGTTGTGGTCGGCAGCGTAAGTGGCGAGTCCGCGATCACCTTGTCGAACATCGGGACAGCCAGCCTGGATGTCACCTCACTGACCGAGGCGACGGATCAGTTTTCCCGCTCCGGTGGCAGTTGCTCCGACACGCTCCCGATCACGATTGCGTCCGGCGGCAGTTGCAGCCTGAACTACACCTTCAGTCCCGATGCGACGGGCTTGACCCAGCAGACGCTGATGGTGACAGCGGATGCCCCAGGTGGCGTCAGCATCGAACTGGCCGGCACGGGCGTGCAGGGCAACCTGACCGTTGATCCTTTCATGATCGACTTCGGCACCCTTGTGGTTGGTGAAATCAGTGCCCTGGGCACGGTCACGCTGGGCAACAATGGCGATGCGGAATTGAATGTGACTTCCTTGACCCTGGCGGACGCACCATTCGCCCGGACGACCGATGGCAGTTGTGGCAACAGTTTGCCGATCGCCATCGCCGCCAATGCGAGCTGCACGCTGACCTACGTGTATGCCCCGACCGTCGCAGGTCCGGTGCAGCAAGACTTCGTCACTGGCAGCGACGCCCCGGGTGACCCGGGCTTTGAGCTGAGCGGTGCAGCCTTGCCTGCCGAGAACGAGATTTTCCTCGACGGATTTGAACCGTTCCAGGAACGGTAACGCTCCTCGCCACACAGGAGCGCTCCTTCGGGGGCGCTCCTTGGATTGCGCCCCAAGCGCGGTGGGCAGAGCGGGCGAAAAGGGCGAAAAGGGGACGGAGGGAATTAAGATCAATTAATTCCCTCCGTCCCCTTTTGGGCGCCTTTTTGGTCCGGTTCGAATCCTGGTGGGCCCACCACGTCGCACTGCCTTGAATCCTGTGGCGAAAAGCATAGTCTGATCGGAAACGATCACTCTATGATTTGCGGTAAAGCAAAGTTTGATCAGCCGCTCTCGCGGGTTGCCCCTGCGCCTGCGCGCTTCTCGTAGGACCGGCCACTGATCTGGCTGCTCGCAGGCCGTGATTGAGGTCGCGGGAGCTAGCCGCGTCCTTGCCGGACGAGCTTGGCAAAGTGCAGGCAGCTCGGACGTCCTGAAATCACGCCTTCTTCTTCGGTTGCAATGGGCGGTAGTAAAGGGCATCCAGCAGTGCCGCTCGTCCATCCCAAATCTTCGCTTCGAGTCTTTTCTTCGGGCGCGCAGCGCGCCACCACGGCACCAACTGGAGCGGCAAAATGATCCGAGACCAGTAGTTGTCCAATTTTGTGGTCGTCCTGGCCACACCGAAGGCAGAGCAAACCCTTTCGGCATTTGCCCTATTGACCGGAACGAACACATCGGGCCGCTTCAGCGCAAGCAGCCGTGTGCCAGAGGCCAGCCCCGCACCATGCGCTGCGCCTGCAAAGGCTTTCTGGAACGCGCTGACATAGGCGTCAAAGTCCTCCTTGGTCACGGGGCCAGTCAGTGGAATGCGTTCGATTGCTGCGCTAATCCCGTCCGGGAACCGGTTCACACGGCTCTGGAATTCCCCATGACCCGACATCGATCCAAAGAGGCCCCAGCTGCTTTCGTACACCATGCCCGCCAGTTCGCGACGGATTTCCTGCGGCATGGCTGCAAATGACGTGTAGGTCGCAAACTGAAGCTGCGCCTTCGCCAACACCTCAAGGCGGATGCCATCCTTGCCATAGCGATCATTCTTCACCGCGCTGACCAGCTCGCTCCATTGGACTGGCAGCCGAGGCGGTGGCACAACAAAGCGCTCGAGCGCCTCACAGTGTTTCTGATTGGCTTCGCGGTTGGCGCGATAGCAGTCAACGAACTCGCGCTTGATCGGTTTAGCCTGCTTCCAAGCCAGCGCGATGAAACGGTCAAGCTCTTTGAAGAGTGGGTCCTCAGGAGCACCCTCGATCAAAAGGCTGGCTTCAGTGTTGCTGGTGAACGCATGCCGGGTCAGGTTGTGACTGCCGACGACGACGGCGCGGCCCTTTGGGAGCGTAAAAAGGTAGACCTTGGGGTGGAACAGGTCACCGGTCGGCGGCATGCATCGCGCTTGCTGGACGCCAATGAGCCTCTCCAGAAGCTTTGGATCGGTGTGATAGAAGCTCGTCCCAACGATTAGCTTCCCGATCCGCCTGAGGCGCTGCGCGAGGAGCGCATTCGAGACCGCGTTGACCGTTGCCCACGCAACCGCGACATCGACATGTTTGCATTCACGAATGAGTCCCTGGATACGTGATGCAGCCACATTGTTTGGCAAGAACGTTGTGGTGGCCATGGTCAATGCTCCTCGCTACAAAAGGTTCAGGAGGCGAGCTCGATCAGATTGAAATTGTCTCCCAGGGCGTCTCGGGCCAATTCGACCACGTGGCGGTGATGAGTGAAATAGAGGGTCTGCGTCCGTCTGGCCAACGTCGCGAGGCTGCGGATCGCCGCCAGGGCCCGCGTATCATCGAAGTTTACGAGCAGGTCGTCGGCGACGAAAGGCAGTGCGACATTGTTGTCCAGATGCAGCTCCACGGCCGCAAGTCTCAGTGCCAGGTAAAGCTGATCGCGGGTTCCGTCGCTCATTCCCTCGATTGGGACTTTGACTGATCCTGGTCCCGCGCGGCGCGACCACAGCGTAAGCGACGCACCTTCGCCGTCCGCAAGCAGTCTTACATGCTCGCCACAAGTAAGCTCAGAGAAGTACTCGCTGGCGCGCTGCAAGAGCGGAGCCTGCTTCTCGTCGCGATAGCGCTGAAGCGCCCAGTCGAGAAGCAGCGATTGCGTGTGGAGGCCTATGTATGTCTCGGCGGCGTCAGCCATCTCGCGCTGAGCCATCGCCTTGCTGCTGCTTGCACGAGCCGCACTGTCGCTACCTTCGAGCTGCCGCAACTTGTCACGGGAAATCACAGCCTCTTCTTGCGCCGCTTGTTGGGTGTCATCGGCCTGGGTCGCGGCCAACTTCGCCTCTCGCAGCAAGGCATCAATCTGGTCGACAGCGATGCTCTCCACCTCCGCACGCAACTGATCCAAGTCCAGCCCATCCCCGTGCTCTAGCACCGCATTTGAGCAGGCTCGTTTTTGTCGACTCCAAGCTCCGACGCCGATCGGAGGCGGTGATCGCCGCGTCAAGTTGCTCGGCGGAATCGACACCAGCGGCGCGCAGCAGTGGCTCCAGATTGGCCAGGGCTGTATCCCGGATTAGGCTCTGGGCATCGAGGCTCTCTCTTTGCTCTGCAATCAAACGGTCCAGTTCCGTGCGTGAACCCGACTGCGGCTAGAGAGTTGCAAGGTGAGGGCAGTGTAGCCAGTGATCGCCTTCAGATTTTGTGACGAACTGATCCACGGACTGTCGGCTCACACCGACGGTACCCGACCTGCTACCTGACCAATCTATGCTTTCCATTTCTGATCAGACTTTGCTTTTCGCCACAGTCCTGAAGTCAATCCATGCGTCCAGAGGCCTCAGTCGTAGCGCAGCGCGACCATCGGCGCGACACACAGTGCGCGGCGCGTCGGCACCAGCGCGGCGACCAGCGCGACGATGCCGAGCAACACCGCGACGCCGATGAACGTCGCCGGGTCATGCGCGGTCACGCCGTACAGCAGGCCCGCCAGCAACTGCGCAAACCCCAGCGCCAGCAGCAGGCCCACGCCGACACCGATCAACAATTGGCGCAATCCCTGTCCCAGAACCATTTGCACGATGCCGCGGTCGCCGGCACCCAGTGCGCGGCGCACGCCGATTTCGCGGGTGCGCTGGCTGACGTGGTAGGCGAGCACGGCGTACAGTCCGGCCGCGGCCAGCAGCATCGCAAAGCCGCCGAACATTCCGAACAGCGCGGCCAGCAGGCGGTGGTCGAAGGCGGCGATGTCGACCCAGTCACGCAGGCTGCGCAGCCAGTACACCGGCAGGTCGGGATCCAGCGCGACGACCGCATCGCGGATCGCATCGGCGCTGGCATACGGGTCGCCGACTGTGCGTGCGGTGAAGCTGAAGAAGCGGCTCGGCTGCTGGGCAAATGGCAGATACAGCGCAGGACGTTCAATGTCCTTGCCGATCTGGGCGACATGCGGCAGCAGGCCAACCACTTCGATCCACGGCGCCTGAGCCGCTTCACCGAGCCGGAAGCGTTTGCCGATCGCGTCTTCGCCGGGCCAGAAGCGCGCCGCCAGCGGCGCCGAAAGCAGCGCCACCCGACGGCCGTCGACGTCGTCATCGGCCTCGAACAGCCGGCCGCGCAGCACGCCGAGCTGCAGGCTGTCGAAATAGCCGCGGTCGGCCGACACCACGTCGACCCGCGGCAGGCGACCTTCGGCGGCCGGGGCGCGGCCTTCGATCGCGATCAGGCGGCCGCCGGCGTATGAGAACGGCACCGAACTGGCAATCCCGACGGCTTCGATGCCCGGCGTCGCTTCGAGCCGCAGCCGCAGTGCGTCAGCGAACGCGGCGACTTCGGCGTTGCCGGGATAGCTGCTGTCGAACAGGCTCAGGCGCCCGCTGATCACGTTGTCGGGGGCGAACGGCAGGTCCATGCCTTCGCGTTCGATCACGCTGCGCAAGGTCAGCCCTGCGGTCACCAGCAGCACCACGCAGAGGGCGATCTGGGCGGTGGTCAAGCCGCGGCCGATCCGGCCGCCGATGGCGCCGGCACCGCCATCGCGCAGCGCCTGCGCGCTGGCCACGGTGGCCGCCCGCCAAGCCGGCCACAGCCCCGCAACCAGCGCGGCGAGCACTGCCACCGCGGCGGCGAACAGCACGCTGATGCCGTCGATGCGCAGATCGGTCATCCAGTACGGCGGCGGGTTCTCCGAGCTGCGGACCACCTGCATGGTCAGCTCGCTGCCGAACTGCGCCAGCCCGAAGCCGATCACGCCGGCGACCGTGCAGATCAGCAGGCTCTCGGCCAGCCCGTCCAGCACCATCCGCAACCGGCTGGCCCCGATCGCGCTGCGGATCGCCGCTTCGCGGCTGCGCCGCGCGCTGCGCGCGATCAACAGGTTGGCGACGTTGACGCAGGCGATCACCAGCACCAGCAACACCGAGACAAACATGGTCGAGATGATCCGGCGGGTCGTGTTGCCGATGAACTCGTCCTGATAGGGCTTCACCACCACCCGGTCAGCAATCGCATCGCCGGCGTCGTCGGCTTCGATCCGTTGCAGCAGGGCCATGAGCTCGGCACTGGCGACTTGCGGAGTTACGCCCGCCTGCAGTCGGCCCCACACTTCCAGGTTGACCTGCGCACGCCGTCGCAGTACGGCGACCCCGGTCTGCAGGGGCAGCCACACCGCGTTGTTGATCGGAAAGGCGAAGTGCTCCGGCATCACGCCGGCTACCGTCGCAGCGTTGCCGTTGACCTGAACTTGCTGGCCAACGATGTCGGGGTCGCCCGCGAAACACTGCTGCCAGACGCTGTGGCCGAGCACGACCTTCAGCGGCGCTGCGTCGATATCGTCACCATCGACGAAGCCCGGCCCCATCAGCGGCGCAACCCCCAGCGTCGCGAACGTGCCGGGGGTGATGAACGCACCGTTGTAGTGCTCGGGCCGGCCGTCACCGGACAGGTTGATGATGCCCTGGCTGAAGGCCTCGAAACGCGCGAACGTCGTCTGTTCGCGACGCATGGTCAGGAAGTCGCCGGTCGGCACCCCGAGGCTGTCGCTCTGCGTCAGGCTGTCGGCGTATCCGACGTGGATCATCGATTCGCCGTCCGGGAACGGCGGCGGTCGCAGCATGAAGCTCTGGATCGCGCCGAACATGAACATCGTCAGGCCGAGCCCGATCGCCAGCATGCCGACCGCGGTCAGTGTAAACCACGGGCTGCGCAGCAGGCCGCGACAGGCGAAGCGCAGTTCCTGCACGGCTATGCTGAGCAAGGGAATGTTCTTGGGCAGTAGTGGTGGCGACGCGGTGTGCAGGCGGCGAAGCCGGGCAGTTTGCCAGCCGCTGATTCATTCTTGCCGCCACCGCTCGCTCGATCAGGACCCATTGACCGATGGTCAGTTGCAGATGTGGCGTTTCGCGGGCACTTGGATGGCAACTCCAGGCGGCGTCTTCCGGCCATCGGCATTATCCGCGACGACTTTGCCCGCCGCGCGCGCGGCCCTTTCGCGCGCAAGTGCGATGTGCGCTGACCAATCAATTCCCATGGCCCGGCCCGGTCGAAGGGCCGCTTTGGGTCGAACACGGCCGTTGGTCGGATTGGCCGCCTGACGCACCCCAGATCTGATCGAAGGTTTCCGCCAGTTTGTATTCACGAACCTCAGGTCCGACACATTGACTTTTGGGGTGTCCGCATCAGTGGGAGCTGGCGACCGACGAGCATGATTCAGTCGAGCATTCGTCCCCGTGGCCTGGTTCGTCGTGAGCGTTCGGAAGAGCCTTCCTCGTGTCGTGCAAAAGGGAAACGGCAAAGTTTGGGTGAACTGCACGTCAAGCCATGGGTGAATGCATAAGCTTGACGGCCGCGACTGACACTACGACTCTACCGCTTCATCAGCGTCCTCAGCGCCGGGCGCTGCCGCGATCAGCGGCATGCAGACAATGAACAGCTCGGCCACAAACTTGGCTGCGCCGTAGCCCAGCGTCCACAGCTGCACTCCGTGACCCAAGGCCGCGTCGATGCGGTCGAGCAGCATGAGTGCGCCAACGATTGAAGCCATCACCCCAAGACCGAGGAAGATGGCAATCAGCCCCTTGTCGAAGTCGTAGCGGACCCCGCGCGTCAGCCAGGCATGCATTCGCTTCACCCCGAAGTGGAGGCAGATCGCGGTGCAGACCACGGGAACAAGGTAGGGAATGCCGCCCAGGATCAGGGTCAGCCCACGTGCCGCGCCCTGCAGTTGGGGCGTGCTGAAGAACATGTCACCGTGGCGGCGGAAATGTGCATGATCCTGCAGGACGTCGATCGACGCGGTAATGAGGGTGATCAGCAAGGGCCACTTGAGCGACGACGCGGAGAGGAAAGCGACCGGATCGCGCAGAAAGCCCAGGATTTCGGCCTCCGAAGGCACGAGGTCGAAGAACACGAACCCGTACATGCCGCCCAGCAGGAGCAACAGGAATGCAAGCGTTGTCAGCCGATCCTTGAGCGTCATGGGGTTCGCTTCGACCGCCTCTGGCGGCACTGATCGCTTCTGCAGCCAGGCGATCCCCATCAGGAGCAGCGCCTCGATCGCTACCAGCATCACCAGCTCAAACGGTGTCATGCGGCCACTGATTACCAGCCAGACCACCAGGCCATTGCCGAGCAGCGTGCCGCCGATCGGGAGCGCCAGCCCCCAGCGCGAGGCCAGCGGATAGCGGCGCAGGAACATCTGGTTCCATTCTTTCCGGCGGCGGGCCGCCGGCGCCTTGCTCTGTGGATGATGGGATGAGGTGTCCATGCATCTAGTAACGGAACTTGGGCATGGGCAAGGCCACGCCCGGCCTGCTTCGCGGCGTGCCCGCGCGCCCATCAGGGGCGGATCTTCTGGCGCATGAATCCATTCCGAGGCATCGGTTCCTGCCTTGCGCTGGCCGCCGCGCGGCTCTGCCCGCCCCCACTTCCGCTCCGTGAAGTGCAAAATGCCCCGTCAACCAGACGGAGTGCCGTATGCGCTACTTGCTTGCCTTCCTGCTGTTGGTGATATCGCTGGCTTCCCAGGCAGTGGAACCATTCTTCGCGCCAGCGGTGACGCAGGGGCAGATCGAAGTGCGTCTGCACCCGACCGAAGTCGTGGTCGCCGGCGTGCCGACCCTGGTGAGCTTCGGGATGCCATTTCCGCGCGGCTCGCTCAGCGCCGCCGACTTGAGCACGCTGCGTGTCGTCCATGAAGGAACCGAAGTGCCCACGCATGTGTCGCAATTGACGCCGTGGCGTCATCGCAGCAATGCAGGGATCGACGGTCAGTCGGTGCGTGTTGCGCTGGTCCAGTTCAGCCACACCTTTTCGATCGGTCCCGCCGGCAGCGAACTGGTTACCGTCAGCTGGGGCGACGTGCAGCGCAGCCTTGATGTGCCCGCCGCGGTCGATCCGCGCAGCGCATGGCATCAGGTGACCTCGGGTGGATTCATCGCGGCTGACAATGTCTTCGAGCCTGACGTCTACGCCGTGCTGCCACGCGAATGGCTGGCCCGCGGCTTGCTCACCTCGATGCGCAGCACGCCCTTCGATGCCACCAATCAGGAGCCGCGCGACGATCCGGCGGCGAACGATGCGGTCCTGCACTGGCCCGATTTTCAGGAGGCCGAGCGCGCCAACAAGAACAATTTCTACAGCGTCGTGAACCAGGATCCGGGCAGCGTCAGCTCGCCCAATCCCTACCGTACCCAAACCGAGCCCTGGCTGTACGATCGCGCCTCGACCATGTTCCGACTGTACTTCCGCAGCGGCTCTTACAGCGCGCTGCGAGAGGCGGTGCGCAACGCGCAGTTTTATGCGGATCGGCTAAACGCTGGCGGGTTCTTCGATTTCGGCAGCGTTGGGGGCGACAGCAAGTACGCCTACAACGAGTGCCTGGCTTACACCCTCTGGACGACAGGCGATCCACAAATGCCCGGGCGCATCGCGCTCACGCCCACCGCGCATGACGGGTTCCCCCACGCATGGACGCCGCAGCGCGGCTTTTGGACCGAGCGTCACGCCGCATTCAAGCTGCTGGCGAATGTGGTCACCTACGAAGTGTTGGGCGATCTGCAGCATCGCGATGCAGTGGACCAGATCCTCGCCGATTTCCGCGCGCATCAGGATGGCGCCAGCGGGCAGGTGCCCGTGCCCTTCATCGATGGCGGCCTGTATCACACCGGCTCGCAGCATGCCGGTGACTGGGGTGACGCTGAGTACGGCGGCTCCTCGTGGATGACGGCCCTGCTTTCGGATGCCGCGGTGCGCGCCTATGCCAGCGGCGAGGATGCGGCCACCGCAGACTTCATTGCGCGCCTGGGCGACTTCATGCGCGCTACCGTGGTCAACACCACCGATCACAGTTACGACACCGCGGCGGCCCTGGCCCTGCCGCGCTACGCCATGCTGCGCGACGGCAGCGATGGGCAGCGCAATTTCGAAGACGTGGAACACGCGCTGGACGTGGCGGGGCAGATCGCCTGGGCGCACTGGATGCGTGCTGCGTACGGCGGCAATGCCGATGAACTGCACGCCACCGTGATGGACCTGTACGCGACCTATGACGAAGGCGTGAACTACTGGATTCGACCGACGGCACCGCCGGTCAACACGGCGTTTCGCGTCTCGCCGCCGCGCAAGTGGGGATGGGAACATCGAACCTCCGATGGTCTGGCCTTCGCATTGATCCAGTCAGATCCTGATCTCTTGTTTGCCAACGGGTTCGAGCAACCCTGAACGCCAGGTGCAGCCCTTGTCCGAATCGCGGGCTAAACTAACCGGCCGCGGCACGCCCTGGCTCGATGGCATGGCGCCGCGTTCGGTCCACTGCTTGAGGAACCATGATCATGAGAAGCGCTGTGATGCTATCGATGCTGCTTGTCTGGGCGACCAGCTCGCAGGCCGAAGAGCTATCCAAGTCTGCCGAGCGCGAACTGAGCCGCAAAGGCGCAACCTGCGACTCACACAAGCAACCGGCGGCCTCCGGTGAGACCCACCGCTGCCTGTTCAAGCTGGCCGAGTTCGATGGCCGCGACTTCTCGACGCAACGTGGACGAGGCGCCTACGTGATCAGCGAGATCGGTCACCGCTGCGAGGAGGTCGAGATTCTCGACGATGTCGAGTTCACCCGTGAGGGCGAAAGCGGGCCCAGCATGCGTCGGGTAAGCGCCAAGTGTTTTCGCTAGCCTGATTCCCGTGCGACCGGGCTGAGTAGCCCGGCCGCATTCGATTTAGAGCCAGGAGCCCAGGCGGTTGTAGCAGGCCGGGCTGCGGCCGCCCTGCAGCAGTTGACTGCAAAGCCAGCTCAGGCCGAGACAGGCCAGTGCCGCGCTTGACCAGCCGAGGGTTGCGTCTCCCAGTTGGACGAGGCTGGCGAAAGTTCCCTGCAGCAGTTCGCCCGAGAACATGGCTATCGCCACGCCGCCGGAAATGCCCAGGACCGCGACGAGGATGCGGATCAGGTTCTGTTCGAACCCGTCATTTCGCACGAAGCCTTGCCCTTGTGCGATACGCGCAACCGAAGCGGCGAAATCGGTTGGTAGCGCATCGTCGGGTGGCGAGCGCAGTGCGCGATCTATGGCCCGGTAGGCGAGCAGGTCATCGTTGGTACTGTCGGAAGCAGGCTTGCCGAGGCGGGCCAGTTCCTGCAGCTGCCATTCGGCTTCGTTGATCGAAGCGGGCAGATTGGATGTCGGATGATTCATGCGGCGACTCCCATGCTTGGTTCCAGCAGGCTTCGCAGCGCCTTGCGGCTGCGAAACAGGTGACTCTTGATGGTGCCCTCGGCGACGCCCGTGATGTGGGCGATCTCCGGGATCGGCATCTCTTCCAGGTGATACAGGGTCAGTAGGGTGCGTTGCAGCGGCGGCAATGCTTCGATCGCGCGGTGCAGGTGTGTGTGAATTTCCGCGTCTGCGATCGAGCCCGCCAGGTCGCTTTCGTCTGCTACCAGTTCGTACAGGGCCGGACCCTCGCTGTCGGATTCTGCCAGCGGAATGCGGCGCCGCTCGAGGTGTCGCTTGGCGACCGCATAGGCAACCTGGGCGATCCAGGACTTCAGCGGCGCATCGGAACGATATTGATGAAGATAGCGGTGCACCCGCAGGAACGTCTCCTGGCAAAGATCGCGGGCGTCCTCCGGGTGACGCACCATGCGCTGCACGACGTGCCAGCACAGTCCCTGATAGTCGCGCACCAGCCGTTCGAACGCGCCGGGATTGCCCGCAAGCACCGCTTCGACCAGCAGGCGATCCTTATCGGTGGCAGATGCGTCGTCCATTTCCACTGGATACACCCAAAGCAGCCACGGTTGCAGTGCCATCGCAACGCGTCCTGCAACCGCTGTCAAGCTGGCCGTATCTCCTTCCCTGCAGGCGCCATCCCGGTGCCCTTTCGAGAACCCCCATGTCATCCGAAATCCTGATGCCCTTCATCCCCATCACGCTGTTCGTTTGCATTTTCCTGGCAATCAAAGCCGTGGTCGATGCCCGTGCTCGTCGCCAGATGGTCGAATCCAATGGCTCGCAGGAAATGGTGCGATCCATCCTGGACGGAGAGGAAAGCCGTCGCCGCCATGCCAGCCTGCGCTGGGGCACCGTGCTGCTGGCACTCGCCATCGGCTTCGGACTGATCGAGGCCTTCGGCTGGCGCGAGATCACCCCCGGCGTGTTTGCCGTGTTGCTGGCAGCTACCGGCATCGGCAACCTTGGTGCCTATTTCGTGGCACGCCGCATGTCCTGATCCTCCGCAACTGCTGCGGCCTGCTGGACCAGGCCGTAGCAGCTTCGCCGGTTTCGCGCGAAAGGCATTTCCGTTGCTCGGCTGTGGCGTGCAAAATGCCGCAACCTCCTTGCAGCGAATGACTCATGGCCGGCGCCAGCCTTCTTACCCTGCTCGACGATATCGCCACCATCCTGGATGACGTGGCGGTAATGACCAAGCTGGCAGCCAAGAAGACTGCCGGCGTGCTGGGCGATGATCTGGCGCTCAACGCCCAGCAGGTTTCCGGCGTGAAGCCGGATCGCGAGTTGCCGGTGGTCTGGGCGGTGGCCAAGGGCTCGTTCATCAACAAGGCCATTCTGGTGCCGGCGGCCCTGTTGATCAGTGCTTTCGCGCCCTGGTTGGTGACGCCGCTGATGATGCTCGGCGGTGCCTATCTCTGCTTTGAAGGTCTGGAAAAGGTACTGCACAAGTACCTGCATGATCCGGCCAAGGATGAGGCCCACCACGCGGAGCTGCTCGAGGCCCTGTCTGACGAGTCGATTGACGTGGTGGCCAGGGAACGCGAAAAGATCAAGGGTGCAATTCGCACCGATTTCATCCTGTCGGCCGAAATCATCGTCATTACCCTGGGAACTGTCGCCACGGCCGCGCTCTCCCGGCAGGTGATGGTGGTCACCACCATCGCCTTGCTGATGACCATTGGCGTGTATGGCTTCGTCGCAGCGATCGTCAAGTTCGACGACCTCGGGCTGCACATGATCGAGAAGCCAGGCAATGGCGTGTTCGCCCGCATGCAACGCGCGCTTGGCCGCGCCATCCTGTGGGGCGCGCCCTGGTTCATGAAAGCACTGACGGTGGTCGGCACGGCGGCCATGTTCCTGGTCGGTGGCGGCATCCTGGTGCACAGCATCCCGGCATTGCATCACGCGGTGGTCGCCATGCTGCCCGTCGGCTGGTTGGGAGGCCTGGTCGAGCAGCTGGCGAATGCCGGCGTGGGCATCGTGGCGGGAGCGGTCGTGTTGCTGTTGGTAGGTATCTGGAAACGCCTTCGCCCCAAGCGCGCAGCGGCAACCACTGCCTGAATGTAAATCATGATGAGCGGGTCGCGGCTGAGTCTGGTGATTCCCGCCTACAACGAGGCAGCGCTGTTGCCCCGTTTGTTGGACAGCGTCGACGCGGCGCGTGAGCACAGCTCAAGGTCCGCGCAGATCGAGGTCATCGTCGCCGACAATCTATCGACCGATTCCACCGCCGAGCTGGCGAATCAGCGCGGCTGTGCGATTGCGACGGTCGAGAAGCGTTGCATCGCCGCGGTTCGCAACGGTGGCGCGAATGCAGCACAGGGAGACTATCTGGGTTTTGTCGACGCCGATTCGATCCTGCACCCCGAGTGTTTCGACGCGATCTTTGCGGCGCTCGACGATGCACGCGTGGTCGGCGGCGCCACCGGCGTCACCATGGAACGATGGTCTCCCGGCATCGCGCTGAGTTTCGCCATGATGCTGCCGATGGTCTGGGCCACCGGCTTCGACACCGGCATCGTGTTCTGTCGGCGCGCCGATTTCGAAGCGCTTGGCGGGTACGACGAGACCCGCCCGATAGCGGAAGACGTCGACTTCCTGGTCCGACTCAAGCACCTGGGGAAGCAGCGCGGCCAGCGTCTGCGGCGCCTGCGTGGAGTCAAGACCGTCACGTCAACGCGCAAGTTTGACCGTCACGGAGACTGGCACTATTTCCTGCAGATGCCGCGCGTAGCCTGGAACGTGATGCGCCGCAATGAAGCCGGCAACGACTTCATCCGGCGCTATTGGTACGAGGATCGTTAGGCCGTCTCAGATCTCTGTCTCGACCAGGCGGGCCAGCAGTTCGAACGATTGCTGCCAACCGAGGCGGCAGGATTCGGCGGGAATGACATCGGGCAGGCCGGCCTGTTCGACAGTCAGTTCGGTGCCGGCCGTCACCGCGCGCAGGCGGAAGGTGGTCAGGATTTCGCCGGGCAGGTTGGCGTCGTCAAAGCGGTCCGTGGCCACGATCTTCTCGTTCGGCACCCACTCGCGGTAGGCGCCGCCAAAGCTGTGCTCCTGGCCGCTGGAAAAGTTGATGAAGCTGATGCGGAATCGTCCGCCGACCCGCGCGTCGAGTTCGTGCACCACGGCGGTGAAGCCGTCGGGCGCATTCCATTTGGCGATGGCGGCCGGGTCAAACAGGGCACGGTAGACGCGCTCAGGTGGTGCGCGCAGGATGCGGATCTGGGTCAGGTCGTAGGGCATGGCAGGGCTCCTTCAGGAGGGATCGGCGGTGTAGACCATGACCATCCATTGCACGCCGAAGCGGTCGAGGACCTGGCCATAACAAGGTGAGAAGAAGGTCGGACCGATCGGCATCTGGATGCTTCCGCCTTCGCACAGGGCGTCGAATGCGCGCCGTGCATCGACTTCCTGGTCGTACTGCAAGGCGAGCGAGAAGCCGTGAAATCCGCTGCCATCCGAGGCACAGCCATCGCTTAGCATCAGGCGTTGACCCTCAATCAGCAGGCTGGCGTGCATCAGCTTCTGCGCACCGCCAGGCGGCAGATACTCCGTCGGCACCGGGTCGGGGCTGTCGGCAAAGCGCATCTTGCCTTCGACTGTCGCGCCGAGGCCGCGCTCGTAAAACTCCAATGCCTCTTCGGCCCTGCCGTCGAAGAACAGATAGGGTTCGAGTTTCATCGGTGACTCCTTTTGGTGGGAAGGGGAAGGAGCTGCTCAACATGGCGCCGCAGGTGCGCGATCGCATCGACGGCCATGGCCGGGTCGTTCATGGCCTTGGCCAGCACGAAGCCGCCCTGCAGCACCGACTGGGTGTAGCGCGCCAGACTGACGGCGCTCCATTCGGCTTGGGGCGCATGCTGCGTCCGGGCCGCGTCGATGGTCGACACCAGGGTTTGTGCATGCGCCTCAATGCCGGCGCCGCAGGCCAGCTGCAGCGCAGGGTGATGCTGGAATACCTCCTGCACCAGGGTACCGAGCAAGCAGGTGAACTCGGGCAGCTCACCAGTCACCATGGCGGCGCGAAAGTCGAGATAGGCAAGCAGGCGTTCGCGCGGATCATTCACCTGCCAGTACGGTGCGCCGGCAAACAGCGATCCGGTGACCTCGTTCCAGTGCGCGATGCTTGCCAGGGTCGCAGCTTCCTTGCTTTCGAAGTGATGGAAGAAGCTGCCTTTTGTCACGCCAGCGGCGCGGCACAGGTCATCCACCGTGGTGGCGGTGTAGCCCTTCTCGCGCAGGACCGAGAGCGCCGCATCCAGAATGCGCCTGCGCGAATCTCGCGGCGGCGCGGCTAAGTCTGGCTTGGCGGCCTTGCGTGACATCGGCGAGGCAGGCATCACAGGTACGCGGTGATCGCGGGCGCCGCGTCCCACCGATCCTGCGCGCCGTCGATGCAGGTGACGGAGAGCGTCGCCAGTTGCTCCGGCGCAAGCTCATCAAGACAGGCGATGCTGATTGCCACGCCGTCGCCGGCAACGCCGAACGGCTTGACTCCGCAGGTGGTACAGAAGCGATGCCGGATTCGGCCAGCACCGAAGCGGTAGTCGGCCAGGTTTGGCTCGCCCTGCAGCAGGCGGAACGTGCTGGCTGGCGCGAAGACCAGCCAGGCGCGGGTCTTGGCACATATCGAGCAGTTGCAGCGAACCGTTTCGGCCTGCAGTTCCACATCGACCTCGAAGCGAACAGCGCCGCAGTGGCAGCTTCCCGAATGGATACTCATGTTGTGGGCCATACCGATTGGTTGGTCTAGCGTAAACCAACCAGTTGGTATGGTGCAACGGCCAGTATTAAAGGAGGCGGGGATCCAAACCGCGATGCATTTCCGAGCTATGCCGCAGGTGACGGCGTGCTCGCGCTCGGTCGAGAAGCTCAAGAATTCAGTGCAAAGCGCCAGAGAATTGAACATCTTCGCCAATGCAACTGAGCGGCTTCGCCAACCAAGCCGACCAGTGTCGGCAGGCCACATGCCCGAGCTGAGCGACCCGGCCGACCGGCACAAAACGGCCAAAAGCCGTCGTTGGAGGGCGCAACTTGATGCTCCGTAGCACGGAGCGATCAACCGGCCCGCTCTGCACCGATCGCCGTTGCGGTGGCGGTGCCGGTGGTGGATCAAGATCCGCCTTCCAAATCCAACGCGGCAAGGCGGGCTGTCCGTAGGGTGGGCCTTGGCCCACCGAATGACCCGTCGCGATACCTGGCTCGGCGGGTCAAGACCCGCCCTACGCGAGATCGGGGCGTTGGGTCGCTGCGAAAACCTGGGCCTTGCCGATGCAACGCCTTCTTGCAGGCCTGAGCGGCGGCTTTGGGTCGTTGACGGTCAGTCAGGAACTGCGGATGACTGATGCCAACAGCGGGCTGCCTCAGGCTGATCGGGCTGCCGGACCAGGGTGATCGCGGGCGGACCGAAGCAGGTGATCAGGCCCCATCGAACTCGCCGCTCAGGTGAGACCGAAGCGGCCACAACGATGCCGTGCTCCGTCCTGGCCCGCCGGACCGCCTCGGTGGCCACCTCGCCGATACATACGCGCCGGATCCGGAATGCGCAGGAACTCATGCCGACGACGGGCCGTGTCGAGCATGCCGGAGATGGTGCCGCAGACCAGATCGGTGTCCAGGTGCCCGGAGGCGCCGTTGATGACGATCAGAAGCGGCGCATCGCCGGCTGGCTGCGCGATCGGATGCGAGGGTACGGCGGCAGAGGGTGCATTCATGGCCTGAGACTAGGGCTTTCGGTGTTAGCCCACGTTAAACGGGACAGGCCGCAGCGCGGGTACACCAGTTGGCACGATCGGGATTGCTCCGGCGTGAACTAGCTCATTGACGCCTGAAGCCGCTGGGCAGGCGGCATTGCGTTTGAGCCGCACCATTCGAGCTGGCCGAACCGCGCGAGTGCCATCTGCAACGTTTAGTTGTGTCCGCGCTCGCGCAGGCCCTGGCTGATCGATTCCATCAGCGCCTCGGCATTCCACGGCTTCGCCAGAAAATCATGCAGTCCGGCCTCGCGTCGGGCGCGATCCACGGCTGCCGACTCGGCCTGGCCCGAAAGCATGATCTTTACCACCGACGGAAAGCGTTCGTGCGCCTTGATCAGGAACTCATCGCCCTTCATGCCGGGCATCAGCCAGTCCGACACGATTACCAGAAGCTGGTGACCGTCCTGCGCCAGTTCGTCCAGCAGTTCCAGTGCCTCTTCCGCGCTTTGTGCCACGTCGACATGAAAATCGCTGCCGAACGCGCGCCGCAACTGGTCCTTCAATGCCGTCAACACGATGATCTCGTCGTCAACGCATATCAAAACGCCCTTTTCCATCATTCCACTCCTGCAATTGGCAAACTGACGGTGAAGGTGCTGCCGAGGCCAACCTCGCTCGCTACGGAGATCTGGCCACCGTGCTTCTCGATGATCTTGCGGACGATGTCCAGTCCCAGGCCGGTGCCTTCGCCGGCTGGCTTGGTGGTGAAGAACGCATCGAAGATCCGCTCCTGCACTTGCGCTGTCATGCCGCAGCCGGTGTCCGTCACCGACACCAGCGCATTGTCGCCGTCGCGACGCAGGCCGATGGTCAGGCTGCCCTTGTGATCCATTGCCTGCAAGGCGTTGTGCACGAGGTTGGTCCATACCTGGCTGATCTCGTCGGGCAGGCAGCGCACCGGTGGCACGTCGTCATACTGTCGAACCAGCTCGATGCCATGCTTGATCTGGTTCTGGTAGATCGTCAGCACCGTCTCGAGCCCCTCGCGAAGGTCCGACTGCGTCCACACCTGTACGCCACCGAAGCGCGAAAAGGATTTCAGCGCAAAGATGATCTTGGCGACCCGATCCACGGCCGTGTTGATGTTGTCGGCGTTGGTGGTGATGGTGGCGATACCGTGCGCGGTGTCGAGGATCCGATCCACGGCCGGATGGCGCAGCAGCGCCGACACCTCGTCCAGGTTGGTGTGCGACTGTAACTGCACCAGCAAGCCGGCCGTATACCGTGGCTGTGCGACGCCCAGCGCCTCGAGTCGGGCGGTTACTTCGCGCACGATGCTGCGCTCTTCGCGCGTGCTAAGTAGGGCTTGAGGCTGTCTGGCGCGCGAGAGCAGTTCGCCGAAATGCAGGCGATGGACTTCGTCCAGCTCGTCAAGCAAGGTCGGCAATCCCAGCAATGCGCTATCCAGCGCTTCGGTAATGTTCCGTCCGCTGGATTTGATCGCACCAATCGGGGTGTTGATCTCGTGCGCCACGCCGGCGATCAGTTGCCCCAGCGCCGCCATCTTTTCCGAATGCACCAGGTGGGCTTCGGCCTGGTGCAGGTCATGCAGCGCTTGCGCGGCCTGCTGGCGCGCCGCTTCGGCCGTGGCATAGGCATCGGCGTTGGCCAAGGCAATTGCCGCATACGCCGTCGCCGAGCGGAACACTTCCAGATCCCGCTCCTGGTACGCATCAGCTTGGTGACTCTGAACCGTTACTACGCCGATGCGGCGCCCATTGGCGATCAGTGGGCGAAAGACCGCTGACAGAATCGGCGCAGACTCTTCGATATTTGACCCGGTAGGGGCGTTGCACAGCTGCGTTTCATTGAAAACGGTCAGCTCGCGGTCCTCGCGAAATGTCAGAACCGCCAGCGAGGTGGGATGGTCCAGCGAATACGAGTTGGCTGAATCCACTACGCCATCCTCGATGTAATAGACGTAGTCCAGCGAGTCCGCGGTGGGCGACAGCAGCGCCACGCCGAATGCATCCATTGGCAAGAGGGCGGTGATATGGCGCTCCATGGTCTTGCAGATGGCCAGCGTATCCAGGCTAGCGGTCAGATCCTTGCCAATATCGCCCAGCAGGCGCAGGGTTTCGGCCGATGCGGCGAGCTCATCATTGGCGTGTTTCAGTGCGATGTTCGACTGCCAGCGCGCGAAGATGGTCGCCACGTGGCTGGCCACGTAGTTCAACAGATCCAGGTCAGCCTGGGTGTAGCTGACATCCGTACTGTAGCTCTGCACGATGATCAGGCCGTACACCTTGTCTTGCGCGATCAGCGGCGCGCCCATCCAGCTGTTGAAATCCACCAGTCCGCGCGGTGCACGGATCTCGCCAGCGGCCACCAGAGATTCGAACGAGGCGTGGTCGAGCAGCCACGGCACGCGACTGCGGATCACCAATGACGAAATGCCCTCGCCGTAGGGAAAAGACTCCGGAACCTCGTTGGGATCCTCGTCCACCAGGTATTGCTGGCGGATCATGCCTTCGTCGGCGTCGTAGGACGCGATGATGAAATTTTTCGCATACATCAGTTGACCGACGATTTCGTGCAGTGCCGCATAGTGCTCGTGCTGCGGGCTGTCGGCCGCCGACAGCGCGGCGATCTCGTACAGCGCACGCTGCAGTTGCTCGGACCGACGGCGCTCGATCAGCTCGCTTTCAAGTTGGCTGATGCGCTCGACCAGCCACACGGTTTCGTCAGACATGCTCGAGCTCCACGCAGTTGCGCCCGGCAGCTTTGGCCCTGTACAGGGCGGCATCGGCCCGTGCCAGCAAGGTCGCCGCCGTATCGTCGGCGCGGCAGGATGCAATCCCGAGGCTTGAGGTCACCTGACCCGCGACGGGGAAATGATGCTCGGCAATCGCCTCGCGCAATTTGGTGGCCGCGCTCAGGCAGGCCTCGGCGTCACAGTGCCGGCACACCACAACGAACTCCTCCCCGCCGAGTCGCCCCAGTGCATCGGCCTCGCGCGTGTTCTTGCGCAGCAACGCTGCCATGCCGACCAGCACATCGTCACCGACGCCATGGCCATAGGTGTCGTTCACCCGCTTGAAGTGGTCGATGTCGAGCATGATGATCGACACCTTGACTTCGTAGCGGCGAGCACGAACAAGTTCCTCGTCCAACAACTCGTCGAGCTTGCGCCGGTTGTATAGGCCGGTCAGTTTGTCGGTCACCGCCAGCACTTCCAGCAGCCGGTTCTTTTCCACCAGTTCTTCGGTGCGGGTGGCCACGATATCCTCGAGCTCGGCATTCATGCGTCGCAGCTGTTCGTTCTGCCGGACCAGGTCGCGCTCCTGCCAATACGCCCGCAGTGCGGCGCGCACCGTGAGCACGATGTCTTCATTCAGGAAGGGCTTTTCCAGGAAGCGGTACAGGTTGGCATCGTTGATGGCGCGCTTTACCCCGGACATGTCGCTCTGTCCGGTGAGCAGGATCTTGACCGTGTTCGGGGACCTTTCATGCACCTGCACCAGCAGCTCGTCGCCGCGCAGGCCCGGCATCATGAAGTCCGAAATCACCAGCGCCAGCTCGCTTCCCTGCTCGCGCAGCTCAGCTTCGATTTCCAGCGCCTCGTCGCCGTCTTCGGCGAATTCCACCTGCAATTCCGGCCCGAAATGGCTCGAGAACATGCTGCGCAGCGCGTTCAGCACAGTCGAATCGTCGTCCACGCACAGAATTATGCTGTTCTTGTCCAAGAGCCACCGGGGTTTTGCCTATACCCTTTCTATACAGGTAGCCAGGTGTAGTCCAGAGCCTTTTCTTGCGCCGGCGCGGCATTGGTCCCGTTCCGGGTAAATCGCGTCGGCCGCGGGGTGAAGAGCGCAGGCGGCGCTAGCGCGGATTGGCCTTGGTGCCCGCAGTTGAGCGTTACGCGTCGCGGCCCAGCAGCGACGAGAGATCCTGTGGCATCGGCTGCGGTGTGAATGCACCCACACGAGAGCTGCCGGGGTTGCCCAACGGCACCCATAGCCAGGTGGACAGCCCCGAACCGACAAGGCGACCGAGCTAGGTATAGGAAATTCAAACGCCCTTTTCCGGATGTCAGCGAGGGCTGCATCGATGACCGTCTGCCGCGCCCAATGGGGTCACCTGCGAATGACCGCTTTCTCTTTTTTGGCGATGTACTTGAGTGTCTCTTGTGGGTCGACTCCTGCCGGTCAACGTGATGCCGGCTCTGGGCTATCAACCCGGCGGCCGTGGTCGAGTTCGCAGGCGGAGCTGATCAGAGGTGCTGGCAACAACTGGTCAGTTGGTTGGCAGTACGCAATTCAACTCCGGAACCGCCCGCTGCCTATTCGAATCCATCGCGAAAAATTTGCGGGCCTACTTCGTAGGCGATACAGGCGGAGGCTT
This sequence comes from Lysobacterales bacterium, assembly GCA_038257155.1. GTDB lineage: Bacteria > Pseudomonadota > Gammaproteobacteria > Xanthomonadales > Xanthomonadaceae > JANJTY01. The sequence goes on along the minus strand of JBBSJP010000012.1, from coordinate 65,397 downwards.
CACTGCTGTTGTCCTCCTCGTCGATCGCGGTGGCGGTGATGAACTTGTTGAAGAGATTGCCGGTGCCCGCGATGTCAGCGCTGAAGCTGGCACTGCCATTCGCGTCTGGCGTGGCATTGGTGATGGTCACGGCGGTCTGGCCGATCCAGCTTTGCGCCTCGCCGAAGCCATCCGCATCGCATACGCCGTTGCGAAAGAACTGGACGATGTAGCTGCCGTTGGCGCTCTCCAGCACGCCTGTCACTTCGCCCGCATCATTGCTGCCGATGGCGTCCACCAGGATGGGAAAGTTCTGACTGTCGTTTGCGCCGGTTGCGCCCACATCCAGATCGATGTCATTGACGCCGTCGGGCGAGACATCAATCGCCTGGAGCGCGCTGGAGCTGATCGAATTGTTGTAGAGACGAACGCGGCGTGCGGGTGTAACGATGGCGATGCCATCGGTACCGCTGAAGAGGATCTGGTTGGTTTCTATCTTGTGTTCTTCTCCCGCCTCCACCCGGATGGCGTTGGTGCCATTGCCCGCTGCCTGGTAATTGACGTTCACACCGAATGTGTTGACCGTAATTACCGTTTCCTGCGCAGGCTCGGCGGTGTTGTCGATCAGCACTCCCCGCGTGCCGCTGAAACCGATCCAGTTGCCTGTGATCACGTTGCGGGTGCCGCCATCCACCTTCACGCCGATGCCATTGCCGAAGTTGAGCGTGCCGCCCATGTCAAAGCCGATCAGGTTGCCGCGCACGGTACGCGCACCGTTGCCCTCAAGCCGCACACCCGCCTGCGTGGCGCGAGCGATGACATTGCGCGCGGCCACATCTGCGCCACCAATCACGCTGCCAGCGGCATCAATCACGCGGATCGCGGCATCATCGAATCCCGGCGCCAGCAGACCGGCCGCGCCGGTACCGAAGCCGTTGCCTCGCACTTCTGCGCTGCCCTGGCCCGTTACCCGCACGGCTTCGCTCTGAAAGCCGTAAAAGGCCAGGCCTTCAACCCGCATGGTGTCGCCAGGCGCCGTCTGCAGGTGCAGGCCCGTGGCCATGGCCAGCTCCGGTACCAGTGCCACGCAGAGGGTGCCGTCGAAACTGCGGTCGGCCTGGTTGTAGACACTGCCGGGCTGTGAATAGCCATCGATCACAACCGGCTCGGTCAGCGCCGGAAGCGCGCTGTCCAGTTGGATGATCTGTGGGCAGGCGCCTGGAATATCGAAGGCAATACTGGTCTCGTTGGGCGCAGAGTTGGCATCCACGATGGCTTGGCGCAGTGATCCTGCACCGCTGTCGTTGGTGTTGATCACCGTTATCACGGGCAGGTCGTTCACCGCGCTTTCCAGTGCGCCGATGTCGACCCGCGAGCCGATCCGGCGAGCGCCGCCCAGGTAGTCCTGCGCCGGCAATCCACCCTCCACCTCGTCGTCACCCGCGTTGATCACCGGTGAGCCAGGTTCAATCGGCCGCAGACTACCGTCGAGTTGCGGATCCACCGCCAGATTGCCTTCCGACCCGGGTTCCAGCACGCCATCAAAATCGACCTGCGTTACCGGCCAGAGATTGTGCCGGGCCACTACCGGTCGGCGCACCAGCAAATCTATGCTGCGGTTGGCAAAACTGATGTTGTTGTACAGCAGGGCACGGTCATTGAATGCCCCGCCGCTGGCCATTACCAGACCATGCTGGTTACCCGTGAGGGTGTTGTTGAGTACGACGATGTCGATCTCCGGCGCGTCCACCGAGAACCGCGTAAGGGCAAGGCCGGTGCCCGTGTAGATGTTGCCGCCGTTGTTGCTGCTGGTTTCGAACCGGCTGTTCTCGATTCGCACGTCGTGGTGATCGCTGTACACGAGCATCCCCGTGCGATTGCCGAACACGCGAACGCGTTGCATCAGGATGCGGCCGGTGCGAACGGCCGAGGCAAAGCTGGTATCGCTGACCGAGATCAAGGCGTGGTCATTGAATCGGACACGCGCCAGCGTCAGATTGCCGTCGCGCAGCCGAAGGTAGAACGCATCGACGCCATTTCCGGTCAGAGTCGTACCTTGCCCTACCGACCCGAAGATCGGACAGCCGTCGCTGTAGCCTCCGCGGATCTGCAGCGAGCCATGCACCGTGGTGTTGACCGGATTGGTCAGATCCAATGCGACGCCGGTCAAGCGGATCAGGTCATCCTCGACGCTGGCCGCCGCTTCCTGCAAAGCGGCATCGAACTCGGCTCCGCTTCCCACGCAGTAGTCCGCGGCTGACGCACAACCCATCCAGAGCAGGGAGGCCGCGATGAACGAGAGGGTGATGCGATTCATGGCGAGACTCCGTGTTCCGCTGGTAAATGGATAAGTTTCCGGACGCCTGCCTTGGAGCGCCGTCGGCGATCGATGTCGCGGCATTGCAAGCAACGTGTCAGCCTTCAGCGCTCGACGGTCACGCGGCCGCCTATGCCGACGGACGTGCGGTGATTTGCTGTCCCGTGATTTGAACAACGGGAAACGACCGGGTTCGGGACCATGCTCACAACAGAAAGAGGCGCAAGTCCGCCAGCAGACCCAAGCCCGGAGCCTGCACGCCCCACATTCAATCGCTCGGCTATTCTCGCCAGAACATGGGGGTCAGCAGCACCAGCACCGAGAAAACCTCAAGGCGACCCAGCAGCATGCCAAGCGTGCCAAGCCAGACCGCGGCATCGCTGGCCGAAGCAAATCCCCAGGTCACCTGGCCCAGGCCGGGGCCAAGGTTGGCCATGGTCGCCACCGTGCCGCCGAAGGCCGAGAGCGGGTCGAGTCCGGCCGCGATCATGCCAAGCATCAGCACCATGAAGCAGCACATCCACAGGGTGATGAAGCCACTGACCGACAACACGACGCTCTCCGAGACGCGGTGCCCGCCCATGGTGACCAGGAACTGACCCTTCGGATGCACCAACTGCTTCACCTCGCGAAAGCCCTGACGCAAGACCATCAGCACGCGTGCAACCTTCAATCCGCCAACGGTGGATCCGGAACAACCACCAATCACCGCAACGATCATGATGAGCATCGGCGCGATGCTGGGCCACTGGTCGAAGTCGGCTACGGTGAAGCCTGTGGTCGTCATTGCCGACACTGTCATGAAAGCCGCCTGGCGCAGCGTGGTACCGGCATCGGCGTACTGGCCGTGTGCCCACAGCGTCAGCGCCACCAGCACGCTGGCGCCAGCCAGTATCCACAGGAAGGCGCGCAGTTCGGAATCGTGCAGGTAGGCACTCAATCGCGCCTGTCGCCAGGCGATGAAGTGCAGTCCGAAGTTGATGCCGCCCAGGGCCATGAATACGATGGCAATGAGATCGAGCAGCGGGCTGTCCCAGTACCCGAACGCCGCGTCGTGGGTGGAGAAGCCGCCCGTGGAGATGGTGGCGAGCGAATGACTGACTGCGTCGAACAGGTCCATGCCCGCTGCCCAGTACGCCCCGGCGCACAGCAGGATCAGGCCGGCATACACCAGCCACAACGCCTTGGCGGTTTCTGCGATGCGTGGAGTCAGCTTCGTATCGCGGCTGGGCCCCGTGGTTTCAGCCCGGAACAGCTGCGTGCCACCTACCTTGAGCATCGGCAGGATCGCCACTGCCAGGATCACGATGCCCATTCCGCCGACGAACTGCAGCACCTGGCGATAGAGCAGCACCGAGCGCGGCAAATCATCCAGCCCGCTGATGACGGTGGCACCGGTCGTGGTCAGGCCCGACATCACTTCGAACGCCGCATGGGTGAGGCTGAGGTACGGCGGTGCATACATCAGCGGCAGCGCCGACGCGAAGGTGGCCGCGACCCAGGTCAGGGTCACGATCAGGAAGCCGTCGCGCAGGCGGAACTCGTAGTGGACCCGACGATTCGGCCACCACATAGCCAGTCCAACCAGGCTGCTCATGACGAAGCTCACGAAGTACACCTGCAGCGTGTCCTCGTGGTTGATCAGGGCGTAGAAAATGGACGGCAACTTTGACGTTGCGGTAAGCACCACGATGATGCCGAGCACCTTGATGATCGCCCGCCAGCGAAGCGCCACGCTACGCAGAGTTCCCGGGCCGCTCACACGCGTTTCGCAGAGGTCACGAGGGTTGCAGCCTCAGCATCTCGACCTTGTCCAGCAGCGGGGCTATCCGGGAGGGCCGACCGCGGCAGCCTGTCACAGAACTGCCAAGTTCGGCGGGCATAGCGGGCCGACAGGAAACTGGGGACTGTCGCCTCGCGACAGTCGATGTGCATCGGCCAAACATGAGGCCTATCCGTCAATCGGGGCGCATATGCTGCGCGCTTGCCGTTGGGCTGCACAAGTCCCGGGGCCCCCGCCGCGGAGATTCAGGGTCGGCTTTCGTCTCCGGGTCATCCCGGTGCCCATGCAAGGCTGACAGGGCGAGATTTCCCGGCGTCGAACGGACCCCGTCTGACTTTTGGCAGTGCGCGAGGATGCAGGGGTCGATACAGTCGCTGCGTCCCTCCAGTGAATCGCTCATGCAATCCCCGACTTCCGCTCCCGCTTCAAAACTGTCCTGGCGGCGCCGACTGCTGCGCCATCTGCGCAACGCGCTGCTGACCTGCGCCGTGCTGCTGGGCCCCAATCTGGTGTTCTACGTGCAGTGGGGCTGGCCCAATGAGCCCATTCCGGCGGTTTCCACGCAACAGGACGAGAGCAGCCCCTCGGCTTCGATCAATGCGGAGCTGGCCGATGCACTGCGAGATGCGCTGCACGAGCACCGCCAGCGCACAGGCCTGCCATCGCTGTCGGCTGCAGTTGGCAGGGATGACGGCTTGCTGTGGGCTGGCGCCACCGGCTGGGCCGATATCGAGAAGGCCATTCCTGCGCGAGTGAATTCGCGCTATCGCACCGGCAGCTTGGCAAAACCCATCACCGCCACTGCCCTGATGCGCCTGCAGGAAGCTGGACGGGTCGATCTGGATGCGCCCATCTCGACCTATGTGTCGGACCTGCCAGCCGCGCTGCGACCGCTCACTGCGCGGCTGCTGGCATCGCATCAGGCTGGCGTACGCCACTACTCGCTGATTCCCGCCTGGTGGTGGGGCTGGCATGAGGCCTTTTCTACCCAGCACTACGCATCAGTCGCCGACGGGCTGGCGATCTTCGCCGAAGACGATCTGGTGTTTGCCCCTGGCACCGCTTTCCGCTACACCACCTTCGGTTACTCATTGCTGGCGCGGCTGATGGAAGGCGCTGCCGGCAAGCCGATCGATGCCGTGCTGACCGAGCATGTCCTCGGTCCTGTCGGCATGCGCGATACCGCCGTCGATGGCCTCGCGCCGATGCCGCGACGCGTCGCGTTCTACCAGGCTGACGGCGGTCGCTACACCGCGTCCTATCCGATCGATTCGAGCAACAAGATTGCGGGCGGCGGTCTGGTCTCGACGCCCAGTGACCTGGTGCTTCTGGGGCAGGCCTTGCTGGGCGATGAGCTGCTATCGGCCGCGGGAAAGCAGGCCCTGTTCACTCCCCTGGCACTGGCTGATGGCAGCATGAATCCGCAGAATTACGCGTTGGGATGGCGGATCGACACCTCAGTGCGTCTGCTGGGCGAAGACCGCCCGACCCGCATCATCCACCACGGTGGCGCCCAGGCTGGCGCCGCGGCATTCCTGATGCTGCTGCCCGAGCACGGCATCAGTGTTGCGGTGATGAGCAATTCCGGAACGGGCACGGCGCGCGCTGAAGCACAGGAGGCGGCCTACGTGCTGGCGCGGCGGATAATTGATCGCTGACTGCTGCTTCCGGCCTAGCTGGCAAGGTCCAGGTTGGCTGGACCAAAGCTGCTAGCGCTTGCCGATACCCAGCCACGCTGAAACAGTGAGGTCGGCGAGTGCCCTGCAATACCCCGCCGCGTCAAACTCCGGTGGCGCATGGGGGGCCTTGAGAATCGGAAAGATGAAATCGGCGAAAACGCTTGCGATGGCGTGGACCGCATCGTGGCGTGACAACCCCGCGCCGGTCAGGCGATGCAGGGGCTGAGTTGCTTCGGCCGGGTCGGAACCCGCCAGTTGAGTCTCAACCGCTGCGTGCATGGCAGCGTGAGTGAGCAGGCTTCCACCGTACTCGCCATGCGAGGCGTGAAACGACTGAGCGAGCGAAATCCTCGTTGCTTCATCCAGCGCCAACCATGCTTCCGGATCTGGCGGCAGGTTTGGGTCGTATCGATGCATGTCGGGCAGATCAGTGTGGAAGGGTTGATCGCCGCGCACACGGATTGCGCGCGCCAGCGAATCTTACTGCGATCCGGTTTGTGGGTTCAGCCCCCGGGAGCCTGCGAGGGCTGCTTTGTCGGTTGGCTGCCCGCAATCGGCTGAATTGGAGGCGCGGCGCCTCAAGTCCTTCCCGGGTCTCAGGCCCGGCATGGTCCCAGCCCGGCGTCATTCCCGTTAAGTAGGGAAACTCACTGCCGAGCCCGCCATGCCCCGCGCGTTGTCCACCGTCATCCTGCTAGCTAGCGTCACGCTGCCGACATCGGCACAGCCCCGCATCGACTGGTACACGGTGGACGGCGGTGGCGGCGAGTCAGCTGCGGGTCGCTACGTGTTGCGCGGCAGTGCAGGTCAAGCCGACGCCGATGAGGTCTCGCTGTGTTCTGACGACGGCGGCAGCGACTGCGTGAATCCACGATTCGAGATCACTGGCGGCTACTGGACCGGGCCGAACTCGGTCGCGCCCCCCAAAGACGAAATCTTCCACGACGGATTCGAACCATGAAGCTGACTCTTGCAGTGCTTTTCGCCGGCCTTCCGCTGATTGCCCTTGCGCAAGCCGACACCAGTTTCACCTACCAGGGAGAACTCAAGGTCGAGGGCGCCCCCGCTGTCGGCGAGTTCGATCTGGAGGCATGCGTTTACGCCGTCCCTACCGATGGCGCATTGCTGGCCTGCGCGGCGCCGATCGAGAACCTGCCGATCATCGATGGACGCTTCACCGTGGTGCTCGACGCGGGGCCCGTGTTCGATGGCTCGCCCCGCTTTCTTGAACTGCGGGTGCGTGAAGGCGACGAAACGACGCCGCATGTGGCCTTGCAGCCGCGCCAGGCCCTGCGCTCGACGCCGCAGGCGCAGTACGCTGCGCGGGTGCCCTGGGCTGGCGTAACCGGAGTGCCAGCCTCGCTGAGTGATGGTGATGACGTCGGCGTGACCCAGGTAATTGCAGGAGCAGGGCTCAGCGGTGGTTCGATAACATCGAGCGGCACATTGGCTATTGCTCCGGGTGGGGTCACCGGTGCGATGCTCGCACCCAATGCAGTCGGCAGCGCGCAGATCGATCCCTCGCAGGTCCAGGTGAGGATCTCGGGACAATGCACCGAGGGCGAGTATTTTCGTGGCTTTGCTGCCGATGGCACGGCGCAGTGCACCCTGCTTCCGGTGGCCTTCGATCGGGTCGTCGATACCTTTCTTGATTCCGGCCGGCACGTGAAGCTCGTGCTGCGTGACGACGGCCGACCCCTGCTTGCCTACCACGAGGATGCCCTCGGTTCGGTGCGGCTCTACGACTGCGTCGACGCGGTCTGCAGCAGCGGCTCCGCGCGCAACATCGCCACGGCGGGTGACGCCGGCGAGGGAATCGCGATGCTGCTGCGCAGCGATGGTCGACCATTGATTGCCTACATCGACGCCACCAGCGACACACTGCACATCTACTCCTGCAGCGATGTCGCTTGCAGCGCCGGCTCGTCTACGGCACTGGATTCGCCGGTCTACTCCAGCATGGTCGACCTGGCGCTGCGCGCCGACGGTCGTGCGGTGGTCGTGTATCGGAATGCTTCCACTTTCTCCATGCGGACATGGCATTGCGACAATGTCGATTGCACATCTGGTTTGTTTCGTGAACACGCTGATTCCCCGACCGGTGTGGCGATCGCGATCCGGCCAGACGGCCGTCCGCTGCTTGCCATGGGAGGCAATGGCGGCGCGGCGGATTCCCCGCGCTTCTGGGACTGTACGGATGCAGCGTGCACGACGGGCACGCTTCGACCGACCACCGGGGTGCAGTATCGGGGCGTCATTGCGATGCACCTGCGCGCCGACGGACGAGCCTTGCTGTTGACCAATTCGACTGGTGGAACGCCTGGCATTGTCGCGTGCAGCGATGTCAACTGCACGAGTGCGCCCGGCACACTCATCTCAGGCTGCACTGACGTCTGGGAAGCTGACTTGGCGAAGCGACCCGACGGTAGCGCGGTGGCCGCTTGCGCTTCCTACGTCGGTGGTGCCTACGCGCTGACACTGCATGACTGCAGCACGGCGTCCTGTTCGAGTGGAGCTGGACGTCCGTTGTTGCCGGCCGGACGGGCGGGCCGCGCAGTCGCGGTGGCCGTGCGTTCGGATGATCGACCGGTGATTGCATACTACGACCAAACCAACGGTCAGCTTGGCCTGTACATCTGTGGGTCACCCGCCTGCCCATGACGAAGCGGTGATCAGGGCTGGCGTCGCCAAATTCGAGCGTCACCTCACTGCAGCAGAAACGGCTGCGATGCAGGCAAGCGGCTCTGCGAAAATGCGGCGGCGAAGCGCCTGGCGCATGCATCGCTGCTCGCCCACTGGCGCCAATGCGCGAGCAATACGGCACAATCTGGCCCCCATTGTTTGAATGCCGCACACGGCCATGCACGAAAGCACGCCTGCGAGTCCGCTAGCAAGGTTTCTTGTCATCCAGGTGGTGCGTTACATCGCCGCGACGCAATGCTTCGCGATGGTGTTCTTTCATGCCGGCTGGATACTGCTCGCGGTCGCGACCTGGGCTCATCTCGGCGGTCCGGACAGCGCAATCGGCGCACTCACGCGCGTGTTCGTGAGTGCCTTCGCCTGGCTCGGTGGTGTTGATTCGCAAGGGCAGGGCGATGGCAGCACCCTGATGATCGTCTGGGCCAAGATTGCGCTCGCCATCTACCTGGTCGAGGCCCTGTGGCGTCGACTGTATGGCGCTCCGCGGCCGGTCGGGTTGGGACGCATCGCCGTGGTGTCGTGGCTGATCGCGCAGGCAGGTTATGTCGTGGCAATCCTGCCCACTGGTGGGCTTGCCGAGTCGATGATCGTGCTGGTGCTGTTCCCGATTCTCGCCGCCGTGTCGACTGTCTGGGCAGTCGCGATGCATCGCCTGGCGAAGCTTGTGGAAGATCGCATCAACAGCAATCCCGGCAACGCTGTCGCGCAGCGTCCGTAGATTCGACACTCGCCAACACCGCGCGCATCACCGACGGCTACCTCCCGCCGAAACTCATGAATCCCATATTCAAGAGCATTACTGCGAAGAGCCCCGCGACCAGGCCGAGATAGCCTATGGCGAGACCGGTCAAGGCCGTCGCACTTCCATCGAGCCGGTCCGGGTCCTTGCGGATCGCCCTGAGCCCTGCGTGCCCAGACATGACGGCTATGGTCGACAGCGCCATGGTCAACAGCACCGGCCAGAAAAAGCTGATGGACGCGAGCGTCAACAATCCGGCGGCGACACTCACCAGCGAGGCCGGGCTTGTTTGTTTCTGGATAGCCATGGATGAATCAAGCTCCTGTTGCGAACGACGAAGGCGGGTCGGGAATGCTGGACTACGAAGGCTTTGGAGGCGAACCTCGAACCGGACCTGGTCGCCGTTCGCTGCGAATGATGCGCTGCCTTCTGCTCAAAGGCCGCCGCGGCTGAATCCGGATCACGCATGCCGGGGTGTTCCGGAATCACTCATCCAAGCCCCAGCGGTACCTCGACTCGCGCAGCAGGACGTGATCAGCCAGCACCCCGTGCTTCTGGCCCAGGCCGACCTCGGTCACCGAAAACCGCAAGCCTTCAGGGCCGTGCTGCATGTTTTCGATCAGGTTGAGCGAGTCCAGGCTCGAATCGGGATCGATCGGAACCACAGCATCGGCGCGCAGTTGCAACAGACCGCTATCTCGCGCCAGCTCAGCCCAGGACAGATCGATCGCTCCGCGCGATCCCACCTGTATTCGACGCGTTACGGAAAGGATGCCAATGCGGCCGTCCAGGTCGAACATCCGTACCGGACGATCGTGCTGGCCGTGCGGACTGCCTTCGAGCCAGGTCAGCCGCACGCGCCGAAACTCGCCATCAACCGCGAACTGCAGGTAGCGCGCCCCGTTCGGGCCCGCCTCGTAAAACGTGGGACTGTCGCCTTCCAGCAGGTCGACGCCTTCGATGGCAGGGCCGAGCGAACGTTTGGCGCGATCCCACAGCACGGCGTGCTCGATCGGCGCGAGGCCAAGATCGCTGACCGACTCGAGCAATGGGTCCGACCGCAAGACCGCCACATCCGGCGGCGGTTCAATGACTGTCGGTGGTGATCCAATGGCGCCGCCGGTGCCACGCACCAACTTATTGAAAAAGGCCGTTGATTCATCCAATCGCATACAGCCAAAGGGCACCGAGAAGGACAGTTTCAGGAAGCCGTGCTCGGAGAAATGTTCGTGCAGCACGCGGCCGGTAGCGGCCGCGGTCGCGACGAAGCGGCGCCGCTCGCGGTGCACCGGAACCCCGAACCCAGGCGCGGGCAGATCGGCACTGCTGTCCCACACCTCCACCCAGTACTCGCTGCGGCGCTCGGCCGTGCGCTCGATCGCCAGGCACTGGTCGGGGCGCAGGCCCCAATCGAACATCAGGCGTCGCACGGTCTGCCATTTGTCGGGCTCCATCGACTCGGCCAGCGCCCGCTGTCCGGCGCAACCCGGATCTGACGCCGGGGCGACGCGGAATCGCAGGTAGTCGCCGCTGCCTTTCACCGAGGGCAGCATCGATGCGGCGGCCTCGACCTCGACAAAACCTTCCTGCAACAGCCGCTGCGGGATCCGGTGCTGCCACTTCGTCAGGGCGCCTGTGCCGATGTACACGCTGCGCGCCGAGACGCTGGCAGGAAAGGGCCGCACTGGATTGGCCGCACAGAACGCGTCGGTCTGCGCCACCAGCGCCTGGGTTCGATCCTCGCCGACGCAGCCCGCCAACAGCGCGGACAGACTGCCCAACGCAAGCGCCATCAGTGGGACGAACGATGCGAGTGATCGGTCGTATTGCCGCGTGCTTCCGTGCACTGTCATCCCTGATCCGGTCGTCCCCAAGTGGCCGGAAGCATGACGGCTCGGGTGACTTCTGTCAGCTGCCATTGGTTCACCCGTGCAATTGCTTGAACGCGATGCCACGGCTCACGACACAAGGCGTGGCACGGTTGTGGGTGAGCTGTGGCCCTGCTATTTGACCAAAGCCCAGCGATACCTGGACTCGCGCAGCAGAACGCGATTGACGTCCATCCCATAATCACTTCCCGTTCCGACTTCGGTAACGGAAAACAGCAGGTTGTCACCGGAACGCTGCACATTCTCGACCCAGACGAGGGAGGCGAAGTCCGGATCGACGTGCACGACGCCCTCGGCGCGCAGCTGTGGAAGGCCGGTATCGCGTGCCAGTTCGGCCCAGGACAGGTCGATGGCTCCGCGCGTTCCCGGCGGCAGGCGGCTCGCCGTGGAGAAGATTCCGATGCGGCCGCCCAGGTCGAACAGGCGCGGAGGGCGGTCGCGCATGCCGTGTGGGTTGCCTTCGAGCCACGCCAGCCGCACGCGCCGGTAATTGCCGTCGACGGCCAGTTGAAGATAGCGCGGCGCTTCCGGGTTGACGCTGGAGGGATTTACCTCGCCGCCCTCCAGCAGGGTGATTCCCTTAATGACAGGACTGACCAAGCCGCCCTCACGAACCGAAAGCATCGTGTTCTCGATCGGCGTCCGAGCGAAATCGGTGACCGACTCAATCTGCGGATCCGAGCGAAGCACAGCAACCTCCGGAGGTGCCTCGATGACGGTCGTCGAGACGGCAACGGCGGCGCCGGCACCACGCACCAGTTGCTCGGTAAAGGTGTTCCATGCGTCATGCCGGCTGCAGCCGAATGGCAGCGACATCCCCGCTGTCACGAAGCCGTTCTCGGTAAAGTGCTCGTGCAGCACGCGGCCGGTGGCGGCCTCGGTTGCAACGTAGCGGCGCCGCTCGCGTTGCACGGGAACACCAAACCCGGGTTCGGACAAGGCAGCACTGACGTTCCATACTTCGAGCAGATACTCACTGCGGCGCTGGCTGGTGCGTTCGATCGCCAGGCACTGGTCGGGGCGCAAGCCCTGCTCGATCATCTTGCTTCGCATCATCTGCCACGTGCTGGGGTCGTGCGAGGCAGCCAGCGCCTGCTGTCCGGCGCAGCCCGGATCCGAGGCCGGGGCGATGCGAAACCGCAGATAGTCGCCTGTGCCCTTCACAAAGGGCGCAATCGAAGCCGCGCTTTCAACTTCGGCAAAACCTCCCTTCAACAACTGACGCGGTATCCAGTACGCCCAGGATTGCAGCATGGCGCCGGGGCCGACGTACACGCTGCGCGCCGATACGCTGGCGGGAAAGGCCGGCACCGGATTGGCGGCACAAAACGCCTCGGTTTCCGCGACCAGCGCGTTGGTACGGTCCTCGCTGCTGCAAGCTGCCAATAGCGCGGCGCTGCCAAGCGCCAGCAACAAGGCGTAGTTGAACGACGCCATCGGTCGATCCTGTCTCGGCGAAAATCCGTGCACTGTGACCCCTGGTTTGGTCGTCTTCAATTGGGCTGAAGCATGGCGGTTCGATGTTCTTCGGTCAGGTGCCAGTGGTCACCAGAGCAAGGGGCAAAGGCAAGGCCGCAGCTCCCGGGCATCGGTCGTTGTCCAGAATGCTGTCGCACGACGCGTGCAAGGCCCTACGGTTCGACCAATGCCCAGCGATAGCTGGACTCTCGCAGCAGAACGCGCGGCTCATCCGACCCGTAATCCCGGCCCTTCCCGATCTCGGTCACGGTGAACTGCAGGCTGTCAGCGGTCCGCTGCACATTCTCGAACCAGACAAGGGTTTCGAAGTTCGGATTGATGCGCACGACGCCCTCGGCGCGGAGCAGCGGAAGGCCTGTGTCGCGCGCCAGTTCGGCCCAGGACAGATCGAAGAGCCCGCGTGTTCCCGGGCCTGAGCGGCATCCTACGGACAGTACGCCGATGCGCTTGCCCAGGTCGAACAGCCGCGGAGGGTGGATTCGCATGCCGTGCGGAATACCTTCCAGCCACGCCAGCCGCACGCGCCGGTATGCGCCGTCGACGGCGAGTTGAAGATAGCGCGGTGCGTCCGGAGATATTCCGGAAGGATTGATCTCGCCGCCCTCAAGCAGGTCGATGCCCTGGATCACGGCGCTGGCCAAGCCATTCTGTCGAGCCAGGTACATTTCGAGGCCAGGCGTCGCCTGGCCGAGGTCGGTGACCGACTCGAGCTCGGGATCGGTGCTGAGCGGGACTATCTCCGGTGGCGCCTCGATGACCGTCATCGAGGCGGCCACGGCATCGCCACTACCAAGCACGAGTTGCTCGGAAAACGTCTTCCATTCGGGAAATCTGGGGCAGCCAAACGGCACCGAGAAGCCGGCCGACACAAAGCCCTTCTCGGAGAAGTGTTCGTGGATCACACGACCCGTGGCGGCTTCGGTTGCGACATAGCGGATCCGCTCGCGTCGCAGCGGAACACCAAACCCAGGTTCGGGCAGGCCGGCACTGATGTTCCAAACGTCGAGCAGATACTCACTGCGGCGCTGGCCGGTACGCTCGATTGCCAGACACTGATCGGGACGCAAGCCCAGTTCGATCATGTCGACCCGCATTGCCTGCCATGCCCGTGGGTCCAGTTCGGCGGCCAACGCACGCTGTCCGGCGCAAGCAGGATCCGAGTCCGGGGCAATGCGAAATCGCAAGTAGTCGCCACTGCCCTTGATGTAGGGAGCAATCGATGCCGCGCTTTCTACTTCGGCGAAGCCGCCCTGCAAAAGCTGACGCGGGATCCAGTGCAGCCAGGATTGCAGCAGGGCACCCTGGCCGATATACACGCTGTTCGCCGACACGCTGGCGGGAAAGGCTGGCACCGGATTGGCGGCGCAGAACGCCTCGGATTCTGCCATCAGCGCCTTGCTGCCGTGGTCGTTGCTGCATCCTGCCAGCAGCGCAGCGACGCCACCCAGTGAAAGTGCCATCACACGGCCGAACGGCGTTCGGGCGGATGGTCTCAGGCTTGCTTGCACGTTCATCGCGTAATCAGTCGTCCGAGGCGGGAGCGCAGCATGGCCGTTCAGCAGGACTGCCGGCAGGTGCCACAGGTCACCAACAAACGCCCGGTGAGCTCAGGGCCTTGACGCGCAGTTCAATGCATTCCGGTCGCACTGGCAAAGCGGGCGTATGCTGCGCCTGAGCGCGCGCCAGGGGAGCGAAAACAATGAAGAAGTATTGCCTGCTAATTGCCCTGCTTGCAGCGTGCGGTCTTTCGCCTGTACATGCCGGCGTCACAAGCCAGTTGCCCGACTTCGTCTACCAGGGCCGGCTTGAGCAGAACGGTGAGCTCTTCACCGGCCAGGCGGATTTCGAATTCTGTCTATGGGACAGCGACGTTGCCGGAAGCCCGCTGGGCGATTGCATCATCGAGCCCGCCTATCCGGTAGTCGCGGGAATATTCAGCATCAGTCTGGCATTTCCCGGCGAGTTCGCCGGCCTGCAGCGCTATCTCGGGGTGACCATCAATGGTGTCACGATGCCACGTCAGGCCATCGCCACTGCGCCCGTCGCGCAGTGGGCGATGGCCGGCAACGAAGGTCCGCCTGGACCCATCGGCCCTGTTGGAGCACAAGGCACCAGTGGACCGCAGGGTGACCCCGGGCCACAAGGAGACATCGGCCCGCAGGGCGAACAAGGTCCGGTCGGAGCAACCGGGCCGCAGGGAGACGCAGGTCCGCAAGGTCCGGTCGGCGCGGAAGGCCCGACTGGTCCGCAGGGAATTCCCGGCGAGCCCGGCGCAGCCGGACCGCAGGGTGTCGAGGGGCCCGAGGGAGTCGCAGGGCCGCAGGGCATACCCGGCCCAGAAGGACCGGCCGGACCGCAAGGCGATCCCGCGCCCGTGCAAACGCTTGCCTACGACGCGGGAACCCTGAGCATTTCGGACGGCAACTCGGTGCTGCTGCCAACTCTTCCGGCGGGCGTCCTCAACCAGACGCTGCGCCATGATGGCGTCGGCTGGGCAGCCAGCGCTGTTCTCCTGAACGATGCGAATACGGTTTACGTCGCCAATGATCTGGCCATCGGCGGCTCGGTCAATCACGGTGGCGGCACGTCGACCGTCGCATCGATTACCGACATGACGGGAATCTCACGCCTGGAGCTCGCCGGCTTCGGCGCTGCAGCAGCGTCGCCAGCGGCCTATGTGGACTATTTCAAGAATGATGGCACCGACACCCATCATCTGATGCGTCAGACGGTCGGCAGCAACACCGCCCACAATACGGGTTTCCTGGACATCGCAATCGCCAACAGCGGCTCGCTGCAACGGGTACTGACGGCAACCGGCGGTCGTGTCGGGGTTGGCACCATTTCCTACACATCGCTGAATGACATCCTGCATGTCTATGAGAACGATGCGGCAGTCGACGGAGAGAATGGCGCGCTGATCAACGTCCACAATGGCGCCGGCAGCTACCTTTCGGCCACCACGTCGGAAATGGCAGGCCTGCGATTCAAGGTCGGCAGCTATACACCGGCCGGCGCATACAAGTCGGCGATCTTTCATCAGCGAGATGCCACCTACGGGCGCGGCGACCTGATCTTTGCGATCAACAACGTCGCCAACACCAGCAATGTCAACGTGGCCGACGAGCTGATGCGGGTTTCCGGCAGCGCCAACACCAACGCCTTGGCGGTGGTCAAATCGACCAGCGCTTCCGCCGCCAGCTTCATCAACGAGACCACCAGCGGCGGCCGCGGCATCACCGCCTCGGCCTCGCTCAACAACGCCACGTCCGCCAGTCCTCGCTATGGCGTCTACGCCACCGGCTGGTACGGGACGTCCACCAACTATGGTGTGTACGGCTATGGCTATGGTGGAACCACGGCTTACGGCATTTATGGTATCGCGAGCGGAGGAACCACCAACTGGGGCGGCTACTTCCAAGGGAACGTGAACGTGACCGGGACGCTTTCCAAGGCCGGTGGAACGTTCCGGATCGACCATCCACTGGACCCGGAGAACAAGCTGCTCTATCACAGCTTTGTCGAAAGCCCGGAGATGATGAACATCTACAACGGCAACATCACCACCGATACCGCTGGTCTGGCGAAGGTGGTGATGCCCGAGTACTTCGAAGCCCTGAACCGCGACTTCCGCTATCAGCTGACCGTGATCGGGGTGTTCGCGCAGGCCATCGTGCGCGAAAAGATGCAGGGCAATGTCTTCGTGATCCAGACCAGCCAGCCGAACGTCGAGGTCAGCTGGCAGGTCACCGGCGTGCGTCAGGATCCGTGGGCCGAAGCGAACCGGGTAGTTCCGGAAGTCGACAAGTCCGCGGCAGAGCGCGGCAAGTACCTGCATCCGGAAGCCTATGGCGTTCCGGCGCACCGTGGAGTCGATTTCGAGCAGTCGCAAAGGAACATCAGCAGCGATTGAAACCGGCTCAGCCAAAGACAAGCTGATGAGATCCAGCGGCAACCGTTGGCTGCGAAAGCGGAGCGGAGGGCCGCTGCCCTCCGCTCCGATACAGTTACCTGACAGTGGAGGTGCTGTCCTCGGAACAACTGGCGGGACCAAGATCACCAACGCCGTTGTTGTACATGTCGAGAATGCCGGCCAGCTCGATCATGCGCGGGCGTGGTGCCTGTCGGCCGCGCAGCGCGCCTACCTGCTGAGCCGTCCAGGTCGAGAACAGCGCCTCGGCTTCGGTCAGTGCATCGAGCACTTGCTCTGACGCTGAAGCGCCGCTCAGCCCGTTGAGGATGGCGGCAACGTAGGCGCGCGAAAGAATGAAATAGGCGTTGCCTCCCTGCGGTGGCGTCCACAGCACCTCGTACCAGCTCAGGGGCGTACCCTGCGCATCGGCGGCGAGAAAAAACGGCGTGTCTTCGCCGATCTGCGCCCACACCGCATCAACCGGAGCCGGACCGTAGCCGGAATGGGTCTTCCAATAGCCAGGTGTCCGCACGCAGCCGATGTCCTTGTCGCAGTCGGTGCGTTGCACCGGGATACTGGTCGAGTCGGACATCTCGGTGCCGCTGTCCTGGGTGACCAGGCTGGCCAGATTTTCGATGTTCAGTTCGCAGGCGGTGTCCTCGGCGATCACGATGGGTCCAGTGAAATGCCTCACCACGGGTGAATCCTCCGCACACGCAGTGCCAAGATCATGGGCGGTGCCGAGGTAGGTGTCGCTCAGACTGACGCAGCGATCGACCTCGCCGACCGTTGCACCGGACGGGCTGATCAGCAACTTGCTTACAAACTGGCGAGTGTCGCCGTTCGGCGTGGCGACGCCATCGAGCGCATGATCAAAGTTGATCTGGGTAACCGTGACCGTTGCTGTTCTGTCCGTGGTGTCCGGCAACGCCATGGAGAAGGTACAGACCAGGCTCGAACTGGGCGCAATCACCAAGGTCGGACAAACCACGTCGGCCGGGCCAAGTTTGGAAACGATAACGGCAACCGATTCCAGCGTCGCCGAGTTGACCGGGTTGGTATTGATGACCTCGACCTCGCCCTGGGCGAGCATCGCTCCATCGTCAGCCATGGCTACAGCGGTGATGGTGTAGGGCACGTTGTAGGTCTGGCCTGCCATCATCATCAAGGGAAAGGCTTCGGCGTGTGTCTTCGTGATGCTCCATGTCCACGATCCGGCATGCACGATTGTTGCGCTCCGCACGATCTGCAGCACGTGGCAGTTCATCTGCGCCTGGGCCGTGGCACTGGCTCCGGTTTCGACGATTGTGGCGGTGTTGAGGATCGGATACGACTGGAGATTGCTGCAGCCATGCATGTCGCTGTAGCCAATCTCGCCGCTGGCGGAAAATTGCCAGCTGGAACCGTTGGTGTCAGTGACAGTGACGTTCCCGGCAGGAGTTGCGCCCGGATCGCTGGAACCGGCCGGCGTCTTGGTCACGCCAACGACGTAGGCAAATTCCTGATTGTCACCGGGGTGCAGATCGGCGGTGGCGTGCTGCACCGATTTGGTGATCGACCAGACGTAGAGATCTTTGGCAATGGATGGAGTTGCGTAGGCGCCGATGCAAAGGACGATTGCCCCTGCGGCGGCGAGGGTTCGAACACGAATGGCTGGCATGATGATCTCCTTCAGTTGGAGTGGCCGGGTGAGTCCGGCGCGATGGACGCAACTCGACAGACCGACCGACCCTTGGCGGGATCGGAGTCTTTGCGAACCCGTCGCTTGCTGGGCTTGCAGTTGACGAGCAGTGAGAAACGCTGATGCAGGGCTACGATGCACTGCGATGTGCTCGTCTACGGTGCGTAGTCGCACCCCCACGGCAACTTTTAGGTCAGGAAGAAGGGGGCGGAGGCAAAAGCGAGCAGCGACCGGCGTGTCCCTGCACGCGCGAATGAGGTCTGCCGCGGCCCCACTTGGGCACAGGTACAGGCGGATACGCGCCTACTGTCAGATCGGCACGCAAGCCCGCGTTGCCAGGGAGCTGAAACCAATGACTGACGAACGAAACATCGCGCACGACAAAGCCGTTGCGCAGGACAAGAAGCATCACGGCCAGGCCGTGGTCGAGAATGCCGCTGTCGTGCCGCAGCCGGGAAAGAAGCCGCCACTGATCGATGCCGATACCGGCCCGAGCAACAGCGTTGCCCATCAGATGTACAAAGATGGCCTGGAGCCGCGCGTGCATGTGGACACGCCGGATGAGACGGACACAGAGGTCGACAAGGTCTGACCAGCTGAGAGTGGCACGGACGCGCCATACGTCCGGGTCCGTGCGCAGCGCGTGCCCCGCCGAGTCCTCGTTTGCACTCACGGGCAATGCACAGTGAGTCAGCTGCACTGAATGGCGCATAGCGCGTAGCATGACCGGCAGCAGGGCAGCATTGCCCTCGTCGTCCGGAACCCCAGTCCCATGTCAGAGCGCCGGTACCCTGGTCTGGATGCATTGCGCGGCGCGATGATGATGCTGGGCATCGTCCTGCACGGCGCGGTGTTCTACCTGGCCGAGCCGCCCGCGGCCATGCCGATGCCGCCGGAGCGCAACGCATCCTACGTCTTCGATCTGGTCTTCCATTTCATCCACGCGTTTCGGGTTCCGGCCTTCTTCGTACTGGCCGGATTCTTTGCAGCGCTGCTGGTGGAGAAGCGCGGCTTGTGGGCGGCTCTGCGCAATCGTGCGGCGCGTGTGCTGGCGCCGCTGCTGGTCGGCATGGTGACCGTGTTGCCCTTGGCCGTCTGGTTCATGCTCTGCTACATGCAGAGCGTACGCTTCGGCACGCACGAGATCGTGCCGGACCCGGTCAAACTGCGCGTGCTGGTGGGTGAGCTGAAAGCTGCCGGTGTTCCGGTCGGGCAGCCTTCACTGATGCATCTGTGGTTTCTCTACTACCTGTGCATGTTCTACCTGCTGTTGCCGTTGGGCATGCTGATGTCACGCCATGCGGCTGGACTGGATCGCGCGTTCGCCTCGCCCTGGGCATTGCCGGTGCTGGGCCTGCTTGCCGCTGCGACGCTGTGGCCTTTCCATGGCGGCCAGGTGCACGAGGGCTTCCTCTTCATCACTCCGCATCTGCCTTCGCTGCTCTATTACGGGCAGTTTTTCCTGCTCGGCTATTTGCTGCATCGCTGTCCCGGCCTGTTGCGCACGGCGCAGCGCGGTGTGTGGTGGTGGATGGCGCTCGGTGCGCTGCTGTTTCCGCTGTCGCTTTACCTTACGCACATCTGGGAGGTGAACCCTTCTCCCGGTTTGCCCGTGCGACTCGCCATGCTGCTGGCACACGGCCTGTGTACCTGGACCCTGATCTATCTGGTGATCGGAGCCGCGCTGCGCTGGTGGGATCGCGATTCGCCCTGGGTGCTTTACACCTCACAGTCGGCCTACTGGGTTTTCCTCACTCATATGCCTGCGCTGGCCTTCGCTGCCTGGTGGATGGTGCAGTTCGATCTGCCGGCCGTGCTCAAGTTCCTCTGCATCACCAGCTTTGCCGGTGTGGTGTGCTTCTCCAGCTACCACTACCTGGTGCAGCGCACCTTGGTGAGCGTGTTCTTGAATGGCCGACGCTTTGATCTGGACTGGCCGTGGCGGGAGCCAAAACTGACCGCGCGGGCCCAGTGACCGCGCGGATGGCAGATCAGCGCGAATCGGCGTCGCGTTCGACCAACAGATTGCCGAAGTAAGGCTTGCCCGCCAGCGACGTGCTGAAGCCGTATATCGAGATGCCGCCGAGCAGCAGTAGCGCCAGCCCGGTGCGGTCGGCATACCAGGCCGAAACGTCGAGTGTCAGCGGCGTGGCCTCCAGCACCAGGAACACATAGAAAGCAATCACCGAACTCAGCAGGCCAGCGCGCAGCGCGACGCACAGATAAAGCACCGTGAACATTGCCCCGGCAGGCGACCAGATGTCGTCAAAGCCGGTGAATACGCTGAAGCCGAAATACATGGTCAGCGCCAGGCCTGCCAGTGCGAGCCAGTAGTTGCGCAGCATGGCGCGGAAGATCAGCAGGCCCAGCAGCGCCCCGAAGCCGATGTTGACCGCCGCGTAGGGGCTCCAGAGCATGAAGTAGCCGAGATGGCGCATGCCCGCGAGGCTGGTGAAGACCTGCCCGCGCGGGCCCGTAGAAGGCCGGCCAAGCCACTCCGGCGCAAGCACCGACAACTGCAAAATGAGCGCCAGACCGATGCCGGCAATAATACCGAGCAGCACATCGCGACCCACCAAGGGATCACGCCAGCGTCCGGCCAGCAGGCGGCTCCAGCCCACCAGCAACTGCGGCCAGCGCCTCCGCGCGATCGGTTCGAGCGCGATGTAGAACAGCCAGATGATCACGAAGTAACTCAGCGCCTGGGCTAGCGAATTGATCAGCAGCGCGGGCTGCTCGAAGGCCTGCGTTATATGGTCCGCGCGCAGCATCTGCGCAAGGAATGAGGTGAACAGCAAGGCCAGGCTCAGGCGCAGCGCGCCGCGACGGTCGGCGCGACCCAGGTTCAGATTGCGCCGCACCAGTACGCCGATCGCGACGAACATGCAAAGCGAGATACCTATTGTCGAAAAGAGCGCGATCTGGAATCTCGGAGACGGGGTCCGGGTTGGAGCCCGCACGCCGAACGCAGGGACCGAGGCTTCGCCTGCCCATGCGCCCTGCATGCCGAGCCAGACTGGCGTGCCATTCAGAGACGCCGCTTCGATCCGGAATACGGTATCGTCGTGGCCGGGAAAGCTGCCCTGCCAGGCGATCCGGGTGTCGGCATGCACGGGCAGATTCCATCGCGGCTGGATTGGAACCAGCGACTCGCGCGCGATGCCAGTGGCAACCAGCAGGGCGCTCCAGTCGATCTCGCCATCTGCATTCGCACTGGTCGACCGAACCGCCCGCAACCCCGCCAGTTGCCCGCGCAGATCGAGCAACACATCCACCATGCCAAGCCGCGTCGTCGGCGGATCATCCAGGGTCACGCGACCGACCTCAGCAGGACCGAACGGGCGCATCAGGGTGTGTCTCGCCACCAATGGCGCCGGGCTCTGTCGATAGATGAACAACAGGGGGCCGGGCGGTGCGTCTGCGCCGGCTTGCCAGGCGACACGGTCCGGCCAGGTTTCGCGCAGGTGACGCAGCAAGTCGCCATCAACGGTGAAGCTCGTGTGGGTGTAACGGGTCGGCTCCGGATAACCCAGGGACAACAGGATCTCGCGGGCCTTTTCGCTGAGCACGGCAGGTGATTTCGCGGGCGCGGTGCGTCCGATAAGGGTACTGCTGCCGGCCAGCCAGGCCGCCAGCAACAATCCGCCCAGGGCGCAGGCCAATAGCAGCCAGGCCACGTGCGTCGGGAGTGAGCCGACCGCGCCAGCCGCGGCCACCATCGCGGGCGAGGGTGTTTCGCCAGCCGCCATTGCCGCTTGCAATGGATCGCCGCCGGGCAATGCGGCCATCACCAGGTGCGCCGACGTGGGTCGCGCGGCCGGATCTGGATCCAGGCAACGCTGCACGATGCGTTCCAGCGCCAGCGGAATATCGGGGGCGCTGCTGCTCAAGCTGGGCGGTTCGGTGCTCAGCTGCAGATCGCGCAACTCATTCAACGAGCGCGCCTGGAAGCGCTGCTTGCCGGTGCACAGTTCGAACAGCACCAGCCCCAATGCATAGATGTCGCTGCGGGTCGAGGCGGGTTGTCCGGCCAGCAGTTCCGGCGCCATGTAGGCCGGCGTGCCGGCGGCGGCCTCGCGATCGATGCGGTCGGCCAGTGCCGCCACGCCGAAATCGGCAATCCGCGCGCGGCCCTTGCCGTCGATCATGATGTTGGCCGGCTTGAGGTCACGATGAATGACGCCCATGTCGTGCGCAGCGGCCAGGCCGGCGCAGAGATCCCGCGCGATTTCGATGGCCTTGTCGGCCGGTAGCCGGCCGATGCGGGCGAGGAGAGCGGAGAGGTCCTCGCCGTCGACGTACTCCATCGACAGGCAATGATGGCCTTCCACTTCAACCAGGTCGTAAAGCCGGCAGACGTTCGGATGCGAGACCTGCCGACCGATACGAACCTCGGCGTAGAAGCGCTCCAGCATCTCGCGGTCGCGCGCCAGTGCATCGGGCAGGAACTTCAGCGCCACGGTCTGGCCCAGGCGCGTGTCCTCGGCGCGGTAGACCTCGCCCATGCCGCCTTTGCCAAGCAGTGCTACGAGTCGATAGCGGCCCGCAAGAATGGTTCCCGGAATGAATCGACCTTCGGCAGCCGATCCGGTCAGTCCACTCGAGGCCGAACCCTGATCGGGCGCGACGATTGTCTGCGGCGCCGCGGCCTTTTCATCGGCAGCGGGCAGGCTGTTGCCGCAGGCCGGGCAGAATCTCGCCGCGGAGTCGACTTCGGCCGAGCAGGACTGACACTGGAGCATCGCGTTGGCCTGGCTGGGATTTCGTCGTGGTGGCCGGAACCGGGGATGCACGTTCCTGGCTGCGATGGTAACCCCGGCAGAGCCGCAGCTACGGTTTCGTCCGGATAGCCTGGGACAGCACCCCGAGGGCAACTCGCAGACCCGGATCGTCGACCGGAAGCAGTCGAGCCTCATTACTGGTGGATGGGAGGCTTTCGAGCTCCGCCATCATTTCTCGCCAGGCCGCGCGGTCAGCGCTCTCGATCACCACCTCGTAACCGGGATGCGGTGCGATGCCCGCGTCGTCAGGTGAATCGGGCACATCGTGGCGATCGATGGTGCGGCCGGAGGGGCGCTGGAAAGCACCGGTGGTAAGGATCACGGAACCCAGGTCATCACCCAGCGCCATGTGCTCCTGGACGCGTCCCTTGCCGAAAGTACGCTGTCCCACGAACGTCGCGCGTTCGTGGTCGCGCAGTGCGCCGGCAAGTATTTCCCCCGAGGATGCGGTTTCATCGTCGATCAGAACAACCATCGGCAGGTCAGTCAGCGTGCCGGCATTCGCCGATTCGGTGCGTCGCGCATTGCGCGTCTGGACGGAGACGATGACTCCGTCGTCGAGAAAAAGATCGGCCGTCGCCACCGCGGTGTCCAAGGAGCCGCCGATGCAGCCCCGAAGGTCGAGCACAAGACCGGTCGCTTGCAGCCTCCCGATCTCGGCGAGCGCCTTCGCCACCAACGCGGCGGTATCCGTCGCCAGCCGGCTGATGCGGATGTAGCCCACATCGCCGACACCATCGTCGTCACTGCCCAGCAGGTGGCTACTGCGACCATCAGCCAGGCGACTGGCGCCGTGCACACTGGGCAGTTCGATGATCCGGCGCGTGACACGCAGCGTCATTGGCGCGGCCGGGTCGCCGCGCAGGATTCCCAACGTGGCGACGGATCCTTCGGCGCCGCGCATGACGCTGATGGCGCGTTCGATCGGCCAGCCCGCAACATCGAAACCATCGATCCGCACCAGCAGGTCGCCAACCTCAACGCCAGCCTCGTGTGCCGGCGAACCTCGGTTCACGCGCTCGATGCGCGGCACGCGGGCGGCTTCGTCAATGTCAATCCTGACACCCATGCCGGCGAAACTCGCCGTCAGGTCGGCTTCAAAGATCGCCCGTTCCTGCGGGTCCAGGTAGCGCGAATATGGGTCGAGGTCCTGCAAGAGCAGACGCAGGGCGCGGCTGACGAGCTCCTCACGCGTCATCGGCGTGACGAACTCGCGTTCAATGAGTTCAAGGCTTGCATCAATGGTGCGCGCCAGTTGCTCCGCTGATGCGGGTGCTGGTGCTGGTGCTGGTGCAGGTGCGACCGGTGCCGTGCGCGTCGACGGGGGCACTTCGGCGAGCACGGCAGCCGAACAGAGGCTTGCAAGCAGCGAGGCGGCGAAGCGGTTCGGTTTAACCGGCGATCGGGTCATTTTGCGGTTCCCCCGGGAATCAAGAGCTGCACAGTCAAACAGTGAAGCGACTGTCTGCACGCATTTGGGGCCATAACCACGGACCCTCCTGTTCGCGCAGACGCGTCGGCCCGGTGCGGCCGATGCACGCATTCAACAGGGTATGTCGTTCCCTCAGGTAGGCATGCACCGAGCCGCACAGCGTCTGGTCGGTGAACAGCGAGCCTTTTGCGGCACGCAGTTGCAAGGCCACGTGATCGATCGCTTCCCTGTCGGCAACAATGACCAGGAACTGGCATTCGCCGTCGATGAACCAGATGCCGAATTGCGCGGTGACGCTCAGCCCGCACTGCGCACGCAACGTGTACCAGCGCTGGGGCTTTCCATCGATCGTGAACGCCGATTCCGTCTGCACGATCTCGTAGGCCCGCTCACCATCGGGCTGGACAAACACGCTGCGTCGCAGCGTGCGTGCACCGGCGACGCTCACTTCATCCGGCCGGGCGCTGACCTTGATGTCTGGCCGAAGCGCTGCCCACAGCCCTTCAGCCTGGCGCAGGACGCGCGCGCGCAGGGTACGGAACTTCTTCGCCGACAAGCGCAGGGACTACGGGCTGCTGTGCTTGGCCTTAAGGCGCAAGTCGGCAAGGTATCTGGCGTGCTCGCGACTGGCTTCGGACTCGGTGATTTCCAGTGAGTCACGCCTGACGGTCGTTGGCGCGACCGGTTCGTGTCCCAGCGCGCGCCCCACTGCATTGATGCGTGCCAGCATGTCATTGGGCCCGTCCGACCCGGTCGTGCCGTGTTTGTACCACTCCTCCCAGGTATAGCCCTTGCCGAACTCGTCGTAGGGAGTAGGCCCCCACTTCTCGCTAAAGCTGACTCCGGACTCGTTCGCCGACACGTAGAACTGATGCAGGCTGTTGCCGGGTTTGGTCCAGCTTGCGGAATAGCGGGTGTTGGCTGCGTCCGCTGTGTCGTTCGACATCGCATCAGGCTCCAGGTTCGGCGGCGCCAAGGTAGCTTGCTGGTACTGCCATTGCATGCAATCGAAAGAACGAAAGCTGGTCAAAATAGCCCCGCTGAAAGACGATCTGATCGTCACGCACCTGGAAGAAGCCGCAGCCACGCAGGCCGTTTGGATCTCGCCACTCAAGCATTGCCCACTCGCCGTCCTCGAAGAGGTTCTCAACGACACAGGTCATGCTGGCTCGGCCGAACTCGACCTCGAACATATGCCGGATTGCCGCGCGCCCACGAAGCGGTTCCATCACAACCTGGTGGTTGATTGCGTCGACAGCGTAGAGGGATGACAGGCCGTCGATGTCACCTTCGTTGAAGCGATGGACCCACTCCTGGACGAGCTGCTTCGGTGACACGTGTTGTACCTCGGAGTTTGCGGCGAAGTCTGGTTGGGGCCGAGCGCCGCAATGATCGACCAAATCCGGGCACCTGGCGAAATGAACCTGTCAGCCTGTACTCATCTGAGTGCCGTGATCGAAGGCAGTTGACGACCGGAGCCCAACGATCTCACCACGCGTCACGGGAGTCCAGGCGGGTGTCGTAGTTTGCTCGGTCGGCCTGGCACCGGAGCCCTTGTCAGGGCCACGCGAATCCCCGAGTTTTTGAAGGGCTGTATGATCCACCCTTATCAGCCCCTCGAGTGTTCCCCAATGTTTTCCAGATTTTCTCGGCAAGCCTCCTGGCTGCTGGCGCTTGCGCTTGCGGCTGCCCCGATGTATGCCGTGGCCGCGGCCGAAGTCGACAAACACGCGCTGTACGCAGAAGCGGTTGATCTGCTGGATCGCTGGCGCGGTGATCGCAGCGATCTCGATGAAGCCCACGAACGCCTGACGACGGTGTTGCTCGATGCTCCGGATTTCACTCCTGCGCATGTGGAAATGGCGCGCTGGTATTTGATGAACTCACGCAACAACGAACTCGCCCTGCGCTCGCTTGAGCGGGCGCAAGCGCTGGAACCCGATCTGGCTGGCATCTACGTGCTGCGCGGCTACGTGTACCAGAAGATGGGTCGTCTCAAGGAATCGCTGTCAGAACTGGATCGTGCCGAGGAGATCGGTACCGACAATCCCTGGCTGCTGCTCAACCGGGGTTTCACGCTGCAAAAGCTGGGTAGGGAAGAAGAGGCGCGAGTCCTGTTCGAGACGGTGTTCGAGAGTTCGCTCGACGACCCCAAGGCCTGGCCGGCTGCCAGGCAATCGTTGGTGTCGAGCCATACCAACGCGGGGGATCGTGCAGGTGCCGAGCAGGTGTATGTTCGCGCCATCGCGCTGCAACCCACGGACATGAACCAGAGGGTGGAATACGTCGAGTGGCTGTTGAGCGGGGAGCGAGTCGAAGAGGCACTCGCCAATGCGCGAGAACTGCAAGGGGCCGAGACGGAGGGACGCGCCCGGGAGGTGTTGCTCATGGCCTTGGCCGCCCGTGCCGTATCACTGCTGGCTACTGATGCCACGGCCGCTGCGACGGTCTATGAAGAGATGCGGGCCATGGTCAGCGAGTCTGGCTTCGGGGAAATGCCGACGTACGCCGAATGGGCTCGCGTGATGCAGGCGTCACAGTCCGGCGCACGATAGCGCGCAAGCGAGCCCTGCGGGTCAACGACGGTGCCACGAACCAGCATGCGTGACCTGGTGTCGCGACTGCTGTTCGTGCTGGGTGCCACCTTGGCGCAGCCAGTTCTTGGGCAATCCGCAGATGGTGTACATCCCAATCCGTCGTACCCGGGGCAGCAACCCTACCTGCGGTACAGCGTGCCGAACGCCGGCGCCTGCTACCACTACCTCTCCAACCTCACGCAGCATCGTGACGGCAACAGGGTGCTGATCGAGTACTCCATTGAGAACATCCCGCCAGAGGACA
The DNA here is from genome assembly GCA_038257155.1 of Lysobacterales bacterium. GTDB lineage: Bacteria > Pseudomonadota > Gammaproteobacteria > Xanthomonadales > Xanthomonadaceae > JANJTY01. The sequence continues at coordinate 38,184 of JBBSJP010000012.1, read as the reverse complement.
TCGGATTTTGTGGCGTTTCCCCCGGAATTTGGCTCACGGTTCGGCTGGGTAGTCTGCCCGTTGGCGACTACGTAGCTGAAGTGACGGGTCACTACGGGTGGTGGACTGCGCCAGTGCGCAGCTTTCCTTTCCAGGTGCTTCCCTATGCTCAGCCGGCCAATCCGATTCCTTCGCTGGGCCTGCTCGAGTTGCTCGCATTGATCGCGCTGGTGTTTGGACTTGCTGCCTATCGCTCGGCGAACGGGCGCTGATCTCGAACTAACGCCAGCTGATGCTGTCAGAGTCTTCTGTGACAGCCAATCGAAGCCGCTGCTGCCAATCCGCGTGAAGTCGGACCGGCAGTTTGCTGCTTTGTCCCTGCATTCCAAATCCCTGGCTCACGACCTGATGAACAGCGCCGTCGCATGAAGCTGGCATACGCTGCGCGCAGCAGTGTTGCGTATGCATTGCGGCATTTGCCGGCACCGGTTGCACGATTCCTGCGTTCCTGCGTTGAGCGAATTGCCTTCGCACGAGCTACACCCTTCAGCGAGTTGCCACCCGTTTTTCACTACTGGTCCAACAAGTACTTGAGGCCACGCTTCGAGGCATTCGGATTCGCCTCTCCGGAGGACTTCTTCTTCCAGCGTATGCGCGAAGAAACGCAGAACCTGGGAAGGCCGCTGCGCTGCCTGAGCCTCGCCAGCGGTCGGTGCGCTAGCGAGATGGGCCTGATCCAGCGTTTCGTGGATTCTGGCCTTCCGGTGCCTCGATTCGTGTGCCTCGAGTTGAATGGTCTGTTGCTTGACGCAGCACGTTCCAATGCTCGCCGATCGCTGGTTGACAGCTATCTGCAGCTGGAGGCGGTGGACGTTTCCCATGTTGCCGAGGGTGAATTTGGAAACTTCGATGTCGTTCTGACAAATCAATGCCTGCACCATTTCCTTGAGTTGGAGCATGCGCTGGACCTGGTGTACACGTCCCTGCATCCCGGCGGCCTGTTGCTGGTCTCCGATGTCATCGGCAGGAATGGTCACCAGCTTTGGCCGGAAGCGCTACAGGAGGTACAGGGCTTCTGGGACCGGATGCCCGTCCGTTTGCGAAAGGATCGCACCCGAGGCGGTAGCTCGAGGAAATACATCGACTACGACCACTCGAACGTCGGGTTCGAAGGAATTCGTGCGCAGGAGATCCTTGCTGCACTGATCGAGCGCTTCGAGTTTGAGTACTGCTTTCCGTATGGCGGGATCATCATGCCCTTCATCGAGCGTCGCTTCGGGTGGAACTTCGATGTGCAATCCGAAAGCGACCTGGAGTTGATTGACCAGATCGCGAAGCGTGAACATGAGCTTCTCTGGAGCGGCGCGATAAAGCCGACGCAACTACTGGCCTCGCTTCGCAAGGAGCGGGCGACTGGCGTGACAACGGATTTTCCGTATCCGCCTTCCGCCTGTGTTCGCCACCTTTGACCCAATCGAGCCAGGGACCACGCTGCACTTCAGGGTTGAAGTGGCCACCACGCCACTCCCGCTGCAAGGCTTGAGCGGGAGCCACACGCGAGACCTCCACCAGTGGTTCAGTCCAGCAAGTCTGTTTCCCCGACGCGCAGGTTCTTCTCCAGAAACGTTTTCAGCTCAGGGGAAGGCGGTGTGACGCCGCCGCCGAAGTGCAGGTCTGCGGCAGCTTCCATCAACCAAACCAGCGCTTCCAGGTTCAGGCGCTCGCGCGGGCTGTGCCCCGCATCAGGATCAATCAACAGTGTCGGCTTGAAGTCGACATTCGATTCGGCGAAATAGCGCACCAGGCTTTCCACCGTCACACGATCATCTTTCGCACCTGCCCACAGGTAGACCGGCGTGTGCCGTGTTGCGGCATGCGCCAGCGGCGACTCGCGGTGCATGCGGTCATGCCAGTCACGCTCGCCAAACGGCACGCCGTAACCGGGGAACAATACCTCCATCGGCGGACCATCGGCAGACAAGGCACTGCCGCCCTCGACTGCGATGTCGGCCATTGTCCATGCCATGTCCACCGGCGCGGCACTGGGTACCGCGAAAACGAAGCGATCCGGATGATGAGTGATCGCGAGCAGACTGGCGTAGCCGCCGAAGGAATGTCCGGCAACCGCCTGCTGCCTTGCATCGCCGATGCCGTTTGCGATCAGATGGTCGAGCCCGGTGAGGATGTCATCCAGCACGCCGTGCTTGCCAAAGTCGCCGCGCGTAGCCGTCACGTAGTTCACGCCGTAACCAGTCGATGCTCGAAAATTCGGTTCGAAGACGATATAGCCGCGATTGACCAACAGTTGCGTGCCGGGATCCGCCTCGCCGAGCGATTGGTTGAAAGGTCCGCCGTGGATGACGGCAATCACCGGCGTCGTTTCCAGCGGAAGGCCTTTGGGCAGGTAGGCGAAGCCATGCAATGCCATGCCGTCCTTGCCGCGCCAGTGCACCGGTATCGCCTCGGCCAGCAGTTCGGTTGCCAGTGCACTGCGCCGACCTTCCTCGAACAGCGATGAAAGTGTTCTTGCCGCGACATCAAACAGGAAGTGGCGGTCGTAGGGCCAGTCGGCTCGCCTTGCCCGCACCAGCCAGCGCGTGCCATCGTTGCTGGCGGCGAGGTCGAGATTCGCGCCGGGAAGCCTTGCCTGGAGTTCGCTCAGTGTGGTTCGGGCGATTTCGGTGTGACCATGCCATTCAACACGATCGGGGCGGTATGCCATCGCGAACCAGTCCCTGCCATCCGGCTGCATCAACAGCGATACAGCGTCCGCGATGCCACGGGGATCGGAATGCAGCGTCTGCCAGTCTGAGGACTTCGCATCCAGTCTTTGCAGTGACATCAGGTCTTCGCCGTTGTGCGCCAGCGCCCAGACGGAGTCGCCATCGAATGCCACCGGCATGCACTGCTGCGGCAAAGGGCAACGCATCAGTTCCTGGGTTTCATCTTCATTGAAGCGCCATAGCACGGTATCGAATGCGACACCGTCGTTGCCGGCGGCGTAGCGCACCTTTCCTGTCGAATCGAGCAGTACGTCCTTCAGCGCCTGGCGCGATTCATGAATCGTGCGCACCTCGCCATTCGCATCGACCGCCAGATAGCGATATAGCCACTCGCCATTGGCCGCAACTTTCTCACGCAGCACGGCAGAGTCCACCGCCTTGCTATCCACCATCCAGAACGCTTGCCGACGCGCTTCGTCAAATCGAAAGACACGGCGGCCTGTCATCGAAGCAAGGTCGTAGACGCCCAGGCCGTGCGCATCCGGCAACCACAGGCGCGCGCCGTCGCCCGACCAGCGAACATCCGTGCCTTCGCTGTCCGGCAGGACACGGTGATCCATGCCGTCGGCAATGCGTCGCAGCCAGAGCTCGAGTCGTTGGCCGCTGTCGCGCCGGTAGCTCAGCCAGCGGCCATCCGGCGACATCACGATATCGCGCACTGTTGCCTTCACCAGGAAGGCGTCTCGCGGGATCGGCGGTGCAGGCGATGCGATCTCCGCTGCGCGCTTTGCGGCCTGCAATGTCACATCGACATCCGCGGCCAGCAGCGGGAACCCGGCGCCGGCGATCGCCAGGAAAATCAACAAACGAAGATTCATTCGGTCGCTCATACGCTTTGTTCCCGCGGCTCCAGCAGGAACAAGCTGATAAGTGCCGGAAGGCCGAGCAGGGCGCAGCTTGCAATCCAGACGCGACGACGGGTATGCGTGACGCGTGCGTCACGCAGCCACCACCAGGCAGTGCCCGCCGACATCAGCAGCAGAATCAGAGCGGCGGTGTACAACACCGGTGCGCGCGGCAGGGGCGTGAGCTTCATCGGCCAGGTCAGACCCTTGTCCAGCGTCGCTTCTGGCAATGTGGTCAGGATGTCCAGCGGCGGCGACAGCCACCAGTCGGTGCGTTGCAGTGCGGGGAAGTCAGGATTGATCAGCCGTTCGCCGACAACCGTGGTGTCGCCATGCGGATTGACGAACAACACCTGCTGCCAGGGCTGCGCCACGACATTGAACTGGTTGAAGCCGATCTGCCGAATGCCATCGCCGTAGACGAAGGACACCAGCCAGCCGTCCATCAGTTCCGTCAGCGTGGCGAACTCAAGGTGTTGCGCGCCGCGTGGCAGGGCGACTTCCCAGTCCTGAACCAGCGGCTTGACGTTTGCTGCCGCTCGGTGATCCTCGCGCAGCACGATCAGCCGCTGGTTCGTCAGCAGGATCAGGCGTTTGAATTCACGGTGCGGAATCTCGGTGAACTGTTCACCGTCGCGCAGCGCGAAGCGCAGCTGAAGGGTCTGCGCATCCTCATCAATGCCGTGCAGCGCATGCGCTGTCAGCAGGTCGCCGTTCTCCGCCACCACGGGGATCGATTTGAACGCGGTTGCGTCACCGGCGCCGGTGAGGCCGAACACGCCCATCTCCGTTCCGCTTTCCGGATTGCGGCCCATGAACAGCATCGCATCGTGACTGAAGGTCCAGGAGGTATTGCGTTCCTCGTCGTACCAGCCGGTTGGCAGCTGGAGGTTGCTGAGCTGTTGCCGTATCGGAAAGCGCGCGAGGAAAGGTCCGAGGCGCAAAGGTTGGAGAAGGGGCATTTGTTCGCGCCATGACGCAGCGCGCGGATCATCGCTTTGCTCAAGTCCGAGCGCGATCTCCTGACCCGCTTCCGCGCGCTCAGTGGCGATCAGTCCGCCCTTTGGCGGGAAGTCGGTATTCAGCGGATCGACTCCGAGCAGGATGCCGCCGCTGACGAGCAGGAAGCGCCACAACACGATGCACAGCAGAAACAGGCCGACCTGTAACGGCAGTGCGGTCAGGAGCAGCGTTCCCGTGCCGCGAATCGGAGCTTCGCGATTGGCGCGGAAGCTGCGCAAGGTGATCCAGCCGAGCCACGCCAATGCCAGTAAGACCGGCAACAGCAGTGCAATGGTGGAAACCATGTGCAGTGCCAGCAGCAACGGTGCGAAGAGCACCGCGAGTGCCGCACGGCTGCGGCTTACGCAAGCGTGTGCGCCAGCCATCCACGCCATCAGCGCATACGCCAGCACATGGAGCGGCATGAGGTAATGGCGCAGGTCGACCACGCGGGTGGTCAGCAGATCCGTACCGAGCAACACCAGCAGCATCGGCACGAGGATCACGCCGACGAGCAGGACGAGCGCAGACAACGACAGTGCTCCGAAAATGCGCGAAGGCGCCAGTGGTCGATGAATCAGCCATGCCCATTGGCTTGGCTTGCGGTAGCTGCCGACCTGCATGATGGCAAATGCGAGACCCACGGCCATGTAGATGAAGAGTATCGGCAATGCGCTGGAGAACGGCATCTGCAGCAGGTCGATGACGCGATTCGCGAACATCAGCAGCAGCAGGTTGGTAATGCCAGCAACCAGCGCCAGCCAGCGGAAGCGCTTCAGTTCGGATGTGATCAGGTCTTTCATGGCGCGCCTCCTTCGGACCGCAGTGGCCGCGCGTGATTGCGGGTGAGAAAGGCATTTACGGCGCGGTCAAGATTCACCGCGCCCTGCCAGGCACGGCGCGCACCTTTTGCTTCCAGTTGCTGGCCGAAACTCTCGTCCTGATCGAGCACGATGAAATGAAACAACCCGTCGATGCGCTGAACCTGCAGCACGCCCGATAGCAGGTCGGCGCCGGGCGCCACGAAGGGAAATTCCGCGACCCACAGCGCAATGCGATCGCAGAATTCATCCGGCGTCGACATGTTCACCAGTTTGCCGCGTTCCAGCACGATGAGGTTGTCCGCGAGGCGCTCGATTTCTTCCATCTGGTGCGAGCAATAGATGATGGTGCAGCCGGCATCCTCTACCGACGACAACACGGCTTCCAGGAAGGCACGCTTGGCAACGACATCGAGGCCCAGCGTCGGTTCATCGAGTATCAGGATTTCCGGCGACTGCGCCATGGCGATCGCGAGGTTCACGCCGGCACGTTCGCCGCGCGAGAGCTCGCGGATGCGTTGCTCAGGCGCGACGTTGAAATGGCCAGCGATGGCCTGGTAGCGCGCCTCGCTCCACTGTGGATACAGCCGACGTTGCATCGCGGCGATCTCGCTGATGCGCAACCAGGATGGCAGACTGTGTTCCTCATTGACGAAGCCGATGCGCGCGCGATCATGCTGGGTCAGCGAGTCGCAATCGCGGCCAAGGATCCGGGCCGTGCCACTGGTCTGCGACTGGAAGCCGAGAAGGATGCGGAACAACGATGATTTGCCCGCGCCGTTCGAGCCGACCAGCGCGTGAATGCGGCCCGCCGGAATTTTCAGGCTGAGCGAACTCAGCGCCGATTTGCGCCCGTAGCGCAGCTCGAGGTTCTCGGTTTCAATCACATAAGCGGTGTTCGGCGAGGTCGACGCTTCGACCGGTCGCTCGACGAGTTTGAGTTTCAGTTCGGGAGTGGACATGCTGTGTTCCGGAGTAGTTTTCATGTGCTGGCGTATCTGGGCTTTGCCCGCCACCGGGGAAGCCGATCGACGCGCGCTACTTCTGGACCGCCTCAGGCGGAGCGTCTGTCGAGCATTGGCGACAGTTCGATTCTCAGTCGTTCGAGAATGACGTCGGTGGAGTAGTCGAGGCCGGCGACGTCGGCTGCGAAGCTGTCGATCGCCTGGGCCAGGCGGCGTTCGCGTTCGGAATCGGAGAGCCGCTGTCGCGGAACGGCCACGAAGAGTCCCAAACCTTGGCGGGAATCCAGCCAACCTTCGTTGCTGAGTTCGGCGTAGGCCCTGGCAATGGTGTTTGGGTTGACCGTGAGCTGCTTCGCGAGGCCGCGCACGCTCGGAAGCTGCGCTCCAACCGGAATTTCGCTACTGGCGATAAGCCGGCGGATACCATCGGTGATCTGCTTGCCAATCGGCCGCGGGTCTGCGGCGCTGAGCTGCAGCATCAATGGAACGGTTCTGGACATGGAGCACCTACCTTTCGTACCAACTGTACTAGATGTATGAGTACAGCACGGTAGTGGCAAGGGCAGTGGCTGTCAAGCCAACGATCGGCATATCCACGTAGTGAGTTCAGTGAGCCCTTTTGATAGCCGGCAAGAACACTGGAAGGTGGGCGGGTGCTGTGGGCCTTCTGCACAAGCGCTGAAACTGACGAATCCCAAGCCTAAGCAAAGGGCCTCCATCGCAGCGGGTCGCGCCCCTCTTTACCCTCCTTCTTCAAAGCTGGACTCGGCCCCGAAGTCCCGGCTAAAGTGCGAAAGCGTACAGGTTGATCCGGAGGCGGCCTTCATCTAGTTGGGTGATGGCGCCAGTCAGTGCATCGCGACCGTCTTGCGAACTAAATGCCGCCGCCACACAGGAATCCAATCATGTCCAATTTCAAACTCGCTGGCGACTCCGTTTCGTCACCGCAGTTGCAAAAGACTGTACAGGCCAGGCATGGCGGCCTGAGATTGGTCCACGTCGGTGTCTTCGGGCTGGGGCTGGCATGTTCCGGCCTGGCGCTGGCGCAGGTGGCGCCGGATCTGGGCACCGCCGAGACCTTTGCGGTGCTAGGTACCAACGGCGTGGCCACCTCGGGGACGGTGAGCTGCAGCGATACCGGCCCCGGTACCGTCATCGATGGCGACGTTGGCACCACCTTCACCTCGATCACCAGCGACTGCACAATCACCGGAGCGACGGTCGCGCCGGTCCTCAATTCGGTGGTGGCCGACTTCGACGCCGCCTACGCCGCCGTCGATGCCGCCAACGCCGGTTGCGACGGCGTCATCCCGATCGTGACTACCACGCTTGCGCCGGGTATCTACTGTTCCGCTGCGGGGACCACGATTGGCGCCGGGGTCATCATCACCCTCGATGGGTCTGCCAGCGACGTCTGGGTGTTCCGGGTCGGCACCGGCGGACTGGGGGCGCTCACGCTCACCAATGCACAGGTGGTGATGGGCGGCGCCGCAGACGCCTGCAATGTGTACTGGAAAACCGCCGAGGCGGCGACCCTGACTGATTCATCATTTGTTGGAACCGTCCTTTCGGGGACAGCCGTCACGATGACCAATGGCAGCTGGTTCGGTCGCGCGCTCGCCAGCACCGACGTGACCATCACCAACGCCGCCCCGCTGACTTTCGCCGGCTGCGAAGCTCCCGCCTCGATCACGGTCAGCAAGGACTTCAGCGACAACAGCCCCGCTGCGGTGCAGATGGACCTGACTTGCACTTCGGGCACAGTGACTGCCACGCCACTCAGCGCCTCCGAAGGAGCTCCGGCAGTATTCGAAGTGGGTGCGGCCGACTTCGGCGCAACCTGTACGGCCACCGAGACAGTTCCGGTCGGCTACACCGCAGATCAGACGGACTGCGTGAATGTGCCGCTGGGCGGAGCCTGCACCATCACCAATACGCTCCAACTTCTTGATGGCACGATCACCGTCAACAAGAACTTCATTCCAGACAGTGCCGCGGCGGTATCAGTCGCGCTCACTTGCACCTCGGGCAACGTGACTGCAACCCCGTTGAACGCGTCCGAGGCGGCACCCGCGGTATTCAACGTGACCGGCGCGAGTCCTGGCGTGACCTGCACGGCCACCGAAACCGTGCCGGTAGGTTATGTGGCGAACCAGAGCGGCTGCCAGAGCGTGGCGCTGGGCGGCAGTTGCACGATCACCAACACGCAGGGGAATGCAATTACGGAGCCAACCACGATTCCTGCTGGCTCCACATGGACCCTGTTGTCCATCCTGGGCCTGCTGGCCGTGCTGGGCGCACTCGCCATTCGCAGAATCGCGAACTGATCAAACCAAGTGGGGTCAGGTCCGGCATTGATGCCTGGATGCTAAAGCGTTGGTCCTGACCCCAACGGCATAACGCGTGCCCATGGCCAGTCGCGTCGATCAGGGTCGAGGTACAAGCATGTCGAGGTTCCTAATTCGATCGGGCGTGAGCACCGCGCTGGCCGTCGCCGTCGCGCTGGGACAGTGGCAACCCGTCCATGCCGCCCAAGGCGCGAATCCGCTCCTGTCAGAGCAGCCAGCCAATTGCGAGGGCTACGGCCCGCAGGCGCCGCGCGACATCGATCAGCAGCAGGGGAGCAATGCGATCAGGTTTCCAAAGGCCGCTGCGGCGGCGAGCATGAACCTGTGCAACCTGCATATCCACAACCGCGCCGAGCATCGCGCGGCGGCGTTCAACCTGCCCAGCGACGAAGGCCCGGGCTTCGGCTGCGTCATGTCGCAGCGCCTCGAAGATGCCGAGCGCGCAGCGTTTACCGGCAATGCCTGCGAGGGCATCGAACCTGGCGACACGATCGAGGTGCACTGGGTGTACTCGACCTGCGACGTAGCGCCTGGAGCCGGGCTCGGCGCCTGTCTCTCCGAGCGCTGCACTAACCCGGGCCTTCGCGTCGAGTCGCAGGTATTCACCGTGGTCAACGACGAGAGCGCGATGGACTTTGCCCGCTTCACCGCGCTGGTGCGCAAGGATGGTCTGCACCAGCCGGCAGCGCTGCCGGAAGACACCGGCGAACCGGCAACCTACCTCGGATCGACGACCGGCCCCAGCTACAGCGACGCCACCTGCTCGCCGCTGCAGGTGTCGTGGAGCGTGCGGCCGCAGTGCGCGAAACTGAGCATCGCGAGCCTGAGCCACTGGTGCGCCGACAACGTCTTCGGCGAGCACCACGCGCACGGCGTGCGCCCGCTGGTCACGCATCCGGCGCTGCTGGCACCGATTGAGCCGTCCGGACGGCGCTGACTCCGTGGGATTTGTTTGCGGAGTTTGAATTGGAGCCGGTCGGAGCCCAATCCCGCTCCATCTCGGTGATCATCAACGGATAGCCGTGTCGACCGCGGTGCTCAAGCGGTCACCCGCGCGGCGATCAGCGTTCGAAGCCGTCGTGAAACACGCGCAGCGGATCCGACGCCACGAAGGGTTTGACGCTCCATACCGGTTGATCTGGTTCCAGCGCGGTGAACTGCGGCCAGTTCGAAGCCGAGGTCATGCGTGCAAAGGCTTCGGCCGCGCCCGGTACGACGTGGCTCACGGCGTAGGCGATGGCGGGCTGCAGGTTGCCCCAGTAACTCGTGGGCTCGGGGAAATAGCCGCCGCGCAGGCTGGTGTCGGCCGCGGGGATGTTGGCCTCGCCGGTGGTGGCCTGGTAGATCGCGCCCCAGTCGGCGTACCAGGGTCCGGCGCCAGTGTTCCAGTCCGGGTTGTCGGAGGGTGCGACCGCGAGGGTGTATTGCGCGGCGTCGCGGAAGTTGTAACTCGATGCGGTACCTTGCTCACCCAGCCGACCCATGATGCTGCGGCATTTCCACACGAAGAACGCGTCGAGCTGTTGCGTCGCATCCGCCGGCAAGGGCAAGCGCAGCGCGATGAGATAGCCGAAGCTGGCAGTGAGGAAATCCTCCATCCAGCTGGCGTGGAAGTACACGCCGTCGCCCGAGGTGTAGTCCGAATACGGCCGGCAGACACCCTGTGGATGAGCCGCTTGCGCCAGGTTGCGCGCGTGATAGTCACGCACGTTGGCCTCGATGCTGGCGAGTAGTTCGTCGCGCAGCGGCTGGTCGTCGTCCGGCGTGGCGCTGGCCGCCTGCGCCAGCGAACGCAGCGACCAGGCCACCCCGCGCGTGGTGTTGGCGCCGGCAGCGGTGTGCAGCACGCCATCGGACAAGCCACGGCCGATGTCGGTCTGCTTGAGAAAACCGAGCGCGGCCGAGAACTGGGTCTGCTCCATGAAATACCAGCGGCCGCTGAGCAGATAGGCCAGGTAACCGATCGAGGGATGATGCGAGGTGGCCCAGGTGGGCGCACCGGCATCGACGGGCAGCGGCGTGTAGTCGTTGGTGCTGCTCGACCCGACACTACTCACGCCGGAGTTGTTGCCATTCAGCACCAGATTCGGGTGCTGCGAGAAGCGCAGCGGACGCAAGGTGGCTTCGTCGCGATAGTGCAGTGCATAGCGTCCGGCAGCGCAGGCATTGATCTGCACTGCGCGCAGCGCGCGCTGGTCCGCGCCGCTGGTCAGATAGGCCACGTCCCATTCCGGCAGCAGCCCGATCGAGCGGTCGTAGCCGGCGCTTCCCATGGCCGCGGGATAGTTGGCCTGCATCTGCGGGCTGTAGGTGTCGGCGAAGGAGTCCAGCAGTGGACTGGCAGCGTGCGTGATCGGTCGATAACTCGGTACCAGGCCAGTGGACTGCAAGTGCGCGGTGTTGTGCAGCGGCTGCAAGGCAATGGCACTGTCCGACCAATGCGTTTGCTCGTCGCCGCTGGCAAGCACGGCACGGGTGTGATGCGGCAGGCTCAGCGCCGCATCGAAGCGCTGGCTGCCCGCGACAACCAGGGTGGCCTGGCCGCTGCGCGCAGCCGGCGCGGGCACGCGCAGGAAGCCATTCTCGATCCAGCACAGCAATTCGATAGCGCCGCCGCGCCACAGCCGCACCTCGAACCATGCCGTGAGGTGATCATCGGCGCCGATCGGCGAGTAGTAGATCCACGATGCCGCCTCGGGGCCCTCGAACCAGGTCGAGACGCGGCCAGCGGTCCAGCGCCCTGATCCGATATCGAACACGCTGCTCACACCGAGCAACGACGACAAGGCCACGCTACCGTAGGGTGAGTACGCCAGCGTGGCATCGACGCCGGTGCCGAGCAGATCGGCCTCGCTCAGGAGGCTGCCGCCGCGGGCCGGCCCAGCAAACAGCGGCACGGGATTCTCGTCACCGGCCTGTACGTCGGCGCGTCCGGCAAGCAGGGCGAGCTTGATGCTGCCGTCGGGCCAGCGGTTCTTGACCACACTCTGGAAGGCAGCGAGACCGCAGTCGACAGCGCTGCCGGCAGGTATCTCGCCGGGGCCAAACGCCTGCGCACAGGCAAATGGCGCCTGCGGCCGCGTCGTTGCACTGCTCAGTCGCAGCGTGGTCAGCGTGTTGCCGGCGCGCGCGAGACCCGGCGCGCCCAGCGCCGCGCCGGCGATCAGGCTGGCCGATCCAAGCAGCCATTCGCGCCGCGTGAGCGCGAAGCGGGCGGCGCGCGTTTCGTCATTCGAAGCCATTGGCGAACACCCTCGCGGACGGCACCAGACGCAGCACGAAGCAATTGTCGTCAATGCGGTTGCACGACAGGATCACGCCGCTGCGGGCAGCGTAGCGAAAGCGCCCATAGGTGCCGGTGGCGGTGGCCGTGGGGCCGCCGGGAAACGTCTGCGTGCTGCATTCGCCGGTGTCCGGATTGAGCAGTTGCACGCTGTCGCCGTCGTTCCACGCCACCAGGCGATCGAGCTGCGGTTCGTAGACCCAGCCCGCGGCATCCTCATCCATGAAACTGCAGCTCAGGGTGTCCAGGGTCTGCATCGTGAGCATGCCGCTGCTGGCGCTGATGTCGTACCAGTACAGCCGCCGGGTACCGGCGGTATAGATCAGATAACGTCGCCGCACCGGATCGATCACTGCCTGCTTGTACGCACTCAGGCTGCCAGGGTTGTTGCTGCGAATGCTCCAGGTGTGCTGCACCGGATCGTAGGAACGCAAGCGGTAGACATCGTGGGCGTAGATCAGGCCGCTGACGGGATCGCGCACCGTGCCGGTGCCGAAGTTGGCATCCGGCGCGTCGACGTCGGAGCGCTGTGTCCAGGAATCGAGCGCCGGATCGAAGGTCCAGGTGTCGTCGCCGAAATAGCCGCAATACCAGCGCGAGCCGCCGAACAGGAACAGCAGGTCCGCGTCCGGCAGATACTCGAGATGGTTGTAGGTGTGGCGCGAGACCGGTCGGCCATCGACGTACACGCTGTCGAACAGGCAGCCGTCGCGGATCGGATAGCTGGGATTGTTGAGGCGCCGCATCATGCCGCTGTCGAGGTCCAGCTCGTAGACCTCGTTGCCGCCCCAGTCAGCGTGGCCGCCACCGGTCAGCAGCATTCGATTGCCGTCGGTGTCGAATGCAGCCCCGCCCCAGGCTTCGGTGACCGAGTTGCAGCCGCCGGACCCGATCACGTCCGGATACTCGGCGGCGCTCGGACAATGTGGCCGCAAACGGGTGTCGGGTAGTTCGTGCCAGCCCAGGGCCTCGCCGATCGGCGCGGCAACCGCCGGCGCGACGCAGAACAGTAGCAGCCCGAGGGCCAAGCCGGTGCGTGGCTGTCGCGCGCCTGTGCTGTGCGGCTGCATCGGATTTCGCCGGCTCATGGGGAATCCCAACCTAGGCAAGCTGTGCTTCGAGGATCACGGTTCGAGAATCACGGTTCGAGGATCACGGCATCGCCCAGCGCAATGCAGCCGGGCTCGACTGTCGAGCCGTAGACGCCCAGGCAACCCTGGCGCTCGCTGGCCACCGCACGAAGGATCGTGGGGGTCCGCTCGGTTGTGACAGGATCGATGGTGATCACCACGCAGCGGCCGTCGCGCTTGTCGACCCGCATGCGTAGGGTGCCGACACGCAGAATTCGACCCACCCAGCGGTCCTCGGGAAAGTCCGTGGCATCGGTTGCCTCGACCAGGATGTTCGGGCGAAAGCGCCGAACATCCAGCGGCATGCCAACAGTCTGCGCCAGTCGCTCGATGGTCTGGGTCGTGATCAGCGACAGGGGAAAGGTATCGAACACGCCGCGATCGTACTTGATCGGCCGGGCGCCTTCGGGACGCAGTTCCTCGGCCAGCGCCGGGTCCGTAACATCAAGCAGGGCGTCTGACGGCGTACGTACTACGGTCGGCGACTTGTCGGGGCGAGCAGGATCGACGAATGACGGCGTGTAGTGGCCCATGTCGCCGCGGTCACGTAGTGTCAGCCAGGGGAAGCCGCTTTTCGAATCGCCGTTTCGCACGAATGCCCAGCGCCGATCACCCGCAAGGCCGTGCCACGAAACGTCGGCCTGCGCCAGCGTCTCCGCGCCCATTGACTTGACCGGATAGCGCCACAAACCCACGACGCGACCGACAGGCGTGTCGTTTCGAGAACTCTTCATGGATTGTCCTCTTGCGAGGCGCCCTTACCCTACAAACCACCGTCGAGCGTCGCGGACTTGTCCGCTGCAGCGCCTCTCGACGAGGGGTGCGCGCCGCCCACGGCAGCGCAATGAGTGGGCAGATTAGCAGCAAGCAGCTGCCCATGACGATGGAGAATGCATCAAGCGCCAGGCAGCCGAAGACCTCCTTCGCGTCTGTGGCCGTGGACTTCCGCTGTGGTGCACGGGTGCGCCGATGCCAGCGCGCTCAACATCGTTTCCAGGCACTCCTCGCAGATACCGTGCGACAACTGCGGCACCTGATCACGTTCGAAGAGCATCAGCCGCGCGGTCGCTTCCTCCACTTCGAGCCAGAGGTTGGAACCGGAACCCACATTGATCCGATTGCACCACGCGCACAGACGAAGCAGATCAGCTGAACGTGCACTGCCCAGTGCGAGCAAGACTGCTGGCTCGCGAGGCTCCGCGCTCAGGACACGTGTCTCGAACTCGACAACTCGATCTGGCCTGGCCCTTATGCTCATCTCCAGTAGTCGCCGACAGGATGGGCTATCGCAACGAAAGGTAAACCGCGTGTTTCTGCCTTGACGAACCCGCGCGACAATCTGCCGGTAAAGCTGGCGTGTTGGTTCATCCGCAATGAAATTCCATAGTGACCGACCAAGTACCTTGGATCCCGCGAGATCTTCTCCGTCGTTTGCCATCGCAAACGGATGCCACGACAGCCCGACGAAGCAGATCTCATCGCTTGCGTCGATAACGTATTGAATGACTGATTCGTTACTCACGCACGCAAGACTGGTCGCATGCCTCAAGCAGACTGCGGATCATGGTGCGAGAGTCGTGATGGCTTCTGTCTGCAATCGCACTGACCCCGCTCGCAAGTGGGCCGCTGGCTCATTGACGCAAGGACCAACTCAGATCCACAGGCGAGCCTCGGGCTGCCAAGGAGGCACGGAGACACAAACTGTCTACGCGTACAGGTGGACGAGCAGCAGCGCGAGCGCCACGACGGCAAGCACGGCGTGCGCAGCCATCAGCGGCAGCGGCAGGGGCAAGCCCTTGACATGGAACAACAGGTTCATGATCACTCCGCCCACCGCGGCGGCAAGCAGCAGGCCGATGGCGAGCAGGACGATGCTGGCCACGCCCACGGTGCACGCTGCGTAGATCAGCAGCGTCAGTCCGGCCGCGGCGAGCAGGCCATGGCCCATTGCAAGCCACGCTGGTGGTCGCGGCGTCCCGCGCATGCGCATGCCAGCCATCAGCAGGCCGCCGACGGCGGCCAGCGCGAACAGGACCACGGCGGTGAAGATCAGCGAGTGCGGTTCCATGCCGGGTCCTTGGGCGCGTCGAGACCGTCACCTTGCAACGACAACTTTGGTGCTTCCGTTCGCTGGAGCACATAGGGCCGCTTCAGCGCCGCGCGCTGCCATGCGCCTGTGGTGCTTCGCGGCAACGGCGCGTCGCCGAGCCATCCGACGGTGCGGCCCAGCCACAACGGAATAGACGCGTGGCCTGTTCGCTTTGCAGGACAGCCGGGCGCAGCTTTTGCCTTGCTGATGCAGACCCGTCCCGCTCCCGGATCAGCGGCTGCGGCCGGCAGCGCGATCCAGGAATCTCCAGCAGGCCTCTTGCTCCGTGCGCGGTGCCTTCTGCAGCGGTCTCGCGACCCGTACGCCGATGTCGGCACGCAGATTCAAGGCCAGTGGCCTCGGCACGAATTCGCCGGACCCACTGCTGCGGCGAGTCAATCGATCCCGCGTGCGGGATTCCGGAGACACCTGAGCGGTATCGAATGGCATGGGAGCGCCCTCTGGATGGGAGAACCAGAATAGGCACCAGTCGACAGCAGATTCGGTGCGTTGGCGAACAGCCAGGCCACGCGTTGCTTAGCTGTGCCATGCGTGCTGACTTCGAAGCCCCGAGCTCCTTGATTCCCCGATGCTGTAACGCGGGGCGTTCAGTGGTGCCCACTCCTCCGTCTGGCCCGACATCCCGGCCGCGCGGGCCAGACTAGAGGGTGCGAACGGTTTCGCCGCCGCTCGCCTTGAGTATGGCTTCGGCATGGTCGAGCTCGTCGATGCTGGTGGCATGTACCACGATCGCGTGCCTGCCCTGGCGCAAGGCCTCGCGTGAAGCCGAAATGTAGGGAGAGTGATCCGGCCGAAGCGCAACTGCCCCGCCCAGCATCAGGCCGCCCAGCGCGCCGAATCCGGTTAGCAGAAAAGCCGACCACCAGGGACTCAGCACGATGAACTGCACGCCCAGGGCGATCATGATCGCGAACGCCAGGATGCCAACGACCGTGCCAGCCAGTGCGAACCAGAGATGTGCCCGAATGATCGTGTGCTTGATGCCGCGACTTTCTGGTTCCAGTGCCCGGCCGACGCTGTCATCGCCTGGGTGGAGCAATCGCACCTGGGCCGCATTCAAGCCGGTGCCTAGCCGCACAGCCGCGGCCAGTTCATGCGCCGCAGCTTCGTCATCAACCAGTCCGACAAGTTTATGGTCGGATGCTTCTCCGGTCAGTGCCATAGGGTGCTTCATCCCGCAACCTCCTTCGGTCCCTTGTCGCAAGCGCGCCGACGGCGCGTCGCGGAAAGAGACATCCAACGCCAACACTAGGCGTCAGTGCAGACCGCGTCCAGGCGTTGCCGCACGAAGCAGACCAATGTTGCCGCAGTGAAAAGGCTGCTACTTCGCCAGCGGCATCCGCACCTGGTAGTACTCGACCAGCCGCGAGACTGCGGGCGGATCGACATTGCCCAGACCAATTACCACCATGTCCAGGGTCGGGAAGATGAGCAGCTCCCCGTTCATGCCCGGCGCGCCGCCGCCGTGCCCGTAACGGGGCACACCCTGCTCCTCGCTGGCCCCGAATCCGTAGCCGTAGCGCGGGCCTTGCTCGCGCGTGGCTTCGGCCAGCAGTTGCGGCGACAGCAGCCGGCCAGACTGCAGCGCCTGCGCAAATTTCAGCAGGTCGCCCGCGGTGCTGTAACCGCCACCGGCCGAGGTGCCGCGGTACGGCAAGGTGTCGGAGGCGTCGGTCCATGGCGCGCCAGCGTCCGTGCGCGTGTAGGCCCGAGCGCGACCAGGCACTGTCTCGTCCTCGGGCAAGGAACCGCTGTCGCGCATGCCAGCCGTGGCGAAGATGTGCTGGTCCACGTAGTCGTAGTAGGACTGGCCGCTGACCTGTTCGATGATGTTGCCCAGCAGCAGGAAACCGTAGTTGCTGTAGCGGTACTCCTTGCCAGGCGTATGGTCGGGCCCGCGCGCGCCGAACAGGCGCAGGTAGTCAGCGTGCGTTTTCAGCGATAGACGCTGCGCGTCGAACTCCGGGCCGAAGAAGTCACCGGTTCCGCCGGAATGCGTGAGCAGCTGGCGGATCGTGACTTTGGCGATCTCGGCGTTTGGATAGCCCGGCAGGTACTGGCCCACACTGCCGTCCAGCGACAGCTTGCCGGCCTGCACCAACTGCAGCGTGGCCACCGCGGTGAACATCTTGTTCATGGACCCAAGCCGGAACTTGGTGTCGAGCGCAACCGCTGTGCCGGCCTCGCGATCCGCCAGGCCCCAGGCGCGCTGCAGCAGCAACGCGTCGCCGCGCGCCACCAGCAGCACACCGGCGAAGGCGTCCTGCGTGGCCATCGCTTCGGCCTTCGCGGCCAGTGCATCGATCGCCGCGCCCTGTTCCAGACGCGGAGTGCGTAGGTCGTCGGGCGCTTCGATAGCCCGGATATCCAGGGCCAGCGGCGCGCCCGTCTTGATCGTCACCTGCGCGCGCGCGATGGTGTCGGAATCCAGTTCCTGCATCAGCGCCTGCGAAGAACCGGGCTCGGACGGTTCGTACCGGAGCAGCCGGAATCCGCCGGTGCCCTGGCGAAAGCCGAGCATCCCATCGACATCCATCGTCGGGTGGTAACGATCGCGGAAGGCCTCAAGCTGCGTGCGGTCGTTGGCATTGAAGGCCGCCAGCCATGCGTTCAACGCCTGTCGAGCGGGATCCGTCTCCGGCGCCACGGTTTTTTCGGTGGCCAGGGCGTCAGAAGCGGACGGCGGCGAGGCCTGCGCCATCGCCAGGAGCGGCACGCAGCAGTAAAGCAACAGGGCAAGCAGACGGGTCATCGCAGCGGTCCTTGGGGAAGTGTGCACAAGAAGATGCAGGCATCAGGGCAACGGTTGCAGGCTGCTTGTCTGAACTCGGACAGAACCACCGCCTGGTTCGTTCCATCCCTGGGCCAATTTGCCGTGCAGGACCTCATCGGCCTGCTACGCTGGTAGCTCGTGGCCGGGAGAGAACGACAATGACAAAGCAAGCATCGAACGACGAATCCTCGCAGACCCGCGCAGCCCTGTCGGGTCTGGTCGACAGGCTGCTGGATGTCGTCGGAGATATTCCCACCGCACGTGAGCCGCGCAGTGCCCAGCCAGAAAAGCGCGCGCGCAGCATCGCGCGACTCGCTTCCGGCAAGGCCGCGGCCGCAGCGGGTGCGCTGGCGCTTCCGCCGGGGCCCCTGGGCTGGCTGACCATAGCGCCGGAACTCTATGCGGTGTGGCGGATCCAGGCGCAGATGGTGGCCGATATTGCCGGCGCCTACGGCAAGCCCGACGCGCTGGGGCGCGAACAGATGCTGTATTGCCTGTTCAGCCACAACAACGCCAAGGTCTTTCAGGATCTGGTGGTGCGAATCGGGCAGCGCTACGTGGTGCGGCGAGCGCCGCTTTCGGCGCTGTATGGCATCGCCAACAAGATCACTCTCCGCATCATGCAGCGCAGTGCGTCGCGCCTGGTCACCCGTTGGGTACCACTGCTGGGCGCAGCGGGTGTGGCGGGCTATGTCTTCGTCGACACCGGCCGGGTGGCGGATGCGTCGATGCAGCTGTTCGCGGCCGATGTGCGCATCGAAGGCGACGTTGAGCCAGAAGCCAAGGAGAAGCAGGGCAACAAGGCTGCGGCGAAGAAGCCTTCTGCCCGCCGCAGCGCGAGCAAGACAGCGCCGCCTGCCTCGCGCGCCAAGGCACCGGCCGCGCCTGTCGACAAGTCGCCGTCGGCCAAACCCCGCACGGTCCGTCGCGCAGCGAGCACGGTGGCAACGAAGGCGCCCGCCGCGAAGAAATCCGTGGGGATGCCGCGTACGCGCAAGCTCAAGCCAAAGTCGTAGGGCCGATACGCCAAAAGCCCGGACCACTGGCATGTACGTGATCGTGGCCGGGACCGAAGGCAAGCGCCGCGTGCCGGCAGTGGCCGCCTGCGAGAGCCCGATGTCTGAGTCCGTCATCAGCCTGATCGCTTCTGGGCCTGGATGGTGAGTAGCGCGATCCGCAAGACCGATGCCGTGCTCGCGCTGGATCAGGGCGGACACGGCAGTCGCGCCATGCTGGTCGGTGCTGATGATGGGCAGATTCTGGCCATTCACGAGGACCGGGTACCGATCCAGGCGGAGGGCGCGAAGGCTGAACAGGATGCACAGGCCCTGCTCGACTCGCTGCTGCGGGTCGTGACGCGGGCCTGCGAGGAGCCGGGGCTGCATATCCGCGCAGCAGGCCTTGCCACCCAGCGTTCGCCGATCCTGTGCTGGCGCCGCGGCAGCATCACGCCACTGGGTGCGGTACTGGGTTGGCAGGATCGTCGCGCGGCTCACCTGCTGCCCACCGACGCGGCCGAGATCGCCGAGATTGAGCGCCGTACCGGCCTGGTGGTCAATGCCCACTACGGCGCCAGCAAACTGCGCTGGAGCCTGCAGAACAATGCTGCCGCCGTGGCCGCCCGGCAGCAAAACGATCTGGTCGCGGGCCCGTTGGCTGCCTTTCTGGTGCAGGGTCTGACCCGAGCCGAACAGCCGTTGTTGGATGCCATCAATGCCTCGCGCAGCCTGCTGCTGAACCGGGAGACGCGCGCATGGGATCCCTGGCTGCTGAAGTGCTTTGGCATGCCGATGGAGGTGCTGCCGCAGGTGCAGCCGGCGCTTTCCGACTTTGGTCGTTTGTGTATCGGCGACCTGCCACTGCGACTGGTGACCGGTGACCAATCGGCCGTGCCCTTCGCCTTTGGCGCACCCGATGCCGACACCCTGTATCTCAACCTTGGCACGGGTGCCTTTCTGCAACGGGTGCCAGGAGCGGAACGCGCGCTTCCGCCACTGCTGGAGAACCCGCTGCCAGCCGAGCCCTGGCGCGCGATGGAAGGCACGGTGAATGGTGCAGCCACGGCGCTGGATCTGTTTGCCAGCGGCGGTGATGGTGGCAGCCTTTCGAATACGAGCGCGCCAAACGCGCCCGATGGACACGGCCTGGATGGCTTGTTGCAGCTCACGTCGGAAGCGCCGTTGTTCCTCAATGCAGTGGGTGGATTGGGCTCACCGGATTGGCGCCACGATCTCGCATCCGGTTTCATCGCCAAGGCGCAACCCGAGCCCGCCCTGGCTCTTGCCATCGTGGCCGAAAGCATCGTCTTCCTGATCCAGCGCAACCTGGACGCCATGCAACGCCAATGCCGGGCAGCGCAGCGCATTCTGGTCAGTGGTGGTCTGGCGCGCGCCGATGCACTGTGTCAGGCCGTGGCTGATCTGAGTGGCCATCCGGTGCTGCGCCCTGCCGAACACGAAGCCACCGCATTGGGAGTTGCCGTGCTGCTCGGCGCAGCGCACAAGGCTGCCGATGGACCCGGCAGTCGTTTGTTTCTGCCCGGTTCGAACCCGGTGCTTGCACAGCGCTATCGGCGCTGGTCAGAGGCGATGGCGCAGGCACTGGCGTAAAGCATTTGAGTCCGCAGGGAAATCCCCCGTCCGCCTGGTTCCTCATCCTGGCTGGTCGGCCGTGCACATCGCGGGACGCGATACTAGACTGACCGGGGAGGCACGATGGATTCCGAACGCTACCGTCAGCTCAAGGAAATCGTGATGGATGCGCTGCAGCGCCCGTCGACGCAGCGTGCGGCCTGCGTCGCGCAGCGTTGCGGCGACGACGCCGAGCTGCAGGCCGAAGCGCTTGCCCTGCTGCGCGCTGGCGAGGACGCAACGCGCGAAGGCTTTCTCAACACCGCCATTCCCGGCAGTGAGCTGGCCCTGATCCAGTCGCTGATGCCCGACAATCTGGTGCTGGAGGGCCCGCTCGGTAGCGGCGGCATGGGCGTCGTGTTCCTGGCCGAGAGACTGGGCGATGGCTTTCGACAGAAAGTCGCGGTAAAGCTGCTCTCCGGCGAGTTCATCGGCACCGGCGGCGCGGTCGAGCGCTTCCTCGCCGAACGCCGCATCCTGGCGGAGCTGCAGCATCCCAACATCGCCCGATTCCTGGACGGCGGCACTACACGCGATGGTCGGCCGTTCCTGGTGATGGAGTACATCGAAGGCGAACGCCTCGACGCCTGGTGCCGCACGCACCGTCCCTCGCTGGAGCGGCGCCTGCACCTGTTCCTGAATATCTGTGCCGCGCTGGCGCACGCCCATCAGCGACTGGTCGTGCACCGCGATCTCAAGCCCGCCAACATCCTGGTGGATGCACAGGGTCAGCCGCGCCTGCTCGATTTCGGCATCGCCAAACTGCTATCCGAAACCGGCGTGGCGACCCAGACGGCCGAGGGCGAGCGCCTGATGACCTACCGTTACGCCAGCCCCGAACAGATCCGCGGAACGGCAGTCGGTACGGCCAGCGACGTCTATTCGCTCGGTGTGCTGCTCTACCAGTTGCTCACCGACGCATTGCCCTACGCTGAGTCGAACAGCTCGCTGCCGCAGCTGGCGCGCGCCATCTGTGAATCGCAACCCGTGCCGCCCAGCCTGGCCGCCACGGGCAAGCAGGACGATCCCGCGCAATCGCAGTCCGAGCGACTGGCTCTGCGCCGCCAGTTGCGAGGCGATCTGGACGAGATCGTGCTCAAGGCCCTGCGCAAGGAGCCGGCAGACCGCTACACCAGCGTTGAACAGCTCGCCGCCGACGTACAGGCCTACCTTGATGGGCGACCGGTAGCCGCACGCCAGGGCAGTCGTGCGTATGCAGCGCGCAAGTTCGTGCAGCGCAATCTGTTGCCTGTATTGGCTGCGGGGGCCTTCGCCCTGTTGCTGTCGGGTGCGCTGGTGGTGCTCAAGCTGCAGCTCGATGCAACCGCTCGCGAACGGGATCGTGCCGAAGCGGAACGCGATCGCGGTGCGCAGGTGGTGGCCTTTCTAGTCGATGTTTTCGGTCAGGCCGACCCGCGCCAGACACGCGGGAAGGACCCGACCGTGCGCGACGTTCTTGAACGCGGCGCCGAGCGCATCGAGACCGCGCTCGACGCGCAGCCGCGCACGCGCGGCGTCCTGCTGCGGGTGCTGGCCGACGTGCACGAGGAACTGGGCGATTTCACCAAGGCCAAAGACCTGGCGCAACGCGCAGTTGATGCGCTGGCGCCTTTTGGCGACGCCGATCCGCTTCCCTACGCGCAGGCCCTGCTGAGCCTTGCCAGCGTGCTGCGTGAATCGGGCGACTACGCCGCATCGCGCGCCCACATAGAGCTCGCGGCGGTCGCAATCGGCGATGCTGACCATGCCCTGGTCGAGGAGGCCAACATCCTGCTCGCGGCACTGGCCTTCGACGAGAAGGATTACGCCGCATCCCTGGCACTGGCGCAGGCCACGCAGCAGCGTCTGCTTGCCGAACTCGGCCTGCCCGATCTCGCTGCCGCCGCTGCAGTGGAGGGGAATGATTCAGGCCTGCAGCGTCTGGCGCTCGTGACGGGCCAGATCTGTCGCGCCGAATACGGGCTCGGGCGCTATGCCGAAGCGCTGGCACAATGCGATCACTCGCGTGTCTTGAAGGAACGCAGTTTTCCCCCGGACCATCCCACCCACACCGTGACCCTGCAGGTGGTGGCCAACATCCATGGCGATCGCGGCGATCACTCACTGAGCGAGCAGTTCAATCACCGGATTCTGGAGATCGAACGGCGCATCTACGGCGACGAGCACCCCAGAGTCGGCGCCACATGGCTCAATCTCGGCGTCGACCAGCGCCAGCAAGGCAAGACCGACGCAGCCTTGGCGGCGTACGAGAACGCCTTGCGGATCTTTCAGCGCGAGTACGGTGAGGAGCACCGCCACACGCTGCTCGTGCTCAACAACATCGGCAATGTGCATGTCAGCCGCGAGGACTGGGCCGCCGCCCTGCAGGCCCATCGTCAGGTGCTTGAGCGGCGCCAGGGCACATTGGCCCACGACGATCCGGAGATCGCGCAGTCGCTGTTCAACGTCGCGCTCGCGTTGGAACAGATTGGCGATCAGCAGGACGCACTGGCTCATCAGCAACGCGCCGTCGAGCTGCTGGTGCAGCGCTTCGGCCCCGATCATCCTGAAACCGTTGTCTTTGAACTGGCTCTGGGCCAGATGCTGCTGCGCGCGCACGAAAACGTGCCGGATGCGGCAAAGGCGGAAAAGGCTCTGGCGCTTGCGCGGCGGGCCGAAGAGTTTTTCATTGCACGCAACGAGAAGCCCCAGGTACAGGCACTCGCCCGGTTCCTGCGGGCGCGCCTGCTCTGGCAGCAGGAAGAATCGCGCACCGCCGCACTGGCTCTAGCGGAGGACGCGCTGCGCAGCGTGCGGGAACTCGGACCAAACGACTATCTCGATGCGACGGAAGTCAGCAACTGGCTTGCTGAGCGGGGTCGAAAAGGTGAATGAGATCGCTGCCTGCATAATGCGTCGGCTTGCCCGCGCAGGTAGTCGCTATCGGAAAGGATGGGTTGCATGGGTGGCGCTGCTGCAGGGAGGCTACGGTCCAGGTCTTACGGTCCAATGGGCGATGAGTTTGTGGCGCCTCTGCTGCTACACCGTTTGACGTGACAGCGTTCTGCGTTCCAGACAGGGGTCCAGAATCCGGGCCAAAGTGCCTCTTTCTGAATGATGCAACAGGGGCCAGTGAGAGGCAGTGATGGCGGACGAGAAGACAGCACTTCTGCAACCGGTAACCCAGGGCGACCGGATCATCGAACTGGATGTGCTCCGTGGTGTCGCGCTGTTCGGAGTGCTCCTGATGAACTTCGTTGCATTTGCGGGGCCCGATATTCTGGCGACCCAGGCTCAGCTCTCGGCTTTGTCCACGGCGGCGTTCGACGAAGCAGCTTATCTCACGGTGCGATGGCTGGTCGGCGACAAGGCCAATACCTTGTTCGCAACCCTGTTCGGCCTCGGCTTCTACCTGCAGATGCAGCGGGCCGAGGGTCGGCCGGGCGCTACCGCGCGTTATGTCCGGCGATTGTCATGGCTCCTGGTGTTTGGTTGGTTGAACGTGATTCTTCTCTGGGTCTGGGACATCCTGAATCTCTATGCGCTTGCCGGCTTCGCGCTGCTCGCGATGCGCCGCTGGCGCACGCGCAGCCTGGTCATGTTTGGCTCGATCGCAGCGCTGTACAGCGACAAGCTGCAGGAATGGTGGACCGGAGCGCTCGGCGTCAAACTCATACCCGACAGCCTCTGGGCGGAGGCGGCCGTACTCGAACGCCAGGCCGCTGTGCTGTCAGGGGATTACTGGCGCATGATCGAAGCCTTCTGGGGCCTTACCTGGGGCGAGTGGCTGGCGGGTGGGCTGATGATGGCCTGGATCATTTATGCCCTGGGCCGCTTTGCGCTTGGCGCTGCGATCGGGCGCAGTGGGATCCTTGAAGACGTGCGCGGCCACCTGCCGGTGCTCCGACGAGTCGCCAGTGTGGCGCTGCCGCTCGGACTGGTCGTCGCATTGATCGTCACGCTGCTCGCCACCCGGGTCTGGGTGCCGTTCGAAGCCGCCGAGTCCTTGGGTCAGGTGCTGCGGTCGCCTGCCGCGCTTCTGTTGGCCGCGGGCTACGCATCGGGCATCGTGGTCGCCCTTCACACGCAGCTTGGCGCAAGGCTGTTGACGGTGTTTGCACCCGTCGGCCAGATGGCCTTGACCAACTACCTGGCGCAGGGATTCCTGTATGCATTCGTCATGACGGAAGCGGGCCCGGGCTTGGGGCTCGCCGGCCGAATCGGGACCTCGATGGTAATCCCCTGCTGTGTGGCCTTCTTTGCCTTGCAGATGGTATTCAGCCACTGGTGGCTCGCACGCTACCGTTTCGGGCCCATGGAGTGGCTGTGGCGCGCGCTGACGTACGCTGAGCGGCCGCCCTTCCGGAGGCGAGTCGCGGATCTGCCGCACTGAATGTGACTTGATGGCAACGGAGGCTTGCCATCCAATCCGGCCTCACTTTGGTTGGTGGCGGGATGCTGCATGTCGGCAGCAAACTCTGCCTGCAACGCCGGCACATGGGCCGGCGCGTGGGGTCCAGCCAAGGCGTCCGTCGGACGGGGAGTTCCTGCCCCCTTGGCTATTTTCCAGTCTGTTCCTGGGTGGGTTCAGCGCGCGGCGGCCAGGCTTCGTCCAAGAGAGGCGGGCGACCTTCATACCATTTGCGGGCTCCGACCAGGCGGTAGTCGCGTTCGGACTCATCGAGTTCTATGCCAAGCGACAGCACACCCCAGCTCAGCAGCAGATCGCCGCGCGCCGTGGCATCAGCCAGTTTGAGGCGCGCACGCAGCCCGAAGCGGTCGTTCTCGGCCTCGAGGTGATCAAGCACCAGCGATTTGCCGCGCACCTGCAGGCGGGTATTCACCTGCGCTTCGCCGGCATCGATCACGCGCGCGACCCACTTCGGTAGCGACTTCTTCTGGCTGAACAGGGTCATGAGCAGGCCGATGTCGCGCATTTCCAGCGTGGCCTGGGCGTCAATCGCCATGGGGCGGCCCCAGGTCGCCTGCGCCTTTGGCAAGGCGATCCTGGCCCACCAGTCCTTCTGCGTGCGGCCAAGGGAATCGCGGTACGAAACGCCGCGCAGGCCGATGTGGCTGGCGTCGAGATCGAGTCGATTCTCATCCAGTTTGGCACGCGCGAGTCGGGTGTCGACCGTGACGTCACCGCTGATGTCGATGCGAGCAAAGTGCATGCTTGCGCCCACCGCACGCAGTCCCAGCAATCCGCTCGCAACCCGGCCGTTTGCGTCGAGGTGCATGTCGCTGCTGAGCGTGCCATGTCCGCCGGTGAAGCGGAGGTCGCGGTTGGGCAGGTAGTGGTTGTAGTGGGTGAGATCGGGAACTCGGGCTTCGCTGAAGCGCAGCTGCGCCTGGAGGGTTTCCCGGAAACGGCTCAGGTCAGCGGACGCGCGCAGGTTGAGGGCGAGATTCGCGCCCTCCACGAAGGTCTGCGCCTGATCTGCGTCGGGCGCGATCGTGAAGCGGTCGAGCAGCAGGTTCACCGTCGCACCCGCATCCGCATTGGCGAGGTCTTCCGCCACGATCTGGCCCACCGCCCGACCACTGCCACTGATGCGGTTCTTGAGCACGCGTGCGGTCGCGTGCATGTCGCGCGCTTCGAAGCGGCTGCCGGGTGCCAGCCGACCCGCGTCGATGCGCAGCGCTGCCTCCAGTTCGCCGGCTCCGTCGAAATCCAGCCAGGGCTTGCCTACCATCGCGTCGGACAGCCAGCGCAAGGATTCGAACTGCCAGACCAGGTCGATGTGACCGTCGGTGGCACCCAACAGGGCTCGCCAGCCGTCGAGCGGCAGGCTGCGTTGCGCAATCCTGAGTTCGAGATCAAGCGACTCCCGACTGCCATGCTGCGGCGGCAAGGAGGCACGCAGCACCACCTGCTCATCGATTTCTGCGACCAGGTCGAGCACGGCCTCACGCGGCGACCTGTTTGCTTCACCGAGAAGCAGGGGAAACTGCAGTGCAACGCGCCCCCCGGGCTGCAACTCGCTATCGCGCAGAGCGAGGTCCAGCTCGATGCGTCCGGCTTCCTTCTGCAGACTGACCTGCACGTGCTCGGCCTTGTCCAGGGTCTGCTTCGACACGCTGATGCCGCCCTTGATGCGCAGGGCTGCTTCGATCAAGGCGAGCTTAGCCCGGCCTGGGTGCTCGGATGGCGTGTGTCGCGCCATCGACAGGTCGAACCCGACATCGCCGGCATGCAGTAGGGCAGTACCTCCGCGCTGCAGCTCCGCTTCGCTCATCGTCAAATGCGAGGGCAGAATTTCCAGCGGACCACTCCGTAGTTCCTTGCGGAAGCCAAAGACTGCCTCCCCCTCGCCCCGCAGGGTCACGTCGCTCCAGCGCACCTCGCGCAGGCTGTTGCTGCGAATGCTCGGCATCGAGATGGTCCACGCTTGCGGCGAACGCTCGCGTGGCGGCATGAAGTCGTCCACCCGATCGACGCCGAATTGCACATCGCTGACGGATACATCGGGAAAACGAAGCTCTCGCCACAACAGGGGCAGCAGTGCAATCCGTCCACTGGCGTACTCGGCCTGTCCACGCCAGCGCACGTGCCGGGCATGACCGGAAACCACCAAACCCTGCACCAGCACATGCCCGGGCCAGAGCGTGATTGCACGCTGCCAATGAAGCTGGAAACGATCGGGAACGCGATTGATCGTGGGCGAGGCGAAGGGCGACCACAACCAGGCGTTGCCAACGAGCACGTATCCGAGATACAGCAGCAGCGCAATTCGTGCCGCCAACCGGACTGAACGGGGAAGTCGGGCAGAACGGGCAGTGGTTTGACTGGGCATGTAGGGTCAGCATGCCTGACTGGCTGGCGCGGTGTCAGGTCCGGCGATCACGAGAACGAAGCCGAGGTAACCCCTGCAGGAACTTCACAGTGTGACCAGGCTCCAGGCACGCGCGGCAGCAATGAACGCCGCCCACGCGCAGTGCCGCGTCATTCAAACGGGACATCGTAGGTCGGAATCGCCACGCCTTCGCGATAGCCCCCGGCCGGAATCGGCATCAAGACCCAGACCATCTGCTCGCGCATTCCTTCCAGGAAGAACGAATCCAGTTGCGCGGCATGACGCTGCCACACCGGTGAGGTTTGCAGGCGTCTCAGGGACGGCCCGACGCGCTCCGGATCCACACCCGGGGCCTTGAACATTTCTGGGTCCATCTCATCACGGAGTTCCACCCGGTAGGCGTTGTCCTCCCACCTCAAAAAGACGTTTTCAATCACGGTACTGCCGGCGAGCGAGTGAAACAGAAACACGCCGTGCCGTGCGAACGCGATGCGACGCACGGTGCCACCTGGCTGAACCAGTTCGCGCGCCGCGGCCCAGGCCGTGATCGGGTCGGCAACCGCGTCACCCTGCTCGAACGTCTGCTCCAGATCAGGCAACCCGGGCTCGGCCGGCTGCGCCGCAGGACTCGCTTCGGAATCGCGCTCGAGTTGCAACTGATCCTGTGCGCAGGTACACGTCACCCAGGTCAGCATCAGCAGCGACGAACTCAACATCATCCTGCGAATCGGCTTGTGCATGCTGCACTCCTGGATTGACATCACGCCGGCGGGTTCCGGGCAGGGTAAGCATACGTCAAGGGCAAGCGAACGCTCTGAGCCCCGCAAGTGGTCGAGAGGCACAGGTCAGACCATCACCTTTCCCTCTCCCGGGTGCGGGAGAGGGTGGGCCGAAGGCTCGGGAGAGGGGCTCTCTCCGCGCACAAGGGGATGGGGGAACTCTTTGCAGGGACGCGTACCCTCATCCCCTCAACGTTTTCCGATTCTCCCCGTTGGGGGGTATCCTTCCGCCATGTCCGATCATCCCAATGCCGCCGAGATCGCCGTGCGCGCCGGCATCGACCTGGCCTTGACCGAAGACAACCTGCGCTTGAGCTTCGAACAGCGCGCGCTGCATCACCAGGCCGCCCTTGATCTGGCACTGGAGATCGAGCGCGCCGGACAGCGACTTCGTGAACGATCCACAAGCTCTCCTGCTGCGTCTTGACGATGCTGGCATCGATCCGTGCTGGTCGGCGGCTATGCCGCGATGCTGTACGGATCGAGCCTGCTAACGCGCGATCTCGCCGTCTGCGCGGCGCTTACGCCTGACACCATCGAAAAGCTGCGCGATGCCTTTCGCGACTTCCACCCGCGTCATCGACTGTCTGTGCCGCAGCAATCCTTTCTGGAGGATCCCGAGCCCGGCACTACGCTGAGCAATCTGTATCTCAACACTGATCTCGGCACTCTCGATCTGCTCGGAAGCATCACTGGCGTCGGCGACTACCCTCGCGTAGCGAGCAACGCCGTCCAAATCGAACTCCTCGGCCGACGCATTCGCGCGATTTCCCTGGATGACCTGATCGCTGCCAAAGTAGCCCTCGGTCGCGACAAGGATTTGCTCGCCGTCAAGGAACTGCGGGTCATCCGCGACAAGCTGAGCGGCAGATAGGATTGCGAGGCGCGTTGCCTCATCTCCGGACCGGAACGAGAAATTCTCTCTGGGGTGAAATGCTACAGAGACAGACCTTGTGCCGTGCTGCCACGACGGGGAATGTATGCTGACCCCTTGTCTGGACCCCGTTCCTGCCCACGGTTCCCGCTCCGCCTACTCCGGCAGCACCAACCGCTGGATCGACTCCACCAGCGTGCCGGACCAGACGCCGTCCTTGTTGCCGTTGGTGAGGTAGACGATGACGAAGTGCTCGTCGAGGTTGTCGTCGAACACGATGCGAACGCGCAGCTTGGTGCCGCCGTCGTGGCCGACTTCGCGCCAGCGGCCGTTCTCGCAGTAATCCCAGCCGGTGGCGAAGAAGCCGACTTTGCCGTTGTCAAAGCGGTACGGCTGCCAGGCTTCAAGCAGGCGCGATTTCGGTACCAGTCGTCCTTGCGCGACTGCGGACATGAAGGTGCCCATGTCGTCCAGCGTAAGGTAACCGCCCACATGCGCCAGGGCGTAGTCCGGCCAGTTGAACGGCCCCTCGCGCACATAGTCGCCGTCTTCACCACGGTAGGTCTGCACCAGACGCCCTTCCGGCACGGCGTTCTGCTCCAGCCAGGTCTGCTCCATGCCCAGTGGCTGCAGGATCCGTTGCCGCACCAGCTTGGGGTAGGGCGTGCCCGTCACCGCTTCGAGCACCGCGGCAATCACGAGGTAGCCGGTCTGGTTGTAGTGCGTGCGCTCGCCTGGGCTGTTGGGTGGCGGAACCTCGTCCAGCGCGGCAATCGCCGCGTCGCGGGTCGGCGGGAAGGGCCGGGTGAAATCGGTGATGTCGTAGTATTCAGGCAGCCCCGAGACGTGACTCAGCAGCTGGTCGAGGCGCACCTCGCTCCAGGCTTTAGGCAGGCTGGGCAAATAGCGCGACGCGGGCGCGGTAAGGTCGAGCAGGCCTTCATCGACCAGTTGCAGCACCAGCGTGCTGGCGAACAGCTTGCCCACCGAAAAGACCGGGAAGACCGTGTCCAGCGTCACGGGAGCGCCGCCGTCGGGCTCGGCGGTGCCGGCGGCATTGCGGTAGAGCACCTCGCCATTGCGCAGCACCAGAAGGGACTGGGCCGGGATGCCGTGCTTCTGCGCATTGGCATGGAATTGCGCATCGATGCTGGCGTGGGTTTCGGTCGCCGCGTGCGGCGCGCCGAACGGGAGTACGAGAAGCAGGCAAAGCACGCTGCGCGAGATCGGCATTTCGGGTTCCATCCGGGCGAGTGATCCGTCGCAAGTCCCAGCTGACTTCGACAGGGGCGGGATCGTAGCCGAAAACCGACAGATGCATGCGACCAGCTTGACGCGCCGCGGAGCTGGCTGCGCGCCATCGACGCTTTCAAAGCCTTACATCGAATCCGCGCCGAAGAGGCATCGCGTGAGCAATCGGCGCGTAGGCTGCGGACGCTGCTCAACCGCTGCGCGCGCAGCGGCCTACCATGCTGATGTCAGTCATCGATGACACCTGGCTGGGCCGCGTGGGGCGCGACCTGGGCCATGATGGCGAGCAGCCTGCCCTCGTTGTCGTTGAAGAAGGCCATCCACTCCTCGGTGCCGTCGGGATGGCGATGGATCAGGTGCGGGGCGGCCACGAAGGCCACTCCGCGTTCCAGCAACTGGCCATGCGCGCTGCGGATGTCGGCGACGCGAAAATAGAGGATGGAATTGGCCGCGCCGTCGCCCTGGGCAAGCATCAGTCGCGTGCCGCCACAGTCGAAGAAGGCCAGGTTGGGCGCGCTGAACAGGTGCGGCAGCCCCAGCGTGTCCCGATACCAATCCTCGGCCGCCGTGAGGTTGCTGACACTGCGGGATATCTGCCCGATTGGACCCAGACTGACCATGGTTTGCTCGTCCTTTTCGCTGGCGTGGAGCAGGCTGCCGACACTCACGCCATCCCACTGCCTGAGCTGGCTGCGCTGCGTAAAACCGAGTTTGGTGAGCGCATTGGAGACGTGGAACTTCACCGCGTCGACGCTCACGCCCAGGCGCTTGGCAATGGCCGGATTGCTCATCCCGTGGCGCACAAACTCTGCGACCTGCCACTCCGCCGGGGTCAGGACATCGGGATGGGGCGGCCGACCTTGTCTGCGCTTTATCGTCATGGCAGCAGGCTAGCAAAGGGGGCGGGGAATTAACCTACCCGGAAAAAGGGGACGGCGGAAATTCACTGAGGACGAATGCCCCGTCCCTTTTTCTGCGCTCACTCGCCTCGCCGCAAGTCCGACGATTCAAACCCATCTCCAAAGATGGATGGAAGCACGCCATACTCGTGGGCCCCAGCATCCGGGATGCCGACACGCGGGCTGCCGTGGAACTCCGTGGCAGCACTGAGCGTGGGGTGGCCGGCGTCGACCATGGGCGATGTTGGCGAGGCAGCGCTCAGGTTGTGCGCCGGCGCGCCCGCGTCCAAAAAGCCAGGCAAGGCAGCCTCGGATGCGGCATCGAATCCAGTTGCCGTCTGCCAGGCAGCGAGATCGCCTGAGTCCTTTTCCCATTCGCTTCCGGGCCCGGCGTTGCAAACATTGTGGTCAATCGTGGCGTAGGCGGATGTCGGCAGCGGCAAATCCAGGCAGGCCCAGCTTCCGCCCGTTGACTGCATCGCATTGCTGACGATCACGTGTCCCACGCCTTCATCGGCGACACGGATGCCGACGCTTTCACTGGCGGTGGAATAGATCGAATTGTTGCGCACGGTCAACTGCGTCATGGGCAGGTCGTTGGCTTCACGGCCGAATTCGCTGGCCTGTATTCCCCATACCTGGAACGCCTGCTCGTGTTCGATGCGGTTGTTCTCAACGATGCAGTCCACGCAGCCAGACAGCGCGATGGCGGTGTTGCCGACATTGCGGATGGTGTTGCCACGCACGATCGCCCGCACGAACCCTTCCGCCTCCGGGGTGCCGCCAGCGGTCAGCCCGATGCCCCAGCACCCCTGGGTTGCGCCACCGACATCCTCGTACACCAGGTTGTTTTCGATCAGCAGATCGGTGTGATGGCCATGCGCGACCAGGGAAACACCGAAACAGATATCGCCATCGCCGATCGACGAACGATAGAGCGTGTTGCGCAGGATCCGGATGCCGGTGGTCTGACCACCGCTTTCGGAAATGTAGATGTTGTGATCAAAGACATTGGCGCCGCCATTCCCTGAGAACAGGTTGTCGGCGATCAACAGATCGTCACCGGCGCCCAGGAACCCCATGCCGTGATTGTCGATGATCTCGCTGGACACCAGCGTCAAGCGCTCGTTGCGGTCATCGCACTGCGGGATGCCGGCGCAACTGTTGGACCCGGCCAGGTGCACGCCGATCGAAAAGCCGCTGATCCGCAGCCGTTTCAGTCGCACATTGTCGATATCGTTGTAGAGCACGAAGCCATACGCCGGGCCGCTGCAGTCCGAACAGCGAAGGTCCAGATCGCTGAAGTGATAGCCCTCTTCGTGATCCGGATCGCCGCCATCGACGAACTCGAAGGCGTGTCCATTAGCCTGGGTGATCTGCGGTCGGGCCTCGTCGCCGCTTGCCCACGGCGCGG
This sequence comes from Lysobacterales bacterium, assembly GCA_038257155.1. Taxonomy (GTDB): domain Bacteria; phylum Pseudomonadota; class Gammaproteobacteria; order Xanthomonadales; family Xanthomonadaceae; genus JANJTY01. The sequence goes on along the minus strand of JBBSJP010000012.1, from coordinate 5,522 downwards.
TGTAGGCGGTAACCCTGCAGTTCTGCGCTGCCGTGCATCGGCTGTTGTTCCAGCTCGTACTGCCGGTGATCGGAAAAACGCCGCCGCGACAGAAGTTCAGCTGATCGCCCGCGTCCAGTGTGCCGAACGCATCCTGGCCGCGGTCGTAGGTTCGCCAGGCGGTTTGCGGGGACGTGCCGTCGGCGCTGTCATCGCCGACCTGGCATTGCAAATCTGCCCCTTCGGCGCAGTCGCAGAGGTAGAAATCGGCAGCGGTGGCCGGTACCGCGAGCGTCGTGGCGAGAGTCCATGACAGAGCCAGCAGTAACCCATGCGTCCGCTGTGAAGATGCTGGCATCACGAAAGACCTCAAGTGCAAAAAGCAGCGGCGAATCAGCCTGCGCTGGCGCCTGCCATGAGAAGCACAGCAAATCGCGATGCATTCTCCGACCTGTAGCACCGACGGGGCAGCTACTCTAAACGGAAAAGGTACTCTGCCCCCGGTTTCGATTGACCGCGCGTGTCAAGCTGGCTACTGTTCGCGCGGGGCAGTTCGCCGCCCAGGTCGGCTAACGCAGGGGGCGTGGCCGATGTAAGGGCGCTGTCATCGGGTGGTGGCAGCGTGCGGACAGGCGACCGAGATAGGGATGTCTCTGGCTAGGTGCTGGATTCGATCTTTCATCTTCGGGGGCTTTGTTTATGTTGCTCAAGAAATGTGGCGCGGCAATCGCGCTGGTGGCAGCCGCGTGCTCGGCTAATGCCACGGTCTGGATCAACGAGATCCACTACGACAACAGTGGTGCCGATGTCGGTGAGGCCGTTGAACTGGCCGGCGCCGCGGGCACAAGCCTGAATGGCTGGAGTCTGCTGCTCTACAACGGTGCCAATGGCGACGCCTACGCTACCCATTCGCTGTCGGGGACGATTCCGGCCACGTGCGGCGACTTCGGGGTTGTGGTGGTCAACACGCCGGGGCTGCAGAACGGTAGTCCCGATGGCATCGCTGTTGTCGACGGAAGCGGAACACTGGTCCAGTTCCTGAGCTACGAAGGTCAGATGCTGGGCAATAGCGGTCCTGCGACTGGCATGTGGTCGCTTGACATTGGTGTGTCGCAGAACGGCATCGACTCTGCCGGCATGTCGCTGCAGCTGGCTGGATCGGGCACCGGCTATGCCGATTTTGTCTGGATGCCGAACTTCGCCTCGACATTTGGTGCTTGCAACGCCGACCAGACTTTCGCGGGCATGGATCAACCCCCCGGCGTCACGGACCATTCGCCGGTCGACGGCGCGCAAAACATATCGGTGGACAGCCACATCACGATTGGGTTCAGCGAAGATGTGGTTGTCAGCAGCGACTTCGCAAGCGTTTCATGCGACGTGAGCGGACCGCATGACTACATCGTCAGCGGCGGCCCGTCTACCTACACGCTGGATCTTGCCGCCGACTTTTCACCCATCGAGAACTGCTCGGTGCGCGTGCACGCCGAAGCCGTGGCCGACCTCGATGGCACTCCCGACGGCATGCTGATCGACCACACCTTCGCGTTCTCCACCCAGTCGGTGGGCACGGACTATTACGCCAGCGCGGATACGAGCTCAGCGGAATCGCTGCGCCTGAGCCTGCATGAAATCATCGACGACCATCAGCGCTATCCGTACAGCTCGACCGCAACGGACACCTGGGACATCCTGGAATTTGCCGATGAGGACCCAATGAATCCGGGGCGGATCCTCGATGTCTACAAGAACGCCAGCTATCTGAAAGCCGGCGGAGGGAACACCGAGTACAACCGGGAGCACACCTGGCCCAAGTCCTACGGATTCACCTCCGACAACGCCAGCAACTACCCCTATACCGACACCCACATGCTGTTCCTGTCGGACGCCGGCTATAACTCCTCGCGCAACAACAAGCCGTATGCCGAGTGCCTGGCCGACTGCGTCGAACGTGTCACTGAAGTGAATAACGGCACCGGCGGTGGCAGCGGCGCATTTCCTGGGAACTCCAACTGGTACGACACGCTGTACTGGCAGACCTGGGGAGACCGCCAAGGCGATGTCGCGCGGGCCGTTCTGTACATGGCTATTCGTTACGAAGGCGGACTCCACGGCGTCACTGGCGCCGCCGAGCCAGATCTGCGGCTAACCAACGACACTGCCTTGATCTCGTCGAACAGCGAGAACCAGTCTGTGGCCTACATGGGCCTGTTGTCCGATCTCCTGCTATGGCACGAGCAGGATCCACCGGACGCGAAGGAGCGCCTGCGCAACGAGGCCGTTTACAGCTACCAGGGTAATCGCAATCCCTTCATCGACCATCCCGAGTGGGCGGCAGTCCTGTGGGGCACCGGTGGCGGAAATGGCGGCGACGACACGACAGCGCCGGGCGTTCCCACGGGGCTGGTAGCCACCGCCGGCGATCTGAACGTAGCGCTCGACTGGGCGAACAATGCGGAAGCAGACCTCGCGGGCTACTTCGTCTATCGGTCAACCAGCAGCGGCGGTCCTTTTGTCCGGCTCAACACAGGGCCGCTGGCGTCGAGCGCGTTCGGCGACAGCAATGTCATCAACGGCACCACCTACTACTACGTCGTCAGCGCCGCAGACACCTCAAGCAACGAAAGTGGCTTCAGTGCCCAGGCCAGCGCCACGCCAACCGCACCGGTCACCTGTAGCGCGGGGAGCGTGCATGTCGCCTCGGTCGTGACGGGCTACAGCGACCAGGGCCGCGGCTTCAAGGTGGGCGCTGCCAATGTTTCGGTGTTCGACAACTGCGGCAATCCGGTCTCGGCTGCCCAGGTCACCGGCACGTTTACCGGTCGGGTCGCCGGCAGCGATATGGGGGCAACCGACGCCGGTGGAACCGCCTATCTGGCGTCGCCCACAGCGACCAAGGGCCAGCTAAGTTTCGAGTTCTGTGTCGATACGGTGGCGGCATCAGGACTTGTCTACGCGCCGGCGGAAAACCTGCAAACCTGCGGGGTTTACTGAAGCCTGAAAAAGGGGACGGGAGAAAGTCACTGAGGATAGTTTCCTCCGTCCCTTTTTCACTCACCCCACTCCCAACCCCGCTCTCGCCTCTTCAGCACTCTCATAAACATGCGGCGCAACCCCCCGCGCCGCCAGCGACTCCCCCAGCTTGCTGCGCAGGAAGGCCGATGTGCTGTAACGCGTAACGTTCCGGTAATACCGATCCACCAGCCTGCGCACCATGGCGCCCCAGGCGTCTTCGAGCTCCGCCGGCAAGCTGAAGTGGTCATAGTTCACCACGCCGTAGACCCGCTGCCCGAGCGGTTCGAGTAGGCGCGCAACCTCGCGCTCAACCGCATCAACATCAGCCTGACTCCGAATGGCCAGCCGTTCGAAGTTGATGAACAGGGTCGAGCTGCCAGCATCAAACGCAAACCGATCCGCCAGCGGCACAGCCAGCAGCCGCTCACGCAAGCCCATCGGTTCATCGCGAAACAGTGCGGCATCCATCAGCACCGGCGGCCGCTCGATGATCGGCGCGAATCCCATGTGACGCAGCACGTCCCGTTCCAGATCCAGGCGGGGCGCAATCTCGATCAGTTCGATGCCGCGTTCGTGCAGGCGGAATACGGCGCGTTCGGTGACATACAGCACGGGCTGGCCGCGGCGCCAGGCTTCGCGGCCTGAGAAGGTGCGGTGTTCGACTTCGGGCACGAATTTGGTTTTCGCATCGCTGCCTTCGCCGGCCAGGAAGCAGCCAACGAAGACCAGGCGTTTGGCGTTCTGGCTGATATTGATGAAGCCGCCGGCGCCGGCCAGGCGGCTGCCGAAGCGCGAGACGTTGAGATTGCCCTCGGCATCGACCTGGGCGAGGCCAAGAAAGGCGAGGTCGAGGCCGCCGCCGTCGTAGAAGTCGAACTGGTACGGCTGATCGATCACCGCCTGCGGGTTCACCGCGGCGCCGAAGTTGAGGCCGCCGGCCGGTATGCCACCGACCGTGCCGGGCTCGGTGGTGAGGGTGATCAGGTCGATGACTTTTTCTTCGGCGGCGACCTGGGCAACGCCCTCGGGCATGCCGATGCCGAGGTTCACCACGGCATTGGGGCGCAGCTCCAGCGCGGCGCGGCGGGCGATCTGTTTGCGCGCGCTCATCGGCATCGGCGTGACGCTGGCCGCCGGCACGCGCAGTTCGCCGGCGAAGGCGGGGCTGTACTGCTCGGCAAAGGTCTGCGGGTGGTATTCGGGCTTCTCGGCCAGCACTACGCAGTCGACCAGCACGCCGGGAATCTTCACCTGGCGCGGCGGCAGGCTGTGGCTGTCGGCCAGGCGTTCGACCTGGGCGATGACGATGCCGCCGGAATTGCGCGCCGCCATCGCCAAGGACAGCGCTTCCAGGGTCAGCGCCTCGCGCTCCATCGTGAGATTGCCTTCGGGATCGGCGGTGGTGGCGCGGATCAGGGCCACGTCGATGGGGAAGGCCTTGTAGAACAGGTAGTCCTCGCCATCGATCGGCATCAGGCGCACGCGCTCAAAGGTGGTGCGCGCGTTGAGCGCGCCGCCGCCATGACGCGGATCGACGAAGGTGCCAAGCCCGACGCGCGACAGATGCCCGGGCTTGCCCGCGGCGATGTCGCGGAACAGATGGGTGATCACGCCCTGTGGCAGGTTCCAGGCTTCGATGCGGTTTTCCACGGCGAGTTTTTGCAGGGCGGGCACGAGACCCCAGTGGCCGCCGATCACGCGCGCCACCAGGCCATCGTGGCCGAAGTGGTTGAGGCCGCGGGTCTTGCCGTCGCCCTGGCCTGCGGCGTAGACCAGGGTGAGGTCGCGTGGGCTGGCTTCTTCGAGGAAGCGTGCTTCGAGTGCTACGGCGAGGTTTTCGGCGAAGCCAATGCCGACGAAGCCGCCGGTGGCGACGGTATCGCCGTCGCGGATCAACTGCACCGCATCGCGCGCGCTGACCAGCTTGCCGCTGCGACGGATGCCGGCAATGCGCTCGGCGGCGTGGCTGTGTGGCGTCATGGATGGTGTTCCGAAGGTGGACCGGGATCATGCTCGCACAGCGGGGGAGTTGGGGGTGGGGTACGGAAGGGCAGGGTGTGGCGCACAGCAAAGATACATTCGCTGGAGGGCGGATCTTGATCCGCCGTCGCAGCGGTCGAGCGTTCCGCATCGGCGCATCAAGATGCGCCCTCCAGTCGGGGCATGCCACTGGAGGCGAGGCGCCGAGCGGCTCGCAACTTTCGCAACACCCGTCGCTCTCGCATTGTCGGCTCCACCGCTTCGCGGCTTGAGCCGAGCTACGTGGGGTTAAGGCCACCCTGGTTGTCGTAGGTCGGATCAAGCGCCGCCGGGTCGTCGGGTCGGGCGACCGACATCGTCGGCGCGGATCCGACGCGGCGCGCCGAGCGGCTCGCAACTTTCGCAACACCCGTCGCTCTCGCATTGTCGGCTCCACCGCTTCGCGGCTTGAGCCGACCTACGTGGGGTTAAGGCCACCCTGGATGTCGTAGGTCGGCTCAAGCGCCGCCGGGTCGTTGGGTCGGGCGACAAACATCGTCGGCGCGGAT